>CAWBKZ010000006.1:452500-804111 GCA_963789545.1 uncultured Flavobacteriaceae bacterium | reverse complement strand
TAATTGCTCTTCAAATTAACAACTGGAATGAAGAAAGGAAAGAAAATGCAATCATTGAAACTTATTTGAATAGTATGTTAGTTGATTTAAATAATGACGTGAATCGATTTGATCGAATTATTGAAAATTTGGACAACCAAATAAAAAATAATTCATCAATTTTTCTGAGTAAAGAATATCAAAAAAAGTCACTAGATTCTATTGTATTAATAATAACCAGTTATTTCACTGATTATAAAATTGTAGACCAAACTTTTCAGAAAATAAAAAATTCTGGACTTGCGAATCAACTTGGCTCTAAAGAGCTTAATGATGCTATCAACGACTATTATACTGTTGACTTATACAGATTTAATTTATTTATAGACTATGATGAAGAGCGTTCTTCAGAGGAAGATAAGTTTTGGTTTCTTACTGATGAATATGAAATCAATCCACCTCACGGTCGAGGAGAAAAATTAATACTGCCCTTTGCCGAAAATGAAGAAACAAGAAAACAAGCATTTATTAAAAAAATAGAATCTAATTCAGGCAGAAATAATTTACGGAATAACATTACAAGAAAATCACTCGGAATAACAATTACAAAAGGTCTAAAAAGTAAGGCTGAAATACTTGCTGACCTGATTAGTGAAGAATTAAATGAAAAATAACGAAAGCACAACAATGTATAACCGCAATTACGGCGGATTCGACTACGTCCGAATCCACTCGGAATTGCTAAAGTCAGTGTCTAAACCGAAAATTAACGCATATTAACCCGTAACTGACGGTTATACGAGACCGTTGCCATGCAATTAAAACCAAACCGAAAACTGAATGAAATTTTTTGCAATAAGATACTTTTCCGTTAAGGCTTCAATTACTCTTTTTCCGTTAGAAGAAGGTATGGAAACAAAAGATTTATTCACCACATCCTGTCTTGAATAAAAAAGAGGCGAAATATTATAATCAGAACATACACAGTTAGAACGTTAAATGATAATAATCAAGATGAGATTATTTTAGGTTATTTATTAAAAAGCACAGATACACATTTAATCCAGCTCGAACCAAGAATTGTTTAATGAAGAAGGATATTCAGAATTGGGAAAAAATATTTTTTGTTCTCGATTGATAAAAAACAGATAATAGCATTTGAGCACAATTCTAATATAGCAACACCAGATAACGTAAAAAATGTCTTGCTAAATCTTACAAGAAAATATGCGGAATCATATGGCTATGACATAAAACTTGACTTTTTAGTTGACAAGTTTGCCTTTTGGGAAATGATAAAAGATTCTAACGGACTTTATCGAAATCGCATTTGACCTAAATGCACCTAAATTATTTGGTGGTAGTAAAAAAAGCTAATGAATGGCTTACTGTATTAAAAGCAAAACACAATATGACAGAGGTTAGTGTGAACTTTAGGAATAATAGTGCTGATTTCGAATATGATGAAGAAGAACTTGAATCTTATAGAGATTATGCAGATTCTGGTGGTGGAGAATTGGCACTTCAGGAGTTTTACAAGACGGAAGAAGAAAAAAATAGTAAAGTGCGAATCACTTGAGGAGAAAGGAAGTTGAATTCAATGCTGACAATCCAAAATCAATTAAGGAAAACTTAAAAAATCTATGTCTGACAGATTTAAGAGTTTAATAAATAATTTAGACGATTCCAATGAGAAATGAAATATTGATTTTTATACTAATACTATTTGTTTCATTTAGTTTTAATGCTTTAATTGAGCCTAATATTATGAAACCACTTTTGGAAAAAAATTAGTTTTCAATTCATTTTCGATATTCGTTGGACTTTCAATTGCGGTATTCGGTATATTTTTCAGTCAATAATACTGTTTATATATCAATTTACAGATTGACAAAATCAAAGAAAAAAAAGGAATCTTTCAGCGATAAAGAAAATCGCAGTTATTAAAATCCAAAATAACTGAATTAGTTGATGGCTGAAAAAAAACTAAATGTTTTCTCATTATTCTTTTTCTTGTTGTAATTGTTTTATTTTTTATAAAAGAAAAAGATTTCCTATATCTTAAATGGTTATCGAAGGTGATATTTTACAAGGGAATTTTGCATTTAATACAAGAATTCGTAATAGGAAACTCATACGGATATTTTGTCAATTATTGATTCTTTGAAAGTTGTTTTTAAGATAAGTAAAGCGTTTGATTAGTAATAGGAAAAATAACTGCTGGCAACAACGTGTATAATTAATTGCTTTGGTCGATTGCCTACTTGCGAAAATTCCTGCGAAATTTTCTATCTGTTATTTATTTACTAAATTAGTTGCTTAACCACGCAACTAACCATAGCACAAACCGTTAGCCTTCATTATAAACAACTAATAACCAATATAAATTTTTATTTTAACGTATGTATTTAGTTATATTTAAATTCAAACGAAATTAATGAAATATTACATCTACTTATTAGTACTTATCGGATCGATTTTAATGGTAAATCAACATGCAATTGCACAAACAACTGAGTCCCAAACAGAGCAATTTCAAAATCGAATAGTGGATTCCATATTTTCTAAAACTTTAAGTGAAAGTCGTGACTTTTGGGTAAGATTACCAGATAATTTTCAGCCAGATAATGATGAAAAATATGCCGTGATTTATCTAATGGATGGATTTTCACTAGAAAGCACTTTGGAAGCTGTTTATGGTAATTATTGGGGGCATTACCTACCACATATGATACTTGTTGGGGTTTCTAATCGCAAGAACCGAACAAGAGATTTAACTACTTCGCAGATAAAAATGAGACGCGGTAGTGCATTTGATTATGAAACTGGAGGTGCAGAAACCTTTACTAAATTTATGGAAGAGGAACTCATCCCATATATTGATAGTAAGTATCCAACCATGACCTACCGTACATTAATTGGTCATTCCCATGCGGGTCAGTTTACCATAAATATGCTTGTTAACCATGCACATCTCTTTCAAAATTATATAGCCATAGATCCAACTTTGGATTGGGACAACCAAATATTATTAAAGCAAGCTAAAGAAAAATTTAAAACGGAAGATTACAATGGGAAATCGCTTTTTGTTTCACTTGCCGCAGAGATGTTACATATACAAAATGAAAGTATAACGATTGATAATGTAATGAGCGACACTTCAGAATTCTCATTGCCTGCCCGTTCTATAATAGAATTCTCCCAACTTGCGAAGAGCCAAAATCAATTAAACTTTTCATGGAAGGTTTATCATGAGGATTTACATGGTACTGTGCCGCTACCATCAATAAGAGATGGGCTGATTTTTCTTTTTGAATGGTATCAGTTCAAATCTCCTCAAAAATTTAATAATCCAGAAACCCCTATAGAAGAATTGGCTTCGCTTTTGAAGGAGCAGGAACAAATCTATACCGAACATTTTGGTGTTCCCACTGCACCAATGATAGACGAAATGTTAAATGGCTATGGCTACATGAATATGCAAATGGGACAACCTAAAAAGGCGTTTATGTTTTTTGATATGAATATAAAATACAATCCTAAAAATGCTACTGCCTATGAATCAATGGCTGATTATTATGAATCTGAAAACGACAAAGAGAATGCCTTAAAATACTTAAACAAGGCCTTTGAATTAAGTGGTAAAGATTACTATAAAGAAAGGATTGAAGCTCTAAATAAAAAATAACGAAAGGCTAACAACGTATATAAAAAATAGCGGTTTGTTCGCTTAAATAAATGAATATCAATAAATTATAGGTCATTTAAAACTGAAAAAATAGTGCGTAAAATCCGCTACGGCTCATACACGCAAACCGTTGTGCTTCATTATCATAAACCGCTAACCAATGATAAAATTCTTTAGAAAGATTAGACAACAATTGCTGACTGAAAACAAATTCAGCAAGTATTTACTTTATGCGATTGGTGAAATTGTTCTTGTAGTCATTGGTATTTTAATAGCACTTGGAATTAATAATTGGAATGAAAATCAAAAAATACTTAATCAAGAAATTACTTATTTAAATAACTTGAGAGATGATTTAGAAACTCAAATCAATATGCTGGACGTATATATTGATTATGAAAATATTATAATCGACCATTCGAATGATATTATAAAACATTACGAATTGAATAATGGATTTAAAGATATAGATAGCATTTTCGCTAAATTGAATGACCTTACAACTCGTTGGACTTTTACAAATACGAACACTACTCTTTTACAAATGCTGAATTCAAACCAAATCAACATCATTCAAAACACAAATCTAAAAGAGGAACTTATAAGCTTCAGTCAACAAATTGACTTATTTACGAGAAATACCAATATCAACAATACAAACCTTGTTGACAATTTAACAACTGGAACTTTTATCTCAACGGGAGGATTTGCTTCTTATGGAAATTCTGACAAAATGGTTCAAAAGTTTAATGACTTTTATCCTTTTCAAAACAAAATAGTTAATGATGAAGGCATTAAAAAAATATTAATTCAAGAAATAAACCAGCCCAAAAACAGACTTGAGATAATTAACAAAATTGCATATAGAAATACCATATCAAGTTTGCAAAAGTCTGGAAACATAGCAATAAAGGAAAGAGCAGTACAACTCTTAAAATTGCTGAAAGAAGATATTAATTTGCATAAAAAATAACGAATGCACAACAATGGCTATAATTAATTGCTTTGGATTATAAAATTGAAAAACCCCCAAGCTTGCGTTTGCTTGAGGGTTTTTTAATCTAACTAAAAAATCCAATCTACTCAACTAAATTTTCTTGGTTTCTAAATACCAGTGCATCATTAAAACTATCTAGCAGGATAATGCTATCGGTAGTTATTTTTCCAGATAGTATCTCTTTACTAAGCTCGTTTAGCACTTCACGCTGTATCACCCTTTTTACTGGTCTTGCACCATACTGAGGGTCAAACCCTTTTTGTGAAAGATAAGTAATGGCCTCTGGCGTGGCATCCAAAACAATGTTTTGTTTCAACAACATTTTGGAAACGCCTTTCAGTTGTAGCTCCACAATTTTGTGAATGTCTGCTTTTGAAAGCGGCGTAAACATGATAATGTCGTCTATACGGTTCAAAAACTCAGGCCGCACGGTTTGTTTCAGCAGTGCAAGTACTTCTACTTTGGCGCCTTCCATAGCAGTTTCTGGGTCTTTTACAGTTTCAAAACGCTCTTGGATTATCTGGCTGCCCATATTACTGGTCATAATAATAATCGTGTTTTTGAAATCTGCAAGACGTCCTTTATTGTCCGTCAAGCGACCTTCATCCAAAACCTGCAGCAAAATATTAAACGTATCTGGGTGTGCTTTTTCAATCTCGTCAAGCAGAACAACACTATACGGTTTGCGGCGCACAGCTTCGGTAAGTTGGCCGCCTTCGTCATAACCCACATATCCTGGAGGGGCACCTACCAAACGACTCACGCTGTGACGCTCTTGGTATTCGCTCATATCAATCCGGGTCATTGCGTTTTCGTCATCAAATAAGTATTCGGCCAAAGCTTTTGCAAGCTCCGTCTTACCCACGCCCGTTGTTCCAAGGAAAAGGAAACTGCCAATGGGCTTTTTCTCATCCTGCAATCCTGCCCGGCTTCGGCGTATGGCATCACTCACGGCTTGTATGGCTTCGTCTTGCCCAACTACACGTTTGTGGAGATGATTCTCTAAAGTCAATAGTTTTTCCCGGTCGCTTTGTAGCATTTTGGTTACGGGAATACCAGTCCATTTTGCTACAACTTCGGCAATATCCTCACGTGTTACTTCTTCTTTTATCATTGAAGAGCCGTCTTGCTTTTCGGCAAGCTGGGTTTCCAGTTTGCTGAGGTTTTCCTGCGCTTCCTTGATTTTTCCGTAACGAAGTTCTGCAACTTTTCCAAAATCGCCTTCGCGTTCTGCTCGTTCTGCTTCCAGTTTGTATTCCTCAATCTGGGTTTTTAGGTTTTGCACATTGTCCACAACCTCTTTTTCGCTTTGCCATCTTGCGTTCAGTTCGTTTCGCTCTTCTTTTAAATTTGCCAAATCTGCGTGAAGAGATTTCAACTTTGTTTCATCCTTTTCACGTTTTATGGCTTCTATTTCAATCTCAAGCTGCATAATCTTCCTGTCCAAAACATCCAATTCTTCTGGCTTAGAATTGATTTCCATCCTAAGCTTTGAAGCTGCTTCATCCATCAAGTCAATCGCTTTATCCGGAAGAAAACGGTTTGTAATATATCTTTCTGAGAGTTCCACCGCGGCAATAATAGCTTCGTCTTTAATACGCACCTTGTGGTGTGTTTCATATTTCTCTTTAATTCCGCGAAGAATTGAAATTGCGCTCTCGGTATCGGGTTCGTCCACAATTACCTTTTGGAAACGACGTTCTAACGCTTTGTCCTTTTCAAAATATTTTTGATATTCGTCCAAAGTGGTTGCCCCAATCGCACGTAATTCGCCACGGGCAAGTGCTGGTTTCAAAATGTTTGCGGCATCCATTGCACCCTGTCCGCCACCGGCACCAACAAGCGTGTGGATTTCATCAATAAAAAGAACGATATCGCCTTCGCTTGAAGTTACCTCTTTAATTACCGCTTTTAATCGCTCTTCAAATTCACCTTTGTATTTTGCCCCTGCAATAAGCGCCCCCATATCCAAAGAATAGATTTCTTTCGTCTTAAGGTTTTCAGGAATATCACCATCAACGATTCTGTGCGCTAAACCTTCTGCAATTGCAGTTTTACCCGTTCCAGGTTCTCCCACAAGCATCGGATTGTTTTTGGTTCTTCTAGAAAGGATTTGAAGAATTCTTCTTATTTCCTCATCACGGCCAATTACCGGATCCAGCTTGCCATCGCGGGCAAGTTGATTGAGGTTTTTGGCGTATTTGTTCAATGAATTGTAAGTTTCCTCAGCACTTTGCGAAGTAACATTTTCGCCACCACGCAGTTCTTGAATGGCAGCTTTCATTCCTTTTTCGGTAACGCTTTGATCTTTTAGACTTTGTGCAATGCTGCTTTTGGAGTTCAGAATTGCCAATAAAAGGTGTTCGATGGAAACATATTCATCACCCATCTTTTTAGCGATGTTGCTGGCCTCAATAACTGTTTTGTTCGCTTCACGTGAAAGCATAATATCACCGCCCGAAACCTTAGGAAAACTTTCCAATTGTTTGTCGAGGATCTGTTTAAGTGTGGAAATGTTAACGTTAAGTTTCTTTAGGATGAAAGGTGTTACATTTTCATCAACCTCAAAAATTGCTTTGAGGATGTGTTCGTTTTCAATCTGCTGATGACCATAGCCTTGCGCAATCTGCTGCGCTTGCTGTATGGCCTCTTGGCTTTTAATTGTAAAGTTGTTAAAGTTCATTTTTATTTTATTTTTTTATTTTATTTGAAAAGGCTTGTATTGCCTGTTAACTTCCCTCAGGACAGGCTGCTCAGCCTGACATATTATTATTTATTTTAATTTAAGGTTTTCAAATTTAGAGCCACAATAAAATTAAGACAAAATGTCTACTAAACCCCTTGGTTTAACAGACATTATGACGGTTTTAACTTGAGTTTTTTTATAATTTCTTTTAGAAAATACTACTCTTATAACTTGTAGATTTGCAAAAAAGGAAAATTATGGGATTATTTAATATATTCAAATCACCAAGAGACATTGCAAAAGAAGAAATAGTGGAGGTGCCGTGGCACGTTTTGGGCAAAATGGATCAGTTAGATGAACTAGTTGAAGAATCCAAAACCAAGCCGGTAGCCATTTTTAAGCATTCCACCCGTTGCGGAATCAGCCGTGGCGTTTTGAAATTGCTTGAAAGAAATTATAACCTTACCGATGGGCAACTGAAGCTTTATTATCTAGACCTTATTCAAAACCGAGATATTTCAAATGAAATTGCAGCACGATTTAAAGTGCATCACGAAAGTCCGCAGATGATAGTAATTAAAAATGGGGAAGTAGTTCATCATGATTCGCATCATGCTATAGAGGCTTCGCATTTAGAGCGATTCGTTTAAAATTCAGAGGGAATTATCTCTCAAAATCTCTTTAAACCGTTCTTTTATATCTGTTCCCGCATCAAATACCATTTGTTCGTTGTTAGGAAATGGTATAAAATAATTTGCCAAAAGCCTTCGGTCTTCAGCAGTTAGGGCGCGTTCATCACCACGATATTTTGCGAAAATATTTTCAAAAACAAATTCCGAAGAAATTGGAAAGCTGTTTAATTGTCTTCTTTTATTTAAATCTTTATAAATAACCGAACCGCCAACTAAAACTGCCTTTTCTTGAGTAGTAATATACACTGTAGCCGAAACATCCTTAAATTTTTCAATTTTAATTGGGTTGCCAAGACTGTCTTTTACAATATTTCCTCCGCGGTCGCGTCTATACTCATAACCGTCTTTAATTCGTTGGTTTCTGGTAAATTGCCTATCCGAAATTCGTTCTGGGGAAATTTGAATGGTTTGAAAGTTGAGGTCGATACCCATATCATAATTGATTCCATTTTCACGTTGGGCGTGATATTCAGTCCAAAAATCATCCAATCCATAGGTATTAAAATCAAGTAAATCTTTTTCTAATCTGTATGGAATAAATTGCCCTGTGTGATTGTTTAAGGTTACAAAAACAAAATCGGTACCTTGCAGATGAGCATCTTCTCTAAGTTGATTTACATCGCGATAATTCGGTTGCACTTCATCCAGTTCGCATAAAACATTAAAAGCACTGCGATAATCCTGCTTAGTGTTTCGTTGCATATAAACGATGGCTTCTTGATATAATGATTTTACATAAGCATCTTTTGCAGCCAACAAATCATTAGAATAATCTGAAAAAACAAAACTTGCGTTTCTGCCCATTTCATTGCTATAAAGTGGAAGCAAGGGACGAATTAAATCTTGATGCGCTTGAAGATCGAGATAGGTATAATAAATTTCTTTGGCGCTGGCAGGGTTGTTTTCTTTTTTCAGAAAAGCAATGTGGCGAGTGCCTTCATCCTTCGCTTTTAGGAAAGCTTCTTCTAAAAGACGAATATGCGCGTCATATTCCTTTGCTCCTTTATCTTTTTGAAGTTTTTTTACAGCAAGCTCCATTGCTTGGTTATAATCACCTTGTGAAACAAACTTTTGGGTACGTTTCACACTATTGCAAGAAATGCTGAAAAGTGCTGTAAATAGCAGTAAGTAAAAAGCCTTCATACCGAACGTTATTGGTTATGAAGGCTAAAATACAATAGTGATGCCAAATATTATTGTTTGATGGCTGGTAAAAGTTTTGTACGGCATTCACCGAAACCAATTCGTACGTTTTCGTTTTCGCAAAAACCTTTTAGAATAACGGTATCGTTGTCGTTTATGAATTTGCGTTCTGAGCCATCAGAAAGTTTTATAGGCTTTTCGCCACGCCAAGTCAGTTCTAACATGGAACCGTAAGAATCTGGCGTTGGGCCAGAAATAGTTCCACTTCCCATCATATCACCACTGTTCACATTACAGCCATTGATTGTATGATGCGCCAGTTGTTGGCTCATATTCCAGTACATATATTTAAAGTTTGAAGTAGAAATTTTTGTTTCGGCTCCTTTTTGGGGAGCAATGTAAACTTCAAGATTTATATCGTAGCTTTTTTTCCCTTTAGACTGAAGATAGGGAAGTTGCTCCATTTCAGGTTTTGGACTCTCTACTTTGAAGGGTTGTAAGGCATCTAAAGTTACAATCCACGGTGAAATGGAGGAAGCAAAGTTTTTTGCCAAAAATGGTCCGAGTGGTACATATTCCCACTTCTGGATATCGCGTGCGCTCCAATCGTTGAAAAGAACCAATCCAAAGATATATTCCTCGGCTTCATTTACGGGAATAGGTTCTCCCAATACGTTTGCATCTGTAGTAATAAAAGCCATTTCCAGTTCAAAATCCACTAATTTTGAAGGACCGAAAACAGGTTCGGTTGCGCCGTCGGGCATTGTTTGTCCCCAAGGTCTTCGGGCGTTTATTCCGCTTGGAATTATCGACGAACTTCTTCCGTGATACCCCACTGGAATGTGCAGCCAGTTGGGCATAAGTGCGTTTTCTTTTCCACGAAACATGGTTCCCACATTTGTGGCGTGTTCCTTACTGGAATAGAAATCTGTATAATCGCCCACTTGCACGGGAAGTTGCATTTCCACTTCATCCATGGTGAAAAGAATATGTTTTCTGTGATCTTCGTTATCCCGAAGTTTAGGGTTTTCCTTATCAAAAATATCTGCGATTCGGTTTCTTACCAATCGCCATGTTTTTCTTCCATCACTTATAAAATCGTTTAAAGTGTCTTGAAGAAATATATCATCTGTTAGTTCAATTCCTTTAAAATAACCCAACTGATGAAGAGCACCAAGGTCAATGGCATAATCACCAATGCGAGTTCCGATGGTTATAATATCGTCCCGCGTCAAGAAAACGCCAAAAGGTATATTTTGAATAGGAAAATCTGTGTCTGGCGTAGTATCGAGCCAAGTTTTACGTTTGGGATCGTTTGCGGTTAGTGGCATTTTTTAAAATTCTTTTTTAGTTGTAAATAAAACTAAGTAAAAAAAATCAAAAGATTAAAAATCAAAGAATTAATTCACTCTTGTATTTTAATTACAACCTATGTTTTGTTAGTAAAATTCTTCATCAAATATATATATTTCATTATAGTTACCGAATGGAATCCTTATTTTTGATTTTAATTAACTTTTAAAGAGATTTATTGTTTCTAATTAACATTTCAACCCCCCCTTATTATCAAAAAATTAAAACTCTAAAAATCCAAACTCCAACAATATACTTTTAATATGCAACGCGACAAACAAATTTTTGAACTTATAAAAGAAGAAAAACAACGGCAACAAACCGGTCTGGAGCTAATTGCTTCAGAAAATTTTGTAAGTGACCAAGTTATGGAAGCTGCTGGTTCAGTTTTGACAAATAAATATGCTGAAGGCTATCCTGGAAAACGCTACTATGGTGGCTGTGAAGTGGTGGATGAAGTAGAACAAATAGCTATTGACCGTGCTAAAGCTTTGTTTGGAGCTGAATATGCAAACGTACAGCCCCACAGCGGTTCACAGGCTAATACGGCTGTTTTTGCCGCTTGTTTAAATCCCGGTGATAAATTTTTAGGTTTTGACCTTTCTCATGGTGGACATTTAACTCATGGGTCGCCAGTAAACTTTTCTGGACGACTATACAATCCTATTTTTTATGGCGTTGATCGCGAAACCGGAAGGATTGATTATGACAAAGTAGAGGAAATAGCCATCAAGGAAAAACCCAAAATGATTATTGCAGGTGCTTCAGCATATTCACGAGAATTTGACTATAAACGTTTCCGGGAGATTGCAGATAAGGTGGGAGCTATTTTGTTTGCAGATATTGCGCATCCTGCTGGATTAATTGCCAAAGGAATTATTGGCGATCCGCTCCCGCATTGCCACGTGGTTACTACAACTACACATAAAACATTGCGTGGGCCTCGTGGAGGAATGATTTTAATGGGCAAGGATTTTGACAATCCGTTTGGCCAAACTTTAAAAAACGGAAACCTTAAAAAGATGAGCAGTCTTCTGGACAGTGCTATTTTCCCAGGAAATCAAGGCGGGCCTTTGGAACACATTATTGCCGCAAAAGCGATTGCATTTGGCGAAGCTTTGACGGATGATTTTCTTCATTATATGGTGCAAGTAAAAAAGAACGCTGCTGTTATGGCTCAGAAATTTGTTGAAAAAGGATACGATATTATTTCTGGCGGAACCGATAACCATATGATGCTTATTGATCTTAGAAACAAAAATATTTCAGGAAAAGAAGCAGAAGAAGCATTGGGGAAAGCTGATATTACTGTAAACAAGAACATGGTTCCTTTTGATGACAAATCGCCTTTCGTTACCAGTGGAATCCGTATTGGTACAGCAGCCGTTACCACGAGAGGTTTGGTTGAAAAGGATATGGTAAAAATTGTGGATTTGATTGATGAAGTAATTTCAAATCATGAAGACGAAGCCAAACTAGAAAGCATAGCCGAAAAAGTAAATGAGATGATGAGTGGATTACCTTTATTTAAAAATTAATTAGTGATTACCGATAAAGATAAACAATTTATAAAACGAGCCATTCAACTATCCGAAAAAGGAATGGACTCCAATGCTGGTGGACCTTTTGGAGCAGTGATTGTAAAAAATGGTGAAATTATTGCTGAAGGTTTTAACCAGGTTACTTCAAGCAATGACCCAACGGCTCATGCAGAGGTTGTTGCTATCCGCAAAGCTTGTGAAAAATTAAACTCTTTCCAGCTTGACAACTGTATTATTTATACATCCTGCGAACCTTGCCCCATGTGTTTGGGTGCTATTTATTGGGCACGTCCAAAAGCAGTTTACTATGCCTGTACTAAAGAAGATGCAGCAGAAATTGGTTTCGATGACCATTTTATTTATGATGAAATAGATAAGAATATTGAAAACAGAAATGTCCCATTCATTAATCTAGATAGGGAAGAAGGGCGAAAGGTTTTCAAAAAGTGGGAAGCGAAGGAGGGAAGAATTGATTATTAACCTGCTTTGGATAAAATGAAGAGCCTTAAATATATCTTTTCCATAGGAATTTTTGCATTTGTAATTTCCTGTCAAAACGATAATCCACCCAGCCCACCAATTAGTGGTCTTTGGAAGTTGGAGAGTATGAAGGTTCGAGACACCTTTACAAATACTTGGAGCGACTATAAAGGCGGAATGGACGGATATTTACTTTACGATGGAAACGGCCACGTTGCGCTTCACCTCTATGAAAGAGGATATGAAAAATCTGGAATTGAATTTCCGAATTTCAACGATTCCATTTCTATAGAAGCCTTGAAACACATAACGAAATCATACTATTATATGGGAAATTACAAAGTTTCTGAAACGGACAGCATTGTTTCACATTATAAACTTTCACACTCAAACCCTTCAGAATTTGGATTAACGGCTGAAAGAAGGTTTTACTTCAGCGGCGATACTCTGGTAATGCAGCCTGTAGAGCATAAAAATTCCAAATTGAAACTAAAATGGTTGAAGGCAGATTAGCTGTTTCTTAAAACTGAAAAAAATAAAAAACCCGTCTGATGTGACGGGTTTTTCAATTCAATTTATACTTTTTTTACCCTTGTGGAAACTCTATGCTTTCATAAGCGCCAGCATCGGGTGGATTTTGTTGCGTATTTCCTCTATTAATTCCATTTAAATCCTTTGGAGGCGAAACTCCAGGAAGACCAATACCTTCAGCACCTGAAGTTCCTGATTCAATATTAAAGTTATTCAATTCAGTATCTTGAAATACAGGGTCTAGATTAAACCTTGTTGCGGGATATAAGGCGGGGTTTGTAAAATCATATAGCGGATCGTTGCTAAATTCACCTGTAGGATCTTCAAAGTGAACTAAAGAATTTTCAAATTTAAAATTGAAAGCTCCTTGATCATCTTTATAAAGTGAAAATTCACGACGTTCGTTACCATATATAATGCAGTTTATAAAATTTGCTTTTACTAAATCATTAACAAATAAATTCTCCTGAGTTTCAAAAACATTCTCAATTGAAACTGTGGGGAATGAGCGAAAACTACCTACCCAATAATTTGCAAAGGTACAATGTCTAAACTCATAACTTCCACCCAATTGTATGGCCAAAGAAGATTGCCCGCTATTGTTTATAACCATATTCTCACCGTCAATTACACTATTTCTTGCCAATAAACCAACGTTTACATTGTTATAAATTTGGACGTTTTTTAAAGAAATAGGATTTGAGGTATTCACGAAAAGCCCTACGGTACCGTTCTTTATAGTTGTATTTCTAAATTCATTGCCCACACTGCCATCGGTAAGCCATATGGTTGACCATTGGCCAGGTGTTTCGGCAAATGATGGTTCCAGTCTGTCTCCTTCAAAAATCACTTCGTTTTCCATAGCTTCAGGATCAGTACTTGGTTCACCTAGAGATTTTATAGTTCCGTTTTGTGCTACAATAATTCCGCTTCCAAAATGAAAATGAACACGTGCACCAGCTTCAACGCTTAGTGTTCTATTGCCTGGAACGGCCGCATAACCGTAGATTACGTATGGTTTTTCATTAGTAAAAGTAAGCTCATCATCATCAAGAAAGAAACCTTTAACGAGAATAGGGTTGCCATCACTGTCATCGCCCAAATTCAGTGTTTCGGTTGTTCCATCGGGAAATTTTTCAGGGAAAAGGAAAACAGCATCTTTCACAAGTGTTACCAATTCCACTTTCTGTTCATTACCGCCACTATCAAAAAGAAGTTGGTCAGTATAAAGAAAATCGGGTGCGTTCGTTGGTAAATTATTTATATCAATTGTGGTTTCAACAAAAATAAAAATACTGTCTTTGGCAAGAATTTGTACGTTTTCAAACACTTTTCCGGGAAGACCATCAACGTTCAAACGATAGTTGGAAGCCTCTCCCTGTGCCAAACGAACGGAAGGAATGTTGATATCCTCATCGCTGCGGTTGTAAACTTTTAAGTTATAGGTGCTGGAACCAATGTTTGAAAAAACTGTGTCCAAATAAACCGTATCTTTTGAAAACTCTAGATTTCCTGTGCTGGCAACGGTTTCAAAATCGTTTCGGCACGAACTCCATAATACTAAGCAACTCAATATTGCCAATGCGTATAAATACCTCATTCAAGAATAATTTTGGTAAAAATATAACTTTTTATGAAGGTTATTATTGTGAAGCGGGAAATAAAGTAACTAAAGTCTGTAAAGTGCCTAAAGTTGTAGATAACTAAACTTTTAAAGAATGTCTGATGTTTATTTATTTTCCCGTCTTACTTTTCGTTCCGCTTTTTTACGTTTTTGCTTAATTTTTTTAAACTTACGAGTGTTTTTGTATGCTTGTTTGGCTTTTTCATACCAATCAGAATTTTTTTGAGGTTGGTAATCTTCGTAGTTTCCCCAAGAAATTCCGCCAACTGTGACTACTAATTCTCCTGAAAGTGCTGCGTCGAGTTTAATATCAATTTTATTTGAAATATTTGAAACAGTAGTTTCCTTAGTTTCAAAACCTACATAACTAAAAACCAAAACATCATTGGGCTTGGTTTCAATTGCGTAGTTACCGTCAAAATCGGTTTGGGTTCCTTTTGAGGTACCTTTTATAATGACGTTTGTACCCGGAAGCGGTAATCCGGTATCATCTGTTACGGTTCCTTTTGTATAAATTGCAGTTGCTTTTTCTTCAATTTTCTTTTCTGGACTAGCTGCAATTTTTCCCACAATAAACGATTGTGTGCGAACACCAGAATCCATAAAAACATTTTCCACAGCATTCTTCCTCAATCTAATTATTTGTGTTTCGTAATTTTCTTTGGTAAAAGTTAGTATTTCTTTATCCAAAGTATAAATTTCATACTCCCCTTTTCTATTGGTCCACGTTTGGGCTTCGGTTTCATTTGAAGTAATTTTTACGTTTTTTAATGGATTTCCGTTTTCATCCCTCACAATACCTTTTGTAAAAACCGAAAGCCTTAAATTAGTATTGCTAAAACGGCCAATACCCATAGAAACCATCAGTTTTTCAGAAATTGAAGTATTTTCGGAATTGGGATTGTTTGAAAAAAGTGTCAACGGCAGAAGCATTGAAGCGGCAAAAGGAGCAAAGCTTTGTCCGCTTTTACGCTCCAGTTTTACTTCTCTATTCAACTGTGATTTTTTTAACCTGCCACAGGCGTTTTTGTTTTCGGTAAGAATCTTCACTAATTCTTCATCGGTTTTTGAAGTGAAATCGAAAACTTCTTTAGTGCAGACGCTGCAAAATTTACCTTTTTCGGTTGCGGTCATTTTGGCCCAATCTTCGTGGCAAGGCTCTGGAATTTGGATTACTATGGATTTTTTCATGATTGGATGGTTTTATTGATTCAAAGGAACCAAACAACAAGCCATAAAAAAACCGCTTTTGAGTAAAGCGGTCGTTTCAATGAGGGAAAAGGGTTATTGTTGAAATTTATTTCAAAAGTACTTCAATCTTAAAAAGCTTGTCCCAGTTTTTTCCTGTAATGTATAGTATGTTGGGTTCACCATTATAAGCAATACCGTTTAGCACGTCTAGCTCTGAGTGTTGTGTAACTTTATCTTTTAAGTCAGTCAGGTCTATTACACCTTCAACAGCGCCATTTGAAGGGTCAATGATTGCTATGGAACCTTGTTGGTAAACGTTAGCGTAAATTTTTCCATCCACCCATTCCAGTTCGTTTACACTGTTTATTTTACTGGTATTGGTGAAAATTTCAATGTAATCCTTTTCCGCAAGTGTGTTTGAATTTAGAGTCCAAATTCGGTCTGTTCCATCACTTTTATAAATATTCTTTTCAGAATCGTGGCACAAGCCCCAACCTTCGCGACTGTCTCCGTAAACAAAAGTTCCGGTTTGTTCCATAGTTTTTAAATTATAGATAAAACCTGTGTTTTCGCGCCAAGTAAGTTGGTAGATTTTATTATTGAGAATGGTCAGACCTTCGGCAAAATACTGATCCTTAAGTTTTACAATTTTTAAAATTTCTCCAGTTTTATAATCTGTTTTCCGGAGTGATGATTCTTTATATTGACCAGTACTTTCATATAAAGTATCGTTTTCAAATTCCAAGCCTTGGGTATAGGCATTTATATCGTGCGGGAAAGTTTCAAGAATTTTATAAGTGTAAAGTTTTGGCTTTATGGAAGAAAGTATAGTTATGTTTTGTGAGGCTTCAAATTCTTCACCATCACTATATATTTTTGCTTTCAGCGTTTTTTCCCCGAGTTTTTTACCCGAAAGCGATACAGTATTTCCTGAAACCTCAATTTTATCTTTATTTAAAAAATAGAAAATGGAATCGGTTTCAATATTTTTTTTGTTGTTTAAAGTAACAGTAAGCACATCTTCGGTAGTATATGTCTTCTTCGGATTTTTAATTTCCAGTGAAAAAGCATCTTTTTTTTCTTCGGAATTATTTCCACAGCTGCACATTAAAAGCACTAAAAGGGTAGGAGCTAAAACGTTATAAAATTTCATAACACAAATTATTTTTCCGCAAGGTATTTATTAAAATTGAAATGTGAAAATACTTGCAAAAACTTCAAAAAGCCTTATCTTTGCAGCGGCAAGTCCTACACAACCAGCTCCTGTTGAATCCTCCAGGGCGGGAACGCAGCAAAGGTAAATGGTCGTAGCGGTGTGATGTAGGTAGCTTGCCATTTTTTGTGCAATAAACTTTCGTTTTAGCAATCACCATTTCTTTCCTCTTTTTTTAGAGAAACTATTTGGAAAACCCACCACATAACCGCACCTTTGCTTTTCAACCATCATTTATGCCAAAAGTAGTACTCATTACAGGCGGTTCCTCGGGAATTGGCAAAGCCATAGGCGAGTATCTTTCCGAAAAAGGCTATAAAGTCTTTGGAACAAGTCGAAACCCCGAAAATTGTAGTGATTCCACATTTCCACTTCTCAAAATGGACGTGAATGATACCGAATCCATTGAAGCTGCTATTGCTGAAGTATTAAGTAAAGTCGAAAAAATTGACGTTGTAATCAATAATGCGGGGGTTGGCATTACGGGCCCCATTGAGGAAACTCCCGAAACCGAAATTAAAAAAGCATTTCAAACCAACTTCCACGGACCTATAAACGTTATTAAAGCGGTTTTGCCACAAATGCGCAAGCAGGGCTTTGGGCACATTTTGAATATTACATCCATTGCAGGCTATATGGGACTTCCATATCGTGGCATTTATTCCGCCAGTAAAGCTGCTCTGGAAATTACCATCGAAGCAATGCGGATGGAAACATTGCAATTTGGAGTAAAAATGACCAACGTTGCCCCAGGCGATTTTGCTACAAATATTGCCGCCGGCCGTTACCACGCACCAGTTTTGGAAAATTCTCCCTATAGTAAAAACTACGGCAACACACTAAAAACCATGAACGAACACGTTGACAATGGCGGCAATCCGTTGGAAATGGCAAAAGTGGTTCATAAAATTATTGAAACCCCAAACCCTAAAATTCATTATAAAGTAGGCTCGCCATTACAGAAATTTTCAATCGTTTTAAAACGTATTCTGCCAGACAGGGTTTATGAACGTATGGTTTTGAAGCATTATGGGTTAAAGTAGAAATGTTATGTATTTATTTTTAAGTTAATTATTTGCAATTGAATCAATATGCTAAAAGAGTGTATAATTGACGAAAAAAGATTAAGTTTCTTCAGTGTATTATATATTTTGCACCAGTCATAAATAATTACAATACGCAACTTATCAATCTTTTTCAACAACCTTATTTAATCAATCCATTCTTCTTTACTTTTACAACAATTAATCTGAAATCACAACTATGAAATTCTTTATTGATACCGCAAACCTTGATCAAATACGTGAAGCCCAAGATCTTGGCGTGCTTGATGGCGTTACCACCAATCCATCCTTGATGGCAAAGGAAGGCATCACTGGCCGCAACAATATATTGAAGCACTACGTAGATATCTGCAACATTGTAGATGGTGATGTTTCTGCAGAAGTTATTGCAACAGATTTTAAAGGAATGGTAAAAGAAGGCGAGGAATTGGCAGAACTTCACCCACAAATCGTGGTTAAAGTACCAATGATAAAAGAGGGAATAAAAGCAATAAAATATTTTACAGATCACGGTATCCGAACAAATTGCACCTTGGTTTTTTCAGCAGGACAAGCATTACTTGCCGCAAAAGCTGGAGCAACCTATGTTTCACCATTTATAGGGAGACTCGATGATATTTCAACCGATGGACTTGAACTGATTGCAGATATTCGTTTAATTTATGACAACTACGGTTTTGAAACAAAAATTCTTGCAGCCTCCGTTCGCCACACTATGCACGTAATTAACTGTGCAAAAATAGGGGCCGATGTTATGACGGGTCCACTTTCTTCAATAGAAGGTTTGTTGAAACATCCTTTAACGGATAGTGGATTGAAGCAATTTTTGGAAGATTATAAAAAAGGAAATTAATTAGGTTAAGAACCTATCTATTCAAATAACCAAGTAGCAGTTCTTCAAAATTTGTGTTGAACATATTGGTTTTTCCTTCTAGGATAACACCGTTTTTATCAACGATGATTACCTTGTTCACAGCATTTAACACAAGTTTCTTTTCCGCATCGCTCAAATTTTCAAGCTGAAATTCTGTATCTGGATTGTATCCTGCTTTCTTTACAGCTTCACGCCATTTTTTAAAATGAGTATCGGTATTAATAGCTAAATAATCGTATTCTGGAAATTTTGATTTTAGCTCCGCTGCACGGTTGTGTATGTTTTTATAAAGCATCGCAGACTTCCCAGTCCAAAAATAAACTACAGTTGGCGCAGTAATAACGCTCTGTAAATCTTTTACAATATTATCTGTATTGACCAATGCAACATTTGGAATTTTATTTCCAGCAGTAAGTCTTACTGAGGCATCTAAAACTTTGTACTTCTTCAAGATTCTTTTTATCAGTGTTCACTTTTTAATAAGCCTCAAAAAACTTCGTTTCTTCTTCGGCATTCTTTGAATTCAGCAAATAAGCTATAGCGTTATAGCGTAACAAACTATTTTTTAGAGTATCTGAAGTAACGATACTATCAATTAATTTAATTTTGCGATAATTATATTCATATGAATTACGGTTAATCGGTGATTTATCGGCATATTCTGAACAGACGATGTTTTCAAAATACCGATTCATAAAACGATAGTAAGGATAATAATATTTAAGCTCATCTGCTCAAAATCTATTTCCTTTCTATAATCAAAAAAATGTTTGTCGAATTTTTCGGGAAAACTTCTATTGGCTGCACCATACATCTCCTTTTTTGAATAGTAATCATAATTGATATTTGCCAGTGCCACATTTTTTAAACCTTCATCAACCTCGTTTTTATTGATATATTCTTTGTACTTGTTAATTTTTATTGTTTTTAGGGAATCAATTTTATGTTCAAAATCTGTGGATGAAAGTGAATACCATTTTTGCAAATCCTGATTCTCGGCTTCGTTTTGCAAATAGAGATCTATCAATAGATTATTCTGCTCACCACCTCTTCCAGAATAGGCAAGAGATTCGTCAAAATCAATAGTGTTTACATGAATTAGTAAACTATCGCCAGGTTCAATAAAGAAAACTTGAGATTCCCATTTTTTAGAAAATAAAGTCCTGCTTTTATTTTGTCGGTTCTGTAATGAAAAAAATTATTTTCATCCAGTTTTACCGTATCCAATATCTGATTTCCTTTAGAAAAAATAATATAGTCAACAGTTGGGTTAACTATTTGGCCACCTATATAAGTTGTTTGTACTATGTTTTCTTCCTTGTTCTTACAAGAAAATAGTGTGACAATGAATAAGAGAAGAAGTATCTTTTTAAACAATCGCAGTATCATTTAAGTTAACAAACAAATGTAACCGAGCTTATTGCTGCTTACTGTTAAATCAAGTTAAAAGGAATTTTAAAACGTTAATGTTTTCGGCATTCGCTTAAATGGCTACTTTTGCGCAAAATTTAAAAATTTAATGCTTTCAGTTTCAAATCTTTCAGTTCAATTTGGTAAACGCGTGTTGTTCGATGAAGTGAGCACAAAGTTTATCACAGGTAATATTTATGGAATTATTGGGGCAAACGGTGCCGGAAAATCTACTTTGTTAAAAATTATCTCAGGGAAACAAGATCCTACTTCTGGACATGTGCATTTGGAAAAAGGAAAACGTATGTCAGTCCTAGAGCAAAACCACAATGCTTACGATGATTTTAATGTGCTAGAAACCGTAGTTCGGGGTAATAAAGAATTATTTGAAATTAAAAGTCAAATAGATAAACTTTACGAAGATTATACAGACGATAACGCTGAAAAAATTGGCGAACTTCAAGTTATTTTTGAAGAAATGAATGGTTGGAATGCAGATAGTGATGCAGCTGCAATGCTTTCAAACCTTGGAATTGATGAAAGTCTTCATTATACCTTAATGAAGGATTTAGATGGAAAACAAAAAGTACGTGTCTTGCTTGCACAAGCGCTATTTGGAAGCCCAGATGTGTTGATTATGGATGAGCCAACCAACGATTTGGATTATGAAACCATCAGTTGGTTGGAGAACTTTTTGGCTAATTATGAAAATTGCGTAATTGTAGTTTCTCACGACCGTCACTTTTTAGATTCTGTTTGTACACACATTAGCGATATTGATTTTGGAAAAATAAACCATTATAGCGGTAACTATACTTTTTGGTACGAAAGTAGCCAATTGGCAGCCAGGCAAAGAGCTCAGCAAAATAAAAAGGCTGAAGAAAAACGCAAAGAGCTTCAGGAATTTATTATGCGTTTTAGTGCTAACGTGGCAAAAAGTAAACAAGCTACTTCACGTAAAAAGATGCTTGAAAAATTGAATGTAGAAGAAATACAACCATCCAGCCGTCGCTATCCTGCTATTATTTTTGAACGTGAACGTGAAGCAGGAGATCAAATTTTGAATATTGAAAATCTTTCTGCTTCTATTGATGGAGAAACGCTTTTTAAAAATGTGAATATCAATTTAGCGAAGGGAGATAAAGTGGTTATTTATTCCAAAGATTCTCGTGCAGCTACTGCTTTTTATGAAATATTGAATGGGCAATGCAAAACCAGATAGCGGCTCTTTTCAATGGGGAATTACTACAAATCAGAGCTATTTGCCACTTGATAATGAAGAATTCTTCAAAAATAATTTATCATTGGTAGATTGGTTGCGCCAGTATGCCAAAACTGAAGAAGAACGCGAAGAAGTTTATCTTCGTGGCTTCTTAGGGAAAATGCTTTTCAGTGGCGAAGAAGCGTTGAAAAAGAGCAATGTGCTTTCAGGGGGAGAAAAAGTGAGATGTATGCTAAGTAGAATGATGATGATTCGTGCCAATGTACTTATGCTAGACGAACCCACGAACCATTTGGACCTGGAATCAATTACGGCTTTTAATAATTCACTAAAAAACTTTAAAGGTACCATTTTACTCACAACTCATGATCATGAGTTTGCACAAACAGTAGGCACAAGAGTTATTGAACTTACACCAAGTGGAGCGATTGACCGATATATGACTTTTGATGAATATATGGGCGATAAGAAACTAAAGGAATTACGAGATAAAATGTATGCGGTAGAAGCATAAAAAAATAGGCGACTAAATTTATTGGCCGCCTATTTCTTTTAAAAATTCATCAATAGTAGATTGCGCTTTTTTCATCTCGTCATTTCGTATAAAAATCATGGTTTGGTTTGCAATGCTCATTGTAAAACCAGCACGCAGGCTACTATCGTGATCGTTTCTTTCAATTGGGCTTATCCCAATTTCATTCAAACGTGCTACCAAACCTTTTGCAATTAGCGTGGGTCCTGTATAAATTCGGGTTGTTTCAGACATAAATTTATTCTTCTATATCTTTTAAATAAGCATCTACGATAGGTTGTGCAATGGCAAGTTCGTCTTTCCGGACATACACGCGAACTTGGTCATCAAACTTACTTCCGGAGCCAAACATAACCCCACTTTGTTCATCGTCCCGTAGTATGGGGGTAATATTTACTTCTTCCAATCTTCCTACAAGTGCCTCGGCCATAATATCGGAACCTGTATATATTCTAACTGTTTCTTCTGAGTTTTCTGACATATTGTTTAATTATTAGATTAATAAGTTATTGGGTTCTATATTTTTAATGAATACTGAATTTAAGCATTGTAATACTTGCTATTCCAAATAGCACCATTGAAATTTTTTCCTTTTGAAAACCCGTAAAAAATCACCATTCCACCTATTCCTGTAAAAATGTAGAAGGCTAAAAATATATATTCACCAATTCCAGGATTGGGGGTAAGCAAGTACACTGGAGTAATTGCTGTAAGTAAAATACTTAAAACGACAACCGTGCACACTAAGTTGTCCAAACTCTTATAAGGCCACATCAGTAACTTCCTGAAAGGATGCAAATCATTCCCCCATTTATGAATTAAGTAAAAATAATCATTGCCCATTGGGGCAAATAGTAGCGGATCATCTGCATTTTCAAGTTTCAATAGTTTTGCGGGTGCAATGATCTTGAAGTTTTTTAAAGTAATTTGATGGTTTTTTTCAAGATTTCGTATTTCTGAAATGGCCTCTTCTGGGAAACTTCCTTTGAAATAATGTGAATCCAAAAAACGCAAACGATAGGTTATGCAAAGTTTCTTAATGTCTTCAATATGAAAAATATGCTTTGTTTCAAGCAAATTAAAATTGAAATGGTTTTCAATTTCATTAGATTTTTCAGTTAAACTGGAAACAATTTCATTGCGATTTTTTTTGTTTTCTAAAAAAATACGTTGCACTTCATCCATAATCTGCTGTTCTCCAACTCGTTTGGAACGGAATTTTAGTAGCTGCTTTTCAATATTGGTTCGGGAAAACATAAGTGGCAATTATTTTGAAATTAAATTTACACAGTACATTTCATCAAAACAACTATTTAACACAGTTTGAGGAAAAATTTCTAATAAAGCCAAGGCTTTTTCGTTTCAAGGATAATTGGCTTTGTATTTGTTATATTTACAAACATTAAAAATTAATTTTATGCAATTCAAAAATACATTTCTACTTCTTTTTATGGTTTGCTTGGTAACTACCGTTTCTGCACAAAAATATCTTTCAACAGATAGTGCTGAGGTTTCCAAAACATTGGGAGAGAGTACTTTTACTTCAAGCAAAACTTTTTACGAAAATATTGAAGAAGCTCCAGATTTTACCATTTTGGCCAAAATATTAAAAAATGAACCCTCGCGTAAAAAGCTGGAAAGTCAGGAAATGATAACTTTTTTCGCTATTTCAGATGAGGCTTTTTTAAATCTATCTAAAAAAAGCCGAGATTCTATTTTGGGAAACTCCAAAATTATCAATTCAGTTGTAAAATATTTGGCCGTTCCAGGCAGAGTAGATAGTAACACATTAAAAAGTGAAATAGCCAAAAAAGGTGGGACCATTTACTTAAAAACCCTTGAAGGTAAAAACTTAGGTGTTCGTGAAACAAATGGAGAATTACAATTGGTTGATTCAGAAAATAGAACGGCAACCATTATCGCGCAGGATTTTTACCATAAAAACGGTTTTTTTCATATTATAGATGGCTTAATTTTTCCGCCTTCGGAAGAATAGTTTTATAAAAGTTAAATAAACCCTAAAGTCCAGAAATTGCAAAACCGCAGTTTCTGGATTTTCGTTTATATGCACATAAACATAAAACTAAAAACACATTATTATGAAATCAAAACTTATTACAGCAGCATTATTTTCAATTGCCCTTGTGGCTGGAACTTCATCAATTTTTGCACAAGGCAAAATGATGAAAATGATGAAAAAACAGTAATGGTTGGTGGTGCAGCAATGTACCCAAGCAAAAACATTATTGAAAACGCAGTAAATTCTAAAGACCACACAACGCTTGTAGCAGCAGTAAAAGCAGCAGATTTAGTAGAAACACTTCAAAGCGATGGCCCATTTACTGTTTTTGCACCAACAAATGAAGCTTTTGAAAAACTTCCAACAGGAACCGTTGAAACTTTGTTAAAACCTGAAAACAAAAAAACATTGCAAACCATATTAACCTATCATGTACTTGCAGGCAGACACAGTGCAGCAGATATTATGAAGGATATCAAAAAAGGAAATGGAAAAGCAACTTATAAAACTGTGAGCGGTGGAACCTTAACAGCAATGATGAAAGGTAAAAAAGTAATGCTAATGGATGAAAAAGGAGGAATGGCCACTGTAACTATTGCAGATGTTAACCAATCAAACGGAGTGATTCACGTTATTGATAGCGTTGTTTTGCCTAAATAATTTTGCCTCAATTCCCCAATTAATTAAAATGAAAACAGCGACTCTTTAAAAAGCCGCTGTTTTTTTATTGTCATTTATTTTTTATCGAAGCACTGCTCCAAAATCATTTTCAAAATTTTGTTGGAGTTTCTTCATTATTTTATCAATCTGTTTATCGGTAAGTGTTTTTTCTTCATCTTGAATGGTAAAGCTAACAGCATAACTTTTTTTGCCTTCAGGAAAGTTTTTACCTTGGTAAACATCAAACAGTCTAACGCTTTTAAGTAATTTCCTTTCTGTTTTATTTGCAATATCATGAATTCTCTAAAGCTAACGGAATTATCCAGTAACAATGCAAAATCCCGATGGACTTCAGGGTATTTTGGAATGGCTTTAATTTAAATTTTTAGTTGCATTTGTTTCTAAAACGGCATCCCAATTGAAATCTGCGTAAAATAACTTCTGTGTAATATCAAAATTCTTTGATAATGTTTTTTTTAACAATGCCAAATTCAACTAATAGTTTTTTTATCTCTTTTGAATGTCATTCCTTCGAAAAAATCATTGTTTTCAATCGTTTCTTGGAATACTTGTAATCCCAATCGTTCCAATAATGAGACAATGGTTCCTTTTCCGTAAAAGAAATCACTTTTTGTATCTGGAGTTGCCCAACTGTCTTCGCTTTGATTTCCTGATGAAAACAGGGTTAAATGCTTGTGTTTCCATTCTTCCACCTAAAATTATGATACGTTTTGCCAAACTCAAAAAACTTTAAATCCATGCTTTTTCTGTTGATGTTATATTCAACAGCTTCTAAACCAGAAAATAGCAAGGATTGCCGCAATACAGAAAATTCGTTACTTAACGGATTTAAAATGGTCACATTATAGTTCATTGTTTAATGGTTTCAGCTTAAGTTCAACGTATTTTGGTGTGGTCAACGAATTGGCCATGATTTCATAAAACAAGCCCTGTCAATTGCAACGCAATTTTATTTTGAATTTCATAATCTTCATTCCGGTAATTTCGTGGAAATAGAAGCGTTCAATTTTTCAGTAGTTTTATATTGTTGTAACCATAAACCCTTAATATTTCCTCAATTACATCTGCTTCACGGTTCACATCATTTCTGTAAGCAGGAATGGTCATCCCAATCCAGTTTCGGTTACATTATTGATTTTCATTTCCAAGGATGTTAAAATTCTTTTATGGTTTCCTTCGGAATTTCTTCACCTATCAATTTTTTTGCGTTTTCAAAACTTAGAAAACTTGAAAATCTTCAATTTTCTTTGGGATAAAAATCAACCAATATCACTAGTTATCTTCACCGCCAGCTATCTCTTGAATAATCAAAACAGCTCGCTTAAAGCGCATATTCGGTTATATTGGGGTCAATTCCTCTTTCAAAACGAAAGGAAGCATCTGTATTCAATCCGTGTCTTTTTGCAGTTTTACGGATGCTTACCGGATTAAAATATGCACTTTCCAAGAAAATACTTGTTGTGGTTTCTGTAACACCACTGATTAATTCCTCCAAAAACACCAGCAATACACATAGGTTTTTCAGCATCACAAATCATTAAATCTTCTTCGTGCAGCTCGCGTTCAATACCATCTAGTGTTATAAATTTTGTTCCTGGTCAACGTTTTTACCTTTACTTTATTTCCAGTTATCTTTGCAGCATCAAAAGCATGTAATGGTTGTCCTAAGTCATGTAGCACATAATTAGTGACATCTACAATATTATTTATTGGGGTAAGTCCTATGGCTTTTAATCGATTTTGTAAGCCAAGCAGGGGAATCTGCAACTTTTAATTCCTGAAATGGTTACACCACAATAGCGAGGTGCCAATTCTTTGTTTTTTACATCAACATCAATTTTTAAGGTCTATTGTCAACATGAAACTGCTACTTGACGGAGTGTAATGAATTCTAAATTGAAATATCTTTTTGCAACAATCCTGCTTTTAAATCCCGGGCACGCCCCAATGGCTCATAGCATCAGCTCTGTTTGGAGTTAAGCCAATTTCAAAAACGTGGTCGTTTTCAATTTCAAAAACTTTGCGCTAAAGTTGTTCCTGGTTTGAGTTTTGCATCCAATACCATAATGCCATCGTGTGATTTTCCTAGACCAAGTTCGTCTTCGGCACAAATCATGCCGTGACTTTCTTCACCACGAATTTTCCCTTTTTTAATTTCCCATGGTTTCCCTTCAGCGTATAAAGTGTAGTGCCAATAGTGGCCACAGGTACTTTTTGACCAACGGCAACATTAGGTGCGCCACAAACAATTTGTAAGGAGTTCGCCACTACCGATATCAACTGTTGTTACTTTTAATTGGTCTGCGTTTGAATGTTGTGCACAGTTAAAACTTCGCCAACTACAATGCCTTCAAGACCACCTTTAACGGATTGATAAATCTTCATTCCTTCAACTTCAAGCCCTAAATCTGTCAATAATTCGCCTGTTTTTTCTGGTGTCCAGTCTATTTTTATAAATTGTTTTAACCAGTTGTATGAAATCTTCATAAGTGTAAAATTCTAAACAGAGTGCAAAGATACTATTTAGTTTAAAGTTGAAAGTTGAAAGTTGAAAGTTTTAGTTGAAAGTTCAATACTAAAAGTTCAAAGCTTCAATTTTTGGGAGGTGAAATTTAACTTAAGAAAATATATTATTGCTACAACTGTTGCAATTGCAGTAACCAAAAACGTAACGCTCGCCCCAAAATAAAACCATAGCAAGCCAGCCATAACACTTGCAACCATAGACACGATGCTTTGGAAAGCACTGTAAGTTCCCACGGCAGTGGCGGTATTTTCTTCTTTGGAAATGTTTGTGATCCACGCTTTTGAAATGCCTTCAGTTGCTGCAGCGTAGATTCCGTAACCGAAGAAAATGGCGATGATGGCGTAGAGATTAGTTGTTAAACCCATTCCAAAATAAACCAAACTGAAGATGGCCAAACCAAAAACGAACATTTTTTTAAGTCCGATTTTATCTGCAAAGCTTCCCAAAGGGAAAGCAGTGAGGGCGTAGATTAAATTGTAGAAGATGTAGATGCCTATAACCCAAGTATCGTCTAGACCAACATCTTTTGCTTTTAAAAGAAGAAAAACGTCACTACTATTGAAGAGCGCAAAGAACAATAATCCGAGAACTACTTTTCTATATTCCGAAGGGCTTTGTTTCCAATAGTTGATGAATGAGAAGAAACTGATTTTCTTTTTCTTTTTTGAAGTGGTTTCAACTTTTTTATCTGTTAGAAGAAAGGAAGCAATTACAGCCAAAACGCCAGGAATGAAGGCTATGTAGAAAAGGTTTATGTAATCTTCGGGATAAAAATATAAATAACCCAAGGCAAGAGCAGGGCCAAGGACGGCGCCGAAGGTATCCATAGAGCGGTGAAAGCCGAAAACCTTTCCTTTGTTTGCTTTTGTTGTCTCCGCTGAAAGCATGGCGTCTCGCGCTCCTGTACGGATTCCTTTTCCTAATCTATCTGTCGTTCGTGCGAAGAAGATCCAGAGGGGATAGATGAAAAATGCCATCATTGGTTTTGAAATGGCGCTGAGCGAATAGCCAAGCTGCACGAAAGGAGCTCGTTTTGCTTTACTATCACTCAATTGCCCAAAATAACCTTTGCTGAGTCCCGCAACTGCTTCTACCAAGCCTTCCAAAATACCTATCAAGAGAATGGAAAAACCGATGCTCTTTAAATAAATTGGCATTATTGGGTAAAGCATTTCGCTAGCCATGTCTGTAAACAGACTGACGAGGGAAAGAATCCAAACGGTGCGGGTGATGGGTTTCAAGGGCGAGCGAATAAGTTAGCTATGGAAAGGTAGTCTATTTTTTCAAATTCCGAAAGCGCTGTAAAAGTGTAGGATGAGAATAATGCGCAAACACATACAATGGATGCGGGGTAAGATTACTTAGACTGTTTTTAGAGAGTTTTTTTAAACCTGTAACCAAAGGTGAGGCAGCATAGGTGGTTTTTGCGTAATTGTCTGCTTGGTATTCAAACTTACGGCTGAGGTAATTCATAAACAATCCTGTGATGCCGGAGATGGGGCTATAAAGTACGCCGAAAGCTATCAAGCCAATGTGAAAGGAAGGTTGTGAAACATTTAATGCTTCCGATAGCAATGGATTTGCTATAAAAAGTGAAAGTAGCCAAAGTGTAAATCCTGTGGTTATTATTGCGGCAAAAAGATTGATGATAATATGGTTGCGTTTGTAATGGCCAACTTCGTGGGCAAGTACGGCTACTATTTCTTCTTCGTTTAAATCTTTTATAAGTGTATCGTAAAGTGTTACGCGCTTTTCGCTGCCAAAACCTGAGAAATAGGCATTGGCCTTGGTGCTACGCTTGCTACCGTCTATCACAAATATTTTATCGAGGGTAAAACCCACTTTTGAGGCATATGTTTCTATTTGGGAACGGAGACTGCCTTCTTCCAGCGGGGTTTGTTTGTTGAATAATGGTACGATAAAACGCGCGTAAAACAGATTCATTAATACCGTAAATACGGTTATGATTCCCCAAGCGTAGAGCCAAAAGTTTTTGCCTGTGCCCATATAAAACCAGATGATTGCGCCCAAAAGGATGCCGCCTATAATAGCACCCATTGCCCAGCCTTTTAATTTATCCAGGAAGAAGGTTTTCTTGGTAGTTTTATTGAAACCGTACTTTTCTTCAATAACAAAAGTGCTGTAATAACTGAATGGCGTGCTTAGAATATCGCTAGCTATCATTATGATTCCGAAGAAAACCAAAGCGATTATTATTTCATTGTTTGAGACGGAACGGGCCAAGCCATCTATATAAGCGAAACCATTCAAAAAGAAGAAAAGAAGCGTCGCTATAAGGGAAATTGCGGAGGTAAGAATTCCAAATTTGTAACGCTCTTTTTTATAGCGCTGGGATTTCCTGTATTCTTCTTCATCAAAAACATCCTGTAATTCTGCGGGAAGTGGGTCGTTAAAGTGTTTTGCATTGAGGAAATCTAAAATTTGGTCAACGACGAAACTGATTACTAAAATTGCAATTATTATGTAGAAAAGGGTTTCTGGTTTCAAGTAATTTATAACTTTTAAAGTTCGATATCAATACATCCCCCTGGCCCCTTCGAAGGGGGAATTTTGCTCCCTACTTTAAATGGGGGCATTTGCTCCCTCCCTTCGAAGGGAGGGCGGGGGGAGGGATGTTAAAACCCTCTTTGCCGTTTGGCCTCAAATATAAGAATTCCCGCCGCTACAGAAACGTTCATGCTGTCTATTTCGCCTTGCATTGGGATAATGATATTTTGGGTGCTATTTTTTAGCCATTCTTCGGAAAGACCTGTGGCTTCGGTGCCCACTACTATTGCGGTGCTTTCTTTGAAATTGCAAGTATGGTAAGGCACGGAGGCTTGCAATGCGGCGCAATAAATATTGATATTTCTTTCCTTCAAAAACGAAATGATTTCAGAAGTACTTCCCGTGGCAATCTTATTTGTAAACAAACACCCTACACTGCTGCGAATGATGTTAGGGTTGTACATATCTGTTTTTGGGTTGGCGATGATTACAGCATCAACGTTTGCGGCATCTGCTGTGCGGAGGATGGCGCCAATGTTCCCTGGTTTTTCGGGGGCTTCAATTACTAATATTAACGGGCTGTTCAAGTTTGAACCCTGAGCGGAGTCGAAGGGTAAATTATTAAGTTGTAATGTTCTGGAATGGGCAATTGCCAATACACCTTCCGTTGAACTTCTATAAGCAAGTTTTTTATAGATTTCTGAAGTAATTTCTATCAACTCTGTTTCACTGTTTGCAGATTCTTTAAGTGTGAAAATTTCTTCTTCGGAAATGATTTCGGAACAATAAAGAAGCGTTTTTAAAAGATAACCGCCTTTAATGGCAAGTGAAATTTCGCGCAAGCCTTCAATAATGAAAAGGTTTGATTTTTCGGCGTTCACGCGATTTTTCCTGTAATAAAACAATTTGTTTTATCAGCGGATTATGAAAACTTGTGATGTTTTTGTGCATCCTGCAAAGATACGCTACTGAAACTTATAACCTGTGCCCAAATTAATGCGAAGTCCGAAGCTTATGGTAAAATAATTCACTCCCTTATAGGTGTCTTCTAACTCTTTTGGCACATCAATATTCATAAAATCGTGGCGGAGTTCTGGAGCAACGAATACCCCTAGATAAGGATTGAATCTATAACTTAGCTCTGGACTTATCCATACTGCCGTCGCTGTATCTTTAAAACTGTCGCCCAGACCACGATTGGAATATACTGAATAACCAATACCAGCACCAAGGGAGAGGTCGAAATTTTCTATATTGTAATCATAACCAACAACCCCACCAATTAGAATGTTTACAGTGTTTTCATAATTACCCAACAAAGTTTGATCTATAACCGAACCGTTAAAAAAACTGAAATATGGACCAACAAAAAAGGTTTTATAGGTATTCACTTTTAAAACAAATTTTCCTCCACCTTTTAAATCCATGCCCGTCGTTTACAAAATTGTTGCCAAATGCAATAGGAAAATATGCGCCAATAAGTATATTTCCTATTTTATGGCCAGTCTGTTTTTCTGGTTGGCTTTCGGTTTCAACATCGGTTTCTGTTTGCTGTGCAACGGTTATTGTTGAAATAAAGAGTGCGCAAAGTAGGGTTTTAATATTCAAAAACATAGGTATTGCTTGCGTTGGTTAGTGGAATTTCAATGGTTTGGGTGTCACCTGAGTTGAGCGAATAATTAAAGACTACGTTTTCGCCCTGAATGCTGTAAATGGAAATGATTTGGTTTTCCGAAGAAGGCATCAGGGACCCCGTTTTCATGTCTGAAAGGTAGCAGTCCGTTGGAGGATCATAGACATTTAAGGGCAATTCGCAAGCAGAGGGCGTGTACAGTACTTCATAGCTTACCGTGTTTTGATCGCCTCCGTTATTATTGAGTGTAAGTTTGAGTTCTGCCATTTTTCCCAAGGCTATGGAACCCATATCATAAAGCACTCTATTTACATGCTGTTGTGAAAAATAGGCACGGCTTGAATAATCTTGATTGACTTGTTGATTGTAAAAATTATCCACGTTTATAAAAATGTCCAAAGGGTCAAATTGCTCGTCCAGTGAAATTAATCTAAAATTCCCATTGGCATCGGTCGTGGTTTGGCCAAGTGCATCACCAAAGGCACTTGTAATTACAGGGATATTGGGTAGGGCATTGCCTTGCGTGTCTGTTACTTTTCCTTTTATTAATAGACGGCGGTTGTTTTCAATATCTACATCGTCGCCGAGGCAACCAACAGTTGTTAAGACAGTAAGAAATAATATTACATTGAGAAAGTTTTGTTTCATTTTTCATAAATTTTAGCTGAACAAGATTACTGAAAAAAGATAAATGGGTCAAGTATAAAATTCTAAAATTAATGCTTGTTCGTGTTTAAAAGTATTTTATATATTGCGGGAAAAATAGTACGAATGAAAAAACTAATACTTCTTTTTATTTTCAGCATAAGTTCACTCTCTGTTTTTGCACAACAGATTCAGCTATTCAGGCAATTGAATGGTCGTTATGATTATACCGCAATTGGTAATACACTTAATGCACAGGAAAACAATTCGCCTTCTTGTACCATACTTTCACAGAGTAGTGCAACATTAACTCTAAATCCTGGACAAACCTTGGTTTCGGCGATGTTATATTGGTCGGGCTCTTCAGCTGGCGATTTTGAAGTTAAACTTAATGGAACCGAAGTTAATGCTGAAAGAACCTTTTCAGTCATGAACAACGGGTTGCCTTTATTCGCGGCTTATGCAGATGTTACTTCCATCGTGGAAGCACAGGGAAATGGCATCTATACGTTTTCCGATATGGATATTATGGGCACTTTATTTGATTACTGTAATTTTGGCATTAATTACGGCGGTTGGTCCATCATTGTTGTGTTTGAGGATCCGTCACTTTTGTTAAATCAAGTTTCATTATTTGATGGTTTAGAATCCGTTTCATCCGCCAATAACACACTTAATATAACACTTACCAATATAGAAGCTGTAAGCGACCAATTATCGAGAATTGGTTTTTTGGCTTGGGAAGGTGATCAACAAATAGCTGTTGGCGAAAGTTTGTTTATCAATAATACTATGATAAGTAACCTGCCACTAAATCCACCAAATAATGCATTTAACAGTACCAATAGTTATACAAATTCGAATCAATTGTATAATATGGATTTGGATTATTATGATTTGCAGGGTATTGTAAACCCCGGTGATACCCAAATAGATATTGAACTTACCTCGCAACAGGATTTAATAATGGTCAATAACATTATAACCGTTGTAAATTCTGAATTGCCTGATGGCACTATTACCATAGATGGCGTTACTGTTTCTCCACTGCAAGACGAACTGGAAGTTACTAATACAGTTAGTAATGTGAATAGTACCAATGTGCTACCGGCAAACACTTCTATCACTTTTTACGCGGACAATGTTCTAATTGCGGAAGATTTTACAAATCAGGATATCCCAATTGGAGGAACGCTTACCGATGATTTAACGATATCACTTCCTATCGGCACACCTTCCAACTTTACACTACGAGCAGTTATTGACGGCAATGGATTGATACCAGAAACGGATGAAGGGAATAATGAGTTTGAACTACAAATTTCGTTATCAGTTATAATAAACCCACCCGCTCCCAATCTTGTAGTTTGTGATGACGATAATGATGGGTTTTATCCATTCGATCTCACAGAACAAGATCTAGTGATAACTATGGGCGACCCTGAATTATCAGTAACTTATCACGGAACACTTTCGAATGCTGAGGACGGCGTTTTGCCATTGCCTACTCCATATTTGAATGATCAAATATATTTGGATGCCCCAATTACTGATCCTAATGATCCAAATTATGGAACAGGTGGAGTGTGGGCGCGAGTGGAAAGTAGTACCAGTAGTGAAATAAACATCGTTCCTTTTGCGCTGGAAGTACGTTTTTCTCCCGTTGGAAATACCCCAGCGCCATTGCGTGTTTGCGATGATAACAATGATGGCTTTGCATTTTTTGACCTTACTACAGTAGCCACGGAAGTTCTTGGAAGTTTAAATCCATTGGGTTTTGATCTATACTATTATGAAAGTTTGGCAGACGCAACAACCGCTGGAGATTTAGCAGCTACGAACCCTGATTTTTCACAGGCAATTTCTAATCCTTCTAACTTTCTTAATTCAAACAATCCACAGACCATCTATATTTTACTGGTGAGCAATGCTAATGGAACTATTCCGCCAAACCCAAATAGTGCTGAAGGTTGTTATGATATTGTTGAACTTACATTACAAGTATTTCCAAATCCAAGCCCCAATTTTAGCCCAGATCCTCTTAACTTTGTGATGATGACAATGATGGTATAATTGGAGGATGGGATTTACTTTAGCAGATGCTGATATTATAGACGGTGAACCTGATGCTTTTATTATATATTATCACACGCTTGCCAATGCAGAATCTGGAGTTCCTGGAACCGAGATTGTAATGCCTTATACTAATACAGTCCCTTTCAATCAAATAGTGTATGCACGGGTAACTAAGAGTGTGCCACCATCAATTCTACCTTGTTACGCTATTGTAGAACTCGAACTAATAGTAAACGAAATCCCCCCAATAACCCAACCCAACAACCTCTTTATAGATGAAGGCGATGGTGATGGTTTTGCAATTTTTGATCTTACGGTGAATATTCCCGTGATGTTGGCAGGCTTGAATGCTTCAGATTATGAAGTTTCATTCTATGTTACTGAAATTGATTCCCAAAACGATACTAATAGACTTTTAAATACCACAACATTTTTAAATACTTCCAACCCACAGACAATATATGTTCGGGTTGAAAATGTAAATACGGGCTGCTATATACTAACCTCTTTTGAAATTCTTACAGATGAAACAGCACCCGATGCAGACGGCGACGGCATTGCCAACGAAGACGAAGATATAAACAACAATGGAAACCTAAACGACGATGATACGGATGGTGATAATATTCCAAATTATTTGGACAGTGATGATGATGGCGATTCGGTACTTACATTAGACGAAACCTCCGGAATTGGCGCCGGCGTAGCACCAGGCTATATTTACATAGACACCGATGGCGACACCATTGAAAACTATCTGGACAATGACGATGACGGGGACGGTACTTTAACAATAGACGAAGACTATAACAACAACGGAACCCCAATTGACGATGATACCAACTCCAACAATATTCCAGACTTTCTGGATGATGAAGTGTTTCTATCTGTAAATTCTTTCGGTTTTAATGATTTGGAGCTTTACCCGAATCCAACCTCTGAAAGCTTTACCGTGCAATCATCACAATTGGTTTCGGAAACAACTATTTCATTGTATGACATTCAAGGCAAAGTATTGTTTCTGAAAAAATGTTTCCGCAGAATGGAAAGCTGACGATGAATGTTTCTTCTTTTGAAAATGGTGTTTATTTTGTGAAGATTTCTTCAGAAGGGAATTCAGTTGTAAAAAAACTTTTAAAGAATTAGACTGAAAGCCTATAACTAAAAGATTTAAAATCATAAACCTTTCTAAAAAGCTTCCCAGTTGTGGGAAGCTTTTCTACTTTTAGTAAGATTAAAAACAACCATCATGAAAAAACTGATTTTATTGCTTACCGTTTTACTATCTATTACCGCTTGTAAAAATGATAAAAAAACAATGGGGGAAGACCCACAATTTGAGGAAATTGAAATAGACTCCACAAAAACTTCTGAAGCGAAAGAAGTTGAAAAACCCAAAACATATCCAGCGCAACTTCAAGCTGTTTTTGCAGCCCACGGTGGTTTGGATCACTGGAAACAAATGAACAACCTTTGTTTTGAGATGAAAGGGAAAAACGGTGATGAAACCCATACAGTTTCCTTGCCAGACCGAAAAACCAAAATTGAATCCAAAAATTGGGCTATTGGGAAAGATGGAAAGGGTGTTTGGTTATTGAAACACGATTTGGGCTATGAAGGAAATCCTGTGTTTTATCATAATTTGATGTTCTATTTTTACGCAATGCCTTTTATAATATCAGATCCCGGAACCAATTATGAAGCTTTGGCAACTACCGAACTGGACGGAAAAATGTACAATGGCTACAAAATTTCATATAATGACGGAGTAGGGGATTCTTCAAAAGACGAATACATTTTATATTTTGATCCTGAAACCAATAAAATGACTTGGTTGGCTTATACTGTTACTTTTAAAGAACAAAAGAAAAGCGATGACTGGCATTATATAAAGTATGATAAATGGGAAGATGTTAATGGATTATTGCTTCCCAAAAAAATGACTTGGTGGAATGTAGAAAACGGAAAACCACACGATGAAAAAATGGACATAAAGTTTGATAAAATTACCGCTACAGAAACAATGCTCGATGCATCTGTTTTTGCGAAACCTACGGAAGCAGAATACGTGAAGTAGGACTTAGAGGTCAGTGTTTTTATTTCGATTTCACTTTCAGTTTCGATTTCAAAGCGTTTTACCCTCATAATAATTTACAACCAATGCCACCATATAATCATAACTCATGATTCCGCGGCTTTGGTTGTTTGCTTTTAAAAAGGTATCCCAGAATAATTTTGAAAAATTCTCAAATGGGTTTTGGTAGCTTTCCCAAAAGTCGCGCATTTCTTTGTAGCTTTCTAAAATACCTGGGTTTATCTTGGTTAATAGTTCTTCATATTGTTTTTCATCCCTTCGTGCCACTTCATTTATCAAATAGCGGAGCGTAAAAATATAACCAACATACTGCATATACGGGTCGTCATTATGTAGCGTGGAAAGCGTGGCAATAAAATTAGCTTCGTTTTCGGCGGCATAACCTATTTGGTGCGCTTCTTCGTGGCAGGCAACCACAGGAAACTTATAGGTTTTCATCAAATTATTTACCTGTGCCTCTCCAGAAAAAGGATTTAGGTAACCACTGTAACCCATATAAGTAAGACCTAAACTCCATCCACTTTTTTTTATGCTCCGCGGCGATATCGCTAGTTGCGGAAATTCCTTTTCAAGATTTTTGTAACCGTTTAAGGTTTTTTTAAACATTTCCTTTTGCGAGTAGGGCAGTTCAATTTTCACGCTATCCGCAAAGCCAAGTTCGCGGTGCATTGCATTGCTTTTTTCAATGAAACGATTGGTGGTTTCCAACAGTTGTTCAGTAGTGTATTCATTATTTAATTTTAAAGATTTATGCAGCGGAAGCCGATAATAATTAAAACCCCAAAGAACGTGGAACATAAAGTAAACCACAGAAACGGCTGCCAGTATATCCACAAAAAAACTCACTTGGTCGTTCCGAAGTCTTTTCACATTTTTATAAAGCCACCGAATGGCAACGATTGCAATGAGCAGATAAAATAAATCACCCACTGAAAAAGGCACCCAACCAAAAATGTATCTAGAGATTTTTGAAATCCACGGATATATGCCCTGACTGTAATAGTTTTCTACAAATTCGGGAAAATACTTTAAAACCTGAAGTGCAATTATCTGTACAATAAGGAAAAGAGTGAGAAATGCGGAAGTTCTTTTTTGCATATTCCAAACTTACGAAGGAATTCTTTCTCCACATAATTTTTATAGCGGTTACAAAACCGTAATTTTGTATTTCTAAAATTTTAAAAGATGAATGAAGCAATAAGAAACCTTGAACCTAAAGAACTTTGGAACAAATTTGCAGACCTAAATGCCGTACCGCGCCCTTCAAAAAAAGAGGAACGTGTGATTGCTTTTATGAAAGACTTCGGAAAAAGCCTCGGTTTGGAAACTATGGAAGATGAAGTGGGCAATGTAATAATCCGCAAACCTGCTACTAAAGGACTGGAAGATCGCAAAACTGTGGTTTTGCAAAGCCATTTAGATATGGTTCACCAAAAAAACAACGATACCGATTTTAATTTTGATACACAAGGTATTGAAATGTATGTTGATGGAGATTGGGTTCGTGCAAAAGGAACAACACTTGGAGCCGATAATGGTATTGGAGTTGCCACAATAATGGCAATTCTTGAAAGTAACGAAATATGAACATCCCCCAATTGAAGCACTTTTTACAATAGATGAAGAAACCGGAATGACTGGCGCCAAAGGTCTGAAAGGTGGTTTGCTGAAAGGCGATATTCTTTTGAACCTCGATACCGAAGAAGATGATGAGATAGGCGTAGGCTGCGCTGGAGGTGTTGATGTTACAGCAACCGGAACTTATACTGAAACTGATGTGCCTAAAAATTCAGCAAATTTTACTATAAAAGTGAAAGGTTTAAACGGTGGCCATAGCGGAATGGACATTATTAAAGGTTTGGGAAATGCAAACAAATTAATGAATCGTTTGCTTTTTGCTACAAATGATTTTATGCAGTTGGCAAAGCTTGAAGGTGGAAGTCTTCGCAATGCAATACCGCGAGAAAGTGTGGCGCAGGTTGTAGTTACTCAAGAAGAAAAATTTCTTAATACGTTCGAAAAGGTGAAGAAGCAATATTCTTACCGAATATAAATCATTGGAACCCAACCTTTACATTACTGCTGAAAAAAGCAATGAGACTATTGCAAAAGTAATGAGCAATAACGAACAAAGAAACTTTTTAATGGCAATGAATGCTGCACACAATGGCGTGTACAGGATGAGTCCAGATATTGAGGATTTGGTAGAAACCTCAAATAACATTGCGAAAGTCTCGGTTGCAAACGGAAATATAAAGATTGAATGTTTAACCCGTAGTTCTGTGGAATCTTCCAAAGATGTTTTGGCAAACGCATTGACCTCTACTTTTGAACTTGCTGGTTACGAGGTAAAATTGGCTGGGGATTATCCCGGGTGGGCACCAAATATGGACAGTGCGATTTTGAAGGTTTTGGACAACCTTTACAAAAAGATGAACAATGGTGAAAAAGCTAACGTTGCCGCCTGCCACGCGGGACTGGAATGTGGTATTTTAGGCCAAAACTATCCTGAAATGGATATGATTTCCTTCGGACCAACCATCAAAGGAGCACATTCTCCAGACGAACGCGCCAGTATTTCTTCTGCACAAAAATATTGGGATTTTGTAATGGAAATTTTAAAGAACATTCCGAAGAAATAGAATAGCGAAAAAGAAACAAGAACCAAGACCGCTTGCACCTCCGCTAAAGCTATGGCGGCATGCGGTCTTGATTCATTTCAGTCTTGTTTCCATTTAGTCCTGTTTTCAAATAAAAAAGAGGAACCAATTTAAACTGGTTCCTCTTTTTGTATTTAAGCTACACTTAATTATTGTGCTATATCAACAATTTCTAAGTTGAAAATCAATTCAGAATCTGGAGGGATTACACCTGGGATTCCTCTTTTTCCATAAGCCAAATGTGATGGAATAAAGATAGTTGCTTTATCACCAACTTTCATATTTAAAAGCCCTTCACGGAAACCTGGAATAAGTTGTGCTTCTGTACTGTAATCCGTCGGTACTGGAACATATTGTCCGGCAGCTTTACGCATTTCATCAACCATTTCAAATCTTTCTGCATTTGATAATATGTTTGAATCAAACATATGTCCATCAGCAAGGTATCCTGCGTAGTTCATTAAAATTTTATCACCTTGTTTTGGTTGTGGACCTGTTCCTTTTTCAGTTAAAATAAATTTTAACTCCAGAAGGAAGTGAATCTGCTTTTGAACGGATTGCATTAAGCTCTTCTAATTGTTGAGCCGCTATTTTATTGATGCGTTCTTCTTTTTCCTTCTTTTCTTTTTCAATTTTAGCCATTTCTTCTGTGAAATAAGGCACTTTAATATTTCCTTTATTTATAATATTCACAGATTGTATAATAACGGGCTCTTTTGGTTTGTCTCCAGGTTTTTCGGTTTCAAGGTTTCCGATAGAGTCAACAACTTCTTGGCCAAGTACTATTTCACCAAAAACAGTGTGGCGTCCATCTAACCATGGCGTGTCTTTCAAAGTGATGAAAAACTGGCTACCATTTGTTCCTGGACCTGAGTTGGCCATTGCCAAAAGTCCTTTCTTGTTAAAACGAATAGTATCGGTTATCTCATCAGGAAAAGCGTAACCTGGATTTCCTGAGCCATCACCTTTTGGGTCACCACCTTGGATCATAAAATCTTTAATAACGCGGTGAAAGGTAAGCCCATCATAAAAATCGTTTGCCTTTGTAGATTGAATCTACCATTCCGTTGGTTCCTTCAGCAAGAGCTACGAAATTTGAAACGGTAAGTGGTGCGCTTTCGTTTTTCAGTTTGGCAACGAAAGTTCCTTTATTGGTAATAAATTCAGCATATACACCATCTTTAAGATCTGGATATTTTTCCTGACAAGACGCAAATGCAAGCGTAAGAGATAAAAATAAAAATGTTAGTTTTTTCATGTTTGTTAATTTAATTTTCATTTGTTTGTTCAATTGAGTGTAAAGTTACAGTACTCTGCACCGGAATGTTGGAGCCGAGTTTTTTATCAATCCCATAATAGCCAAAAGCTTTATAGGAAGGAAAAAGGAAGGTTACTGTTTCGCCTTCTTTCATAAGTTTTATGCCTTCACGAATGCCAGAGATAAGCTCTTGGTTGCTTTTGTCTACTTTATAGTATTGCAGTCCGTTTTCTTTTTCTGAAAGAATTAAGCTTCCATTGAGGTCTTTAATATCGTAGGTAAATTTTACAATATCGCCCATATTTGGCATTTCAGAAGTTATGGTATCTCGTTTGTTATAAAAATACCAAAATCCGTTTTCTGAAGAAATGTATTTATTTATAGAATCCTTCGCAATGATTTCTCCAATATAAATTTTCTCATCATCATAGATCTTTTTATTTCTTTCCGCAGATTCCTTTATGAAGGTTCCTGAATGACTTTGCACTGGGGATCTTGCCTCAGGGCTTTTGCAGGAAATTATTACTGCTGAAAAAAGTAAAAAATAAAAAAGCTTATGAAGCATCTTTCAGTTCATTTTTATAACGTGGCAAGATACTAATAAATTCGTTTATGGTTTTGTTAAGGTCTTGCGAACTTTTTCCGCCAGCAGCATTTATGTGGCCACCGCCGCTATAATGGGTGCGAGCAAAATCGTTCACAGAAAAGTTTCCTTTGCTTCTAAATGAAATTTTCACAATACTTTCCTGTTTGTTTTCGATAAAAATCGCTGCAAAAAGAATTCCTTTTACCGAAAGTGCATAATTTACAATTCCTTCGGTATCGCCTTTTTTGAAATTGTGGGCATCCAGTTCTTTTTGGGTCAGGGTGATATATGCAGTATGCAATTCTGGAAGAATTACCAGATTGTTTAGGGCCACCCCCAAAAGTTTAATGCTTTCGGGACTATTTGTATCGTAAACATTTTGATTGATTATTGCGCTTTCGGCACCAGCCTCAATTAATTTTGCTGCAACCCTGTGCGTAGTTGGGCTAGTAGAGGAGAAACGGAACGAACCTGTATCAGTCATTATTCCCGTGTAAAGATTGGTAGCGATTTCTTTTGAAAATTTTGCGGTTTGTCCAAGTGAATCCATAAAGTGAAATACCATTTCGGAAGTGGAACTCATTTTCACATCACTGTATGTTGCTACCGCATAATCCGCAGGCTGTTGGTGGTGATCTATCATAACAAACTTAGCATAACAGCTTTCCAAAACCTTTTGCAGTTCGCCACCGACTCTGTCCAAACTGTTAAAATCTAACGTAAACACCAAATCTGAAGTATTTATTAGTTCTGTGCTTTTTTCTCTTTCCCTCTCGTGGACTAATAATTTCTTCAACTCCGGGCAGCCATTTCAAAAAATCTGGGAAATCATTGGGCATAATTACAGTTGTGCTATGTCCTAAACTTTTTAGAAATAAGGATAGCCCCAAACACGAACCAACCGCGTCGCCATCTGGATTTTTATGACCTACAATTACCACTTTTTGTGGCGAAGCGAGTAGTTTTTTAACGATTTGGGTAGTGTCTTCATTCATAGGGCGCGAAGATACAATAATTACAGATTATGAGTGAAACGGTTGCTAAAAGTAATTTTCTTCCTAATTAAGAAATCATTAAACATTCAGTAAATGCTTGCTTTTCATTTTCAAATGGTTATTTTTGCCGAAATTTTAAAAACACAATGAGAACAGACAGAACATTTACAATGTTAAAGCCAGATGCGGTTGAAAAAGGACACATAGGCGCCATTCTTGAAAAAATTAACGCTTCAGGTTTTAGAATCGTAGCGATGAAACTTACCCACATGACTACGCAAGATGCGCAAGCATTTTACGCGGTTCACAGTGAACGCCCATTTTATGGCGAATTGGTAGAATATATGACACGCGGGCCAATCGTTGCCGCAATTCTTGAAAAAGAAAATGCTGTTGAGGATTTCCGTACGTTGATTGGTGCTACCAACCCAGCTGATGCAGCTGAAGGTACTATCCGTAAATTATATGCAGCTTCTATTGGCGAAAACGCAGTTCACGGAAGTGATAGTGATGAAAATGCAGCTATTGAAGGTGCTTTTCATTTTGCAGGACGCGAAATGTTCTAAGCATTTATGAAATATACTTAAATGAAAACGCCTTCCAAACGGAAGGCGTTTTTGTTTTTTAATTAATTGAACTTTTAACGAAGAACCAATTTCTTAATCAATTCCTTCCCCAATTCCTCATTGAGCAATTTGATGATTTTTTCCTTTCCATAACTCAATTCTTCCCGCAGAACGGAAGATGAAAGCTGCACATAAAGTGTGTCGCGATCCAGTTTTATATCGGTAGTGTATTTTGAAATAGCAACGCCCATAACCGAATCCCAAGCTTCTTTAGCATTCACTTTGTCAAGACCTTTTTCCAAGCGGTTAGCTCCAATAAACTCTTTTAAAGCATCGCCAATTGATATGTTTTCTGCGTGTCGTTTTGCCATTTCAGTTGTTGGTTATTAGTTATTGGTTGATGGCTTCTCAAATTCAAACTTTTTGAATTTTGAATAGGTGTAAATTTTATTGTCTCTGTTTTTCACTATTAACGTGCTTTCTTTTGCTTCAATCACGGTTTCTTTCCATTCGTCAAATGGAGTTTTGTAATACATCCGTAGGCTGTCCTGTTCAATTTTTAGTGAGAAATTTTCTTCGACTCCGTTTGTAATAAAAGTACCGTCAAACTTTGGTGAAACTTTTGTTCGAGAGCCGCTGTCTCCTGTTACTTCAATATAATCTACTACCATATTTATATCAAACTCTTTTTTTTCGCCATTGGGCATTTTTACGGTTTTTATTTCCCAATAGCCGCTGAGGTTTTGTTTTTGGGCTTCAGGATTTGGTTTTTCGCAACCAATAAAAATTAACACTAACAATAAAACATAGAATGGAGTTTTCATAAAGGAAACATTTTATAAGTCTGATGCACTTTTTTAATCACTTCTTCTGTACGTTCTGCATGGGTATCGCTAATAAAAAGTTGCCCAAAATTTTCATTGTCAACCAGGGAAATCAAATGTTCTACCCGTGTTTCGTCCAATTTATCAAAAATATCATCCAATAAGCAAAATCGGGTTTGTTTTTGAATGGTTTTTTATAAAGTCGAATTGCGCCAACTTTAAAGCGATAAGGTACGACTTTTGTTGTCCCTGCGAGCCAAACTTCTTGATGGGATGGCCGTCAATTTCAAAAATCAAGATCGTCTTTATGGATTCCAAAGTTGGTGTACTGAGTAATTTTATCTTTTGTAATATTCTTCTGAAGCAAGGTTAACAGGTCGTTTTCCTGTAATTGGCTTTCATAAACCAAGTTGATGCTTTCATCACCGCTGCTAATGGATTTGTATCGATTCAAAAATATAGGTAGAAATTCTTCCAAAAAAGCAGTCCGTTTCCCAAAAATTGAAGTTCCGAAAGTATGAAGTTGCTCATTATAGATATCAATTGTGTCTTGGCTAAACGTATTGTTTGCTGCAAAATATTTCAAAAGTGAATTTCGCTGCGATAGTACTTTATTATATTTTATGAGCGTTTGCAAATAATCTGAATCCCGTTGTGAAATAACACCATCAACAAATTTTCTTCTTGTTTCACTACCTTCAATAATTAAATCCCTGTCTGCAGGCGAAATGATGACCAGAGGCAAAAACCCAATATGCTCGCTAAACTTGTCGTACCCTTTTCCGTTTCGTTTTATAATTTTTTTCTGGCCTTTTTTAGCGCTCACCACAATTTTTTCATGCGATTCCTTTCTTTTGTAGGAACCTTCAACTACAAAAAAATCTTCGCCGTGTTTAATATTCTGTGTTGTGATTGGATTGAAATAACTTTTCCCGAAGGAAAGATGGTAGATTGCATCCAGCACATTGGTCTTTCCAACGCCGTTATTTCCCACAAAACAATTTATTTTTGGATCGAATTCAAAGGTTTCGGCTTCAAAGTTTTTATAGTTGAGTAAAGACAGTTTTTGTAAAATCATAAGAATGAATAGGTTGTGCTTCAGTATTTTTTCTGAAATGGAAGAATAACCGCTTTGCAAATTATTAAAAAATAAGAAATATTTATCCTTTCAAATTCCATTTAAAATTTTATTTTTGCGCCACTATAACCTAAAACTATGGCAACGTACAAGAAACGCGGAGGCAAACCAAATACAAAAGCTGAAAAAGAATCTCAAATTGAGGAAGGCAGCACAACTGCAGAAGTATTTAATACGCTTGACGAAGGCGCATCAAAAACTGAAGCTTGGGTTGAAAAAAACCAGAAGCCAATTTTAGGCTTTATTATCGTTGTGGCTGTGCTTGTTCTTGGATACTTTGCATACGATCAATATATAAAAACCCCTAAAGAAACTGAAGCTATGAACGAAATGTTCCAAGCACAGAGTTATTGGGAACAAGCATTGACCTCTCCTGCAAAAGATTCACTTTACAACCTTTCATTGGAAGGAGGCGAAGGAAAATACGGTTTTATCGATATTATTGATAATTACGGTGGAACTGACGCAGCCAATCTTGCACATTATTATGCGGGAATGGCTTATTTGAATACTAACAAATATCAAGAAGCGATTGCTCAATTAGATAAATTTAGCAGTGATGATGATATGTTGGCACCTTTGGCAAAAGGAGCAATTGGCGATGCTTTCGCACAATTGGGTCAAAACGAGGATGCTTTGAAATACTACGAAGAAGCTGCTACAATGCGCAGTAATGATTTTACAACACCACGTTTTCTTTTGAAAGCTGGAATTGCAGCAATGTCTTTAAACCAAAATGATAAAGCATTGTCACATTTCAAAAAAATAACTGAAGATTACCCTAAAGCAACTGAAGCCGTAAAAGCTGAAATTTATACTGGCCGCGCGGAAGCAATGAATAAATAATGGCTACAGCTAATACAAATTTATCGGCTTACGATAAAGCAACAATCCCAAACGCGAAGGACTTTCGGTTTGGGATTGTTGTTTCAGAATGGAATCATGATATTACCGAAGGTATGTTTCAAGGTGCTTTTGATGCTTTGAAAGATTGTGGTGCCATAAATGAAAACATTGTTCGTTGGAACGTTCCAGGTAGTTTTGAACTTATCTTCGGGTGTAAGCAAATAACGCAAAGCTATGATATGCTGGATGCCGTAATAGCAATAGGAAGCGTTATTCAAGGTGAGACTAAACACTTTGATTACGTGTGCGAAGCGGTGGCACAAGGCATAAAAGACTTAAATGTTACATGGCAATATTCCAGTGATTTTCTGTGTGCTAACTGATAACAATTTGCAACAAGCACTCGACCGCAGCGGCGGCAAGCACGGCAACAAAGGTACCGAAGCCGCAATTGCTGCAATAAAAATGGCACAGATGCTGAAAGAATCCAAGTTTTAGTTTCACTACTCACAGCCAACTGTTACGGAACACTGCCCACTTTCTATTGGTACGGTAATTGTTAAAAAAACAATTAAATTCTGAATTCATAATTCTGAATTCCTAATTGAATTAAGTAACTTTGAAGCACGACAATTATGGGAGTACTAGGCAAAAGAAAAAATAAAAAGTACAGCTATCAACCACGTCATTTTGAACATGATGGCGATGGCAGTCCGTTTTCAATAGGACATAAATTTGATGAATTTCGAACTACCGTTGGCGATAACAAAGGTTTGAAAGGAAAATTTAAAACTGCTTGGGCAGATTTACGACAGACTTCTGATAGAAACGCAAACCGCAGGTTGATTGTGATTATTGCAATACTCGTGCTTCTTTTCCTGTTTATTATTGAATTCGATTTATCTATTTTCTACGCATAAATTTTAATGGCAGACATTATTCAGTTATTACCAGATCACGTTGCAAATCAAATTGCAGCTGGCGAAGTTGTGCAACGGCCCGCTTCGGTAGTGAAGGAATTACTTGAAAATGCCATTGATGCCAAAGCAAGTTCAATTACACTTGTAATAAAAGATGCTGGAAAAACCCTCGTGCAAGTTACCGACAACGGAGTAGGTATGAGCATTACTGATGCTCGCCTCAGTTTTGAGCGGCACGCAACTTCAAAAATTAAATCTGCAGAAGATCTTTTTAATCTTCATACAAAGGGGTTCCGTGGTGAGGCTTTGGCTTCTATTGCTGCAATCGCACACGTAGAGTTAAAAACCAAAACCGAAAATTCTGAAATAGGAACACATCTCACTATTGAAGGTAGCAAAGTAATTTCGCAGGATCCTGCAGTGGTTCCAAAAGGAACAACTATTTCAGTAAAAAATCTTTTTTATAATATTCCTGCTCGCCGAAACTTTTTAAAAAGCAATCCGGTTGAAACCCGCCATATTATTGACGAATTTCATCGCGTTGCTATTGCACATCCAAATGTTGCATTCCAAATGCTTCATAATGGAAGTGATGTTTTTAATCTTCCTTCCTCAAATTCACGGCAACGGATTGTAAATATATTTGGAAGTAAAACCAATGAAAAACTGGTTCCAGTTAGCGAAGAGACCGAAATCATAAAAATTGAAGGTTTTGTTTTAAAACCTGAATTCGGAAAAAAGAGCAGGGGAGAGCAGTTCTTTTTTGTGAACGATCGTTTTATAAAAAGTCCGTATCTTGCATCATGCCGTTTCTTCTGCGTTTGAAGGCTTGATCAAAAACGACATTCATCCCGGATATTTTCTTTTTTTGGAAGTAGATCCCCATTCTATCGATATCAACATCCATCCCACAAAAACCGAAATAAAATTTGACGATGAGCATTCCATTTATGCAATGCTTCGCGCAACAGTAAAACACAGCTTAGGACAATTCAATATTGCGCCGGTGCTTGATTTTGAAAGAGACAAAGGTTTTGACACGCCTTACGAATATAGTAAGAAATCACCTACTGCACCTTCCATAGACGTTGATAAGGATTTTAATCCATTCAAAGAAAAAACGAAACAAGGAAATATCAACTTTCCCTTCAAGCGTGAGAAATCGGCATCGTGGGAATCTTTATACGTGGGATTGAAAGATGAAAATTCCGCAGTTTCAAACGTAGGAGATATTGAATTTGAAAGCGAAGAAGTAACTGGAAGCCTATTTGAGAATACTGAAGCCGAAATAGGACATATAACTTTCCAGATTCAGAACAAATACATTGTAAGTCCGTTGAAAAATGGGATGATGGTAATCCATCAAAACTTGGCACACCAAAGGATTCTTTACGAAGAACTTTTAAAAAATATTACCGTAAAAGAAGCTGTGAGCCAGCAACTATTGTTTCCGCTACAACTGCATTTTTCAAAACCAGATGTGGAAATTATTAAAAAAATACGTGAGCAATTGGAACATACTGGCTTTGTTTTTTCAGAATTGAAAGATGAAACGATTGAGATTAGCGGTATTCCAGTGCTGATACTAGAAAGTCATGTTGTAAATTTGCTCAACCAATTAGTAAACGATATAAAAGAAGAAGTGCCCGATGAGGGCTTTAGTCAGAACGATATGCTTGCAAAATCTATGGCAGCTAGTATGGCAATAAAAACAGGGCTTTCTTTGAATAGAGAAGAACGCGAACATTTAATAAATCAACTCTTTGCTTGCAAAGAACCAACAGTGAGTCCGACGAATAAACCAGTTTTCACTACGCTAGATTTGAGTGATCTAGACAAAAAATTTATGTAAATGGGAAGAATAACCGATACCGTAAAATTTCTATTGATACTGAACGTGCTCTTTTTTATAGGATCACAATTTACTGGTGGAATTGCGGAACGTCTTTTCGCTTTATACTATTTTGAAAATCCTAGTTTTCAATTTTGGCAACCATTGACTTCTATGTTTATGCATGCCAATTTTTTCCACATTCTTTTTAATATGTATGCACTTTGGGCTTTTGGTTCGCCTTTAGAAATGCGTTGGGGGCAAAAAAAGTTTCTATTCTTTTACTTTTCTGCGGGACTTGGTTCAGCAATGATTTATACGTTAGTGAATTATTATCAAGTGCACAGCGGAATGGACGCTTTGATGAACGCCGGAATGACCCACGAGCAAGTCATGGATTTATTGAATACAGGAAAATATAATACTGCAATATTGGATTACGTGTCTCAGGATACTATTCAAAGTATGTATAATTTATACAACGGTATGGCCCTTGGGGCCTCTGGTGCTGTTTATGGCGTTTTGGTGGCATTCGGAATGATGTTCCCAAGTGTAGAATTGATGCTGATTTTTTTACCAATCCCGATAAAAGCAAAGTACTTTATCCCTGGAATTATTGTACTCGATTTAGTTTTCGGAATTACTGGAGCACAAACGGGTATAGCACATTTTGCACACTTAGGCGGTGCTCTTTTCGGGTTCATTATGGCTTGGTACTGGAAAAAAAATAGTTTTGATAACCATCGCTGGAATTAATTATGGCAGCTACTAGCCTTTCATATAAATATAAGATGTCCAGCGTTTTGGTCAAGCTTATGATTATCAATGCCGCTGTTTTTTTAGTGGTTAGATTGGGGTCGTTTTTTTTAAATGTAAGTCAGCAATACTTTTCTCGCTGGTTTGTTTTGAGTGATGATTTTGATACACTTCTTTTTCGTCCTTGGACTTTAATAACATATGGATTTCTACATTTTGGCTTCTTCCATATATTGTTTAATATGCTTTGGTTGTATTGGTTTGGTCAGTTTGTCTTAAATCTTTTTACGGGAAAAAGATTACTTACAATCTATTTACTTGGAGCCCTTTTTGGTGGCCTACTATTTGTCTTGGCTTATAATCTTTTCCCAGTTTTTGCTGAAAGTCGTGGTTATTTAATTGGCGCTTCGGGTGCAGTTACGGCAATAATGATTTTTATTGCCACTTATACTCCTAACGCTGAAATTAGAATTTTTACCTTTAACTTGAAACTGTGGCATGTTGCCCTTTTTCTTTTTCTCTTTGATTTGGTGCGCATTCCAACCTCTGGGAATGCTGGTGGATTAATGGCACATGTGGGTGGGGCTTTTTTTGGCTATATTTATGCAGTGCAACTTGCCAAAGGAAATGACATCGGAAAATGGTTTGAAAATTTTATGGATTGGATTGCAGACCTTTTTAAACCCCGCACCAAAAAACCTTTCACAAAAGTACACCGTACAACACATTCTAGACCCCAAAGTTCTAAACCCAAAGAAGCAAAATCCAATCACCAAAAAAAGGTGGACGGCATTTTAGATAAAATTGGCAAAAGCGGCTACGAAAGTCTTACCAAAGAGGAAAAGGACTTTTTGTTTAAAGCCGGAAAAGAAGACTAACCAATGCGGAAATCTCTTAACAAATTGATTTACTGGAGCAATATGCTTGCGGCTTTTCTTTTGCTTATTTCCTTCATTTTGCCATATTTACCACCCAAAACTTTTCCTACGCTTTCGTTGCTCAGCTTGGCGGTTTCGTTACTTATAATTGTAAATATAATTTTCGCTATTTATTGGGCAATTCAGCTTAGGCGAAGGTTTTTTGTATCGTTTACCGTACTTTTAATTTCCTATTTCTACTTTAATGTTTTTTATGAAGTGTCTTCAGAAGGTGATGCTTCACAGTATGAAAATACCCTGAATGTGTTATCATACAACGTTCGACTTTTTAATGCTTATGAAAAAAATCCCACGAAGGATGCTTCAAAAATAATAGTAGAAATACTTAACCAAGAAAATCCGGATTTGGTTTTTATTCAGGAATATTACAAACCCAATAAAATCGATTTTTCAGTCTTTCCATACCAGTATATTCATTTCAAATCTGAAAAGGCAAAATTAGGGCATGCTATTTTTTCAAAATACCCATTAATCAATACTGGTGCTTTCGATTTTGAAGAAACCTATAACAATACACTTTATGCCGATGTAGTTAAAGGAACTGATACACTTCGTGTTTATAGCGTTCATTTACAATCTCTTGGCATCATTCCGCGGGTAAGTTTTTTACAGGAAAGCGACAACGAAAAACTTCGAAAACGTGTTTCCACCGCTTTTGAAAAACAACAAAGTCAAGTAGCGGCTATTTTAGAGCACAAGCAAAAAACCGCACATCCTGTAATTGTTGGGGGCGATTTCAACAACACACCGTTTTCATACAGTTACCGCAAACTGAAAGATGGCATGCAGGACGCTTTCAGAGAACGCGGGAATGGCTTGGGAACCACTTTTAAGTTTGAAAAATTCCCGATGCGGATAGACTATATTTTTGCTTCAAAAGGCTTGGATATCATTTCTTTCGATACTATGAAGAAAACTTTTTCCGATCATTATCCAGTTCGAGCTACTGTGGGTTGGTAAAGCCACCTAACCCCCGAAGAGGGCACTTTTACTCTTATGAATTCTCCCTTTTGGGGAGATGCCCAAAAGGAAGAGGGACTCTTTCCAAATAACTTAACGCATTCGGACCTTCATTAAAAAGCAAGTCCAAGACAGAAAGATTGGGTAAAAACGGATGGTTTGCTTCGTGTACCTGTGTGTAGGTTTCTGGCTGGAAAGCTGACTTTCTTTTTGCATCAACCAAAATACGCAAGTCGCTTATTTCAGGATTTTTTTCAAAAGAATTGGTTGTTGAAACTTCAACTTCAATCCCAATCAATTCGCATAATAAATCAAATATTTTGAAGTTGTGTTCCATTAAATTTCCAACGGACTCTGTAAATAAAGGTTTTAAATCGTCTTCATAATATTCAAAAAAAGGCGAAGTGCGGTAGGCGCTCTGCAAGCTTTTCCAATGCTGTTCCTGCCACGGAAAATCATTTTCAACAACCACCTCCTTTGTTTTTTTACGTATTCCGGTTTTGGTGTGTTTTATAGGAATATTTAAAAGTAGTTTTCCGTTGCTGTGTGCAATAAAAGTTCGGTTTCTATAGGTTTGTTTTTGGTAATTGTCTTCAACCTCAAAAACAACTTCTTCAGCTTGAGCCACCGCCGCCATTTGTTCAATGGAAGGAAAATAGGAGGGATGTAACAGTATTGTTTTCATTGAAAATTTAAAGACTTCAAAAATAGATAAAAGAATAAAGAAAAAAGAACCAACAGCCAAGACTGATTTAGATAATATCAAACCATTAAATCGAAACTATATATCTGAAACCTGAAACCTGAAACCTGCAACCTTTTTTCCCTACCTTTGTAAAAAACCTATAGAATATGCTCATAATTGGCATTGCCGGCGGTACCGGGAGTGGAAAAACAACAGTGGTAGATCAAATAGTTACGGAACTTCCCGTGAATGAAGTATGCGTTATTTCGCAGGACTCCTATTATCACGATACCAGTAATTTATCTTTTGAGGAACGCACAAAAATAAATTTTGACCATCCCAAAGCGATTGATTTCGATTTATTGGTAAGCCATTTAAAGGAACTTCGCAAGGGAAATTCCTTTGAGCAACCTGTATATTCCTTCGTGGAGCACAATAGAACTGGGGAAACAATCACTACTTTTCCAAAAAAGGTTATTATTGTTGAAGGAATTTTAATCTTGGCACATCCAGATATTCGCGATATGTTTGACATTAAAATATTCGTCCATGCAGATAGTGACGAACGCCTCATACGTAGATTGAAACGCGACATAGCCACCCGCGGGCGTGATCTTGATGAAGTTCTGAACCGCTACCAAACCACATTAAAGCCTATGCACCAACAATTCATAGAACCGACAAAAGAATTTGCAGATATAATCATCCCCACCAACAGATATAACACTGTTGCCGTTGATGTAATCCGAAGCATAATTCATCAAAAAATAAGTTATACTGAATCATGAGTTTTTCAGAATTTAGACAGAAAAAATGGGTTCGATTTATAAGCAATAAATACGTGCTTATACTTATCCTTTTTATTGCTTGGATGATTTTTTTTGATACCAATTCATATTTCATCCATAATGAATTGGAAGGCGAAATTGAAGCTCTGGAAGATAATGCTGAATTTTACCAAAAGGAAATTGATCATGATAAAGATTTCATCAAAAAAATGGAGGATAGCAACCAGATGGAGAAATTTGCCCGCGAGAAATATTACTTAAAAAAAGAAAACGAAGACATTTATATAATTGAGCACGAAGACAGCATCAAGAAAAAGAAGAAAAAAAATGAGTAAATTTCTATTTGAAAATTTTGATGAAGTTTCTGCAAAGCAGTGGAAACAGCAAATACAATACGATCTAAAAGGCGCAGACTATAATGAAACCCTGGTTTGGAAAAGTCCTGAAGGCATAAATGTTAAACCCTTCTATCACGAAGACGATTTTGATCAGGATTTTCAACCAATTCCAGGTCAGCCACAATCTTGGAAAATCGCCCAAAAAATCTTTATCGATGATGAAAAGATAGCGAATAACATAGCTTTAGATGCCTTGGAAAGAGGAGCAGGCGCAATAATTTTTACAGCCGCCGAAGATTTTGACCCAAGGACCGTTTTTAAGGGTTTTCCGTTTGAAATAGCTTCAATATATATTAACCTAACATTCCTTTCTGAAGCATTTTACAGCAAACTCATTAAATTCTTTTCAGAAAAAAAAGCAACCGTTTATTACAACATAGATTTAATAGGAAACTTAGGCCGCACAGGAAATTGGTTTCATAATTTGAAAAAAGATCACGAAATTCTAGACAGTATTTTTGAAAAGAATCCTTCTCAAAATTTGCTATCCGTTGATGCGGGTTTATACCAAAACGCCGGCGCTAATATTGTTCAGCAATTAGCCTACGCTGTGGCTCATGCCAATGAATATTTAAATCATGTCAGTTCAAGCACAGCCGAGAACTACTCCGCTGAAAGTTTGTCAATAACCTTCCACCTAGCAACCGGCCCAAACTATTTTTTCGAAATAGCTAAAATCCGAGCCCTGCGAAAGCTATACGCAACTTTGGCAAAAGAATATGGAGTAAAGGAAACATGCCACATTATTGCCACACCATCTAAGCGCAACAAAACCTTATATGATTTCAACGTAAACCTACTCCGTAGCACTACAGAATGTATGAGTGCCATTTTGGGAGGAGCAGATACGGTTTGTAATTTACCCTATGATGCCCTTTACCATAAGAACAACGAGTTTGGTGAGCGCATTTCCCGAAACCAGTTGCTTATTTTAAAGTACGAAAGCTATTTCAATGCAGTAAGCAATCCTGCAGATGGGACCTATTACATTGAAAGTCTAACAAGTGAACTTGCTGAAAAAGCACTTCAACTCTTCAAAGAAATAGAAAAGGGCGGCGGCTTTCTTCAGCAGTTAAAAGAAGGAATCATTCAAAAGAAAATAAAGGAGAGCTCAGAAAAGGAACAACAACTTTTCAATAGTGGCGAACTTAAACTCTTGGGCACAAATTACCACCCCAACAAAAACGACAAAATGAAAGACGATTTGGAACTTTTTCCTTTCGCAAAACACAACCCTGTTAAAACTCTTATCGCCCCGATTGTTGAAAAAAGAATAGCAGAAATCACGGAACAGGAACGTTTAAAGCAAGAATCATGAACAATGAAGTTTTAGGAACCTTTTTAGGAATCATATTTATCGTCTTGGGCTTAGCAATCTTAATGCGATATAAAAAACTAACATCACATAAATATTTCCAACTTCTTTTTATAATCATAGCAATAATGTTGCTAGGGTTTGGAGTTTATATGGGTTGGAGAAGCATTACGTTATATGGATAGAAAAAATTTACAAGATCTCACTCTGAATAAACCGAATGACTCCAATGTCCCCTCGAGCGCAGTCGAGAGGTCCAAGGATACCTATACCACAGCCGAAGAGATAACTCTCAAAAAACAATACACGGCTGAAGACATAAAAAACTTGCATCACTTAAACTTCGTAGCCGGAATAGCGCCATACCTCCGCGGCCCATACTCAACAATGTACGTTCGTCGTCCGTGGACCATCCGCCAATACGCAGGGTTTTCCACAGCAGAAGATAGCAATGCTTTCTACAGACGAAATCTAGCCGCAGGCCAAAAAGGACTTTCGGTAGCGTTCGATCTTGCGACACATCGCGGTTACGACAGTGACCACGAAAGGGTAGAGGGCGACGTTGGAAAAGCAGGCGTAGCTATTGATAGCGTTGAGGATATGAAAATACTCTTTGACCAAATTCCGTTGGACAAGATGAGCGTTTCCATGACCATGAACGGTGCTGTGCTTCCTATTATGGCATTTTATATTGTTGCTGCAGAAGAACAGGGCGTTTCGCCAAAAGATCTGGCAGGAACCATACAAAACGATATTCTAAAGGAATTTATGGTGCGGAACACGTACATCTATCCGCCAACACCTTCAATGAAAATCATTAGCGACATTTTTGAGTTTGCTTCTGAAAAGATGCCCAAGTTCAATAGCATCTCTATTTCTGGTTATCATATGCAAGAAGCAGGAGCCACAGCAGATATTGAACTTGCCTATACTTTAGCAGACGGTCTGGAATACATCCGCACCGGAATAAAAGCGGGAATGGATATAGATACTTTTGCGCCGCGACTGTCCTTCTTTTGGGCAATTGGGATGAACCATTTTATGGAAATCGCTAAAATGCGGGCCGCCAGAATGCTGTGGGCAAAGATTGTAAAACAGTTCAACCCTAAAAGCGAAAAATCTTTGGCATTGCGAACACACTGTCAAACCAGCGGTTGGAGCCTTACCGAGCAAGACCCCTTCAATAATGTAGCACGAACAGCAATTGAAGCCTCTGCCGCAGTTTTCGGTGGAACGCAATCCTTGCATACAAACGCTTTGGATGAAGCTATTGCGCTTCCGACAGATTTTTCGGCCCGTATTGCCAGAAATACCCAGATTTTCCTTCAGACCGAAACCCAAATTACTAAAACGGTTGACCCTTGGGCAGGAAGTTATTATGTGGAAAATCTTACCAATGAAATCGCTAATAAGGCTTGGGCGCTAATTGAGGAAGTGGAAGAACTGGGAGGAATGACCAAAGCCATCGAGGCTGGCATCCCCAAACTGCGCATTGAGGAAGCCTCCGCTAGAAAACAAGCACGAATTGACAGCGGACAGGATATTATTGTAGGTGTAAACAAATACCGCCTTGAAAAAGAAGACCCATTACAAATCTTGGATGTTGACAATCAAAAAGTCCGCACCTCCCAAATTGAACGTCTTAACCATATAAAAGCCACTCGCGACACCAAAAAGGTAGAAAAGGCACTCGCGGATATTACCGAATGTGCAAAGACAGGTCAGGGAAATTTATTAGCTTTAGCCGTAGAAGCTGCCCGCCATAGGGCAACCTTAGGCGAAATCTCTACCGCAATGGAAAAGGAATTCGGCAGGTATAAAGCACAAATTAGATCGTTTAGCGGCGTGTACAGCAAAGAGATGAAAAAAGACCCAAGTTTTGAAAAGGCAAGGCAAATGGCAGACAAGTTTGCAGAACTTGAAGGCCGCCGCCCCCGTATAATGATTGCAAAAATGGGGCAGGACGGGCACGACCGTGGCGCCAAAGTAGTTGCCACAGGCTATGCCGATGTAGGTTTTGACGTAGACATAGGCCCACTCTTCCAAACGCCCGCAGAAGCCGCCAAACAAGCAGTAGAGAACGACGTACACATTCTCGGCGTTTCCTCCCTTGCCGCAGGCCACAAAACCCTTGTGCCACAAGTTATAGAAGCCCTAAAAAAGTATGGACGCGAAGATATTATGGTTATCGTGGGCGGCGTGATACCGCACCAAGATTACCAATACCTTTTTGATGCTGGCGCAGTGGCCGTCTATGGCCCAGGCACCCGCATTAGTGATGCTGCTATTGAGATGTTGGGGGTTTTGATTGGTGGGGTGGAGTGATCAAAATTTATATATTTTGCACGTTAGAAACAATTTACACCAACATTCCTGCAATGAAAGAATTAAAAATACTTACCGTATTATTAATAGCAATAATAACATTATCCTGTTCATCGGATGATGACAATACCAATAAAAAGTCTGAATTTACTACTCACGAGGACCTATCCTTCGCTACCCCCAATGGATTTATAATTATGTCAGATTCAACAAATAGTAGATTGGAACGTATCTATCTTTCCAACGGAACAATAATAAATGATATGTGGAATAATTATAATTTCTGTCATTATTCAAATAATTTGACCCAAGATGTTTTGTTAGCTATCAATGACACAAAGATTAGTGAATTGACTGATGGTATATATAATTTCAATTTAGACCTTTATGGACCTAGTGATATCAATTATGTAGGTTTTAGATTTGGTATTGATATTCTTGATAATTGTGCTTTTTCATATCATAAGTGGGCATCAGATACAGGGGAACTAACAACAGGAAATATAAAAATTGAAGTTTCTGGAAATAATTTTAAACTTGATTATACTTTCGAAAACATAGAGTATGATATTCAAGTTATTGGCACTTATACTGGGACGCTTAAATTAATTCAGAGTAATTAACCCCCGCTAGCGCGAGCATCCCGCTCGTGCCCACTAAACCAATTCCACAAACCACAAATTCACAAACCCTCAACCCATAACCCATAACTGACAGCCCAAAAAAATACGAGCCAACACCTCCGCTACCGCAAGTTTGCAGCCTGTGCCCGCAACACACAAATAACCTTCACTTTTAAACCCACAGATCGAAAAATGAATTACCTTGGTATACAGCTAACAATCAAAACTATAGCACCTATGAAAACCATGTCTAAATTCGTTTTGGTAATACTTATTATTACCGCTACAATTGCCTGTAAAAACAACACTTCCACCGAAACTGAGGCCGAAACAACCACAGAGACGACTGCCCAAATGTTATCGGAAACTCCACCCCCCGCCGAAGCAAAACCAGGCTTTGCAAGCCTATCTTTCAAAATGGATGGCACCCTAGTAGAAGGTACTGTGCCCGGCGTTATGGCCATTTATGCTCCAGCGAAAAGGGAAGTGAACATCCGGAGCAATACTCCTAAAGGTCTTTTTGCCATAATCATTGATAAGGTAGAAGGTGTCGGAACATATACACTTAAAGGAACTTCATCTAACGGTGGAGGAATAATGATGACGAGCAAAATGTATGAAGTAAAAAAATCTGGAACGCCTTTTACTGTTACTATTGATACATGTTGAGGAAATTACAGCCATTTCAGCCCCAGAAGGAAAAGCTATCCGCGGAACTTTTGAAGGAAAAATTATGGACAATAACGGCAATACTATTATGATAACCGAAGGAAAGTTTAGCACTCAGTAAAATTTAATAGACCGCGCATAAATTGTAATAATGACCTTGGAGTCATTCTCTCTATATATCCCAATGGTGGAACTTGCACCTGCAACTACTCTTGGAGATTTAGTAGATAGAATTCATGCGCATTTATAAGCCCACTAGCGAAAGTATCCGCTCAAGACACTTCAACGCTTAAACAATTACACAGACCTATAAATTAATTCCTAACAACCTTCAAAGTTTCATTCTCAATCCGCACATAATAGATCCCTTTCGCAAAGTTCGAAAAGTCAATCTGCTTTTCGTTTTGAGTAAGTTCACCAGATAGCAATCGTTGCCCGAGCGCAGAGTACACCTCATAATGTGCAGTAGTCTGAATGTTTATATTTACAAAGTCTTTTGTAGGATTTGGATATACACTTATAGCAAAGCTATTATCAGGTACACTAAGCAACTCACACTCAAAACTGGATAATACTTTAGAAGCCGCTGGCGGGTTAACCAAGAGTTCCTCAGTCAATAGTGGACAATAACAATCATTATCATCTAAATATAACTTAAGCCAAGAAAGGGCTATTTTACCTACAGCACCATTGCCACCATTCGGCGTATTTGCCACTGAATGATTACCATTTGCAATTTCGAAAAGCAGCTTGTCAGTTGTATTTGGAGTAGCGGCATAATGCAAGGTCTGCGTGTTGTGCAGGCGGAGCGGTAGGATCATTTTCACCACTAAAAATTAACACAGGACTAGCATGATTTAAGGAAGGGTTTGGCAACCAAGGGCACAAAGCTACAACGCCTTTCACCCTGCTGTCCAATACTGCCGCGCGCTGTGCGCCACCGCCACCCATAGACCATCCACTCACTGCTAATTTATCTGTGTCTAATTGGTTTTCCAATGGAGATGAGTTTCGGGTATTTTCCTGTCGCATGGTTTCCAAAGCGTCCAAAAGTGCAATGGCCCTTTCTTCAGGAAAATCAAAAGGAGAATTGGTGCCAATAATGATGGTTACAATTCCGTGCGAGGCATAAAAAGGCCCCCATTCCTCAACTGTTGAAGGTGGCGCTGTAAATCCGGGAACAATGGCAATACTTGCAAAAGGGGGAGTGGCATTTGTGGGATAATATACCGTGGCACCTGCATAATCCGGTCCATTTCTAAGACCATCCGCTTCGGTAAGTGTTGCAACCTCATAAGGTCCAGGATTTGTTAAACTCTCTATGGTAACATCTCCGCACTGGGCGAAAATAAAGTTAGGTGCAAATGAAGTTGCTAAAAAGAAAAGTGCTAAGGCGTATATTTTTTTCATAGTTGCTATTAATAATTTTGAAAAATAAACTTTTTAATGCTTCCGTCAAAATATAAAATTCAATTAGCTTTTTAATAGGAAGAACTCAATTACAACACTTCAGAAATTAACTTCTACAATAGATGAATACCTATCTTTGCAAAAAACTATACATGCTCCAAACGCTAGTCCATTACACGCTACATCTTTTAGTTCCAGGACTGATTGCCTATATCTTTTTCCGAAAGGAATGGAAAAAGGCCTGGCTCATTATGCTGGCAACAATGTTGATAGATTTGGATCATCTTTTCGCCACCCCAATCTTTGACCCCGGCCGTTGCAGCATAAACTTTCATCCCTTACACACCTATTGGGCAATGGCGGTTTATGTAGTATTATTATTTTTCAAAAAAACAAGAATCATAGCAGTTGGACTGCTGTTTCATATGCTAACAGATTATATAGATTGCAGTTGGAGCTGAAGTTGTAACCCTGAACAACCTGTCCTGAGCGCAGTCGAAGGGCCTAATGATGAACTTCTCACGATTCACGTCTCATTACTACCTATGATGATACGGTTCATTCCTTAAAATTGTAAATCCCCGATAAAGTTGCTCAATAAAAAACAGCCGAACCATTTGGTGCGAAAAAGTCATGGAAGAAAGCGAAACCTTGCCATTGGCACGTTCATAAACGGCATCGCTAAAACCATAAGGCCCACCAATCACAAAGTTGAGGTTCTTCAAACCACTATTCATTTTCTTCTGAAGAAACTCCGCAAACCCTTCGGAAGTATATGTTTTTCCCTTTTCATCTAAAAGAATTAAAACATCTGAAGTAGTGGTTCGCTTTAAGATTTCCTCTCCTTCGGCTTGCTTTTGAAGCGCTTCGGATAAGTTTTTTGCATTCTTTATATCTGGAATCACTTCCATTTCAAACGGGATGTAAAACCCCAACCGCTTTGTATAGTCATCCATCAAGGTATGCAGTTGCTTGTTATCGGTCTTGCCAATGGCGAGCAGTGTTATTTTCATAATTCAAAAGTAAGGGATTTTAAAGGTTTTTACATAACTGCCTGCTGAAACTGAATACTGCCAACTCTTTTTGTTATTTTAGCTAAAATTTCGGTGCTATGATTTCAGAGAAACAATTCAACAAAGAAATAGATACCATAATTGCAAATGCCATCCGTGAGGACGTAGGCGATGGTGACCATAGTTCGCTGGCCTGCATTCCTGAAGATGCGCGAGGGACAGCAAAACTTTTGGTAAAGGACGAAGGCATCATCGCAGGCATTGACTTTGCCAGACAGGTTTTTGAATATGTAGATCCGGGACTGGAACTCGATATAAAAATAGAGGACGGTAGCCCCGTAAAATATGGCGATGTGTGTTTTTACGTTTCGGGTCTTTCGCAATCCATATTAAAATCCGAGCGATTGGTTTTGAACGCAATGCAACGTATGAGTGCCATTGCCACCAAAACCAATGAGTATGTAAAACTTTTGGAAGGAACTAACACCAAAATCCTAGATACTCGCAAAACTACCCCTGGAATTCGTGCTATGGAAAAGTGGGCTGTAAAGATTGGAGGCGGGGAGAACCACCGTTTTGCTTTATATGATATGGTTATGTTAAAAGATAACCATATAGATTTCTGCGGCGGAATAACCAAAGCTATTGAAAAGACAAAAAAATATTTAAAAGAAAGTCGTCTTGACCTTAAAATAATTGTTGAAGCAAGAAATCTTTCAGAAATAGAAGAAATACTTCAATCAGAAGGCGTTTATAGAATTTTGATAGACAATTTCAATTACGAAGATACACGCAAAGCAGTAAAACTCATAAACGGAAAATGCCTAACAGAATCTAGTGGTGGCATCACTTTGGAAACCGCCAGAGAATATGCTGAATGTGGTGTAGATTACATTTCCAGCGGTGCGCTGACGCATTCCGTTTACAATATGGACCTAAGTCTAAAAGCTGTTAAATGAGCGAAGAAGAGGAAAAAGAAATAAACATTCCAGTCATCCGGAATTTGGTAAAGCTCAGCAAAAGAATAAAGCTTCCCGGTATGGGAGGGGAATTTTCGCTTTACAATTTGCTGGAAATTTATGGCACAGGAATATTGAAAGGTTCTTTTTCACCGCGAGCAAGTTCCATTGCTTATAGTTTTTTTCTTGCGCTATTTCCTTTTTTATTGTTTTTATTGAACCTTATTCCTTATATCCCAATTGATGGTTTCCAAACCCGTTTTTTAATATTTATGGAAGCGCTGCTTCCCGCACAAACCACTGAATTCTTTTATCCAATAATTGCAGATATTGCTGTAAATCCAAGAGCTGGATTAACCTCTGTAGTGTTTTTTCTTTCGGTATTTTTATCTGCAAATGGTGTAAATGCTATTTTTAGCGCGTTTGAGTTTTCATATCATGTAACCATCAATCGCAGTTTTTTTAGGCAGTATTTTGTGGCTCTTGGGGTTTCCATTTTCTTGGCATTGTTGTTGTTAACTTCTGTTGGGGTCATTCTTTATGGTGAATATATAATCAATGACCTACAGTCCAGAGCCTATATTGACAATGATCTTTTCTGGATTTCGTTCTTTCAATTTTTAGTTTTTGTAATAATGATCTATGTTGTGATAGCAACACTTTATTATTTCGGCACCAAGGAAGGAAAGTCTTCCAGCTTTTTTTCCATTGGGGCAGTAACCACCACGGTGCTGTTTCTGCTTACCACATATTTTTTTGGTGTTTATATTAATAACTTTTCAAATTATAACGAGTTATACGGTTCCATTGGTGCACTTTTAATTTTGATGTTATATATTTGGATAAACGCAAACCTCTTGCTGCTAGGTTTTGAATTGAATATTTCCTTAAAGCGGCTAAAAGAAAAAATGTAACTATAAACCTAATTTTAAACTGATGAAAAAAATACTTTTTACTATCTCCCTTGTTGCTCTTACAGTTATGACTGCCGCGGCACAAGACGTAACTGGAAAATGGAAAACAGTTGATGACGAAACCGGTGAAGAAAAATCAATTGTTGAAATCTATAAACAAAACGGAAAAATTTATGGAAAAGTGGTAGAGATTTTAAATCCTGCCAAAAAGAACGCCACTTGTGATGAATGTCCAGGCGAAGCTAAAGGAAAACCTATTTTAGGAATTGTAATTATAAAAGGTCTTGAAAAAGATGGTGATGAATATAACGATGGTACTATTATGGATCCAAACAACGGAAAAGTCTATAAATGCTATATAGAACTCGATGGCCCTAATAAATTAGACGTACGCGGATATATAGGCTTCTCTCTTTTAGGTAGAACACAAACTTGGAGCCGAGTTAATTAAAAACATTAAAAGCAGTATCTTTAAGCCACCATTTTTGGTGGCTTTTTTTATTCAGAAAACAATAACCCAATAACTTTTCCTAGAGTGTATTTTATAGACGTTATCCTTCCTATTCCATTGAAGCAAGCTTTCACTTATAGTGTAAATAAAGACGAGGCAGCTTTTCTAAAACCTGGAATGCGAGTTGCGATTCCATTTGGAAAATCTAAGGTTTACACAGGGATTGTCTATCAAGTTCATGACCAACCTCCAGTGGGTTACGAAACCAAATCCATAGATCATATTCTTGATGAAGAACCCATCATTACAACGCATCAATTAAAACATTGGCAATGGATAGCCGCATATTATATGTGTTCTTTGGGTGAAGTGATAAAAGCAGCGCTTCCCAGTGCTTTTCTCCTGGAAAGCGAAACCATCATCAAACTTTCTTCACGCAATTTTCAGGGCGAAGAATCCTTAAGTGATGACGAATTTGTGTTGTATGAAGCCTTGCAGCATCAATCTTCCCTACATATAAATGATGCCCGTTCTATTTTGGACAGAAGAAATATTGTTTCAGTAATCCACAAACTGCTGGACAAGAATATTATTGAAGTTGAGGAAACCGTTTACGAACAATACGTTCCCAAGCTAAAACGCTACATAAAACTTTCAAACAAATACACTTCCGAAGAAAAACTGCGTGAACTTTTGGATACCCTAACTCGCGCTCCCAAACAGTGCGATGTATTGATGACTCTTTTTATGCTGAACAGCCAAACCAAAAAACCAATCGGTTCCACGGCACTTCAAAAGAAAAGTGATGCATCTGCATCCACACTGAAATCGCTAATAGATAAAGGTATTTTAGAAGAATATTTTATTCAGCATGATCGCGTAGAATTTGCTGGCGAAGCTTCTTCAGAAATTAAAACTTTAAATGAGGCACAAACAGCAGCTTATCAAGAAATTAAAGCTTCCTTCAAAACCAATGATGTGGTTTTGTTGCACGGCGTTACTTCCAGTGGAAAAACCGAAATTTATGTGCGTCTCATTGAAGAAATGATCGCTTCTGGAAAACAAGTTTTGTATATGCTTCCGGAAATTGCATTAACAACACAATTGATTAACCGTCTTCAAAAATATTTTGGAGAAAAGATTTCGGTTTATCATTCAAAGTTTTCAGTAAACGAAAGGGTTGAGGTTTGGAACAATGTTCTTAACGTTAAACCCAAAGCACAAATGGTTATTGGCGCGCGCTCGTCTTTGTTTCTGCCTTTTAAAAATTTGGGATTTATTATTGTTGATGAGGAACATGAACAGTCCTTTAAACAATATAATCCCGCACCACGATATCATGCACGCGATACGGCCATTGTGCTGGCAAATCTTCACAAAGCAAAATTTTAGGCTCTGCAACACCTTCTGGAAAGCTATCACAATGCAAAACAGAAAAATTTGGATTGGTAACTGAAAAAGCGCTATGGCAATGTATTGATGCCAGATATTGAATTGGTCGATATTAAGGAAAAAACCAAAAAAGCAGATGAAAGGTCATTTTAGTGATCGACTGATGGATGAAATGACAGAGGTTTTAAAAAATGGCCAGCAAATTATTTTTTTTCAAAATAGAAGAGGATTTTCACCTATTGTGGAATGCAACACTTGTGGGGTTTCACCGCAATGCCCCAATTGTGATGTTAGTTTGACCTTTCATCAATATAAAAATCAGTTGCGATGCCATTATTGTGGATATCAATACGGCCATGATAAAAGTTGCATTGCTTGTGGAAGTGAAACGTTGGATAGCAAAGGTTTTGGTACCGAACAGATAGAAACCGAATTGAAAACTTTATTCCCAAATTATAAAGTAGCCCGAATGGACTTGGATACTACCAAAGGGAAATATGGCTATTCAAAATTTATTAAGCGTTTGAAAACAAGAAATTGATATTTTAGTGGGCACACAGATGCTTGCCAAAGGATTGGATTTTAGAAATGTAAAATTGGTAGGCGTTATGAATGCTGACAATATGTTAAATTTTCCTGATTTTAGGGCTCATGAGAGAAGTTTCCAGTTACTGCAGCAAGTATCGGGTAGGGCAGGGCGGACTGAAAAGCGCGGCAAGGTGTTGATTCAAACCTATAATCCGTATCATCACATTTTGCAACAAGTGTCCACCAATGATTATGTGGGAATGTATAAAGAGCAAATGAAGAGCGGTATAATTATAAATATCCACCTATTTTTAGAACAATAAAAATTATTTTTAAAGATAAAAACTTAACGCTGTGCAGAAAGCTTCAACGTGGTTTGGTCAAGCCTTGGAAATGCAGTTTAAAGAAAATATTTTGGGCCAGAACCACCGCCAATTGGTAGAATTAAGAATAAATACATCATCAATCTTCTGGTTAAAATTCCAAAAAAACAATCCTTGGAAAAACAAAAAAATACATAGAAAAGTGCAGCGAAGTTTTAATTCTATTAAGGAATTTTCAAGGTGCGCGTAATATTGATGTAGATAATTATTAGGTGTTTTGTATTGCGGCTAAAGCATCAACAAGTTCGGTTTTTCTGTTTCGGCTCAAAGGAATTTTCTTTGTCCAATTCAATGGTCTTGCTGTTATAGCTGTCCATCTTGTCTAGATTCACAATATACGATTTGTGGATTCTAAGAATCCGTCATTTGGTAATTGGGTTTGAAATGCTTTCATGGTTGAAAGAACTACAAGCGAATCGTGCTCTGTAACCAATTTCACATAATCGCCAAAAGCTTCAATGTATCGCATCTCATTTAAGTAAACTTTTCGCTTTTTAAGATTGCTTTTTACGAAGATAAAATCTTCATCATCAAAGCCTTCCTCATTTTTCAGCTTATGATTGGTAATTGCTTTGTGAACGGCATTCAAAAAACGATCTTTGGCTATGGGTTTACGAAGGTAATCCACGGCGTCATAATCAAATGCTTTAAAAGCATATTTGGTTTTACCAGTTACAAAGATAACTTGGGGTTTTCTTTGAATATCGTCCAACAGTTCAAATCCTTAAAGAATTGGCATTTCGATATCCAAAAAAACAAGGTCTATTTCAGTAGAGGCGAGACCCATTTTGGCTTCAATAGCGTTTTTGTACTCCGCAACAAGTTCAAGTGAGGGATGCATTTGTATAAGCTTTACTATTGAAAGACTTTGCAGTGCAGAATCATCTACAACTGCACATTTTAGTATTGTTTTTTCCACAATAGTAGGTTTTGCGTAAGGCAATATTATGCAAATATTCGATGAAATGCAACTTTTTGTGACTTTAATCGAAAAAAATGTACACTTAATCTAAAACAACATATTTTTAATACTATTCTACATTAGGTTTGAAAATATTAAATAAAGTAGTATTTTTGCACCCTCTTTGGCAGAAAGCCAAAAAGTTTAATCATTAATTTAATAGATTTTTTATGAATCATTACGAAACTGTTTTCATCTTAAATCCCGTTTTATCTGAAGATCAGATAAAGGAAACAGTAAAGAAATACGAAGATCTTCTTGTTTCTAAAGGTGCTAAGATGATATCCAAAGAAAATTGGGGCTTGAAAAAACTTGCTTACCCAATCCAGAACAAAAAAAGTGGTTTTTATCACCTTTTTGAGTACACCGTTGATGGTGAAGCAACTCATGAACTTGAAACTGAATTTAAAAGGGACGAGCGTTTTATGCGTTACCTTACAGTAAGCCTTGACAAGCACGCAATTGCTTGGGCAGAAAAAAGAAGAAACCGCAATAAAAAATCAGCATAAATTATGGCCACACTACAACAACAAGCAAAAGGAAAAAAAGACGGAGAGATTAGATATCTTACTCCGCTTAACATAGAGACCAACAAGACCAAAAAATACTGTATGTTCAAAAGGTCTGGCATTAAGTATGTGGACTATAAAGATCCAGATTTCTTATTGAAATTTGTGAACGAACAAGGTAAAATTCTTCCAAGAAGACTTACCGGAACTTCTTTGAAATACCAAAGAAAAGTGGCTGTTGCCGTTAAAAGAGCACGCCATTTGGCACTTATGCCTTACGTAGCCGATTTATTAAAATAAAAACCAGAAAATATTATGGAACTTATATTAAAGAAAGACGTAGAAAATCTGGGATTTGCAGATGATCTTGTAAGAGTAAAAAACGGTTACGGAAGAAACTTTTTAATTCCACAAGGGCATGCAGTTCTTGCAACTCCTTCGGCTAAAAAAGTATTGGCTGAAACTTTGAAGCAACGCGCTTTCAAAGAAAAGAAAGTAGTTGACGAAGCCAAAACACAGGCTGAAAAACTAAACGGACTTGAAATTAAAATTACAGCCAAAACTGGCGAAGGTGATAAATTGTTCGGTTCAGTAACAAATGGAGATCTTGCTGAAGCACTGGAAAAAGAAGGTGTTTCTATCGAGAAAAAGTACATCACAATTGCAGGTGGCGCTATTAAGCGAACTGGTCCTTACGATGCAACCATTCGTTTCCACAGAGATGTGGTAAGCAATTTTACTTTTGAAGTAGTTGCTGAAGCTAAGCCAGAGGTTAAAAAACCTAAAGCGGAAGCAAAAGCAAAACCAGAAGTAAAAGCTGAGTCAGAAGAAATATCGGAAGATAAATCAGAAGATAAATCAGAAGATTTATTGAATTCAAATTAAACAATACGATTAATTTATATAAAACCTTTCCTGTTTTCAGGGAAGGTTTTTTATTTTGGAATTTTTTTTACTTAAAAAAGTGAGCCGAGAACACACTATAGAGAAAAAATAACTGATATGAAGTACGCGAGATTAACAAAAGAACAGTTTGAAGAGCTGCACCAAGAATTTATAAATTTTCTTGCCACACAATCCATAACCGCTGACGAATGGGCTAAACTGAAGGTAGAAAAACCAGAAGTGGCTGAACAGGAATTAGATATTTTTAGCGACTTAATTTGGGAAGGGGTTTTAAACAAAGTAAAGTATTTAGAACACATTTCCCCCAAACAGTTGATGCTTTTCCATATTTCGGAAGCATTTATGGAGCTGATAGCCATAAAGGTTGAAGCTGATAATATTGATATAACTAATGAATACGGTTATAAATGGCTTCAACAAAACTTGCATGATGATTCAGTTAGTCTTTACACTTCAACAAAAGCCATTAAGGACGATCGTAACAAAGATATTTTTGTGTTGATCCAGCAAGGCGCTGTTATTACAAAAGGGGAACTTTATAACTATTTTAGTGAATTGTTAAGCGAATAAATACAAAATATTAAAATTTGATTATTCGTACCTCAAACTTTCTATTGGGTCCAATCCCGCTGCTTTTGAAGCTGGATAAGAACCTGCAATTACAGCAACTATAAATGTAATAACTGTTGCCCAAATCATTGCCGCCCATGGTAGCGAAAAATCAAACTCGAAGATTTTTGCAAAAGCAAAACCGGTCAATACTCCTAGGATAATCCCTAAAACACTCCCAAACTGACCAATTACGATTGTTTCAATAAAAAATTGAGTAGAAATTGTAGAACGTTTTGCGCCCATAGCTTTCCGGACACCAATTTCACGGGTACGTTCAGATACTGAAACCAACATAATGTTCATCAAAGCAATAGAAGAACCAAGAATGGTAATAATGCTGATTATCCAAGCTGCAATTTCCAAATATTGGGTAATGGAAGCAATTCGGTTTATTAAATCTTCGCTACGTTCAATTCCAAAATTATTAGCTTCCACAGGATTTAAACCGCGAATGTTTCTAAAAGTAATGATAGCTTCATCCTGTGCGGCTTCCATCATCTGCTTGTCATCTACTTTTATACTTATATTGTAATTAATATTTGGTTGTGTATAGATTCCACGTGCAACTTGCACGGGAATTAAAACCTTTAAATCCTGGTTGTTTCCAAACGTTGAACCTTTTGATTCCAACAAACCAATAACTTTGAATTTCACTCCGCGAATGCTGATTGTTTTGTTAATTGGATCTTCATTTTTAAAAAGGTTTTTTTCAAAGTCAGAACCTATCAAACAGACCTTATTGTTATTTTGTATATCGAAAATGGTAAAATTTCTTCCTTTGTCTACTTCGGTTCCAGTGTTTTCCAAATAGTTTTCATTTACACCGTAAACTTGCACTTCGGGATCGGTTTTTTCGGAACCGTATTTTACCTCAGCAACAGAGGTTCCCTGAAAAGAAAGCGAGGTTTTGGTTGAGGGAAATTCATAAATATCCAAAAACTCCCGAACATTATTGTAGCTAATTATGGGGTTGATTTTTTCCCTTTCACTGCTTCTATTTGTTCGAACGGAAAATTCATATTGCTGGATGTTAAATGTATTAGCACCCATTGAAGCAAAATTCCCTGAAATGGTAGTTTCTAAAGCTTTCACTGCACTCAAAATACCTACAAGCGCCCAAATGCCAATACCAATAATTATAATGGTCAGTATGGTTCTTAGCAATTGGCTTTTAATGGAATCCAACGCAATGCGGACATTTTCCCAGAAAAGTGAAAACATATTTTTAGTTTGTGTTTCTCATTAGACTGCAAACGCACGATAAAGTTACAGAATTACTCTGAAGCATATATTGATTCCAGTAATCTTATTGTGGTAAACTTCATTATTATTTAGGATATTTGCCAAGTAGAAAATATAAATTTCAAAAATATAAAGTCTTGTCAAAAAAACCGTCCATCCCAAAAGGCACTCGCGATTTCAACCCGGAAGAAGTTTCTAAGCGCAATTATATTTTCAGTACAATAAAGGAAACTTTTTCGCTATATGGTTTTCAGCCTATTGAAACACCTTCGTTTGAAAATAGTGAAACCTTGATGGGGAAATATGGCGAAGAAGGAGACCGACTGATTTTTAAGATTTTGAATAGTGGAGATTTTTTGTCAAAAGTGGGAGATGAACTTTATTCAGAAAAGGATAGCAATAAAATCACTTCTAGTATTTCCGAAAAGGCCCTCCGTTATGACCTCACAGTGCCTTTTGCACGTTATGTGGTGCAACACCAAAACGAGATAACGTTTCCGTTTAAACGCTATCAAATACAACCTGTTTGGCGTGCAGACAGACCGCAAAAAGGCCGTTTTCGCGAGTTTTTTCAATGTGATGCAGATGTTGTGGGCTCAACCTCGCTTTGGCAGGAAGTGGAATTTGTGCAATTGTATGATGCCGTTTTCAGCAAACTCAATTTAAAAGGCGTAACCATAAAAATAAACAACCGAAAAATATTGAGTGGTATAGCCGAAACCATTGGCGCGGAAGATAAGTTGATAGATTTTACGGTTGCTTTGGACAAGCTTGATAAAATAGGGGAGGAAGGCGTAAAAAAAGAAATGCGTGAAAAAGGTATTTCCGAAGAGGCTTTGCAAAAATTGCAACCTTTGTTTTCGTTCAAAGGAAGTAATGAAGAGAAAATAAATTCATTAAAGGGATTGCTTCGTTCCTCACAATTGGGAATTCAAGGTGTTGAAGAGCTTGAGTTTATAACTACTAATATTGAAATGCTTGGTTTGCAAACGGCTTCGTTACAAATAGACGTAACTCTCGCACGTGGTTTAAACTATTACACAGGCGCCATATTTGAAGTTTCTGCTCCCGAAGAGGTTAATATGGGAAGCATTGGCGGTGGCGGAAGGTATGATGACCTTACTGGGATTTTTGGTTTGAAGGATATGAGCGGTATAGGTATTTCTTTTGGCTTAGACCGTATTTATTTGGTATTGGAAGAACTTAATCTATTTCCAGAAACTGTTTCAGAAAACAGCAAAGCTCTTTTTATAAATTTTGGAGAAAAGGAAGCTTTGTATGCAATGAAAGCGATTAATAAACTTCGCAATGCGGGCATTAATACAGAATTATACCCAGATGCAACAAAAATGGGCAAACAAATGGGTTATGCCGATAAGCGAAATATAGCTTTCACGATTCTAGCTGGCGAAAAAGAAATAGAAGCCCAGGCATTCACACTCAAAAACATGAAAAGTGGGGAGCAATCTCAACTGAGCTTCTCAGAATTAGAGACATTTCTGAAGGGCTAAATAGCTCTCAAATTTTAAAGTAAGCTATTATTAGCGGTATTTTCCGAAACTTTTGATTTCGGTTGTTCCAATATTTTTTTTTCAACCTCAAGCCTTGCCGCTTCAGAGAGCATCCCGGCAATTCTAAGTTTTGTTAAGTTTTTAAGTGTTTCATTCATTCGTCCCCAATTTCGTTAATAATCTTTTCATAGGAAATAACATAGTCTATTTGTTTTTCCTCTGAAACATGTTTGCGGGGAGTTTCAAGAATGATAAAATCGAAAAGTTTTGAGATTATATTTTTTAAGCGTTCTTCCGTGGTAATAATAGCTTTATGGATATGATTTGCAATTGCCGTTAAAGCCAACGCAAGAGCCAAAAGAATAGCATAGTATGCATATATTGAAAGATCATACATTGGGGCGAACGTGTAGATTAAAAAGAAGAATCCCACTAATAAAAAACTGTTTGCAATATATCCAAAGGTTTTTTTGAAGTCATCTATTATTATATTTTTTGCAAACTTTAAAATCAGACCCGAACTAATAGCCATTAATGGCAGGCTGATAGAAAACAAAAAAGAGGACATATATGCAAAACCAAATATGCCCTCTTTATCTTCAATAAGATATATCATGTGCAGAAACGGAGATAAAATGGCTACTGCGCATAAAAAAATTAAATAAAAATTAATCTCCTTGCTCCAGGTGATCTGGAATCCCATTACAGTTTCTGTCGCTTGGGGGGCAAACTTTGACTTTGTCGATTTGTTGTTCATCACTAATTTGGTTTTCTGGTGTACAGCTAATAGCTACACTGGCTAGCATTAAAAATGCAAAAAAATACTTTTTCATTAAAGTAGGTTTTAGGGGTTAAGTGGTAAAAATAACCCTTTCTATAACCTATACAAAGCTGTACTCCAATATTTTATTAACTCATTTTTAACAAATGTAAGAATATTCGTGATATGTGCAAGAAATTTTCGTTGAATGGAAAACAAACGAGCGATTATTCAAGAAGCTGTGACACCACATACACTATGGCATTGTTTTGCACACATCTTTTAGAATCTGGAACTGATTTAAGACATATTCTGTTATTATTGGGGCATAACTCAACAAAAACTATAAAAATTCACACTCACATGTACCTACAACTAGTTTTAATTCAATTAAAAATCCTTTAAATTTGTGAATATATAATGGGAATAAAGACTATAATAGTTTTTTTCCATGTTGTTTACTCATTGAAAATCATACGTCATGAAATCCTTTTTGCTCTTTTTTTTTATTACTCCAACCCTGTTATATGCCCAAACAGACTTTGCAAAAAATAAGTCTGTTACCATAAATTTCAGCATACCTGCCATTATCATGAAGAGTCACTCCATGACGATGGATGGTGAAACCCGAATAGATAACCAGGAAGAAGTGCAAGACAATCTCCACAAGAATTTCAATGTAGAGAACCTAACCTGGTCTGGTAACTCTTTTTCAGGTATCTACAACAGTGACCCTTCCTTTTCCTATGAAGACGTAGTCAAAATATCTGGAAATATAAATGTAGATGGGTCTGCTATTGAAAAACTTACAATTTTATGGTCTCACTACAACTCAGGAGGTGACAGGTCCACTTACATTTTTTCGGAAACCACGGAAACAGGAAGTTTAAACATTACCCATATACCAGCATCCCCTTATGGCAATTCCTTTAAGCTAACGGGTAAGAATATTGATAATCCACACACTGTAATAGCCCCCAAATACTTTATGCATTCCTTCGGGAAGGGGCATGGCAAGAAATTGGAGTATAAGAGTGAGCAATTCCAAAGTATTGTCTTGCCATTCAGTAAGTATACCACACTTGTAGAGGTACGTTTTAGTGAGCGACAAAGAGGAGTCCCTTACAATAGCAGTGCTTTTAAGGATAAAAGTATCCGTGTTAAGACCCTTGAAGGGGAAACAGGTCCTCTATTGGGTCAATATGCCTTTTTAGTCAATGAATTATGTAAGTTGGAAGGATTGCGTGTGTATGAAGGCTCCTATTCTGCGATGCAGCGACTGAAAGCAGAGGCCGAACTCAATGAGTCAGGTCTAGTGGATCCTAAACATAAAATAGATGGACAGAAAGCCATCAAGAACCTCTCCACGGAAACGGACGTCACCATATTATTGAAGTACAAAGATGGATATGAACTGCAGTCAGAAATCAAGTCGTCAAGTGATATTAATAACATTCCATTTGAAGTGCAGATCATGTACGGTGACCAAACCGATCACTATGTATTTTATGGTATGAATGCCTATTTATTGGTCCTGGCAAAATTGGAAAAGGCCTTTGCGAAGCTACAATAAGCATGCATAGACTAACAAAAGCGCGTATCCCACATTCTCCCAATTCCAATCGACTTTGGCTTGTTAGCCAATTGTTCTGCAATCGTTAGCTCAAAACGTATACAACAATGGCTAAAAAATCATACCTGCCCCTGCAGGACAACAACGCTTTTTAGCCGAAACGTTGGCAACACGGCGTATGCAATTACTCAAATTATAATACAAGACAATTCATCAAATGAAGTATGACATTCTAACTAACAAACGTATCCTAAAGCGCATGTTTGATAATGTTGTATCTTGTCTTGGAAACATAGGTTTGGTGACGATTGCAAAGTCAATTTTCTCGCTTAATAAAAGAGTATAAGGGATGGAAAGCTATGATTTAAATATTCATTAGAAGAAATAAACTTGGCTTACGAATATGTCCTACGTGGAGAGAAAACAGGAAATGTAATAGTTAATATATAAAATAACGGAAACACAACATCCTATATAAAAAATTGCTAGTTTTAGCTAATCCAAAGTTAGTTGCTCGTTCGCTTGCATTTGATTTTCCTTCGGAAAATCCTCGCTCACAAACACGCACTTTCCATATACATAAACGTTGGGAGTAATTTAAAATACAATCATTATGAAACATATTTTTCTTTATTTAGTATTGATTTTTAGCTGTAATTTATCCTTTGGACAAGGAACTGTAGAAGCTGAATTTGATACAATTTTTCATTATCAGTTTGAATCCCTAAAAAATACTCATCACAAAAAAATTCTAATAGACCAATCACACAATACCATCTATTCACTTTCGTATGGAAAGGAGACAGCACGTGAGATGCTAAGAATTATGGAAGAAGATGGATTTAATGTCCAATTTACAAACCAAATTACTTGATTCAACAAATCTCACCTGCATCCAAGCCAGATATGCTTGTTTTACATGGTATGCCAAATGATAAAATTGTATTGAGTAGTGGAGAAAAAAAAGAAGTAATTTATAAATCACCTTTGAGTGATACAGAAGTCATGGATATTACTAAGTATGTTTATAATGGAGGAAGTCTCTTTTTGTTTTTAAGTCATTTTCCAGGAGGCAGTGGTGCTTTACCACTTTTAGAGGCATTTAGTATTAAATTTAGAGATGGGTATGCTTATCATCCCAATTTTCCAGGACATAATTGTGGTTTATGTAGTCACTTTTTAATGACTCCGAAAAATGGAATGATTAATGTTAATCATCCTGTTTTAGCTTCAAGACTTTCAAACGACATCATACCAGACACTATAAAATTTTTATGCGGAGCAGCTATATTTAGAAATCCTGAAGACAACATTCTTCCCTTCCCAAAAAACACGATTAATTTCACTCCGACTCATGATGGAAGTATTGATATTGAAGAAACTTCTGATTCATATGCTGGAATGATTGGATTTAATTTTGGAGAAGGCAGAGTCATCGTTTGTACAGATCAAGGCATTTTCAGAAGTTTAGATTTACTTATTGATGGAGAGAAAATTCCTGTGACTATTCATGATCCCAAATTGCGATAATGCAGATTTATTTTTAAACTCAATAAGATGGTTATCGAAATTGCAATAAAAACTACGCACAACAACAACTATAATTCATTGCTCCTGACTTTCCTTTCGTAAAGTCTTCACAGATTTGCTATCTTCGGTTTTGCTTGCGCCAGTTCGCTTCGCTCGTGTCATTGCAATTTGATATCTTTCGGTTAGGAATACTTTTTGTGTTCCAAATCGTGTTCAATTCTGTGTTCCAAGATAATAAATTCGAGAATAGATTCCATAAAAAAAACGGTTAGGAATGAACCTAGCCGTTTGTTTCTGGCACTTTAACCATTGTAGCGAGAGCGAGACTTGAACTCGCGACCTCCGGGTTATGAATCCGACGCTCTAACCAGCTGAGCTACCTCGCCAAATTTAATTATGCTAAATCATAATATTTAAGCGGGTGCAAAGATAGAAACAAAATTATCTGTCGCAAATATTAGGTTCTGTTTTTATTGAATTTATTTTGCTTTTCTTTCTGTTCTTTTTTAAAGAAAAAATTTTCAATCTTTCATTTGAGGTTAAGATTAATATCTATATATTGGGCATCAACTAACACAAAGCTATGGAAGATAAAATAAAATATGAAATGGAATTCCCCATTCAGGCTTCCCCTTCACTTTTATATCAATATATTTCAACCCCTTCGGGTCTTTCGGAATGGTATGCAGACAACGTAAATTCAAGAGGTGAATACTACACTTTTATTTGGGACCAAAGTGAAGAACGGGCTAAGCTCTTAAGCAAAAAAAGTGCTGAACGCATCAAATTTAGATGGGATGAGGACGAAGGCGAAGAGTTTTATTTTGAACTTCGTATTCAGGTGGATGAGATTACTAAAGATGTTTCCTTAATGGTAACTGATTTTGCTGAAGAAGATGAAATAGAAGAAGGAAAATTGCTTTGGGAAAACATGGTTTCCAACCTAAAGTCAATTTTGGGTTCATCCTAAAATGCTTTTAAAATATAATACCTTTGCACCGTCCACTAAAAAAGGGCGGTTTTTTTATGGTGAATTTAAACGGAATACTTGTAGCGAATGATAAAGCAACTATTGCCATAACTAATAGAGGTCTAAATTATGGCGATGCTGTTTTTGAAACATTGCGCTTTTCAGGTGGAAAAATATACTTCTGGGAAGATCATTATTTCCGATTGATGGGTTCTATGCGCATCCTGCGGATGGAAATTCCTATGAATTTCACTATGGAGTTCTTGGAAGAAGAAATAATGCGAACCATCAGTTCACAAGAAAAAGAAGAGATTTCACTCCGTATAAAGTTACTTATATGGCGCAAAACTGGAGGAAAATACACACCATTTACCAATGACATTGAATATGTAATTTCCTTTGAAAAACTCGAAGCACCATTTTATGTTTTAGATGAATCCAAATACGAAATTGAACTTTTTAAAGATCATTACATCACTTCAGGATTGCTTTCAACCCTAAAAACCAATAACCGGCTTATAAATATTTTGGGAAGTATTTTTGCAAAAGAAAACGAGTACCAAAATTGTTTGTTGTTGAATGAAAATAAGCAAGTGGTAGAAGCGCTCAACGGTAATATATTCCTTATTTCTGGAAAGATTATAAAAACACCACCATTAACAGATGGTTGCCTCAACGGAATTCTTCGGAAGCAGTTGATTTCAATTCTTAAATTGATGCACGACTTTACGCTTGAAGAAGCATCTATTTCTCCCTTTGAACTTCAAAAAGCGGATGAAATTTTTATTACCAATACAATTCAAGGTATTGTATCCATAACAAAATACCGAAAAAAGGATTTTGGAAACGAAGTGGCTAAACAGTTGTTGCCAAAACTAAATTTAAAGGCAAGAATGGGTTAATTGAAACTTGGGTTTTCAGGGGCATTGGACCACAATACATAATCGCCACCAAACTCAATCATCTTTTCTTTCCAAAAGTTAATATTGCTTTTCCCGATGATGGTATTGTTGTAATTGTTTGGTACCACAACCCAACTATTAACTTCCAGTTCTTGTTCCAACTGTTCGCTTTCCCAACCAGAATAACCTAAGAAAAACCGAATCTGGTCTTTTTTCAGCTTGTCTTCTTTAAGAAGGTCAATAATAGCGCTAAAATCACCTCCCCAATAGATTCCATTGGAAATTTCAATACTGTCTGGAATAATTTCGGGAATACAGTGTATAAAGTAAAGATTATCCTGTTCCACGGGCCCACCATTATATACAGGAAGTTTCGAATTTACTTCGGGAACGAAGTCTCGCAACCTATGTTCTAAGGGTTTGTTAAGAATAAACCCTACTGAACCGTTTTCATTATATTCCGCTAAAAGTACTACGGAACGGTTAAAAGAAACGTCCCCTATAATAGATGGCTCAGCAACTAATAATAGTCCCTTAGCGGGTTTTAAGGTGGTCATATTGTTTTTTTGGTCAAATAAATCTAAGTATTAAATTTAAGATTACCAAAAATTTACTGAATCGATGTTTAGATTATATATTTTTAATTAAAAGCAATAAAACATTACAGTATTATAAATATCTAAATATCAGCATAATAAAAAACCTTCTTCCCAAGTAATGGAAAGAAGGTTTTTTTAAATTTGTAAAATATTTTACAATTAGTTTACGCTGTTTTGTAAATCTGAACCAGCTTTGAATTTTACTACTTTTTTAGCAGCAATTTTAATGGTTTTACCAGTTTGAGGGTTTCTTCCTTCTCTGGCGGCTCTTTTTGATACTGACCAAGATCCGAAACCTACTAGAGATACTCTATTGCCTTTTTTAAGAGAACTTTGTACATTGCCCAAGAAAGACTCTAAAGCTTTTTTAGCGGCGGCTTTTGTAATTCCGGCATCAGCTGCCATTGCATCGATTAAATCTGATTTGTTCATAATTTTTTTAAATTAAATTGTTGGTTAAACTTCGATTAATTGCCCTACAAATTTAGCAGGAATATCCGTTCAGGCAAGTAACCACGCAGTAAATCCCTATTTTTGTTGATAACTTGGGCTGTTTGTTAATAAACCCAACGCTTTTTTGGCCTGATTTAATGAAATCAGTGCTGACAAGGGTTTACGTTAGATTGGAATCCTCGTCAAAAGAATACCCGTTCAAGAGCGAAAAAGCATCCATTTTCCGTTTTCCTGGGAGTTGTATTTCCTTTACAATAATATACCCGTCACAACAAGCAACTTTCATTTCCTTTTTTGAAGTTTTAATAGTTCCAGGTTCAAAATTATGATCATCTTTTTCAAAACTGGAATCATAAATTTTCGCTTTTAATTCTTCATTATTATTATGAAGTATTGCCCAAGCTACGGGATAGGGTGAAAGCCCACGTATAAAAGCATCGATATCCTCTCCAGATTTTGTCCAGTCTATACGTGTGTTTTCTTGAGTAAGTTTTGGTGCGTCTCTTAAAGTGTCGCTTTCGGGTTGTGGTTTTGGAATTACCTTTCCCTTTTCTATAAGGTCGAGGGTCTCCAAGACCAACTCGCTTCCTTTTTGCATCAGCTTATCGTGAAGGGTTTCCGCAGTTTCACTTTTTTCAATAACTACTTCTTTACTTGATATTATGGAACCTGTATCGATATTTTCGTCAATAAAAAAAGTGGTAACACCTGTCTTTTCTTCTTTATTAATAATTGCCCAATTAATAGGTGCAGCACCTCTATATTGAGGTAGGAGTGAAGCGTGAAGGTTAAAAGTTCCTAATTTGGGCATTTGCCAAACCACTTTTGGAAGCATCCGAAAAGCCACAATAACTTGAAGATTAGCGTTTAAACCTTCTAATTCTTTTAGAAAAGATTCGTCTTTCAAGTTTGTGGGTTGAAGAATTTTCAAATTTTCTGAAAGTGCATACTCCTTTACTGCCGAACCCATTAATTTTCTTCCACGGCCCGCTGGTTTATCTGGAGCAGTAATCACTCCGACTATATTTTTCCCGGCTTCAACCATTTTTTTTAAAACCCCAACTGCAAAATCAGGGGTTCCCATAAAGACTATTCTCAAATCGTTCTGCATTTTTTCAGTTTAAAAAGTATTTGTTTTGCGGATTCATTTTTATTTTTTGGGCATCCATCAATAAACGGAGTGCTTTCAAAATATCGATTTCAACAAAAGTAAGTTTTTCTGAAATCTCTCGCGAACTTAAATCACTGCCTTCAAGTAACGCAAGTATCTGTTTTGCGAGATGTTGCATTTCTCTGTTTGATAACTTAGAAGTCTGTGTTTTGCAAACTGAGCAAATTCCGCATTTATTTGCAGTGGTTTCGCCAAAATAGGAAACCAGCTGCACGCTTCTGCAAGTTTTGGTATTCGCTATATAATTTAGAACGGAATTTACTTGAGCCGTTTTTTTTCGATTTAACGCCTCCACCTCACGAGAAATAACGTTTATAGTCTTGTCATCTTCCCTTGGAACGAGAAAAGTGAGCGTGGCATCTGTTATCTGAAGTGTAGCCTCAATCACCTGGTCACGTTCCAATTTTTTCAGAACGGCAATAACGGTTTCAATAGATTGCCCAGTTTTAGTGGTAATCAAGTCTAAATTAATTGCCGTTGGCATTTCAAATATTCCGCCGTAAATCCTGAGGATTGTTTTGCCAATTACAGAAGCTGTTACATCTTTTTCAAAATACTGAAGCACTTCTTCTGAAGAAATCAGAAATTGAACAATTGATTTCCGTCCGAATTCCTGTGAAAGCTGAATAATGCCCAAACGGTCCAAACTATTGAGCGCATTGTAGGCGAGCAATGTATTGAGGTTATATGTTTTGCAGAATTCAGCAAAGCCAAAATTGTGTTTAGTGAATTCGCCCTCCCCGTATGGAATTTGAAAATAATTGTTCAGCGTGCGATATATTTTTTTTAAATCGGAAGTTGTTGGCAGTGCTTCCACAAACTGCTGCTTAACATATATTTTGTCGTACTCATTATATAGCAATACTGCTTTGGCATATTCTCCATCACGGCCAGCACGTCCTGCTTCCTGAAAATAACTCTCAAGACTTTCGGGAATTTGAAGATGAATTACGAAACGTACATTTGGATGGTCAATGCCCATTCCAAAAGCATTTGTAGCAACCATGGTTGAAAATATTCCGCTTCGCCATGATTGAAGTTTTTGAGCTTTTTCTTTTGCTGAAATTCCACCGTGATAAAAAGTAGCAGAAATTCCCAAACTGTTAAGTTGTTCGCTTATTTCAATAGTACTTTTTCGGTTTCTTACATAAATTATAGCAGAACCTTTGTTAGTTTTAAGAAGTTGCTCTGCTTTATAAAGTTTGTCTTCCTCTTTAAAAACCTGATAGGAAAGATTTTCGCGAACAAATGAATTTTTGAAAACAGCAGGAAGTTCCATTTTCAATTCAGAAATGGTATCTTCCAATACTTCAGGTGTTGCAGTTGCTGTTAGCGCAATTACGGGAACCAAAGGATGTATTTCCCTTAGCAGTGTAATGTTTTTGTATGCTGGCCTAAAATCATTACCCCATTGTGAAATGCAATGGGCCTCATCAACCGCAATCAAATTCACGTTCATCTGCTTAATATAATTTTGAACTATTTCCTGCTGTAGCCTTTCGGGCGAGAGGTAGAGAAATTTATAATTTCCGTACAGTGCATTGTCAAGTAATGTGTTTAATTCGTCAAAAGAAATTCCGCCAGTCAGTTTTAAAGTTTTTATGCCGCGTTCTTTCAGCGCATTTACTTGATCACCCATCAGAGCTACCAATGGCGAAACTACAATGCAGATACCCTCCATTGCCATCGCTGGAACTTGAAAACACAATGATTTTCCGCCACCTGTGGGCAAAAGTGCCACTGTATCCTTTCCGTTCAATACTGAATTGATTATTTCTTCCTGCATTGGTTTAAAGGAAGTATAGCCCCAGTATTTGGTCAGGATGTCGCGGACATTTGTCAAATTGTTATTGACTTAATAGTAGTTATTATAAATTGAACTCGTTCTTTAATAGTGCCCACAGGCACTTCATGAATTTTATAACCGTAATTTTCATAACCATTCTTTAAGAAATGAAAAATTTTTTCAGCTTGCTCAAAAGATTCATAACGCTCATTGTCCTGTTCATAAATAGCTTCCCAAGGTGGGAGCACGAAAATTTCATCATATTTATGTTCAAGGCAGGTTTCTGAAAAATTTACGGGATAATGGGTGTCAACAAAATCCATGTAGGCTGTAACGTCAGGCATTCCCCGGTCATAGAAAAGTATTGGGGCTGCACAGTTTTTTCCTTCGTGAAATTGCTTGAGTCGTCCTTCCAGCAGTTTTTCACTGAAAAGAATTGGATTCTCTAGAAATAATTGCTCAATGCCTTCCTTTTGCGCCTCAAGAATTACATCTCTCGAAATTTCGTGCATAACAGCATAACCTTCTTTTTCCAAACAAGTAATAAGTGCAGTTTTTCCTGAACCTGGTCCGCCAGTAATAACAATTCTTTTTGTATTCAAAAGTTTCAATTTTATACAAAGTAAGTAAATAAATATTTGTGATGAAAGTGTATCTTTGTTGCTTACACCGCTATTTTTAATTTAATGGATCAAGATAAAAATACCGCAGAATTTTACGAGCGATTAAAAAAGCAACTTCAAGAAGACACTACTTGGCCATCGACCTATCTTTTTAAATTTATTGTGCCTGCCAATCTTGAAAAAATAGCAGAAATAGAAGCTATTTTCGATGGAACAGATGCAGATATAAATACCCGCGATTCCTCAAAAGGAACCTATTCCAGTGTTTCCATAAAAGTTACTTTGGATTCTCCAGACGATGTGGTTAAAAAATATCTTGAAGTTTCCAAGGTTGAAGGTGTCATTTCACTATAATTTTTAGTATTTTGCGTGAGAAATGATTTTCAATCTTTCCGAATACACTAATTTTCTTTCCTTAATAAAAACATTTTGATACAAGAAGTAGCACAAATAGAGTATAATACAGAGCGTCCAAAATTGATTATTCCTGAATACGGGCGCCACATTCAAAAAATGGTAGATCATGCGATTGCCACAGAAGACAGAGACGAACGAAATAAAATTGCAAAAAGCATAATAGCGGTAATGGGTAACCTAAACCCGCACCTTCGTGATGTTCCAGATTTTCAGCCAATGCTTTGGGATCAGCTTTTTATTATCTCAGATTTTAAACTTGATGTGGATTCTCCTTTTCCAATTCCTTCTCGGGAAGAGTTAATGGAACGTCCCGAACCTTTGAATTACCCTCAAAACTTTCCTAAATACCGTTTTTACGGTAACAACATCAAAAGAATGATAGATGTTGCAAACAGTTGGGAAGAAGGCGATAAAAAGGAAGGTCTCATTCTTACCATTGCGAACCACATGAAGAAATGTTTCCTTAATTGGAACAAAGACACCGTGGAAGACGATGTGATTTTCGCACATCTTTTTGAACTTTCTGATGGAAAGATCAATCTGAAAAACAGCGATGAAGATTTGAGCGACGCTTCTAACTTGTTGAAAAACAAAAAACGTTTCAACACAAATTCTTCTGGGAAGAAAAACTACAAATCAAACAATAGCAACCGCAATCGCAAGCGTTATTAAAATTTCAACTGTTATTTATGGGAACTTTTCAAATAGAGGGCGGACATAAACTAAAGGGGGAAATTACGCCCCAGGGTGCCAAAAACGAGGCCTTACAAATTCTTTGTGCTGTATTACTGACTCCGGAAAAAATTATTATCGAGAACATTCCCGACATTCTTGACGTCAATAAACTGATAAAAATATTAGAGAACCTCGGTGTAAAAATCCAAAAACTTGCAAAGGGCAAATATGCGTTTATAGCTGATGATATTAATTTAGAATATTTAGAGTCTGAACTTTTCAAACAGGAGGGAAGCTCACTACGTGGTTCCATAATGATTGTTGGCCCCTTGTTGGCAAGATTCGGAAAAGGATATATCCCAAGACCTGGCGGCGATAAAATTGGAAGAAGAAGACTCGATACTCACTTTGAAGGTTTTATAAAACTTGGCGCTAAATTTCGGTACAATAAAGAGGAGCGTTTTTACGGCGTAGAAGCACCAAAAGGTTTAAAGGGAACCTATATGCTTTTGGACCAAGCCTCTGTAACGGGAACTGCGAATATCGTGATGGCTGCCGTGTTGGCCAAAGGAATTACAACAATTTACAATGCTGCTTGCGAACCATATCTTCAACAACTTTGTAAAATGCTGAACGCGATGGGCGCCAAAATTAGTGGTGTTGGCTCTAATTTACTGATAATTGAAGGTGTAGAAAGTCTAGGAGGATGTAAACACAGGGTTTTACCAGATATGATTGAAATTGGCAGCTGGATTGGTTTAGCTGCTATGACACATAGCGAAATAACTATAAAAAATGTGAGTTGGGAAAATTTAGGATTAATCCCAGAGACCTTCAGAAAACTGGGGATAAAGTTGGAAAAGAAAGGTGATGATATTTACATTCCGTCCCAAAAGGAATATGTAATACAAGGATATATTGATGGTTCCATCCTTACTGTTGCCGATGCACCGTGGCCAGGTTTTACTCCCGATTTGCTCAGTATTGTTCTTGTGGTTTGTACCCAAGCGAAGGGAAGCGTGCTCATTCACCAAAAAATGTTTGAAAGCCGTTTGTTTTTTGTAGATAAGTTGATTGATATGGGAGCCAAAATCATTCTTTGCGATCCACACAGAGCCACTGTTATTGGTCATAATTTTAAGTCCAATCTTAAAGCTACAACAATGGTTTCACCAGATATTAGAGCTGGTATTTCCTTGTTGATTGCTGCACTTTCAGCGGAAGGCACGAGTACCATTCACAATATTGAGCAAATTGACAGAGGTTATGAAAATATTGATGAAAGACTTCGGGCTATTGGCGCAAAAATTTCACGAAATGAGACTTAAAGTAACCTAAACCTTACGATTTTTATTAATTTCATCTTGTAGTTTTCTACGCAATTTCTGTTCGCGTTCCAAACTATTTTTGCGATAATCTTCTAATTCAATTTCCATCTCAGCCATTTTCAGTTGGGCAGCATTTGTAATTTTGTGACTGTTCAGAAATCTGTAGAATAAAAATCCACTTATCAATAATAAAAACACGATGATAAACCACATTATCGCATTGTAAGTTGCTTTGGAAGTTAGAATTCCAAAAACTTCAATTCCGTCTTCCTTCTCTTTAGCTTTGGCAAGATTCAGTTTGGTTTTTTTTAGATTCTGAACAAGGGAATCAACAGCGATTTTTTCTTGAGACACTTCACTTTCCATAGTGGCTATTCTTTTTTCCAAAGAAGAAACGGAGTCTAGAATATTTCGCTTTAAAGTAGCAAGTTGTGTTTTTTTAATAACCTTATACTCTTGATAGCTGTTGCTTTTGTCAAATGCATCAGTCATTTGTTCATTTAATGTGTTTTTTTTAACTTGAATTGAATCCTGTGCAGTCATTGACAGGCTAAAAAAGAATAGCGGAAGGATTACAAATAAAATCTTCTTCATGATTTTCTGGATGTTACAATGCTTAAATTAACAGTGCAAGAGTAGAAAAAATTGTGCACAACCGCCCAGATTTTACTTCAAATTACAAAATCTTTAACAAACTCTCTATTTTTTACTGTAGAACATGAAAGTGCTCCAGAAGGACATTTTTTTACTTGTGAAATGATTTTTTTCGTACTTGCCCCATCTAAATCAATCCAAGGGATTACTGAAGTTTTGAATACTGAAGAAAGACCTTTTGCACAAGCTTCTGAATGGATGCAACGACTAGGTTCATAAGTAACAATAACATCACCATTTGTGAATACATTTTTGTAGGTTTCCATAAGTTTACAATTGGGTTTTGTAAATACTAATGTTAAAATTCCCGATAAAACTACACATTTTATCGACATAATACACAAAATAGGAATAATCGTACATAATTTAACATATTTTAAGAAATGCTTTTTTTGTAAATATGTAAGCATCTTTCCCGTGCTTCTTTGTGGTCTACTATTTTTTCAGGATAATTTTCGGTTCCAAATTCTAACACATATTTTTTTATGTATTTATAATCTTTGTCAAATTTTTCTAATTGTGTCGTTGGGTTGAAAATTCTGAAATAGGGTGCAGCATCCACACCACTTCCAGCTGCCCATTGCCAGTTGCCTATGTTGCTTGAAAGTTCGAAGTCGAGTAATTTCTCTGCAAAATAAGTTTCGCCCCAACGCCAATCTATCAAAAGATGCTTACAAAGAAAACTGGCAACCACCATGCGCACTCGGTTGTGCATATACCCAGTTTCATTCAGTTGGCGCATTCCGGCATCCACTAACGGATAACCTGTTTTTCCTTCTTTCCATTTTTTGAATTCAACATTATTATTTCGCCATGCAATACGATCGTATTTACTTTTAAAAGCATTATTTACAGTTTCGGGGAAATGCCAGAGGATTTGCATAAAAAATTCCCGCCAGATTAATTCCTGCCAAAACACTTCGTTCTTCTCTGCAGTTGCTTTGTTAATCATTTTTCGAATACTCACAGTACCAAAGCGCAAATGTGGACCCAAATGTGAAGTTGCATCTTCTGCAGGAAAATTTCTTCTTTGTTCGTATTCCTGAATGGTTGTTGGGGTAACATCAAAGTCGGGGATTTCGATTTTTGATTTTTTAAAGCCAATATCGCTAAGGGAAAGATTCGGAAGCCGCGAGTGCTGATAAAGATTTTTTAAAAATTCGTGGGTATAAAAAATCTTTTCGTCATATTCCTTTTTAAATTTTTGCTTCCACGTTTTCATATACGGCGTGTACACAATATACGGGTCGCCATCGTCCTTTACCACTTCGTCTTTTTCAAAAATTACTTGGTCTTTAAATGTGTAAAAACCAATATTTTTTTCTGAAAGAAGATGTTTTATGGTTTCATCGCGCTTTTTTGCATAGGGTTCATAATCACGATTGGTTATTACGTTTTGCACTTCAAATGCTGAAAGGATTTTTTTGAAGACTTCTTCTGGTTTTCCGAGGTAGAGTGCCATACTGCTTCCGTGTTCCTGCAATTCATTGCGCATTTTTTGGAGCGTTTCAAAAATAAACGTGACCCGTGCATCGTCTTTTGGAAGTTCATTTAGTATTTCAGAATCAAATATAAAAATGGGAAGTACTGGAAATTTACCTTTAAGAGCTTTGTAAAAACCCACATTGTCATCCAATCGTAAATCTCTTCGGAACCAAAATATATTTACTTTTTGTGACAAATTAATTCACATTTAAAGTTGAAAGCCCCCCGTCCACACCAAAAACTTGACCTGTAATCCACTTCGATTCATCATTTATAAGAAATGCAGCCATAGCAGCTATATCTTCTGTGGTTCCCACTTTTTTAAGTGGGTGACGCTCTGCCATTTTTTCTTTTTTTAAATCGTTATTCAAAAGTTTTGATGCCAAAGGCGAATCTGTCAAGGAAGGTGCAATCACGTTTACCCGAAAACTTGGTGCATATTCCGCAGCGAGCGCTTTTGCAAAACCTTCAATAGCTCCTTTTGCAGCCGCGACACTTGTATGAAAAGGCATACCAACTTTTACAGCAACGGTGCTAAAAAAAGAAGACTGGCCTGTTCCGCATTTTTCAGTTTGGGCAACAAGCCTTGAACCACGCGAACCAGCGAGTGGAAATTTAGTTCCATATCTTCATTGAAAGTTTCGGGCGGCATCATTTTAAAGGGTTTTAAATTGATACTTCCGGGACAATATACCAGTCCGTCAACCTTTTCGGGCAAATCCAATGTTGAAATATCATCCTTCAACGCATCAAAAGTAAGGTGGGTAATTCCATCTGGAATATTTTTGTTGCTTCGGGATGCAATAATTACATTATTGTTTGCTTGCAGTTTTGCAGCAATAACAGCTCCAATACCATATGAACCACCGATTAAAAGTATATTTTTTTGCATTGTTTTTATGTGAATTTACATGGTTCCAAAGATTTTCACCAATTTATTTTTTCGGTATTCAAAGATTTCATCAAGTTTCGGTTTTACAAAAAATGGATGTGACAGCCGACCAAGAATTCCAAAGGGAAGTTTATAATGCAGCAAATCTTCCATTTCAACCCCGCCATCAATTTCTTTAATAAAATGTTTGTGGTGCCACATTGCATAGGGCCCAAAACGCTGTTCGTCCACAAAATAGGCGTTGTTCACAACGTGGGTTATTTCAGTAACCCATCTGGTTTTGATGCCCAAAATAGGGGTGACTATATATTCAATAACCTGTCCTGCAAACATAGGCCTGTCTGCACCGGACTGAATCTGGAACCCCATATAGTCGGGTGTTATTACTTTTAGGTTTTTAGGGTTTGACAAAAAATTCCAAGCCTCATCCAAAGTGATGGGAAGATTTTGTTTGGCATGCAGCGTATAGATTTTCATTCAGCCTTTATTTACTTATTCGGAATGAAAGAAAGTTGCTTGTTCATACGTAACAGCCTATACATCTTGGTTTTAAAATTTTTTTTTATTTTCCTTTCTGCGAAATAAATATTGGAGCAATTTCAACATAACAATTTTTGTTTAAATTTACTTTGTTTCAGTAAATCAAAAAAAGATTAAACAAAAGATTAACAATTCTTATTATAAATTTTTTTAAAGCTTCTTATGTTATGCCACTAGATAAGGAACATAAAATACTGGCCGGGCAGCGGGAGTTGCAAAAAGGTGATGGGAAAGTAGCGAGTTTTTATGCTATATTTGAATAGAAACAACAAAATATATACTAGGGATAAATACTATAATGGTGTTTATACCATGTTAGCTGTAACTCAAGAACAACATTACAAGCATCAAACAGATGAAAATAAAATTGAACATATTTATATTTTTCAACGCAATGGTTTTATTGACATCTTGTAATGGACAGACCACTAAACAACAAGTTAAAACAGACAACATTGTAAAAGGCGATACCATAACAGAACTTGGAAATAATATTATGGTTATTCATCAAGACAAGCATAATATGTATTGGTTCGGAAGTTGGGAGACAGGAGTGTATAGATTTGACGGAAAAATAGTCACTAATTTTTCAACAAAGCACGGTTTACCAAGCAACAGAATTGACGAAATTAAAGAAGATAAATTTGGCAACCTATATTTTAATAGCTGTTATCCCAATTCAACAATTGTTAAGTTTGATGGACATACTTTTACCACATTAACCGCAATACCGAGTAATGAATGGAAACTTCAACCGGATGATTTATGGTTTAAACATTCTTATGAATTTGAGAATAAAGTATATCGGTATGATGGTATTACTCTATATGAATTGCAATTGCCCAAGCCACCAAACCTCCCTAACCCTTTTGGAATCTACAGCATCTATAAAGACCAAAAAGGAAACATTTGGTTTGGTACAAACCCTGTTGGAGTTTGCAGATACGATGGAAAATCATTTGAATGGATTACAGAAGAAGATGTGACAGAATTTCACAACGAAGGTGCAAACGGAGTACGTTCAATTACAGAAGATAAAATTGGGGATTTTTGGTTCAATACCGAATATCGTTATAGTGTTTATGACAGCACAACATTAGAAAGCAATAAATTTTACACAAGACACGAAAGCATAGGTGGTTTAGATGGGAAAAATGACAGCGCTTTGGACGAGTATTTATCAACAGTAAGAGACAACAATAATAACTTGTGGTTTGTAACCTATCGTAATGGCGTTTGGAAATATGATGGAACGAAAATAACGCATTATGTAGTTCAAGATAATTCAAAAGACATTACATTATTCAGCATTTACAAAGACCACAATGGCGAACTTTGGCTTGGAACACACGAAAACGGAGCATACAAATTTAATGGTATAGCATTTGAAAAATTTGTAAAATGACGACTGAAAAAAGAGCTACAGCTAACAATGTATATAAAAAATAGGCGAAACAGTAATAAAATCAAGCCTTTTGGCTCGTATCAAAGTAAGTGTTTAAACGAAAGTTTAATGCTTCGAAATCGCCTACTTTTCATATACTAACCGTTACGCGTAATTTGATAATGACAGATAAGGAGCATAAAATAGAAATTGAATTTTTAGACCATGTGGCTATTCGAGTTGCTGATATTGATGCTTCTGCAAAATGGTATGAAAAAGTGTTGGGACTAAAACGATATCAGTTACCTGAATGGGGAGACTTTCCAATCTTTTTACTTTCGGGAAAATCAGGAATTGCCTTATTCCCAGCAAATAAAACTGATACTAAACTTGACCCAATTTCTAAAAATGTGAAAATTGACCATTTTGCTTTTAATGTGACAAATGAAAATTTTGAAAAAGCAAAAAAACGGTATGTTGAATTGAATCTAGAATTTAATATTCAAGACCATCATTATTTTGATTCAATATACACTAAAGACCTTGATGGGCATACTGTTGAACTAACCACGATTAAAGTAAATGAACGAGAATTTTATAAATAAAAACTAAACACAACGGCTAATACTCAAAATCGCAAGGGCAAGTTAAATAGAACCTAAAATTTAGTAAATTCACAAGCTATCAAATGGGGTTCATAAACCATTTTAAAAAACAGGGTAAATCCAAAAAAACTAAAGAAGAGGAACTAAATATTTAAGATTATGCCTAAATATGTAATTGAAAGAGAAATTCCAGGAGTTGGTGAGCTAACTCCTGAGCAATTAAAAGGGATTTCACAAACTTCTTGTGGAGTGTTAAGCAATATGGGACCACAAATCCAATGGGTACACAGTTATGTTACAGGAGATAAAATCTATTGTATTTACAATGCCCCAAATGAAGAGATGGTTCGTGAACATGCAAAACAGGGAGGGTTTCCTGCAAATTCAGTTAATAAAGTTTCAATGATTATCGATCCAACTACTGCAGAATAAATTAATACGTCTTAACTGATTCAAGAAGTGGCTGAATTGAAAAACCAGCCCACAACTAAGCTATAGTGTATTGTGGTGAAATTTCCACACCACCGCAAATTTTCAACTCAAACACAAAAAAACTTTAGAATACTGTTACAATACCCAGGTTAAGTTGTCTTATAAAAAAAACGAAGCACCCCATGAACAAATCAGTCGTAATTTTTTCTTTTTTGCTAATCCTATTTTCTTTTGCGTCATGTAAATCAAAAAAAGGGTATGTGCCAGATGACAAAGCACTGTATAACACCATTGTTGCTATGGACTCACTTTTTTTTGACGCCTATAATCACTGCGATTTGGAGAAGCAAACTGCTATTTATGCAGATGACATTGAATTTTACCACGATACAGGTGGTCTGATGACCTCAAAAAAGGATATTGTTGATGCAACTGAAAAATATATTTGCGGAAAGGTTACACGAGAACTGGTAAAGGGAAGTATTGAGGTATATCCAATAAAAGACTACGGTGCTGTTGAAATGGGTTATCACAAGTTTTACAACAACCAAGAACCAGATGCACCATCGCACCCCAGTAAATTTATCATTATGTGGCAACATATAAATAATGACTGGAAAATTACTAAAGTGATAAGTTTGCATTAACACGATACTAGACAAAATACACGAATCTTCACTTAGCTTGTAAAACTTCAAAATATACCCTTTATTTAGGTTTTTCTTAACTTTTTAAAAATCTGCATATTGTATTTTCGTGACTAGATATAAACCACTAAAAACCATTCCGATGAAAAAGATTATTTTACTTTTTTCTGCCTTGATGCTAACCCTTGGCATACATGCACAGATTAAAACTCCACAACCGAGTCCGTTTCAAAAAATTGAACAAAGAGTCGGACTCACTGATGTTACTTTAGAATATTCACGTCCATCTATGAAGGGCAGAACCATTTTTGGTGGTTTGGTGCCTTATGATAAAATGTGGCGCACCGGAGCAAACGCAAATACCAAAATTACTTTTGGTGATGGCGTAGAAATTGGCGGCAAAACATTGGCTGCAGGAACGTATGCAATTTACACCAAGCCTGGAACTTCAAACTGGGAGGTATATTTCTACAACGACGCGAGTAACTGGGGAACTCCTGAAAAATGGGATGAAAGCAAAGTTGCAGCAATGATTTCTGTGCCTACATATCCAATGCCAATGAATATTGAAACGTTCACAATGTCTTTTGACAACCTTACTAACGAATCAGCTTTATTGGGATTGCTTTGGGAGAAAACCTATGTTGGCGTGCCTATTAAATTTGGAACAGATAAAATGGTTTCTGATAACATACAAAAAGTGATGAATGGGCCGGACTCAAATGATTATTATGCTGCAGCCGTTTACTACCTTGAATCAGGAAAGGATATTAGCAAATCAAAAAATTGGATAGACAAAGCAATTGAAATGAACAAAGATCCAAAATTTTGGCAGTTGCGTCAAAAATCGTTAATCTATGCAAAAGCAGGAGACAAAAAAGGCGCTATTGAAGCTGCAAAAAAATCTTTGGAGCTTGCCAAAGCAGCCGGAAACAATGATTATATAGCTTTAAATGAAAAGTCTTTAAAAGAATGGGGAGCAATGTAATAGCTTCTTTATAGTAAACAAAAAGCCCCGAACTCTCGGGGCTTTTTTTATTTTGGACCTTTAGGGCCCTTAGGACCTTTCTCACCTTTACTATTTTTGTAACGGTGTAGAAGTTCTCTTTTAAAATCATCCTCCGCTTTTTTAAGGATAATTATTTTTTTTGGCGAAATTACTCCCCGAAGCTCCGCAATCATTTGTTTGTTCAGCGTCAGTTCCTCACTTTCAATAGATAAACTTGTGTCAATTAATGCATTCGCCTCGGCGTCGTTCATTTTATCCAAACCATCGCGTAGTTTTTGGAATATCTCACTTCGTTCTTTCATTCGAAGGTCGTGGAACTTTTCATCATATTTGTTATAGATGGGCCAGAATTTCTCGGCTTCAAGGGATGTAAGCGTTAATTTTTCAGTAAAATAAGCTGTTTTTAAAGCTCTTATCTTTTCGTGTTTTCCATCTTGAGCTTGCATGCTTGCTGTCAAAAGTAGGAATAGTATAGCTATTTTTTTCATTTTATAAAATATTTGAGAAATAGGAAGATGGAATACCCAGATTTACATCTTCATTTGGATTACAAATTATTAGGGGGTATTTCATTGTTCGTTTATTAAGGTTTCTTCATTCACATTTTCCAAAAGATAATTTTCTAGTGTGGTTTTTGAAAATTGTTGGTTTTCTAGGTTTAAATCGGTAATATCTTCATCGTCAATATAGGATGTCAAGTCATAAAGGTCTATATTTAAATTGCCATCTTCAATATAGGTATCAATGGCGGCTAATTGTAGTGAATCTAAATTTGAATTATCAGCTCTATTGTTGAAAATCATAAAACCAATAAGCAAACAAGCCGCAATTGCTGCCGCATAACCGAAGTATTTTTTAGCGAAAAGTGGAATTACTTTTGTAGGTTTTTCTGAATTGATTACCCTTTTCACAATACGGTCTTCCATGTTTTCAAAGTACCCTTCAGGCACAATGTGGCCAGCAGATTTCGGAAAGTTTTCTTCTGAAATCTTACTAAACAAATGCTCATCAAAAACCTCGAAATAGTTTTCGGGAACTTTAAAACCAGATATGTTTTTTTTGTTATTCATTATATAATTATGACTCTTAAAACTTTAAAGAGTTTCATCCTGTGTTTTTATAAATTTTGTAATTTTTTTCACCGCAATGTGATAGCTACTCTTCAATCCGCCAACTGAGGTTTCCAAAATTTCTGAAAGTTCCTCAAAGGTATGATCCTCAAAATATTTCATTGTGAAAATCAATTTTTGTCTTTCGGGAAGCGTAGCAATCGCCTTTTGAAACTGAAGCTGTAACTCGTCGCCTTCAAAATATACATCACTTTCCAAATTACGCAAAGCATTATCTTTCACTTTTTCAATAGAAACATTATTGCGTTTTGCTTTTTTATTAAGAAAAGTGATGGATTCATTGGCTGCAATTCTGTACATCCAAGTGTGCAACTTGCTGTCTCCCTTAAAAGAATTGATATTCCTAAAAATCTTGATAAACGTATTTTGAAGCACATCATCAGCATCTTCATGGTCCAGCACAATATTTCGGATTTGCCAATAAAGCCGTTCCTTATACTGCGCTACAAGCTCCCGAAAAGCAGATTCTTTATCCGCTTCGGTCTGTAATGCCATTACAAGTTCTTGTTCTTCAACCATTTTTTAAGTGCGCAACTTATTTATAGGACTAAGTTACAGAAGAATGGTTTAACAGGAGTATAAATTATGCGAGGGATTGCATTTCTACCAAACTGTAGTAAATACCTTTTTTCTCCAAAAGTTCTTGGTGTTTTCCCTGTTCCACAATTTTTCCTTTGGAGAGCACCACGATATTATCTGCATTCTGAATGGTAGAAAGACGATGCGCAATTACAATAGAAGTTCTGTTTTCCATCATTTTTTCCAAAGCATCTTGAACCAAACGCTCACTTTCTGTGTCTAGAGCGGAAGTTGCTTCGTCCAAAATCATTATAGGTGGGTTTTTAAGAACTGCACGGGCAATGCTCAAACGTTGTTTTTGGCCCCCGCTCAGTTTGTTTCCGCTATCGCCGATGTTTGTTTCAAAACCTTCGGGAAGGTCTTTTATAAATTCGAAGGAATTACTAATTTCAGCTGCTTCCATCAATTCTGAATCGGAAGCTAATGGTTTTCCAAGCTTTAAATTGTTCGCAACGGAATCATTGAAAAGTATGGAATCCTGTGAAACAATTCCCATTAAACCGCGCAAAGATTTTTTCGAAATATTTTTTATATCTACGCCGTCAATTTCAATGCTGCCTTTATTTACATCGTAAAAGCGGGTCAATAAATTGGCAATTGTGCTTTTTCCGCTGCCCGATTGGCCAACGAGTGCAACGGTTTTTCCTTTAGGAATTTCTAAAGAGAAATCTTTTAAAACATACTGGTCTTGGTATTTAAACGAAATATTTTTAATGGAAATTACTCCGTCAAAACCTTCTTTTTGAACCGGGTTATCAATATCTGTAATTGTATTTTCGGTTTCCAATAATTCGAAAATACGTTTTGCGGATCCATCTGCACGTTTTATGGAATAACTTGCTTTTGCAATGGCTTTAGCAGGAGTAAGAATGTTGTATGCCAAAGTAATATAACCAATAAAAAAACTGGCTTCAAGCGTTTTGTCAATAAATACTAAATAACCTCCAAAAACCAAAAGAATCCCTATAGTTATAATTCCTAAAAGTTCACTAACTGGAGAAGCTAGGTTTTGTCTATTTGTTACATTGTTTGAATATTTATAAAACCGTTCATTACTATCTTCAAACTTCTTTTTAAAAATATTTTCAGCGTGAAATGCTTTTATTATTCTCAATCCGCCCATTGTTTCTTCAAGAATGGAAAGAAAAACACCTTGTTCTTCTTGCACTTTTAAGGAGCGCTTTTTCAATGACTTACCAATTTTTGAAATTAAAAAACCTGAAATGGGCAAAAACAGAAATACAAAAAGGGTTAGTTTAGTACTTATAAGGAGCATTGTTATTAAGGAAAAAAGTATTGTAAGTGGCTCACGAACTATCATTTCCAGAATGGAAAGCACGGAGTTTTTCACTTCATCAACATCGCCGCTCAAACGCGAGATGGTATCTCCTTTTCTTTTTTCGGAATAAAATGCCAAAGGAAAACTAATTACCTTTCTATAAAGGTCGTTACGAAGATCTCTTAAAACCCCATTTCGCATAAAGGTGGAGTAGAACATTGCCAAATAATTGCTCAAATTTTTCAATAGAAAGAGTGAGATAATTATGCCCACCATATACATAAGTACTTTAAACTCTCCGTATTTATTGATGTTATCAATGATAACGTAATTTAGTGATTCTTGTAAATATTCTTTTATGTTTGAAATACCTTCATATACTGGTTTTGTTTCAAGTGTGCGATTATTGCTAAATATAATTTCAAAAACGGGAATAAGTGCCACAAAAGATAGTGTTCCGAACAATGCATATAAAACATTGAAAAATATATTCAGATACGCATACCTTTTGTAAGGGAGGACATATCGTATTACTTTTTTGAAATAATTCATTAACTAATATTTAGTTGTGCGGCAATAGCGTCAATTTTTTTCTGAAGCATTGCTTCAAAATTTTCCTTTTCAGAAGTGTTCACGCTAATGTAGAACTTTATTTTGGGTTCTGTGCCACTGGGTCGCGCTGCAATTTTGCTGCCGTTTTCGGTATAATAGATTAAAACGTTGCTTTTTGGCAGATTTAATGACAAAGTTTCCTGTTTTATGAAATCTGTGGTTTTATTTATTGAAACATCATCTATACGTATTACTTTGCTCCCAGCAATTTCTTTAAAAGGATTTTCCCGAAGCATTTTCATCATTGCTGAAATCTCCGCCGCACCCTGTTTCCCTTTTTTGGTAACTGAAATTAAATGCTCCCGGTAAAACCCGAATTGTTCATAAACATTATTCAAATATTGAAACATACTGCCGCCAGAATTCTTTTTCTGTGCAGCAATTTCACAAGCAAGTAGGGTAGCGGTAACAGCGTCTTTATCACGAACGAAATCACCCACCAAATAACCAAAACTTTCTTCGCCGCCGCCTATAAATTCAAGCTCGGGAAAATCCTTGATCATTTTTGCGATCCATTTAAAACCGGTAAGCCCTTCAATATAATTTACATTGAAATGTTTCGCCACTTTTTCAACCATTGGTGTAGAAACGATGGTTGAGGCAACAAACTGTTTTCCGTTCAGCTTCCCAGCTTTTTCCCATTGTTTTATAAGGAAATGCGTCATCAGAACCATTGTCTGGTTTCCATTGAGCAATACCATTTTGTTTTTGTCATTTCTAACGGCAACACCCAAACGGTCACAATCTGGATCTGTACCAATTACAATATCAGCCTGTTCTTTTTCAGCAAGTTCCAAAGCCATTTTTAAAGCTGCTGGTTCTTCAGGATTTGGAGATTTTACGGTTGGGAAATCTCCGTTTGGCTCCGCTTGTTCTTTAACAATCGACACATTTTTATAACCAGCCTGCTCCAAAACCTTCGGAATCATTGTGATTGAAGTGCCGTGAAGTGAAGTGAACACAATTTTTAAATTGTCTTTTGCCTCTTGTGAAGTATTGAAAGTTCCATTTTTAATGGAAGCCTTTGCAAATGCTTCGTCAACTTCAGTGTCAATAAGTTGAATCAAATTTTCCTTTGCTTCAAATTTTATGTCTTCGTATTTAAGTGAATTTATTTCAGCAATTATTTCGCCATCTTGAGGTGGAACCAATTGTCCGCCATCTTCCCAATATACTTTGTAACCATTATATTCCGGTGGATTGTGTGAAGCCGTCAAAACAATTCCAGCTTGGCAATCCAACTGTTTTACCGCGAAAGAAAGCTCGGGAGTAGGTCGCAGTTCAGAAAAAAGAAAAACTTTTATTCCGTTTGCAGAAAAAACATCTGCTACAACTTTTGCAAACTCTTTGCTGTTATGTCGGCAATCATATGCAATAGCGATCTTGATCTCTTTGTTTGGGAACTGGTTTTTTAAATAATTTGAAAGTCCTTGAGTGTTTTTTCCTAAGGTATATTTATTAATCCGGTTGTCGCCAAGGCCCATTATACCACGCATTCCACCTGTACCAAATTCTAAGTTTTTATAAAAACTATCCTCCAATCCCTCAGGATCGTAAGCAATCATTTCTTTTATGTCGTGCTGAGTTTTTTCGTCGAAAAAGGGAGTAAGCCACTGGTTAACGCGGGCTAAAGTTTTTGGGTCTACGTAAATCATTTACTTAAATTAATGTGCAAAAATAACGAATCTCAATGTTTAATCTTTGATGTTTCGCTGTTCTTTGATGATGTAGTTTCGGGAATCTTTTTTACTTCTAAGGATCAATTCGCCTAAAAATCCAGCGAGGAAAAGTTGTGTTCCTAAAATCATTGCGGTAAGTGCAATAAAAAACTCAGGCCTTTCCGCAATGAGTCTTCCGGCTGGGTTTATGAAAAGCTTGTCAATGCCTAAAAATAGTGCAAAACAAAATCCTATAAAAAGCATTAATGCTCCCCAAGCTCCAAAAAGGTGCATGGGTCGCTTGCCAAAGCGCGACAGAAACCAAATGGTTATCAAATCTAAAAAGCCACGGATAAAGCGTTCAGCTCCAAACTTTGTGGTTCCGTATTTTCGCGCCTGATGCAAGACAGGTTTTTCTGAAATTTTACTGAAGCCTGCATTTTTAGCTAGAACAGGGATATATCTGTGCATTTCGCCAGTAACTTCAATGGATTTTACGACATCACGTTTATAAGCTTTCAAGCCACAGTTAAAGTCGTGCAATTGTACGCCAGAAGTTTTTCGCGCTGCATAATTGAAAAATTTTGAAGGTATGTTTTTGCTAATAACAGAATCGTACCGTTTCTTTTTCCAGCCCGAAACAAGATCGAAACCTTCCTCGGTAATCATTTTGTACAGTTCTGGAATTTCTTCGGGATTGTCCTGCAAATCGGCATCCATAGTGATAATCACATCGCCTTTAGCCATCGCAAAGCCAGCGTGCAGGGCTTGAGATTTTCCATAGTTTTTCTGAAAACGAATCCCTTTAACCGCAGGGCTCTCTTTGGAAAGCTTTTCAATTATTTTCCAAGAATTATCTGTGCTACCATCGTCAATAAAAATGAGCTCGTATAAAAAACCATTGGATTGCATTACGGATGCAATCCAATGGTATAGCTCATTAAGCGATTCTTCTTCGTTGAGAAGTGGAATGACGATGGAAATATTCATTCAGTCAATTAAATTTGTTGTGGAGGGTTTTTCTTCATTATCAATCCCGCAAATAAGGAAATGATAAATCCAAAAAATAAAGTTGCAATTATAGCGAAGGCTGACATTATCATCGGTGACATAAATTTTGCCGACATGTTCATTGCCATATCAATCTGCTCCTGAGTCATATCTGGATTTTTTTCTAACATTTGTTCTCTAGAAAAATCCAAAGTTTTTTGAATAAAATCGGGATCTATATAATTCATGAAAATGTAGTTAAAAACCACAGCTATAATCCCAGCTACAAGACTAATTGCAAGACCAGTTTTTAGGGCTTGTCCCAAGGTAAGAAAACCTGCGTTGCCTGTTTTGAATGCTTTTATTCCATAAGCAATAACACTTACTGAAATCAGTAATTGAAGTACAGTTAACCACCAAGGGCGGTCTATATGAACATCTAGCACATACGAAATTACTTGTAATACAATTGAGAGAAGAGCCAAAAGCACGCCATAATTGAGTGCTATTTTTTTTAGTGAAGTTGTTTGAGTTTCCATTTACTGTTAGTTTTTTATCCTGCCAAAAAGGACAGGTTGGTTCGGATTGTTAGTAAACAAAGATAGCAAAACGTTACATTTGCGGTAAATTTTACAGAGAATTAAAAAAGTGTAATATTTTGTTGCTAATTTCTAATTAATACTTAAATTTGCAAACTCAAAATTGAGCGCATTTTAAATTATTAGAGAAATGAAAAAAGGTATCCACCCAGAAAATTATAGAATAGTTGCTTTTAAGGATATGAGTAACGAAGACGTTTTCCTTACTAAATCAACTGCAGATACTAGAGAAACTATTGAAGTAGATGGAGTTGAGTATCCTTTGGTAAAGATGGAGATTTCACGTTCTTCACATCCTTTTTATACTGGTAAAGCAAAACTTATTGATACTGCAGGACGTATTGACAAATTCAAAAACAAATACGACAAGTTTAAAAAACCTGCTGCAAAAGAAGCTAAAACTGAAGAGTAGTCATCACTTTTTAGTAAAACATATAAAAGCCTTCGAGAAATCGAGGGCTTTTTGATTTTAGATTGTTGATTAACGATTGGTGATTGCTGAATTTTTAGTAATATTGAACAACTAATATAGATAAGCGTGTTGTTTTTTTAATCAAAATCAGCAATCAAAAAATCAGCAATAGTTAATCCCAATGAATTACATTCTATTTGACGGTAACGTCCGCAACCAGCTTTTGCCATTTACTTTTACCCGCCCTGTGGCAGATATTCGTGTGGGAATTTTAACCATTCGTGAAAAGTGGGAACACCTTTTGGGTTTTACCACAACTACGGTTACAGAAGATTATCTTTCAGAGAAATATCCCTTTTTGGAACTCGAAAAGAATATTCTAATAAACGCTTCTTTTCTTCCTTCGGAAAATTTGGTGAACATCATTAAAGGTTTGGAAGAAAATCATGCTGTTTTTTTTGATGACGAACCAATTGCTTTTTACACAACTGAAGGGCAGGAAGTAGATTTTGAAACCTTTGACATCATTCAATACACACACAATGATGTTTTGCGAATTGAATACACGTGGGATATCTTTTCAAAAAATGGGGAAGCGATAAAGCGCGACTTTGAAATGCTTACAAAAGGTAGAAAATCACAGCCCATTCCAACAGCCGTTTGGACAAGCCATCCTGAAAATATTTTTATTGAAGAAGGTGCAAAGTTGCCCCTTTGTTCTTTAAATGCTTCTGAAGGACCCATATATATTGGTAAAGATGCTGAAATTATGGAGGCTTGTGCCGTTCGTGGACCTTTTGCGCTTTGCGAACAATCCACCTTAAAAATGGGAGCTAAAATTTATAGTAATACTACCATTGGTCCACACAGCAAGGTTGGGGGAGAAGTAAATAATTGTGTGATTTTTGGGTATTCTAACAAAGGTCACGATGGGTTTTTAGGAAATTCTGTTTTGGGCGAATGGTGCAATTTGGGGGCCGACACAAATAATTCCAATTTAAAGAATAATTACGCCGAAGTTCGACTTTGGGATTATGAAAGTGAGGGATTCTCTCGAACTGGCCTGCAATTTTGTGGACTGATGATGGGCGACCACAGCAAATGCGGCATTAATACTATGTTTAATACTGGAACTGTAGTTGGCGTTAGCGCGAATATCTTCGGAAGTGGGTTTCCACGTAATTTTGTCCCAAGTTTCAGTTGGGGTGGAAGTGGAGGTTTTACAACTTATAAAACCGACAAAGCTTTTGAAGTTGCAAAAGTTGTGATGAGTAGAAGAAATATTGATTTTTCAGAAATGGACGCCAAGATTTTGGAACATGTTTTTGAAGAAACCGCCAAGTGGCGAAAGGGTTAAAGTTAAGAATTCTAATTTTTTTTCACTTTCTTTAAAACTAAAAAATTCTGGGGATTTATGCCAAGTCCCGATACTTTTTTATTTACAAATCGAACTGCCATGTCATAAAACAGGGGCACAACGGGAGCTTCTTCAACAACTATGGAGTCCATTTTTGTATATAACAATTTCCTTTCTTCAATATTTGAAACAGAAAGTGATTTCACATAAAGACTATCAAAAATCTGATTCTTAAAGTGCATATAATTTGGTCCATTTGGCGCAAAGTTTGGACTATAAAATAGTGAAAGATAATTTTCGGCATCAGGATAATCTGCAATCCAACTTGCCCTAAAAATGTCCAACTCACCGGTACTTTTCATCTGCCGCAACGTGGAAGGGGGCATTACATCTATAGTTACTGCTATTCCAAGTTTTTCAAGTTCGCGTTGTACATATTCACATAAATCCAAATATTGACTATTAGTGCCGATGGTAATTTCTGGAGTTTCATCGCCAGTTTCGGTTTTGTATTTTTCAATTAACTCCTTCGCCATTTCAGGTTGGTAGGTGTACCCGTCTATTTCGTCATAACCTGGTAAACCTTTAGGAATAAAACCGTGAACCGCAGGAATCCCCATCCCATTGCGAAGATAAGTCACCATTTTTTCACGGTCAAAACCATAATTTATAGCTTGCCGAAGTGTTTTGCTTTTTATTTCGGGCGAGTTTGTTTCTAGAAAAAAACCTAGGTATTCCGTGTTTAAATACGGCCCAGTAATCATATATGCCAAGTCATCATATTTTGGATGAAGTTTTCCGCGAGTGGTCAAAAGTTCATCTTTGTAACTACCATCTAAACCTGAAATAAAATCCAGCTTCCCTTGTGCGAATTCCAAAAACTCACTTTGCTTATCGGGCAAAAAAGTGATTGAAACGGCATCCAAATAGGGAAGTTTGTTTCCGTTTTCATCTCTTTCAAAATAAAGCGGATTTTTTCTGAAAACGAGTTTTACGTTTTCTTCCCACATTTTAAACTGAAAAGGTCCTGTTCCCACTGGATTTCTTCGGAATTCATTGCCGTAAAATTCCACAGCCTCCTTTGGAACTACTGAGCAATAACGCATGGAGAGCAAGCCCAAGAATGCTGGAAATGGTTGTTTTAACTGAATAGACAAGGTAGAATCATTTTCAGCTTTATAGCTTTTTACATAATTCATAACCCAACTACCAGAAGAAGCAACCTTTTCATCGGTCAACCGGTTAAAACTGTAGACAAAATCCTGTGCAACAACTTTTCTTGTGTAGCGAGTGGGACTGTGAAGCCCCTCTTGTGCAAATGCTTTATTTTGATGGAAGTAAACATCATTTCGCAGATTAAATGTATAGGTATTTGTAGAATCGTTAATAGTCCAACTTTTTGCGATATCAGGTTTAATATTTAAGGAATCATCCAATTGTACCAAACCATTGTAAAGTTGGTTATCGGGCCAAATGGCTTGGGGGTTTCTGGCAAAAGCTGGATCTAAAGTTGGGATGTTTCCGTGTTCGTTGTAGCGGAAAACGAGATGGTCATTTTCGGTTTCTTTATTATTTCCGCAGGAAATTAAAAATAAGAGCAAGCAATATGTTGAAATTCTTAAAATGTGATTTTTCAAAGGCGCTATCATGTGTTTTTGGGAACCGATTTTAGTTTGTATTTTTGTGCCCTCATTTGCCAAAAATACAATAATGAACGCATCAAAAAAAGTCGCTTTTTACACTTTAGGTTGTAAACTCAACTTCAGCGAAACTTCTACCATTGCCAGAAGTTTTGAAGGTGAAGGTTTTGATCGTGTTGATTTTTCTGAAAATGCCGATATTTATGTAATAAATACCTGTAGTGTTACTGAAAATGCTGATAAGCGTTTTAAAACTATCGTAAAACAGGCACAAAAAGCAAATCCCAATGCTTTTGTTGCGGCTGTTGGCTGTTATGCCCAATTAAAACCACAGGAACTTGGCTGATGTTAATGGCGTAGATTTGGTTTTTGGCGCTACTGAAAAATTCAAAATAACCGACTATTTAAATGACCTTTCCAAAAATGATTTTGGGGAAGTGCATTCCTGCGAAATTGAAGATGCCGATTTTTATGTAGGTTCTTATTCCATTGGCGACAGAACCCGTGCTTTTTTAAAGGTGCAGGACGGTTGCGATTATAAATGTACGTATTGTACCATTCCATTGGCACGAGGTATTTCACGAAGTGATACTTTGGAAAACGTTTTAAAGAATGCCTTGGAAATTTCGCAACAAGGAATAAAGGAAATTGTTTTAACAGGTGTAAACATTGGCGATTACGGAAAAGGGGAGTTCGGAAACAAAAAACACGAGCATACATTTTTAGAACTTGTAAAAGCTTTGGATGAAGTAGAAGGTATTGAAAGGCTTCGAATCTCTTCCATTGAACCAAATCTCTTGAAAAACGAAACAATTGATTTTGTTTCAAAATCGAAAACATTTGTACCACATTTCCACATTCCATTGCAAAGCGGAAGCAACGAAATTTTGAAATTGATGCGTCGTCGCTATATGAGGGAACTTTATACCGAGAGAGTTGCAAAAATCAAGGAAGTGATGCCACATGCTTGCATTGGCGTTGATGTAATTGTTGGTTTTCCGGGCGAAACCGATGATCGGTTTTTGGAAACCTATCATTTTTTAAACGAACTTGATATTTCATATTTACACGTTTTCACCTATTCCGAAAGAGATAATACACCCGCTGCCGAAATGGAAGGCGTAGTGCCTAATGAAAGTACGAAACAAGCGCAGCAAAATGTTGCGTGGTCTTTCTGCAAAAAAGAGAAGGGCTTTTTATGAAAGTCAGCTAGGCACAACCCGAACAGTTCTTTTTGAGGGAGAAAACAAAGAGGGATACATTCACGGGTTTACTGAAAACTACATAAAAGTAAAAGCGCCGTGGAATCCGGAATTGGTCAATACATTACAGGAAATTATGCTTACAGAAATTGATGAGGATGGTTTGGTGCGCTTTAAAGTTTCTGAGACGGTTTTTGTTTAAATATTAATCCCCACAGGAAGTAATTCTTTATATTTTCTGCGGTTTTTGCGCATAAATCCTGCTACTTCGGGACTTGTTGGTACTAAACTAATACCTCTATTCTTAACTTCTTCAAAAACTGCTTTAATAAAAATGTCACGGAAACCTTGTTCTTCCAAGTCTTCAGGCATTTCATATTTTGTTAGGAAGATCTTACGGTCCTGCAGCGCATATTCAATACGGGCCATATTGTCTCCAATTTCGAGTTCGAATTGTCTTAAAAATTCATTGTCGGTAATTTCTACATCTTCAATCATTGGGAGTGTTTTTTTAATTTGAAAAATGATAATAAAAAGTCAGTGCTATTGAATCAGCATTTTTTAAAAGACATTAATTTGTATCTTAAAAAAGTTGCTATTTAATGCGCTACTCTTAGATGTCTGGTTTATTTTCAAAGCAATTTTTTACTGATAGTTATCAGTAGATAGGAAACGGTTATATAATTCTATCTTTGTATTCGTAAATTTACGAATAATCTTTGGGCTATCACATTTTCTTCACAAAAGACTTATGAATTCTAAAAAAATACATGTTTATTTCGTTCCAGGGTTAGCTGCAGGAAGCGAAATTTTTAGAAATATCAAATTTCCTGAAAAGTATGAAACCCATATTTTGGAGTGGTTGATTCCCGAAAAGGACGAAAGTTTGGAGGCTTATGCCAAAAGAATGGCGCTGGATGTAAAGGAAAAAGATGCAATTCTTATAGGAGTTTCCTTTGGCGGAGTGGTGGCGCAGGAAATGAATGAATTTTTAAAGTTGAAAAAACTGATAATTATTTCCAGCGTAAAAACACGAAATGAACTCCCTCGACGTATGAAACTTGCAAGCCTGACCAAGGCTTACAAACTTATTCCCACCAGTTTGGTTTTGAGTGCCGAAGATTTGACCAAATTTTCTGTGGGGCCAAAATCAAAAAAGAGATTGGCAATGTATCAGGAATATCTTCATGTTCGCAATAAACAATACCTAGATTGGGCACTCGAAAAAATGGTGAATTGGGACCGAAAAGAAAAAATTAAGGATATCATTCATATTCACGGTGAAAAAGACGTGGTTTTCCCAATAAAATATATTGACGGCTGCAAGGTTATTAAAGGCGGAACACATATTATGATACTCAATAAGGGCAGGGAAATATCAGAAACACTAATTAAGATTTTTGAAGAATAGTTTTTGCTTTTTAATTAAAAAATAGCTTTATTAAGTATCTTTATTAAAAATTTGATGATATGAAAATGATGAGTAAAATAGGTTTAGGGGTTGCAGTTTTGGCAATTAGTGCCATCAGTATTAATGCAGTGCAGGATGCCCCTACAAATGAAAACTTTGAAAAAAAACTGGTTAATGATTACAATGTTTATGCATTACCAATACCAGAGAAAATGGATTTTGCCGGCGAGCCTGTGCCGCTTCATAATCCTGATATTATGGAACGGATGGATAGGGAGTTATTGGTAAACACCTATTGGCAATCCAACGGCCTTTTGCTTTTTAAACGGGCGAATAAATATTTCCCTTTAATAGAACCTTTATTAAAGAAATATGGTCTACCAGATGATTTTAAGTATTTAGCTGTTGCCGAAAGCGGTTTGGAATATAAAAGTTCACCAGCTGGGGCATCGGGAATTTGGCACTTTATGAAAGGAACAGGCCTTGAATACGGACTTGAGATAAATGATTATGTGGATGAACGTTACAATCTAGAAAAAGCCACAATGGTAGCTGCAGAATATTTAAAAAAATCTAAAGAAAAATTTGGAAGTTGGACAATGGCAGCTGCTTCCTACAATGCAGGAGTGGGAGGGATGAACAAACAAATTAATCGTCAAAAAGAAACAAGTTACTATGACCTTTTATTGAATGATGAAACTAGTAGATATGTTTTCAGGCTTTTAGCACTAAAGGAAATAATGACACACCCACAGCAATATGGATTTAATTTTAGGGAAAAAGATTTATACACCAACATTCCAACTTTCAAGGTAAAAGTTGATTCTCCAGTAGAAGATTGGGCAGAATGGGTTAAACCTTATGGGATTAATTATAAAATATTAAAGATTCATAATCCGTGGCTTCGTGATACATACTTGAAAAATTCCTCAGGGAAAGAATACTTTGTTGAAATACCTGAGAAAGGATATTATCAATAAGGATGATTTGAGAATATATAATAAACCCGTAAAATGCTATTCTTTTTATGGGTTTTGTTTTGAAGCGAAGTGACCTTTATCTTCGTCACCTAAGTTTTTAAGAAGTGAAATTCCGTTTAAAAAAGAGTTGTAGTTCAATTCAAAAGAAATCTCATATTTTTCATTGTATGGGTGAAGTACACCTCGTCTTACGTCTACAATACGTTTGTTTTCATCAATAAAAAACGAAGTGGGAAAACCAAGGCTATGCTTCATGATTTCCACAATATGATCGTTTTTATTTTCCTTCTCGTCAACATAAATAATATTTATCTTGCTGGAATAATCGCGAGTTGATTTTCGGACATTTTTTTTTGAATCCCAAAAAAGAATAACAAAATCAATGTCTTTGTAATGTTTTTCGGCAACTTCGTTTAGAGCTGGAATTTCACCAACGCCAGGTGTACACCAAGATGCGTAAGTCATTAAAAATACTGGTTTTTCAAACTTATAGAGCTCTATTTTTCTCCCAGATAGTTTCCGTACTTTAAAGTTATCAAGATAACTTCCGTTAACTACATTGTTGATCAATGAATCAAATAGGAATTCTGCACGTTCAAAATCCTGATCAGCATATGCATTTTGAGAATTTCTAGTGTATTTCTTAATGTTTTTTCCAATCGCCTCAGAAAATAGAGAACCTTGCTCAATCTGTGATTGTGCTGAAAAAGTTACCAATAAGAGAAGGTAAAGTAGTTTTCTACCCATAAGCAAAAGCTTTGGGTAAAGATACGTTAATTGGTTGATTTACAAGGCTGTATTCGACAAAATGTAAGTTAAAATCGATAAACTACAGTAAAAGTAGTAAGAAACTATTAAATAGAACAGCTTAAAATCTTTTTCCGCCGCGTCCGCCACGACCAAATTGTTGGCGGGGTTGTCCCATTTTCTTCATTTGCTGTTTCATCATTTTTATTTGATCGTCCAGCATGTTATGTTTATCAAGACTTTTTGCTTCGGCCATAAGCTGCTCGGCTTCGCGCTTGCGGTTTTTAGTCATTGCAATTCCAGCAAGGTTCAATTTGGTCATAGCCATATCTGCAGACATATTCAAACCTAGTTTTTCGGCTTTCTTAAAATATTTTTCAGCCTCAACCATATTGTTTTGTGAAATCATCAAACCGTTCAAGTAATTATAATAGCCTTCTTGTTTTGGCACCAGTGAGGCTTTAGGGTTTTTAATTTTGTCAAGCCATTTTTTTGCTCCTGGAAAATCCTGCTTTCTAAGACGTAAAAAAGCAAGCAAAATGATTTCATTCTTAAAATATAGGAACACGAATACCAAAGAAAGTAAAATCAGCATGATCCCATTGCCAATATTTGTTTCTGTAAATTGCCATATAGCGGCTCCAATTACTAAAGCTGTCAGGACTAGTTTTATATTTTTATTGAACATATTTCGATTTTAAAATGGCCTGCAAAGGTATAAAAACTAAATGCTTTATGGAAGATTTTCCATTTCAGAAGTAGAAAATAATTCACATAAAAGGAGGCTTGCTTTATAATCTTTCAGATTGTATTTTTGGTTTAATTTCTCTGTGAAAAAAATTATAGATATTTTTCAAAAAAGGTTTGCCTAAGTGAAAACTTGTTGTATTTTTGCACCCGACTTTGAAGAAAGGTCAACCGAACGAAGATATTACAGAAGTTAAAGAATAATAAAATGAGCAAAAGAACATTTCAGCCATCAAAAAGAAAAAGAAGAAACAAACACGGTTTTAGAGAGCGTATGGCTTCTGTAAACGGAAGAAAGGTTTTGGCTGCCCGCAGAGCGAAAGGTAGAAAAAGACTTTCTGTATCTTCTGAAGCCCGTCACAAAAAATAATGTTGATAAATTATATATAAAAGGTGTTGTTTAACTAAGCAACACCTTTTTTTTATACCCTAATGCGCCGTAATTTTGCGGCAATGAAAAAGTAAAAGAAAATGCCTAAAAATCCTTCAATTAAATCTGTTCTAATTATTGGCTCCGGCCCTATTGTTATTGGCCAAGCATGTGAGTTTGACTATTCCGGATCACAATCACTTGCGTTCCCTGCGGGAAGACGGAATTGAAACCGTTTTGATAAACAGTAATCCGGCTACCATTATGACCGATCCTTCTATGGCCGATCATATTTATCTTTTACCGCTTAACTACAAAATCGATTGATTAAAATTCTAAAAGAACATCCGCAGATTGATGCTGTATTGCCAACAATGGGAGGACAAACAGCTTTAAATTTATGTATTGAAGCAGATGAAAAAGGAATTTGGGAAGATTTCGGCGTAAAATTAATAGGGGTAGATATTGATGCCATTAACATTACCGAAGACCGCGAAAAGTTTCAGAAGTTGATGGAGAAGATTGGGGTAGGAATGGCGCCTCAAGCCACTGCAAATTCCTATTTACAAGGAAAGGAAATTGCACAGGAATTTGGTTTTCCTTTGGTTATTAGAGCTTCTTATACCTTGGGAGGTGCTGGTGCATCTATTGTTTATAAAGAAGAAGATTTTGATGAGCTATTATCGCACGGACTGGAAATTTCACCCATTCACGAAGTGATGATAGACAAGGCAATGATGGGTTGGAAGGAATATGAACTTGAATTGCTTCGCGATAATAATGACAATGTTGTCATTATCTGTACCATTGAAAATATGGACCCAATGGGAATCCATACCGGAGACTCAATTACTGTAGCTCCTGCAATGACGCTAAATGACCGTACTTTCCAAAGAATGCGTGATATGGCGATTTATATGATGCGTAGTATCGGTGATTTTGCCGGTGGTTGTAATGTTCAGTTTGCCGTAAGTCCCGATGAGGAAGAAGAAATCATTGCCATTGAAATTAACCCACGTGTTTCACGCTCTTCGGCTTTGGCGTCAAAAGCAACGGGATATCCTATTGCAAAAATTGCCACAAAATTGGCTATTGGTTACAGACTTGGATGAATTGAACAACCAAATTACAAAATCAACTTCGGCTTTATTTGAGCCAACTTTAGATTATGTAATTGTAAAAATACCACGTTGGAACTTCGATAAATTTGAAGGATCAGACCGTACATTGGGACTTCAAATGAAATCTGTTGGAGAAGTTATGGGTATTGGCCGTTCCTTTCAGGAAGCGCTTCATAAAGCCACACAATCGTTAGAAATTAAACGAAACGGAATTGGTGCCGACGGAAAAAGTTATACCAATTACGAACAGATTCTTGACAAACTTAAAAACGCAAGTTGGGATCGTGTTTTCGTAATTTATGATGCAATCCAGATTGGAATTCCGTTAAGCAGAATTCACGAAATTACTAAAATTGATATGTGGTTTCTTCGTCAATATGAAGAATTATATCTTTTGGAAAAGGAAATTTCAAAATATACCTTGGAAACACTTCCGAGGGAATTACTTCTGGAAGCAAAACAAAAAGGTTATGGCGACCGCCAGATTGCTCATATGCTGAAATGCTTGGAAAGCCAAGTATACAAAAAACGTGAAGAAATGAACATTCAGCGCGTTTACAAATTGGTGGATACCTGTGCTGCGGAATTTAAAGCGGAAACACCTTATTATTATTCCACTTTTGAAAATGAAATGCAACTTGAAGGCGAAAAGCCTTATTCTGAAAACGATAGTATTGTAACGGAAAAGAAAAAAATAATCGTCCTAGGTTCTGGACCCAATAGAATTGGACAGGGCATTGAGTTTGATTATTGCTGTGTTCACGGTGTTTTGGCCGCTGCGGAATGCGGTTATGAAACCATAATGATTAACTGTAACCCCGAAACCGTTTCCACTGATTTTGATGTTGCTGACAAACTTTATTTTGAACCTGTTTTCTGGGAACATATTTACGACATTATTCGCCACGAAAAGCCAGAAGGCGTTATTGTTCAGTTGGGTGGGCAAACAGCTTTAAAACTTGCTGAAAAACTGGATAGATATGGAATAAAAATTATCGGAACAACATATAAATCTTTGGATCTTGCTGAAGATCGCGGAAGCTTTTCAAATCTTTTGAAAGAAAATAATATTCCCTATCCAGAATTTGGAGTAGCCGAAACAACAGAGGAAGCATTAGCGCTTGCTGATCAGCTTGACTTTCCGTTATTGATTCGTCCTTCATATGTTTTGGGTGGCCAAGGAATGAAAATTGTAATCAACAAAAAGGAATTGGAAGAACACGTAGTGGATTTGCTTCGTAAAATTCCGAATAATAAATTATTACTGGATCATTATTTAGATGGCGCTATTGAAGCCGAAGCAGATGCCATCTGCGATGGTGAAAATGTTTACATCATTGGAATAATGGAACACATTGAACCTTGCGGAATTCATTCTGGGGATTCAAATGCTACTTTACCACCTTTCAATATTGGTGAGTTTGTGATGCAGCAGATAAAAGACCACACGTTTAAAATTGCAAAAGCACTCAACACAGTTGGACTCATAAACATTCAATTCGCCATAAAAGATGATATGGTTTATATTATTGAAGCAAATCCACGTGCATCACGAACAGTTCCCTTTATTGCGAAAGCCTATGGTGAGCCTTATGTGAATTATGCCACCAAGGTAATGCTAGGCCACAATAAAGTAACAGATTTCGACTTTAATCCAAAGTTAGAAGGATTTGCAATCAAACAACCAGTTTTCAGTTTCAACAAATTTCCGAATGTAAACAAACAATTGGGGCCTGAAATGAAAAGTACAGGAGAGAGTATTTTGTTTATAGATAGTTTAAAGGATGATGCTTTTTACGATTTATATGCAAGAAGGAAGATGTATTTGAGCAAATAAGCCGATGTTTCCTTTTTTAACGGGATTTTTTATTTTTTTTTTGTAAATTAGTTTAACAACCTACTCAAAGCTTCATTTATGCAAAAAATTACTTTGTTCTTATGTTTTATTACAATGAACATTCTTACTGCACAGAATGTTATTGAAATTGCTTGGGGACAAGGGATAAATGAATCTGTGGCCAGTCCTACCATTGAAGTTGGAGATACCGTACTTTGGAAGTGGGCAGATGCTTCACAAAAAAGTGTTACCAGCATTTCAAATGGAGCTGAAACTTTTGATAGCGGAGCATTAGAAGGCATAAATAGTGATTTTTCCTTTACTTTTTCCAAAACAGGAGTTACCGAATATCAAAATGATTCCGATCCTTCATTACATGGTAAAGTCACAGTTGTTGGCAAACTTTCAACAGAAGAAAAATTTGTAAAAAACTTGAATTTCTATCCCAATCCCGTAAAAAATGAATTGACCATTTCTTCAATTTTTAAAATTGATAATTATCAGATTTATAATGTTTTGGGAACTTTGGTTTCAGAAGGAAAAGGAGCGGGAAGCTTAACTCAAGTAGATATGAGTAGATTGAATAGTGGTTTGTATTTTGTGAGAGTTACTTCAAGAAATATGCAAACCACCTTAAAAATTGCAAAAAAATAAATCCTGAAAATTATTATTTCTAAATGGTGCGCCTTTTTTAATTTCGGTTAAAATGAGGTGATTGTTCTTGTTCTACTGCTGTGATAAAATATTTTGTATCTCCCCAAATGGCAAAGGATGCAAATCGTTCTACGTAAGTTACTTTTACATAACTACCCTGATATTCTTTTAGTTTCTCAATTACATCTTCATCTTGGTCTAAAACGGAAAATGAAAAAATTTGCGCCCCACTTATACCTTGACTTATTTCTCCTTCCCAAGTTTTAATAAGCACACCGCGATGACTGAATTTAATGAGTTCACCGGCACGTGTTCCTTCACTATAGGGAACAAAGTAAACAAATGCGAAATAAAGTAAGTATAGCGCCAATAGGCTTCCTAGAATAATGAAGAGGACCTTTTTCATAATGCTTTAATTTTCGCTTTCGCTGTTTTCGCTACTTTTAAGTAAATTGGTGTCAATGTTTTTACTTGCAATGGCTCCCAATTTTCTTAGTTTTTCAACTCTTCTTACTAGGTTGCCTTTTCCTTCCAACTTTATTAAGGCATTGTCAAAAGAACCTTGCACCGTTCCCAGTTGTCTTTTTATTTTATTTAACTCTTCCAATAATCCTACGAAAGAATCGTACAACCTGCCGGCTTCGGTTGCAATTTCGAGTGTGTTTTTCTTTTGGTTGTCATTTTCCCAAAGATTTTCTACCAATCGCAAAGCCGCTAAAAGCGTGGATGGGGTTACAATCATTACTTTTCTTTTGAATGCTTCTTGATACAGGTTCTTCTGGTTAGCAACAGCTATTGCAAAGGCCGGCTCTATTGGAACAAACATAAATATGGTATCCGGACTCTCGTTTACGGCGTGATAATATTTTTTTTCACTTAAGGTTATAATGTGTTTTTTTATGGAATCTATATGTTTTTTTAGATAAAGGCCTTTTAGGTTTTCATCATCTTCGGAAACATACCTTTCAAAATCCGTTAGTGAAACTTTACTGTCAATTATCATCTTTTTCCCGTCTGGCAAATGTATGATAACGTCCGTTTGCAATCTGCCGCCATCTGGATTATCATGACTGTCCTGTATGGTATATTCGCGCCCTTTTTCAAGGCCCGATTCTTCTAAAACTCTGGATAGAATCATTTCGCCCCAATTTCCTTGAATTTTGGAATCACCTTTTAATGCTTTGGTAAGGTTATCTGCCTCTTGGCTTATTTTAATATTCTGCTCGTTTAAAAACTGGAGTTGTTTGCCCAATTCGGCATGAGTTCGCACAAAATCTACGTTGTTCTTTCCAACTTTCTCTTCAAAATCCTTGATTTTTTCATTCAAAGGCTTTAGTATATTTTCTATGTTTTTTTTGTTTGAATCTGTAAACTCTTCTGTTTTATCAATCAATATTTTATTTGCGAGATTTTCAAATTTATCTTTAAAATCCTTTTCAAAATTTTGGAAGCGTTCTTTTTCTTTTTCAAGTTCTGTGTATAAAGAATTATATTCAGCACTTTGTTTTGAAAGTTGAATGTTTAACTGTTCTTTTTCATCTCTTATTTGCTCTCTTTCATTTTTTAAAATATTGTATCGCTCGTCTAATTTTTCTAATTGAGATTGGGCATTTTCAAGCCTTTCCTCCAGTTTGCTGGTTTCAGTTTTATTTTTTAATCTGGCAATGAGATTACCTATAAATGCTCCAATCAATAAACAAATGGCAGTTAATAAAAGAAATAGAAAAGTTTCGTTCAATTTTTAAGATATTTAGGTTAAAAAGTTATTGGGTTATTAAGTTATTTGAAAGTAATTTTCAAAAATTTTTCTTTTTTGATAAAGATAATAAGTTAAAGGTAATTCAATAAGCTAGTAACTAAATAACTCATTAACTTTTTATTACAAACCGTCCCGTTTTTCCATCAAAATGTATGGTTTCCTTCGGGAAAAGTGTATCAAACCTTCCAGATTCTATCAAATTGCAGGGTTGGTCAAAAAAAGTTTCGCTTTTCGCCATAACCAGCATTTTATCCGTCAGTTGAATTGCCAAATCTATTTCGTGTGTTGAAAAGAATATTGTTTTTTGTGTTTCCGAAGCCAGCTTTTTCAGCAGTTTCAATACATAAGCACGATGATAAATATCCAAATGGGTTGTGGGTTCGTCCAAAATTATAATCGGCGTGTCTTGCGCCAAGGCTCGTGCAATAGCAACCCGCTGCATTTGGCCATCGCTTAGTTCAAAACATTTTCGATAGGCAAGGGGAGCGGTCTCGGTTGCTTCCAAAGCAATGTTTACTGCTATTTTGTCTTCTTGGGAAAGGGAACCAATCCAATTTGTATAAGGTTGTCTTCCTAGAGAAATCATTTCCAAAACCGACAGGTTTTTGGAAGCAGGAGCTTCGGTTAAAACCACGCTAAACTGTGTGGCAAGTTGTATTGAAGAATATTCTTTTAATTTTTTCCCGTTTAAAATAACTTCACCACTTAAAGCGCTTTGCATTCCAGTTAAGGTTCTCAGTAGTGTGGATTTCCCAATTCCATTTGCGCCTACAAGTCCCACAAGTTCACCCTTCGCAATGGAAAAATTGATTCCTTCCGCAATTATGGAATCTCCTTTCTTATTTGAATAACCCACCGATAGGTTCTGGGTTTCTAAAATGATATGTTTTTTTTCCGAAGCCATTAAAAGAAGAGTTTTCGTTTTCTAACCAAAAGCCATATTACAACTGGAGCTCCTATCAATGAAGTAATTGCATTTATCGGTAATGTAAATTCGCTGAAAGGCAATTGCGCCACTGTATCACAAACTAGCATTAATAAACTGCCGCAAAGTAGCACGGCGGGCAACAACACCAAATGATTGGAGGTTTTATAAAATTGCCGCACCAAATGCGGCACAGCCAAACCAACAAAGGCAATTGGACCCACAAAAGCTGTAATGCTTCCCGCAAGAATGCTAGTTGCCAAAATGATTATAAAGGTTGTTCTTTTTATATGAAGCCCCATACTTTTTGCATAGTTTTCACCTAACAGTAATCCGTTCAATGATTTACTGCTGAAAACACTTAGTGCTAAACCTATAAAAAAGCAGATGCACAAGATTAAAACACCTTGCCAGGATTGATTTCCCAGACTTCCGAAAGACCAAAAAATGTATTGTTGCAGTTGTTCCGCATTGCTGAAATAGGACAAGACTGAAACCACTGCAGTTGTTACACTGCCAAACATTAAGCCGATTATCAAAATTGCCATCGTGTCTTTTATTTTAAAAGTTACCGCTAAAACTGCTAAAAGGACCAAAAAACTGCCCAAGGCAGAGGCAATTACCAAGCTCCATTGACTTAAAAGCATAGTTCCAAAGAAACCACCAAAAGCACTTGCACCTAAAATTAAAATGGCAACGCCCAAACTAGCTCCACTGCTTAATCCTAAAACAAACGGCCCAGCAAGCGGATTTCTAAACAAAGTTTGCATCAACAATCCTGAAATGGCCAATCCGCCACCAGCGAGCATTGCAGTAATGGCTTTAGGCAGCCTGTAATTTATTAAAATATATTGCCAAGTTTCTTTGGATGCGCCTTTCCCTATAAAAGCAGAAAAAATTTCCTTTAGGGGAATTGAAACCGACCCGATGCATAAATTAATAAAAAATGCGGCTATCAGCACCAATAAAAGTACTGCAAAATGAATCCGATATGTTTGTGAAGTTTGCATTATTGCAATTTATCAAAAAAGTAAAGTTCGTGATTTGGAAACAAATCGGGATGAAGTATTTTTATGAGATCTTTCAAAACCAAATCAGGTCTATTAGGAGCCAATTCAAAATAAATTACGCCTCCAGTTTCGCCTTTCTTCAAACTATAGGTATATACATTTCCAGCCTTAAATGCTTTAAATTGGGAGTATGCTTGGTTTGCATTTTTCATTTCTTCCAAACTAGTAAATTGTCCTGGCCCAATCCAGACTTCGGCATCATGGCCTTTTTCCAATACCGATTCTAAACTTAGTGATAAACCACCAGTACCCTTTGAATCTTTCCACAGATAATCGCCATTGGCATGGGTTATAAACTGTGCGCCCCAACTTTCGCCCTGAGGCATATACCAAACGTCTTTATACATTGCACCGCTGATGACTGTTGGTGAATTTTTAGCTTCAGCGGCTAGTTTTTTTGCTGAAAGATATTCCGTTTCAATAGTTTGGAAGATGCTGTCCGCTTCTTTTTCCTTATTGAAAAGTACGCCGAAAAACTTTATCCATTCTGCTTTCCCTAAAGGTGAAGTTTCTGTCCAATCAGAATTGTAAAGTACGGGAATTCCAGTTTTTTCAATAGTTGCAAAGGTTGAGTTATTTCCGTCAACTGCAAACCCGATTACAGCATCAGGTTTTAAATTGATCAGAATTTCTGTGTTTATATCTTCGTTTCTACCGAGCTCGGTTATTTTTCCTTCTGAAATGCGTTTTCTTGTTTTTTCCGAAGAAATATAATTTAGGTTTGGAAAACCTACCATTGCTTCGTTTTCATCCAACATTTCCAAAGAGGGAATATGGGTAGTGGAGGTAACTACAATTCTTTTCACAGGAACTTCTAGTACTGCATCAAAATTTTCAGGATTTGGAAGTGAACCATTTTTTCCGATCAATGCATATTTAAAAGTTTTGCTAGTTCCTGGCCAGGGGTTTTTCAGTGTGATGGTTTTGTAGCCTTCAAAAGTTTTGATTTCAAAGCCTTTGGCGTATTTAATTTCCAAAGATTCCTTTTTAAAAATGGCGGTTTCTTCAATTTTATTATTGGGAGTATCGTTTTTGCAGGAGACGAAAGCACAGAGAAAAGAAATAAACAAACCAATTTTTTGCATCCTCAAAAATAATGGTTTTGATTGGGTGAACTAATATTTAAAGCCTATTTTTGTAATGAATTTTGGTGAGCAATTTTCCATAACGGAAAACGCTCTTAAAAGGGAATTCGGTTAAAAACCGAGGCTGTTCCCGCAACTGTAAGTCGTCCCGAGATTTTTTTCGGGCGTGCATTCTTCAAAAACCACTGTCTATACCGAAAGTAAGGTTTCTTTTAAAAGATCCCTTCGCAAAAAGTTCGGGAGATGGGAAGGTGGCACAAAAGACAAGCCAGGAGACCTGCCAGATTCTAACATAAAATCATCAAACTTTCGGGATAAAGGTTGAATTATGAAGCGAAATTGGTTACATATTATTTTTGTTATTTTTCTGTGCACGGCTTCTGCGTATGCGCAATTGGACAGTATTCAGCAACTGCCCGAAGTGATGCTGACAGATTCCAAAATCGTTTATTTTTCAAATGGTTTCAAACTTGAAAAATTGACCGACTCATTGGTTGAAAGAAATGCGACCTCCTTGACCGAAACACTACGATACAATACTTCAATCTATTTTAGAGAAAATGGTTTCGGGATGGTTTCATCTCCATCTTTCCGTGGTACCAATGCTACACAAACAGCTGTTATTTGGAATGGAATAAACATCAATTCAGTATTTACTGGGCAAACGGATTTCAACACAATTTCACCATTAAACTATAATGAAATTGCCATCAGAAGCGGCGGTGGAGGAGTACAATACGGAAGCGGTGCCGTTGGTGGAAGTATCCATTTGAACGATGCGTATTCATTTAAAAAGATTGATACAACTGAAGTTGGATTGCATTATGGAAGCTTTTCGGACGTTGGCGCAAATGCAAGCACTACACAAACTTGGGGTGATCATTATTTGAATGTTGGCGTGAATTTTAACAGCTCTGAAAATGATTACAATTATGTTGGGAAAAACAAAAAGAACACTCACGGAAAATTTGTACGCTTTGTAGCAAAGGTCAATGAGGCACGAAAACTAAAACGTGGCGTTGCTACTTGGAATTCGGAATACACATATAACGACCGCAATTTTTCGGGTAGCTTGAATACTATAGGGAAGGATGCTTATAAAGACATTACTACCAGAAACCTATGGCAATTACAACAAAAAGTTGGCATTTTCAATACAAAAGGAAGCTTTGCCCATCTTTTTGAACAATACAATTATTTTCCTGACAGTGAAAAGTCATTTAATACTGGAGGAAAAGCTAATACTTTTATTGGAGCGTTTCAGTCAGAGGTTTTACTTCAAAAAAAGTTACGAATAAATGGCAAGGTGGAATATACTTATGTTGAAGTGGAAGGTGATAATGTGGGAGATAATTCACGAAAAACATTAGCAGCCGTTTTATTAATGAACCATAAGCTATCTGAAAAGTTTAATTATGGTATCAATTTTCGGCAGGAATTTTTGAATAATTTTGACAATCCCTTTCTTTTCTCAGCGGATGCTAAATATAGCTTTTCAAAAAATTATTCACTTCGGTTGAATGGCTCAAAAAATTATAGGGTACCTACTTTCAACGATTTGTATTGGTATGCAGGTGGAAATATAGATGTGCAGCCTGAAACTTCGTATCAAATAGAACTTGGACAGGAATTTTTAATTGGAAGATTAAAGGCTGATGTAGCTGCCTATTATATTTCTTCGGAAGATTTAATAAAATGGATTCCCGGCAACGGCGGTCTTTGGCAACCAGTAAATATAAGTAAAACCAGAAATTACGGTATCGAGGCTGTTTTCGGGTATTACATAAAATTCAACAATCAACAATTATTGAATTTTAATGCAAATTATTCATATACCAAAGCGGAAGATTTAGAGAAAGAGAAGCAGTTGATCTATGTGCCTTTTCATAAAGCATCTGGTACATTAGAATATAATCTTGGACAGTTTTCAGTATATGTTCAAGGATTATTTAATGGTGAAGCTTTTACAGCTACGGACAATAGTGAAAGTGTAGATGGATATGCTGTTTTCAATCTTGGTGCGCAATACACCCTACCATTCAACCCAAATATAACTTTTGGCGGAAGGCTTAAAAATGTTTTTAATACATATTATGAAAACGTTGCTTACAGACCTATGCCATCACGAAACATTCAAATATTCTTAAATTTTAATATATAATAAATAAAACTATGAAAAAGATTGTGTTTTTTGCCTTTACCACATTGTTGCTTGCATCTTGCAGCAGTGATGATAACAACCAACCAGAATATATTCCTTCAGCTTTTGAAAAAGGTATTTTGATTACCAATGAAGGGCCATTCAGTAATGGAAGTGGAAACATTACTTTTATTTCTGAGGATTACAGTACGGTGACACAAACCATTTTTAAAAATGTGAATGGAACTTCGTTGGGCAACATTGTTCAGTCAATGGGCTTTCAGGACAACAATGCTTACATTGTGGTTAGCAATTCACAGAAAATTGAAATAGCCAATCGTTATACATTTAAAAGTGTAGATTCCATAACTACAGGGTTAGACAATCCACGTTATTTTGTGTCTGTTGATGGTAACAAAGGGTATGTGAGCAATTGGGGTGATCCTAACAACAATACAGATGATTATTTGGCTGTTTTAGATTTGAGAACCAACAGTGTTTCATCAACTATTCCTGTAGCTTTTGGGCCAGAAAGAATGATTATTTATAACAATAAAATATATGTTGCCCACCAAGGAGCTTTCGGGCAGAACAATTTGATATCCGTGATTTCCGGAACTTCTGTTGAAAGCACGATAACTGTGGGAGATGTTCCCAACTCCATGGTGGTTTCTGGAAATATACTTTACGTGCTGTGTGGTGGAAGCCCAAGCTATACTGGTACTGAAACTGCTGGCTCATTAGTGAAAGTGGATCTTACAACTGGTCAGGTTACACAAACATATTCTTTTGGTACCACCCAACACCCAACTAGTTTGACTATGGATGGAAACAACCTTTTTTATAACCTAGACGGAAAAGTTTATAAAGTGAACACAGCTTCTATTTCTTTACCAGGAGCTAATATTATTGATGGATTCTTTTATACTCTTCAAGCAAAAGATGGAAAACTTTATGCTGCCGATGCAGACGATTTTGCGAGCAGAGGATCATTGAAAATCTTCGATTTATCAAACAACCAAGAAATTCAGGAGTTCCCAACCGGTATTGTTCCTGGAGGGATTTATTTTAATGAATAAATTATTCTAAAAACCCAAAAAAAAGGAATCCATTAAACTTAAAAATTAATGGATTCCTTTTTTTAATGACGATAGCGTTCTTAATACTGACCCTAATTTCCAATCATTTTTCCATAAATTGGAGAATTTGCTTTACTGTCTGAAAGCTCTTTCAGTGCTTTAAAATCTTTTTTTCCGTTGAAAGGTCTCCCTGCAATTTCAAAAAGTGCGGCGGCAAGAAGGGGTTCGTTTTCATCACCCAATTGGCCTAAGTTGAAATAATCTTCCTTTAAAGCTATCTCAGGAAATAATCCATCGCCATAATCTGTATTTCCTGCAGCGTTGGCAGTTTTAAAAACCAGTGGCAACATTGCGTAATAATGTGATGGATCAGCTTCCTGCCTGCTGAATATTGGTGCCGGAGCATCATAAAGTAAAAAAGAAGCCTGAAACTTTCCAGTGGTTGTATCGCCAACTTGAACGGTATTTATATATGGATTCAGCCCGTTTATAACAAGTTCGCTAGCTGAAGCTGATCTTCTTGTAGTTAAAATGTAAACAGAATTCAGGTTGAGGCTATTTATAGCTGAACCGTTGCTAATAGAACTGTCAAAAAGCCCATTTTCTGCATTTGCATCTTGGCGATCGGCGTTCCAAAATTCCTTATAAAAAACCTGTCCGTTGAACTGTCCCGTAATCATACTGGCTAAATCTGTTGCTGTTTCTACTGCTCCTCCACCGTTATAGCGAAGATCCAAAACAAGATTGGTAACCCCTTCAGATTTAAGCTGTGCAAATGCATTATTCAGTTGTACATCATAATCTTTAATAAAACTATTGTACATTAAATAGCCTATTTTTTCACCATTTATATCGAATGTTTTTAGTTTATATACGGGGTTCTCGTTGTATTGTGTTTTGTTTAAAAGTACAGTTTCACCAGTGGGTAAAAAATTTGTGCCATCATAGGTTGCTAAACCGATAGTATAACTATCTGGAGCTTGCAAATCCAAATAGTTTTGGCTATTTATTTGTTGTCCGTCAATAGTGGTAAACAAGTCTCCGCGCTTTAAACCACGTGCTTCTGCATCTGTGTTTGGCAATACGTAACGCACATAACCAAAAACATTGCCGCTATTATCAGGATAATATACTAGGCCAAACTCCATTCCGTTGCTCAGGCTGATTCCGCTCAAAGCATCCTCAATCACTCTAAAATCACTAAAAAGAGCACTAAAACGATCTTGTGGCGATAACAAATAATCGAACAACGTTTCTGGAGTGTCGTAATTATTCAGAAAACTATCGAGTTCGCTCTGACTAGTAAAAGCATCATTTGCAAGTTCTGGTGTATCGGCTTTATATAGATAATAATAGTTTAAACCTCGGTATATAAAGTTTTGAATATCAAGTGTTGAGGCAGATTGGATAGTGTCGTCCATATCTTCAAAACAGGAAACAAAAAGTACAGAAATAGCCAAAAGGGGAATAAAAATTTTTCTTAACATAAAAAGGTTTTATTAATGTATAGAATTAAAACAGGTAAATTAGGGATTATATTGTATGGTAAAAATATGATTTTTAGGTGAAATTATTCCAAAGGATTTATAATGAATTTTTCTGGTTAAAAAAATAGTACAGAAAACAAAGGAATACAGGAAAACAAGAAACATGACTGAAAGGAAAAAGGAATCGGAAATTAAGTCTTGGTTTATGAGTCTTTTCCAAAAACATTGTAACAAAAATAGAACACGTTCGTCATTTAAATAGAAGACGGAAAAACCACAACCACCAAAATGGACAAAACCCAATTCATTGCTTTAGTAATGCCTTTTAAGGATAAGCTATATCGTTTGGCCAAAAGAATTTTAGTTTCCAAAGATGAAGCTGAAGATGCAGTGCAAGAAGTTTTTTTGAAATTGTGGAACGGAAAAGAAAACATTGAAAACTATAAAAACCCAGAAGCATTTGCTATCACGATGACCAAAAATTATTGTTTGGATCGATTGAAATCGAAACAGGCTTCAAATTTGAAAATTGTACATAGCAATTATCAAACTTCAGAAAATGTAGAGCAGAAAATTGAAGCGAATAACGGTGTTGAAATGGTTTTCAAAATTATGGAAACTTTGCCAGAACAGCAGAAAATAGTCCTTCAACTGCGAGATGTGGAACAATTTGAGTTTTCAGAAATAGCAAAAATGCTAGACAGTAACGAAACAGCAATTAGAGTGGCACTTTCCCGCGCACGAAAAACAGTTAGGGATGCAATGATAAAAAAATACAATTATGGAATCGGTTAATGTAAAAAAATTATTAGATGCCTATTTTGAAGGCACCACAAGTCTTGAAGAAGAAAAAAGTTTGCAAAACTATTTCAACAATGAAACGGTTGCTGACGATTTAGTTCAATACCAACCAATCTTTGCGGCCTGAAAGCTGCAAAAGAAGAACGCTCAAGCAAAATATTCAATTTGCCTGAAAGTAGACCAAAAACCATTAAAACATGGTGGTATTCCGTAGCAGCGATGTTGGTAGTAGCGTTTGGAGTTGGAAGCTTTTACTTTTCACAACCGCATTATTCACAAGAGGAAAAGCAAGCTCTAGCAGCATTTGAAAAGAGTAAAAATGCAATGATGCTACTTTCAGAAAACTTGAACAAAGGAGCGGAGCAGCTAACATTTGTGGAACAATTTGCAATAACAAAGGATAAAATTTTCGAATAAAAATTTTTAGAAATAATAGAACAAAGAAAAAAACAATTAAAACAATAAATTATAAATAATAAACGATGAAAAAAATAGCAATATTATTAGCACTGGCAATAGCGCCGATGGTTTCTTGGGCACAAAACGCTTTTGATTCCTTTGAAAACGAAAAAGATGTAACCTCAGTAGTGGTTACAAAAAACATGTTCAAACTTTTGAGCAAAATGGATTTAAATTCCTCAGATCCAGAGGCACAAGCATACCTTAAAATGGTCAACGATTTGGATAACATCAAAATTTTCACAACAGACAATCCTGCCGTAGCAAAAAACATGGATGCTGCTGTTGCAAAATATATTTCAACCTCTAAGAATTTAGGCGAGTTGATGCGCGTGAAAGAAGATGGTAGAAACATCAAGTTCTATAGTAAAGAAGGAAAGAACGAAAACTTCGTTAGTGAGCTATTGATGCACCTAGACGGAATGGTTGACGGAAAACCTTCTACGGTAATCATGAGCATTACTGGTAATATAGATTTGAAACAGATTTCAAAACTGACCGAAGATTTAAAAGTTCCTGGTAGCGATCAATTGAAAAATATTGATAAAAAGAAAAAGCAATAATGATGACACTTTTAAAATATTTTATGGCTTTGGTATTGGGCGCAATGGCTCTGGTTTCATGTAGTGATAAATCTTTGCAGAAATATTTAGTTGAAAAACAGGACGACGATAAATTTGTAAAAATGGATGTTGCTGCCAGCTTGCTTCAAGGTAGAAACAGTAATTTCACGCAAGAAGAGAAAGATATTCTCAAGACATTAAAAAAAGTGAATGTAGTGGCTTATCCAATAATTGAGGGTGATACAGCCGACTATGAAAAGGAAAAACTAGAATTGAAAGCTATTTTAAGTCAAGAGCGATATAAAGAATTGACCCGGATAAAAAGTAACAGTTGGGATGCTACTTTAAAATATACTGGTGAAGAAGATGCCATCGATGAGGTAATCGTTTTTGCAAGTGATGACAAGCGTGGCTTTGCAGTTTTCAGACTATTGGGGGAAAACATGCGTCCAGATCAAATGTTGAAATTGATGAAATCTGCCGAAAGAGGTGATTTGGATGTCTCCAAATTGGAAGGTTTTGGAAAAATTTTTAAAGATTAAGTTAGTTGATTAATAGCTAAAAAGGCTTCTTCCAAATTATGGTTGAAGCCTTTTTTTAATGTTTAAAATTGCAATTTATATCCCAGTATAGTTTCCGGGTGTTATATTTCGCATTTCCTGCTTTACACTCTCAGGAATTTCCAAAGTTTCTATGAAATTTGCTATTGAAGTTTGGTTTATCCTTTCATTAGTCCGTGTTAATCCTTTTAAGGCTTCATAAGGATTTGGATAGCCTTCACGACGAAGAATTGTTTGTATGGCTTCAGCAACTACGGCCCAATTGTTTTCAAGATCTTCAGCAAATTTTGATTCGTTTAGTAATAATTTGTTCAAACCTTTTAAAGTTGAGTTGAAGGCGATGAGCGTATGCCCAATGGGAACACCAATGTTTCGTAAAACAGTACTATCGGTAAGATCACGCTGCAATCTGCTGATTGGAAGTTTTGCTGAAAGATGCTCAAAGATTGCGTTTGCAATCCCTAGGTTCCCTTCACTGTTTTCAAAATCTATCGGGTTTACTTTGTGCGGCATTGCGCTGGAACCAACTTCACCATCTTTAATTTTTTGTTTGAAATAGTCCATTGAAACATAGGTCCAAATATCTCTATCCAAATCAATCAAAATGGTGTTTATTCTTTTCAAGCAATCAAAAAGAGCTGCCATATGGTCGTAATGTTCAATCTGGGTAGTAGGAAAGGAGTAGTGTAACCCTAAGGTTTCCTGTACAAATTTTTTCCCAAAGGCTCGCCAATCTATATTTGGATAAGCTACTTTATGGGCATTGAAGTTTCCTGTTGCGCCACCAAATTTTGCTGCACTTTTTATATCGTTCATCAAATCGAACTGTTCTTCAATGCGGACTACAAATACTTCAATTTCTTTTCCTAAACGAGTTGGGGAAGCTGGCTGTCCGTGAGTTCGCGCTAGCATAGGAATCTGCGCCCATTCTTCGGAAAGTGATTTCAGTTTATTTTTCACTTCTAATAAAAGTGGAACATACACCTCGTTTACGGCATCTTTCAAAGAAAGTGGAATGGCGGTATTATTAATATCTTGGGAAGTCAATCCGAAATGGATAAACTCTTTGTATTTCTGAAGTTTTAAAGCATCAAATTTTTCTTTAATGAAATATTCAACCGCCTTTACGTCGTGGTTGGTAATCTTTTCGGTTTCTTTTATTTTTATGGCGTCTTGAATGGAAAATTCAAAGTATAAATTTCGCAATTCTGGGAAAAGGGTTCTGTTAAAATCCTTCAACTGCGGCAAATCCAGTTCTACCAAGGCAATAAAGTATTCAATTTCCACTTGTACGCGGTAACGTATGAGCGCTTCTTCAGAAAAAAAAGGGATCAGACTTGCAGTTTTTGAGGCATATCTGCCATCTATAGGCGAAATGGCTTGTAAAGCGTTGGTGTACATGGTTCAAAATTTAAAGGTGCAAAGATACGAAACGCTACTGAGTTATAAAGAGCGGGACTAAGTATTAAATTTATTGATTTCTTTCAGGGAAACTTAATGTATTGCCAACAAATTTTTATTTTAAGATAATGAATAGTTAAATATTCACTTTAGAATAAAAATTTAAGTTTTTATTAGGTGGTAAAAGTTTTTACTGAAGGTAATTTTAGTAGTGAAAAGAAAAATTAAGTATTAATTTAAACAAAATTGTTATGAACACTCAAAATCAAAATCAGCAAAGAAATCCTCAAAACCCACAACAACCAAATCAACAGGGGAATCCTCAAAACAGACCAGAATACCAACGTAATCCACAAGAGGAGGAAGAATAAAATTCTAATGTTGGTGTATTTGTATCAGTTTAAGATACTGCGAAACCCCTTAATCATCACAATGAGATAGGGGTTTCTTAGTGTGGGGAGATAAAAAATAGTGAATTATCAAATATAAATAAAATTATGGGTTTTGTGCTAAACTTTTTACACTTTGTGTTAATCTAATGAGTTATTTTTTTAATATTTTGTGTTTTTATAATTATAAAATATCTAAGATTTGTTTAGTAACAAACCATGGAAAAGGAAATACAAAAACTTCCATATAATTCTGAGCTGAGTTTTTGAAAATCGGTCAGCTTTTCGAAATAAGATAGCAAACAACCGCGCTAAAATGCAAGAATGATTGATTGCACAATCATTCCAAAAATATTAAAAACAGTTGAACACCTACCATTCAAGTTGCAAAAAACCCTTTCGGAGATCGCTGCACGGAAGGGTTTCGTTTTTTAATTATACTTAATAAAAATATTTTGAGTTAATGATTCGCCCTTTTGTGTTAAGTAAATTCATTTTCATATTATACTTTTACCAAGTAAAGAATTGTTATGAAGAAGAGAAAGCCTCAGTCAAAAATTTATTTTTGGCTGGGTTTTTTTATATATGTTCGTTGTTTTTTACGAAATTCTGAAGGCGAGATGGAGTATTTTTCCTTAAAGATTTTAGAAAAATAGCTTTTGCTGGAGAGCCCAATGGCATTTACTATTTCAGAAATACTTAGGTCTGTTTTTGTCAATAGACTATATGCGGCATCCAGCCTTGTTTTTTGCACATAGTTGTTTACCGTTGTACCATATAGTTTTTTAAAGCCTTCCTGTAGTTTATTTACATTGAGCCCAACTTCCCGTGCTAAATTTTCAACAGTGGGAACATCCGTGATGTTACTTTCAATAAGGCTGGAAATATGGTTTATCTGTTTTAATTCAGAAGAGCGAAGGAGCATGCGACTGCCTTCGTCTTTTTTATCATCCAGATATTGCAGTATTTGGTGCGTTAATATTTGATAGGCCATACCTTCCAAAAACAGTTTTCGAGTAAAATTTACTGCCTTAAAATCAAGCATATCCTTCAAATTGTCTGCTATTTGCAAACTGTAGTTTCCACTATAAAAAAAGGCATCGGCCGCTTTTACATCTTTAAAAAGTTTTTCCAGTTCACTGTCTAAACTGTTAATGTCGCACTCCATTTTTTCCTGAAACTTTTCCCTTTCAATTTCTAGGCTGTTCACCTGTATTCTTTGATCCGCTTTAAAGAGAAGCACGTGGCCATTGTGGTTGTTACTTGCAACAATGGCATTTTGGTATTGTTCTATATGGTGTGGGATATCTTCATCAATAAAATGGTGAAGCAAAAGTCCTTCTACGGTATAAATAAATTTTAAAGGGTGAATGTTGTTTACAACAAAGTGAATTTTAATGTCTTCAAAAAAAAGACAATCATATTGTATAAGGCCAAGCCCGCCTTCAAAATTTATGCCCCGTATAGTGCCCTCGCCAACGGAAGGAGGTAAATGCAATAAGTATTCTCTGCAATTTTCAGTATATGGAGTGTTGAATGCTTTTGCAATGTCAATTATAACATCTTTGAGTGGTAGTGAATTTACCTGAATGGATTTCATTTAGTGGTTGTTTGGTAGTGCCAATGTACCATTAAGAATCCGTATGCTTTAACACATAACGTTCCATTGTTTAACGTATATACGTTGGACAATTTTAAGGTATTGCTAAATAATGGTTTAAACTAATAAAAATTCACAATTTAAAGCCAAATAGTAGTTTTGGCTTTAATTAAAGTTTAGTTGGGTGTAATTATTCATAATATTTTTTGCGCTTTTTGCGTCGCTCTATAAAAAAAGAAACCACAAACAAAACCCCCAAAATATAAAATGCAAATTTAGCGGGTTCAATTGGGCCAAACCCCAATCCTAAAAAACCAAGGACCGCGGCCACCACTGCTAGAAATAGAAAAAGGATGGTCCAGAGCATAAAGAGGAGGTTAAATGGGTTATAATTCATTAATTGTCAATTTTTAAAGGTATTCAAACAATTATTTTTCCATTGATTTATATACACTTTTCTTTGACCCATTTCGAACCATATTTATACAAACAAAACTTAACAGTGTGCTTTAAAAAAAGTCAATTCTTTTTTAAAATCCAATATAGAAGATCTACTTTATCGATAATAGACCAACTGTGTGGATTTCGATCACCATTTGCTCTATATCCTTTATCTTTTGTGGCTATAAACTCCACTTTTTTATAATCATTTTCTGATAGTATTTCGTAAAGCTTTTTTATTTGATAGGCATTGGTTTCGTCATAATCCACATTAAACTTTTCTTTCCACCATTCTATAGCGGGCTCTGTGTATAACCGTATTTTGGTAAGTTGAAGGGAATTCAGATTTTGGATATTATTTGTTTCAAGTGTATACACCGAAAATTTTTCGTACAGTTCAATACTATTTTTTGGATCACCAATTTTATGATTGAAATAGTTAACAATTGCGTTACATTCCTTTGCTATGGCATCCTGACTGTTATTTGCAATTTTTTCTTTGCACCTCCGGTACATTGACAATAAATCTACAGGGGAATCACTTATAAAAACACCTTTGGGTTTTATATTAAACTGTTTTTGTTCAATAAGAAAATTACTTATCAGTAAACTTATTGCGCCCCCCGCTGAATGTCCGCCAATAAAAATATCCTTATCTGTTAATTGGTATTTTATGAGAATATCTTGTAAATTTTTTCCAAGAAGCTTTTTGTCGCTGTCTTCAAGCCATAATTTATCATTATAATTCATGTAGATTAATGCTATTTCCTTTTTTTTGGCATCTTCCATAATATTGAATTCCGCTTTTGTGCTTTCAATATCATCTCCGTATGCAGGAAATAAAATTAAAACTGCTTTTGAATTTTTGACAGGTTTTATTATTTCATAATCCTCCGTCAAAAATGATTCTGTTTTAACCTCAGGGGGCGAACCTAAATTTTTATCTGTTTTACAAGATGTTAAAAGCAAGACATAAAGGAAATGACAGATGATTTTCTTCATATTTATAATAATTGGCCGAAGCGTATACAAATGGATATTTAAAAAATTTAAGTTTTAGAGTATAAATAACGCCTCAAATTTAAATTAAAAGCTCTTTGTGGTGGCGCACTTTTTTGCTAGCCTTTAAGAAAATTATTAAACCACTCCTTCAATTATTTCCTGTACAACCTCTGGGTTTAATAGCGTAGAGATATCGCCGAGATTTGCAGTGTCCTTTTCGGCAATTTTTCTAAGGATGCGGCGCATTATTTTTCCACTTCGGGTTTTTGGCAGACCTGTGGTAAATTGTATTTTGTCCAATTTTGCAATGGGGCCAATATGTTCGGTGATTATTTGATTTATCTCTTTACATAAATTCTCGTGCAATCGGCTTTCGCCAATTTCCTTTAAAATAACAAATCCGTAAAGCGCATTCCCCTTTACATCATGCGGAAAGCCTACAATAGCACTTTCCGCCACAGCTGGATGTTCGTTTATGGCATCTTCAATAGGGGCAGTACCCAAGTTGTGCCCGGAAACTATTATAACATCGTCCACCCGGCCTGTGATGCGATAATAGCCCGTGCTGTCTCGCAGGGCGCCATCACCTGTAAAGTATTTATTTTCAAAAGCTGAAAAATAAGTTTCGTGATAGCGTTTATGATCTCCCCAAATAGTCCGCGCCATTGCGGGCCATGGAAATTTAATACACAAACGACCGTTAACCAAATTGCCTTTTAGTTCTTCGCCGTTCTCGTCCATTAGTGCTGGTTGCACGCCTGGTAATGGCAAGGTGGCATAAGTGGGTATGGTTGGTGTAGCGTAGGGGATGGGCGAAATCATAATACCGCCCGTTTCCGTCTGCCACCACGTATCTACAATGGGACAGTTTTTCTTCCCGATATTGTCATTGTACCAGTGCCAAGCTTCTTCATTGATAGGTTCGCCCACACTTCCTAAAATTTTTAATGAAGAAAGGTCATAGTTCTCTGAAAAATCAAGGCGTTCCTTTGCTAAAGCACGGATAGCAGTGGGTGCGGTATAAAACTGGTTCACTTTGTGTTTTTCCACTACCTGCCAAAAACGACCAAAATCGGGATAGGAGGGAACGCCCTCAAACATTAGGGTTGTGGCACCATTTGCTAACGGGCCGTAAACAATGTAGCTATGGCCAGTAATCCAGCCAATGTCTGCCGTACACCAAAACACATCGTTTTCGCGGTATTGAAACACGTTTTTGAAAGTATAAGCCGTATAAACCATATAGCCAGCAGTGGTGTGCACCATTCCTTTAGGTTTTCCGGTAGAGCCGGAAGTATATAAAATAAACAATGGGTCTTCAGCGTCCATAATTACAGGTTCGCAGTCATGATATGCTTCGTCTAGTAATGGTTGTAACCATTTGTCGCGGTTTGGTTTCATCGGTATTTCAGAATGGATACGGTTAGCAACTAAAACGTTTTTTACGCTTGGGCAGGATTCTAGCGCTTCATCTACAATTCCTTTTAAATCTATTGTTTTATTGCCACGGTAAGAACCATCACTGGTAATAACCATTTTGCAATCAGAATCATTGATTCTAGTAGAAAGGGCTGTAGCTGAAAATCCTGCAAAAACTACGGAATGGATTGCACCAATTCGCGCGCAAGCTAGAAGTGAAACCGCCAGTTCGGGGATCATCGGTAAATAGATGCATACTCTGTCACCCTTTTCTATTCCGTGATTTTTCAACACATTGGCAAACCTACAAACGCGTTCATGAAGTTCTCTATAGGTTATATGCTCTGCAGCTTCAGAAGGGTCGTTGGGTTCAAAAATGATGGCGGTTTTGTCGCCACGTGTATAAATATGTCTGTCAAGGCAGTTTTCGGTAATGTTTAGTTTGGCACCTTTGTACCATGAAACTTCAGGTTTTGAAAGATCGTACTCCAGCACTTTGTCCCAGCGTTTACGCCACATAAAGTTTTCTTCTGCAATTTCTTCCCAGAAATTTTCAGGATCACGTATCGATTTTCTATAAACTTGAAAATATTCTTCTAAACTCTTGATGTGGTAATTGCTCATAATTAAAAGGATTTGTGAAGTAATTCTGAAACAGCGTATTCAATTCAGAAATATATTTAATTAAGACGACTCTTAAAAACGAATAAAGATATTTGTTTTAAAACGTAAGTCTTTATTACCTTTTACTTAATCTGTTTCAGAAATAGCTTTCAGTCGTGAGCATATAAAACGGCTGATTTCAAAACTTCTTTTTTAGGGTTTTTTGCTTTACCATTGTTTAGAAGCTTTCTCCAAAGTTTAAAACTGCTTTCAGTTCAACTTTTCAAGCTGTTTCATAACTTCTTCAGCCTCAAAAGATTTTTGATCGCTTAGCTTTCTGTTGGTGGTAGAAAGTTTGAAGGCTTCTTTCTGTAACTTTTGATATTTTTCCTGTAATTTTTCTTTTTCTGTTTTCTTTTTGAAGAGTCCAAACATAGCTTAATTTATAAAGTATAATTTAATTCAATATTATTTGGCAAATATAAAATTGTTTAACTTTATTATAAATAAATTAAACAAAATATTATGATTTACTTACTCATCCTAAACAGAAGGATTTTTAAAAATAAACCCAAGAATGAAAAGTCAGATCAGGTTAAGTCATATCTTTTTACCCTTAGCGGATATTTTGAACTACATTAGTCAAAAACCAACATACACCTTATAATCTATACATCAACTTTACTCCCCCAAACCAGTTTCTTGGCTTTCCGGGATAATAATAACGTGGTTGGGAGTTACCGAAACCGGTAGCGTTTATTAATACTGAGGCAGCATATTTTTCATCAGTAAAATTATTAATACCCCCATTTACTTCCAAAGAAAGAGATTTAGAAAGATTTTTATTATAGGAGGCTTTTACATTGAAAACAGTATATTTTTCTGAAAAAAGTTGATTGGCATCGTTTAGAGGAATCTCTCCAATATGAAGAAAATTTGTATTCAGAATTAAGTTTCCCAATCCAACATTGATTCCGCCGTTTACTTTTTTGTCGGGTACTCCCGTGAGTTGGTTTCCCGAAAAGTTAGATTCACCATCTACAAAATCAATAAATGTATGATCTGTAATCTCCGCATTTAGGTATGTTGAAATATAACTGAAATTAGTGAGGTGTTGCAAATAAGAAATTTGAAGTTCAATTCCTTTATGTTCCGTTTTTCCTGCATTTCGGCCAATATATTGGTCTTCGCCAATTCGTTCGGCAACAAGCAAATCATCAATATCCATCAGATAGGCATTCACAAACAAATGGAGTTTTCGCTTGAAAAAGCAAAGCTCACTGCCCAGTTCGTAATTAAATCCTTTTTCTGGGCCAAGCCTTGGATTTATAATACCTTCCGGAGTCAAGGTTTCTTCAATGGAAGGATAATTAAAGCCACGGCTAAAATTAAAAAACGCCTTAATATTTTCGGTGAATTGGTATAGTAAATTTACATTGGGCGCAAAAATAGGGTCGAATTTGCGTTCCGCACTTCTGTTTGTTTCACCTTCATTAAATTCATCAATAAAACTGTAGTTGGTAATATTAAAGTTCAACCCAAATTGTCCTTTAAGTTTTTTTGTAAAAGAAATATTTGCATAGGCAAACACGTTTAAGTTGTTCCTTTTTTCCACATTCTCACTAAGCAAATCTCCTTCAAGGCTTCCGTAGCCATTATTTTCCTCGTATAGATTTTCAATGGTTCTCCAATTGTATTGGTCTTTATAAAACTCACCTCCAAAACTTAGATTTGCTGTTTTTTGGAATAATAAATAATCTTTGGCAAAAACGGTCCGTGCTCCATAACCGTTGGTAAATTCATCCAAAATATTAAAGGGCCGTGGCTCATAATGATCCAAATAGGTATAAAAAATACTGGTGGTATTTTTGAAATTTTCAGAGAAAAGATGTGAAAAATTAACTCCAGTTAAGATTTGCTTATTGTCTTCAAAACCTTGGGCTTCTTTCCACGTAAAAGCCGCTTGTGAAGGATCTTCGTCAAAAGCCGTTTTATCAATGGAACTGGGAATCTGCGCAAAATAATCTATGTAATTAATTAAAAGTGAAATGTCAGTTTGCAAATTGAATTTATACTTTGAAGTGAGAAGCAATGTACTTCTGTCATAGTTGTTGTTCTCTCGAAAACCATCGGTTTCCAGATGATCGTAGTTTAAATTCAATGAAAATTTTTCGGTAGAAGTTGCGGTTGAAACTGTATTTTTTATCAATCCGAATGCCCCAAGCGTTAAGTTAGTTTTCAAAAACGATTCACCTACTTCAGCTTGTTTCGAGTTTATTAGCAATGTGCCGCCCAAATTGGTTCCATATTGCGTGGCTTTTGGGCCTTTTATAATTTCAAGCGATTGCACACTCTCTGCATCATAAATATCGATTGCCGTTTCGCCCACTCCGTTAGTAATTGGTATTCCGTTAAAGTACGCCCTTATTTTATTTGTGCCGTACGGCGTTCGTGATCCTATACCGCGAATTGTAATTCTATTGGTATTTATTGCACCACTTTGAATAAAGACGCCGGGCGTTTCATTAATGGCAGAAACGAGATCAATGGGGCTATATGCATCAAATTTCACTGCGGTTATTGTTTCTGTGGGGAGTATTATTCCGGTTGCTGATCCTTCGGAAATATTCTTGCCTGCGGCAATATTTATCTCATCTAATTCCTCTACTTTGGAAAGAGGTGATAATTGAAAAACTGTATTGTTCTGTTTTAGTACCACTTCGCTTATAAAAAAGCCTGGATGTTCCAATCTTAGATTCAGAGGCAGTTTGAAAGCTTCGGAAAGAATAAAAACCCCTTGAGCATTCGTTTTGGTAAGTTTTTCAGAATTTAAAAAAATAGAAACCCCCGAAATGGGAGTATTCTCTTTTGTATAAACAAACCCTTCTATTTTCTGGGCATTCAGAGTATTCAACAAAGCAGTTAAAAATAAAATCACTGGTACCTTTAAGGCTGTCAATTTCATTGTCTGTTGCAATTTTTAAAACCCATTATTTTCCAATAATTCATTTAATTGAGCGGGAAGTTTATATTTTAAAAATAAATAAATAACTAGCGGATTGGTTGCAGAAGGAGAGAGTTTATTAAATTTTTAACGCGTTTGCATCTTAAAAGCTTTGGTTTTCAATATTATAACAATTTCTTAAGAATGACTTTTTTTGTAAAATAATATATTTAATGATAGTAACAGTTACTGATTATTGAATAAATTAAACAGCACATATCATGAAATTACAATTCTCACTTTTCATATTAATAGCAATTCCCCTTTCTCTTTTTTCACAAAAAAATTATAAAAAAGAATTACCAGAACCTTATGCAACAGAGTCGGTTTCAAACTATTCCAATGTAGTAGGTTGGGAAGAAGGTGAAACACCAATGGCTCCTGAAGGATTTGAAGTTACAAAATATGCAGATGGTTTTGAAAATCCACGGTGGATGTACGTTACGCCAAATGGTGATGTTTTGGTGGCTGAGAGTAATAGTAACTATAGCATTCCAAAACAGATTGGTGCAACAATAATTGGCGCTGGAGGATCTAATAACTTAAAGAAAAGTGCAGATGTTATTACGCTTCTCCGGGATACAAATAATGATGGATTCCCTGATATTCGCAAAACATTCCTCTCTAAAAATGAAGGTCTCAACCAACCCTTCGGAATGCTTGTTATTGGCAATTGGTTATATGTTGCAAATACGGATGCCGTGTTACGCTATCCATATAAAGCGGGGCAAACAAAAATTACCGTAATGGGTGAAAAGATAGCCGATCTTCCTGATGGGAAAGTAAACCGGCATTGGACACGAAATATAATTACAAATGAAGATGATTCTAAAATATATATTGCCGTGGGTAGTGGAGATAATATTGGGGAAAAAGGTATGGAGCACGAAGTGATGAGAGCCAATATTTTGGTGATGAACCCTGACGGGAGCGATATGGAAATTTATGCTTCCGGTCTTAGAAATCCCGTGGGAATGGATTGGGAACCTACAACAAAAACATTATGGACTTCCGTTAATGAGCGGGATGAATTGGGTAACCACTTGGTGCCGGACTATTTAACTTCTGTACAGGAAGGTGGTTATTATGGCTGGCCTTATTCCTATTGGGGCAACCATTTTGATCCCCGAGTGCCTATTCCGCCAAATGTTAGGCTGAAAGAAGCTATTGTTCCTGATGTGGATCTTGGCTCGCACACTGCCTCTTTGGGCTTGGTTTTTTATACGGCGGATACTTTCCCTAAAAAATACAAAAACGGCGCTTTCGTTATACAGCATGGCTCGTGGAACAAAGAAATACTTGCAGGATATCGAGTAGTTTTCATTCCTTTTAATAATGGAAAACCTTCTGGCAAACCCGAGGATTTTCTTACGGGGTTTATTGTTGATCCAGACAAAGATGAAGTTCGCGGAAGACCTGTGGGTGCAGTAGTAATGCCAGATGGATCGATGCTAATAACAGACGACACAACACATCATATATGGCGAATTGCTTATACTGGAAAGTAGATTTTTTCCGTTTTGATAAACTTTTAAAATTGAGCTAAAAAGTAAAAATCTTAAATAAATTCCTGCAACAAAACACAAATTACGTGATTTTTAAAAGAAAAAACCGCAACAGCTTTATAAACAAGCTTTTGCGGTTTTATTTAGCGGAGAAAGAGGGATTCGAACCCCCGGAGGTGTGACCCTCAACAGTTTTCAAGACTGCCGCATTCGACCACTCTGCCATTTCTCCAGTGGTATGCGTTCTCTAAGCGTTTTGCTTAAGAGGTTGCAAATATAGAAAGCTTTTTTGAAATATTCTAATCCTTTTTTGATGTTTTTTTATGTTGATGAAAATCATCAATATATCTTTATGAAAGCCTTAAATAATATAGTTTAAAGCACCAAATCATGACCGTTACAAAAACTGTAATATTTTTAGTAACTTTAAATAAGAAATTAGCCCCAAATGAATATTATAAAGCTACTCTTTATTTTTTTTCTTCCTTGCATTGCTTTGTCACAAAATCAACATATTTCAGACGAAGCAAACAACTTCCATTTAAATCTTATTAAAGGGGAATTGGAAAACCAATGGGTATCCACTCTTATACAGGATAATGAAGGTTTTATTTGGGTGGGAACCCAAGATGGGCTGCACAAACTTTTTGAAAAAGGTTCAAAATCATATCATTATAATCCACAAAAAAAGAACTCACTTCCTGCAAACTGGGTACGTTGTATAGCTCAGGACAGTAAGGGAATATTTTGGATAGGCACTCAAGGAGAAGGTTTGGTGCGGTTTGACCAGGACACGGGAGACTTTGAAGAAGTAATTATTAAGGATGGTAATAAGGCTTTAAAGGGTTCAATTATTTATGACTTATTTATCACCTCTAATGATGAATTATGGATTGAATCTGAAAATGGTTTATTTAAAAAAAAACCTGATAACACTTTTGAAAAGATTAGAGAATATAGCCAGAACGTATTTGTTAATGAAACGGATGATGGTAAAGTCGTTATTTATACTGAAGACACTATTTTTATTTATGACAGCGCAATCAGAAAACTTTCGCCTATTTATAATGACAGCGCAATCACAAAAATGTTTCATATTGGCGCATCCAATTTTATTTTAAAAAGAAAGGATTCACTCTATACATATACTTTGGGAGCCAAACCGGTTTTATTAAAAACACCTGAAATCATTTACGGCATCTCCAATATTAGAAACAATACTTGTTTTTTATTCGGCAAGGAATACATCTATAAATTTGATATTTTAAAAAATACATATCAAAAATTAACTCCCACAGAGGGTGTCGATATTATGCAGAATATTCAATCCCTTTTTTTAGACAAACAAGAAATACTCTGGATAGGAACAAATAATGGACTATACAGAGAGAGTATTAGTGGGCGAATTTTCAAAGAAGTGATTCCAATTCATGCAAGAAGAATATTACCCGATGAGGATAACCTAATTATAGCAGGAATCAGTGGACTTTATAAATATAGTTTGGCATCAAAAGCTACAACACAACTACTTGATTTTAATATATTTTCAGTTTTAAAAACAAATAATGGAATTTGGGCTGGAGGACTTAATAATCGATTATACCATATTGATAATAAGGGAAATTTGAAAAGCTATAAAGTTGATAAAGATGACAATAAGCTGTTAAAAATATATGGAATTGAACAAGATAAAAACGGTTATCTGTGGGTAAGCACTTGGGAGGGGATACTCCTTGTAAATCTAAACGGGGAAGTTTTAAAAAGTTTCACTTTTGATAGCAATAATAAAGAGCTGAAAGCCTTGCAACTTCATATAGATAAACAGGATAATTTATGGGTAATTACAGTTGGAAATGGAATTTATAAAATTCCACAGGTTTCTAAAATCAGTGCCAATAAAAATGAATTCAGCTTTCAACAATATTCAGTCAACTTACCAAAGCCAAAAACACTTAACGCAAACACATTATATGAAATATACGAAGCAAAAAACGGTAATATCTGGTTTGGAATGGATAGTGGGATTAATATTTATAACAGTATAAACCAAACTTTCAATAGCCTCGAAATCGGTGGAGAATATTTCGACAAAAAAACAATGGCTATAACTGAAGATGCTTCGGGCTTATTCTGGATAAGTACTATTAGAAATGGTTTGTTTGTGTATGACCTTCAGAAAGACAGATTGCTTAACCTTAATACTGAGGATGGATTAATATCCGATGCGTGCCTTTTTACTTCCCGTTTGTTTTATAAGAACAAATTATATTTTGGAACCGAAAGTGGTGTTCAGGTAATAGATTCAAAAGAATTTCAATTTCCTGAAATCAAAACTAAACCAATAATTACCTATGTTGATTTATATAAAAGTATTCAAGACTCCAAAACAACTGTTGAAATTGATAAAATAAATATTAAAAATAGTAATCATTTTGAAGTAGAACCTACACAATCATATTTCACAATACATTTCGCTTCTATAGATTACAGTTACCCAAAAAAACTGAATTATTTCTATAAGCTTAATGATCAAGAAGGTACTTGGCGTGAAACCGAAAGCAATATGGTTAGTTTCACAAATCTGGAACCAGGTGAATATAACTTTTATGTTAAGGCAGCCTATCATATTGCTGACGATACTCCAGTTGCCGAAAAAACATTTACGATACATGCGCCTTGGTATAAAACCACAATTGCATACTTGCTTTATGGTTTAATTTTTATTTCAGTTATAATGTCTTTTTATTACTTAAGACTAAAACAGCACGTAGCTTCAAATAAACTAAAGGCTGCCAAAGCTTTAGATGAATTTAAAACCAGACTTTACACAGATATTTCGCACGAATTCCGTACACCATTAACGCTTATTGTGGGACCAATTGATAACCAACTAGCAAAACCTGAAATTTCAAAAGTTGATAGAAAAGAACTTTCATTGGTAAAACAAAACGCCGATAGGTTGCTTGGCTTAGTTGGACAAATGCTCGATTTGTCTATGATAGATTCTGGCCAGCGAAAATTAACGATAAAGCAAGGAAATCTTTCCATTGTTCTCAAACAACTTATAAGTGCTTTCCAATATAAAGCTGCCGAAAAAAATATAACTATTGAAAGCAGTATTCATGATTTAAAAAACGTTTGGTTTGACAAGGATGTTATTGAAAAAGTAAGTTCAAATCTTTTATCAAATGCTATAAAATATTCACCAGAAGGCGGTAAAATTGTTTTTGAGGCTCACAAACAGGAAGAAATATTAGTGCTTTCAATAATAAATACAACTCATAATATTGGAAAAAAAGATTTAAGTAAGCTATTCCAGCGATTTTATCAAGATAACAAACTTTCTGATGGTGTGGGCGTTGGCCTCGCCTTGGTTAGGGAGTTGGTTGCCCTTTCAAAAGGAACAATTATCGCAAACAATATAGATAGTGACAGAATTCAATTTAACGTTTCGCTTCCCATAAATAAAGATGCTTTTAATGTTGATGAAATTGTTTCAGTTGAAGAGATTGTGAAAACAGAAACCCCTTTAGAAACCCCTATTGAACTTTCAACTAAAGAAAAGCCATTGTTATTGATAGTTGAGGACGAACCGGATATTCGTGCGTTTATTATTTCGATATTTAAGAGAGACTATAAGATAGTTGAAGCCGAAAACGGAAAAATAGGAATCGATTTAGCCTTAAAAGATTTGCCAGATTTAATAATCAGTGACATTATGATGCCCGAATTTGACGGCACCCAGCTTTGCAATACCCTTAAAACAAATGAGCTGACCAGCCATATCCCAATAATTATCCTAACAGCAAAAGTTGGTGAAGAAAGCGAAATAGAAGGTATAAAAACAGGTGCAGATGCGTATGTAACCAAACCTTTCAACAGTGAAAAACTAAAAATATGGGTTGAAAAACTTATTGAAAATAGGCAAAAACTTCAAAAACATTTCAGTAAAACACTCAGCATCAATCCAGAGTTGGCGATAACTACTACTGAAAGTGAATTTTTAAAACGTTTGCAAAAAATATTGGATGAACACATAACAAGCCCGGAATTCACGAGTGACCGTTTTGGAAAGCTTATGCACATGAGCCGTACACAACTTCACCGAAAACTAAAAGCCATAACAGGAATGTCTGCTAGTGAGTTTATACGTTCACAACGATTAAAACTGGCCGTCCGTTTGCTAAAGGAAACGGATGCTTCCATCTCCGAAATTGCCTATCAAGTGGGGTTCAATACGCCTTCCTATTTCAGTAAATGCTTTAAGGATGAATACAATTGTACACCCAACGAATATCTCGAAAAAGCCCCTTAATCACTTCAAATTAGCGTATTCCCTCAGTGTGGAACATATCTTATAGCTTTTGGAACATTTCTAATACTTTCATTTCTCCCTTCCTTATAAATTTGGTATCAATAAAAGGTTTCATCAATGAAAAATTCCTTTGATAGCAATAAAAAAGACGATGTTATTTATATGAGCATTGATCATTTAAAACAGGGTAAATATGAATTGAAAATCCTATTAGACAATAAAGTGATGAAATCCATAAAAATTTTAAAGAAATGAAAACTGTAATTACATTCATATTAATACTACTTCTGTTTTCTTGCAATGAAAAACAAAAAAAGGAAGAGCCTATTCTTGTAGAAAAGAACATTGTATTTCAAACCAATGCTATGGAATTCTCTGGCCCCGATACCATACCTTCTGGCTGGAACACTATAAAGTATATTAATTCTTCGAATGAGACCCATTTTATTCTCTTCGAAAAATATCCTGAAGGGAAAGATAGTGAAGATACACGGGCTGAAGTCTTTCCAGTATTTGACAAGGGAATGACCCTTATAAACGAAGGCAATGCAGCAGCTGGCTTCAAGGCTTTTGATTCGCTTCCAGCTTGGTACTTTAATGTTGTTGTCACTGGTGGCGTGGGTTTAACTGCACCAAACTCAACTTCAAAGTCTGTTATAAAACTGGATCCTGGCACATATTTGATGGAATGTTATGTAAAAATGCCCAACGGGAAATTTCATTCGGTTATGGGAATGTATAAACCAATAATTGTTACTGAACAAAGTAGTGAAGAAGAAGAGCCAACCCCCACTGTGAACCTTGAAATATCGAGCGAGAAAGGCATTGTTTACAATGATACAATCAAACCGGGAAATCAAATTATCAAGGTCACCTATATAGATCAGAAACTTCACGAAAATTTTGTGGGTCACGATGTGCATTTGGTAAAATTAGCCCCTGAAGCCGATGTGGACAGTTTGGATGCATGGATGAATTGGGCAAGTCCCAAAGGATTAATTACACCAGTTCCCAAAGGAGTTACATTTATGGGTGGTGTAGAAGAAATGCCAGCCAATAATGCTGGCTATTTTTATGCAAATTTTACCCCGGGAACCTATGCTTTTGTTTCAGAAGTTCCTGAGCCCAAAAGTAAAGGAATGTTGAAGGTATTTAAGGTTAAATAAATTAAGCCTTGTACCCTTTTAGATAAAAATACTAAGAATGGTTTAAGAACATTTCAAACATAACAAATAAATGTAAAAATCATGAAATCTAGAATATTATTATATGGGGCATTAATAATATTTATTTCTTGTGGATTAGAGGATACTGGTCCATCTGATTGTGCAAAATATTACGATGATTACTATATTGATCGAGATGTTCAATACCAGTATGACATGATGCATGTAAGTTGACTCCGAGGGCCTATCAAATTCCTGTGAAGCATGTATTATTAAGCGAGGGATTACAAATGAGTATAAACAAGATCTAGAGCAAGAAAAAAGCAGTTTAAATGCTGCTACGGATGGCTGTACAGAGGAGGAAAGAATAAATATTCTTGATCGATTTAATGGTAGAATAGGGGAGTTAGAATATTCATTGGAAATAGTTTATGATCGTTGCGAAGAAATTTACCAGGATTGTTAAAAGCAATTAGCAAAAAATAAAAAAATGAAAACTAAAATATTGTTATTATTTGTAATACTTACAATTGTTTTTTCCTGTGGTAAAGACGGTGAAGGTGGCCCTGAATGTTTGTATTATATGAGTCAAGAATTATCTAAAGTTAGAGTTGAACATATTGATGAAATTAATAATGTTAGGTGCAGTTTGAACCATACAAATTGCAGGGAGACTTGTATAGAAAAGAGTGGCTTGCAAATTGCCCAAATGAATTCTATTAGTCAAACCATTGTTGCTATTGAAAATGGAAGGGAAGACGAAGTATGTACTGAAGAAGAAAAGATAATAGTCATACAAAACCTAAGAGATTATTATGATGCTCTTGAAGAAACTTACAATTTTAGCTATGCAGATTGTGAAGGGGATTATCCGCCACATGATTGATATTTATTTTATTGCTAATAGATGCTAAAATTAAGTTTAAAATATGCAATAAATAATAAAAGATCTTTGCTAGAGAAGGTATCGGAATAAAAGAGCAGGGATACAACTTCCTTAAGTCGGGTACAATGGGCATTAATTATTCAACAAAATAAAAAAATGAAAACTAAAATTTTATTATTACTAGCAGTTATGACCCTATCTCTTAGTTGTGGTTCAGAAGATGATGGACCATCACAATGTTATAATGCTGGTCTTAATGAAATCCAGGATGCAATCGAAGCATATGATTCTGAAATTGCCGCAATTCGCGATCCGGACGGTAATTGGCATACTCAGGAACAATGCGAGCAACAACATTATGCTGCTGCTCTTTATCTACAAAGTGCAACTGAATTTTATGCAAATGTTGATTTTGATAGCAACGGTTGCTCAGAAAATGAAAAAAGAGAACTAAACAGCCGATTTGATGCGTATATTTCAGAGCTTCAGTTTGATGTAGATGTAACTTATGACTGTGACTAAAAAATTCAATCAAAATAAAATCCAAAATTTTAAAATGAAAATACAATTTCCTTGTTTTATAATGATGGGTTTTAAATAGATAATAAAACCTTCGAAATAGCCATTAAGAGGTGGGCCAAATAGTTTTAGAGTCAAATTTAAAAGTTTTCAGTAAGTTTTAATTGTTTAATTAGTAGTGAAGAATAGCGGTAAAAGTTCCAAACTTTTATCGCTATTTTTGTAACCAATACTAATTTACTTTTCTAAATGGCTTCAACAACAATTGAAAAATTACAATGGCGGTACGCAACAAAAAGGTTTGACCCTTTAAAAACTCTTTCTGAAGATAAACTCAATATTTTAAAGGAAACTTTTAACCTTACTGCAACTTCGTATGGGCTGCAACCTTTAAAACTGGTAATTATCAGCAATTCAGAATTGAAATCCCAGTTGATGCCGCTTACGTACAATCAGCCGCAGGTTCGCGATGCTTCGCACGTTTTAATATTGTGTGTTGAAAAAAAGATTGATGAAAATTTTATTACAGATCATTTTAAGAGAGTAGAAGGACTTCGAAACACTCCGCGAACAATTTTAGAGCCTTTCGAGAAAAACTTACTTGCTTCCTTCACAGAAAAAAATACTGAAGAAATAAAAGATTGGATGATAAACCAACTCTATCTAACACTGGGTGCACTTTTAACCGTATGTGCTGTTGAAAAAATAGATGCCTGCCCCATAGAAGGTTTTGAGCCAAAAAAATACGATGCCCTTCTTGGCTTGGACGATAAAGGATTAGAATCTGTTTTAGTACTCCCCGTAGGTTATCGTGACGAATCCGACTTTTTTATTAACCTCAAAAAAGTGCGTCGCGGTATTGAAGAACTTATAATTGAAGTAAATTGATGTTTAAAAATCCCATTTCACAACACAACCATTACCTTTGAAGCACATCTATTATTCATTCTACATTAAACCTTAATCATTAAAAAATGCCCGGATTTGAAATTTTTGGCGACGAAGAGCGCAAACAAGTAAACGAAGTATTAGAAACAGGTGTCCTTATGCGCTACGGTTTTGATGGTATGCGTAACAACCAATGGAAAGCAAAGGAATTTGAAACTGCATTTGCCAAAAGAATGGAATCTGAGAATTGCCAATTGGTTTCCAGCGGAACGGCGGCGTTAACTATTGCTCTGACATCCGCAGGGATTGGCGCGGGAGATGAGGTTATTATGCCAACTTTTACTTTTGTAGCAAGTTTTGAATCAATTTTGGCTTTGGGTGCCATACCTATTTTGGTAGATATTAATGACACTTTAACACTCGACCCAAAAGCTGTGGAAGCAGCAATTACTAAAAAAACCAAATGTGTAATGCCTGTACATATGTGCGGCTCTATGGCAGATTTAAGTGCTTTAAAAGCAATTTGCAACAAACACAACTTAATTCTATTAGAAGATGCTTGTCAGGCTTTGGGAGGAACTTACGAAGGAAAACCTCTGGGAAGTTATGGCGATTTGGGTTGCTTTTCTTTTGATTATGTAAAAACCATAACTTGCGGCGAAGGCGGGGCAATTATAACAAATAATAAAAAATACGCACAAAATGCCGATCATTACCAAGACCACGGCCACGATCATGTTGGCAAAGATCGTGGCGCAGAAACCCATCCTTTTTTGGGATATAATTTCAGAATCTCTGAATTAAATGCAGCCGTTGGTTTGGCTCAACTCAACAAACTGGATGGAATTTTAAAAACACAAAAAGAAAATTACACTATATTTCGCGACACAATAGAAACCATTGAAGGCGTTACTTTCAGAAGGGTTCCCGATGGCGGAGAGGAAAATTATTCTTTTTTAAATTTCTTCCTTCCTACAGAAGAATTGACTAAAAAAGCACACAAAGCTTTATCTGAAGCTGGCGTGGATGCGTGTTTTTATTGGTACACCAACAATTGGCACTACATAAAAGGCTGGGAGCATTTGAGAAACAAGAAATCGCTTGGAAATCTTTCTTCAGAAGTTAAAAACCAAATGCAGGATTTAAACAATGCCGATTTTTCAAAAAGTGATGCAATTATGAGTCGGACCATTTCTTCACTTATAAAAATTAGTTGGACTGAAAATCAGCTAAAGGAAAGGGCAGAGGCTATGAAACATGCTATAGCATCTGTTTTTTAATAGCCTACATATTCTGTAATCTCCAATCCATACCCAATCATGCCAACACGCTTGGTCTGTTCACTATTTGAAACAAGTCGAATTTTGCGAATTCCCAAATCGTGAAGAATTTGCGCACCAATTCCAAAATCTTTACTGTCCATTTCAATGCGTGGTGCTTTGGCGATTTCATTTGGTCTCTGGGCTGCTCTCAAATCTTTTAAACGATTTAAAAGGTTTAGTGACTGGCTTTGTTGATTTATGAAAACAATAGCACCTTTTCCATCGTTGTTAATTACGTTAAACATATCGTCCAACTTTTGATCGGCATTGTTTGTAAGTGTTCCCAGAATATCACCATTCACCAAAGTTGCGTTTACACGAACTAATACAGGCTCATTTTCTTTCCAAGTGCCCTTTGTAAGCGCTATATGGATTTGATCGTTTGTGGTTTGCTTGTAAGCGCGAAGTCTGAATTCTCCGAATTTTGTATTTATTTTAAAATCTTCTTTTTTCTCGATCAATGAATCATTTTCCATTCGGTATTTCACTAAATCTTCAATGGAAATAAGTTTCAAATCAAACTTTTTGGCAACCTTCATTAACTGCGTAAGACGTGCCATTGTTCCGTCTTCGTTTAAGATTTCAACCAAAATTCCAGCTGGTTTTAATCCTGCAAGCCGTGCTAAATCAATAGCAGCTTCTGTGTGGCCAGTTCTTCTTAAAACACCACCCTGCTTGGCGCGAAGCGGAAATATATGACCTGGTCTTCCTAAATCACTTCCCTTAGTATTTTCTTCAACTAATGCTTTTATGGTTTTTGAGCGATCGTGAACGGAAATACCCGTTGTGCAGCCTTGGCCAATTAAATCTACCGAAACTGTAAACTGGGTATGGTGCAGTACGGTGTTGTTTTCAACCATCATATTCAGATCAAGATCATTACATCGCTCTTCAGTTAAAGGGGCACAAATAAGGCCCCTTCCGTGGGTGGCCATAAAATTTATCATTTCTGGTGTTACCATTTCTGCAGCAGCAATAAAATCGCCTTCGTTTTCACGGTTTTCATCATCAACGACTATAATTATTTTTCCATTGCGAATATCTTCAATGGCTTCTTGAATGGTATTTAGATGAACGGAAGTTTCTTTTTCTGTGGAAATCATAGTTCTTTTTAAAGGTTATGCAAAGATATAAAATGTAGAACTGTAATTGGTAAAAAGAAGTTTTGGATTAAGTTATTACTACTCAGATTTCTTTTTTCTTTTAATTCCTAACAATCGCCCAATGCGTTGTATAAATGAATCAAAGTCGAAGATTCCTTGGTCTGTAGTTGCGCGGTAGGTAAGCCAAACGCTCAATGGAAGCATAATTCCCGTACTTAGCCACGATGCAATAAACGGGTGCATCGTGCCATCTTCGGCACTGTTTTTTGCAAAAATGCCAATAAAATGGTAGGTAAGAAACAACAAAATTGCGACCACCATGGGTAATCCCATTCCACCTTTACGGATGATTGCTCCTAACGGTGCTCCTACAAAAAACAGAATTATGCAGGCTATAGCCAAGGCATATTTTTCGTGCAGGGCTATTTCGGTTTTGTTCAATCGTTTTGTTTTGGTCTTGAATTCAACCTTTTTTGCATCAACGGTTTGTAACGTTCCTTTGGCGTTGTTCAAAGCTTGTTTAACTATTTGTAGTTGTTGAGTGGGATTGTAAATTTCCAAAATTGAGCTGATAGCTGGTGGTTTCGATGATTCAGCTATTTGGTCTTCCTGTAATTTTTCTACACCACTGCGATAATACATATTATTGGTATAGGATTCAATGTCCTTGGAAAAACTATCAGAAAGTGAATCTATCTCAACCCGAAGCTCACTGATGTTATACATGTTCTGATTGTTCAGATCGTTTTCTTTATCAATATCTTTATTGTTAAGCTCTGTGAGGTCAATATTGATGGCGTATTCGTCAAAATAACTTTTAGCGAAGGGGTTGTTGTCTTGTTTTTTAATATTATTGGTCTGGATATCTTCGTAATAATTTCCTTTTTTAAGGATTAGTGATAGGGTATTGCTACCTTCTTCACTTGCAAGTTCTCCTTTTTCTGCAATGATAACAGTAAAATTTCCATTGGGTCGGGTTTCATTTTTTTTGTGAATTACCACATCTCTTAGGTATTGGTCGCGGTCTCCACTTTTTTCTTCAACCTTTATATTGAACAAATCACCAATTTGGCTGAATTGTCCTTCAGCAATAACCATGGAAGGCTGAAACTGTGAAATATTCCGCCGCAGGTTTTGCCATTTATATTCCGAATAAGGGATAACGTTGTTTGCAAAAAAGAAAGCCGTTATAGCTAAAACAACTATAAAGCCTATAACACTTCCCATGGCACGCTGCAGAGAAATTCCTGTAGATTTCATTGCGGCAAATTCATACTTTTCAGCAAAGCTCCCAAAAACCATTAAAGAAGTAACCAGAATGGTCAATGGAAGTACTAATGGAATTAATCTTGGAGATACATACCAAAGAAATTTCAGTACAATCCATACGTCTAAATCTTTTCCCGCAAGTTCAGAAATGTAGAGCCAAATGGTTTGAAGGACAAATATGAACATTAAAATAATGAAGACGCTTACAAACGTCTTCAAAAAGGTTATCAATATATACCTGTCCAGTATTTTCACTTGCCTGCGGTTATAGTTTATTTATATAGTAACCGTCTTTTTTATATTTAGCCTCATCAAAAGTAAACAAGGTTTTGGAAACTGGTTGATTTGTTTTGAAGGAATTTACGGTAAGCGTATATTTTGTGCCTTTGGCATCCGTCTGAATCAACTTGTAAATGTGTTTTGTTTGTACGTCTATACCCAAAAGAATATCTTTTATTTCCGCTTTTGAATCAATAGGGATAAGCTTCACATACTGAATTTTTCTACCCTTTACATTCTGCTCAATGTCCATTTTATAGTTGTATCCTTTTTCATAAAAAGTCAACATTTTTGAAGGAGTAATTTCTTTATCGTCTTTCGGATTATAAGCTGAAATGGTTACTTCCTCATCTTCGGGAACGATAGTATAAATATTTTTTCCATCGAAAATACGGGTGGTCCCAAGCATATTTAAAGCATATTTATCACCTTGAAGTGTTACATCGCCGCGGGTTTCCTGGTTAACGTTTTCCTTGGAATTGTTCAAGTTATATTTGAAATCGATAGTGATGTTATCGTAGCTTTTTGCTTTAGCTGAAACTTCTTTCAATAAAGATTTTGCGTCTTGTGCTTGTGAAAAAGTGGTTATAAAAAATAGCGATTAAGATAATACATGATTTTTTTCATTTTAATTAACATTTATGTTCATTATCTAAAAGTTGGTTTAATGCATCAATAGTTGGAACCAGAACCTGTCTTGCTTTGCTGCCTTCAAAAGGACCAACAATACCGGCCGCTTCCAATTGGTCAATTATTCTGCCTGCGCGATTGTAACCCAATTTTAATTTTCGTTGCAATAAAGAAGCGGAACCTTGTTGTGCAATGACCAATACTTCTGCGGCTTCACGAAACATTTCATCGCGTTCGTCGATGTTATTATCAAGATTTGTGCCACCTTCCTCGCCAGCATATTCTGGAAGAGATGCGCATCGGGATAGGCTTTTTGTGAACCGATAAAATCTGTAATATCCGCAACTTCGGGCGTATCAACAAAAGCACATTGAATTCGTGTAAGTTCATTTCCTTGAGTATAAAGCATATCGCCACGGCCAATAAGTTGATCTGCCCCAGAATTGTCCAAAATGGTTCGTGAATCTATTTTACTGGTAACCCTAAATGCAATACGTGCGGGGAAATTTGCTTTGATTATACCCGTAATTACGTTTACCGAAGGTCGCTGCGTAGCAACTAATCAAATGAATTCCGATAGCACGGGCAAGCTGTGCCAACCGTGCGATTGGTGTTTCTACTTCTTTGCCGGCAGTCATAATCAAATCGGCAAATTCATCAATCACCAAAACTATATAAGGCAAAAACCGATGCCCATCGTTAGGATTCAGTTTTCGATTTTTAAATTTGGTATTGTATTCTTTTATGTTGCGCACCATTGCATCTTTCAATAATTCATAACGCGCGTCCATTTCAATACAAAGTGAATTCAAAGTATGGATAACCTTTGTAGTATCAGTAATAATAGCTTCTTCGGTATCAGGTAATTTTGCCAAATAATGACGTTCAATTTTATTGAAAAGCGTAAGTTCCACTTTTTTGGGGTCTACCAAAACAAATTTTACTTCTGCGGGATGTTTTTTATAGAGAAGAGAAGTCAAAACTGCATTCAATCCAACCGACTTTCCTTGCCCGGTTGCCCCTGCCATAAGCATATGTGGCATTTTTGCGAGATCCACAACAAAAGTTTCATTGCTAATGGTTTTTCCAAAAGCGATAGGAAGTTCCATTTCAGCATTCTGAAATTTTGCAGAAGCAATCACAGAACGCATAGAAACAATCTTAGGATTTTTATTTGGAACCTCAATACCAATGGTTCCTCGACCAGGAATTGGAGCTATAATACGGATTCCAAGCGCTGAAAGCGAAAGCGCGATATCATCCTCAAGGTTTTTAATTTTTGAAATACGAACCCCGGCGTCGGGTACAATTTCATAAAGTGTTACTGTTGGGCCAATGGTCGCTTTTATATTCGCAATACCTATTTTATAGTTGTTTAGTGTTTCAACTATTCGGTTTTTGTTTTCCTCAAGCTCTTCTTGATCTATCGTTATAGCGGCACCCACTGTATGGTCGCGCAACAGTTCGATACTAGGGAACTTGTAGTTGCTCAATTCCAGTTTAGGGTCAAATTCACCAAAATCCTTTACTAGTCTTTCACTTATGTTTTCAATCTCCTCTTCTTCGGCAGCCTGTTCCACTTCCATTTCCACATCACCTTCAATATCAGATTTTAAAATAATTTTTTCTGGAGGTGGTGGAGTTACCTTTTCTTCAATATGAGGTTCGGTGATGTCTTTTTCTTCAATATTTTCTTCTTCTGAAATAGTTTTGGGAATGGTAACTTCCTGTTTTTCTGAAACAAAATCTGAAGCAATTTGTTCTTTTGACTTTTTAAATGCGCCTATAACCATTTCAGGAGTAAGTTTCAAACGGACCACCAAATAAATGATAAGTACAAATACCATAACAAGCATAGCTCCAACTAATCCAAGATAATCTTGCATTAGGTCATTCGTTTCATAACCTATAATTCCACTGAAAATGGTTGTTTTTTCTCCAAAGAATCCAAATAAAACCGAGATCCAAAGCATCAATAACAATCCCCAAAACCAAAACTTTGCAAGCTGCTTTTTTGCATAATCAAAGAAGTAATAAACGCCTGTAAGTGTAACAAGGAATGCAAAAATAAAAGCAGCAATGCCAAAACCATCATAAATAAAGAAATAGGCTACATTGGCGCCAAACTTATTGAGCCAGTTTTCAGTTTGCAGCTCACGTTCGGAAAGAATACCAATTTCACTTTGGTCGGCTTGCCATGTAAAAAAGTAGGATACAAAAGAAAATAACAAAGCCAATCCCAATAAAAATAAAAAACTACCCAAAAGTATCTTCTGTTGCTTGGATAGCGAAAAACTAATTTTTTTGCGCGGAGTATTTGTGGTTGGTTTTTTCTTTTTGGCCATTAATGGAACGGTTGTCTTTTCAGCAAAAATACAAATATTGAAGTTGAAAATTTAAAATAACAAACCTCAAATTCCAAATAAATTTTAAAAGGGGAAAATTCAAAATTTAAAGTTCAATATTCAAGGGTTAAAATATTGAACGTCTCTAGGGTTAAAAAACCAGCAATCTTAGTGAGTTATATATTTGGAAGGGTATAACCTATTACTAAGTGGCCGTTTTTTTGCCAGCGAATCCAACCTTTTCCCACTTCGCGATAACTTTTGTCTTTTAGGATTACATATATCCATTCGTTTTCAACTTGCAATGGTTGCATGCGCACAAAAGGTATGCTGATTTCACCTGCATAATCCAAGGGTTTTATTTTTGGAACCTGTGTTTTGCCATTAATAAATTGAATGGATGAAGCAGTTAAGAGAAATTCTGGCCAAAAGAGAAGATCCCCATTATTTTTATTGAGATAAGCCGTTTGTCCTGTTTTTGAATTCCCTTCCACTCCAATGAATTCGTGCCCCACTGCTTTCACTTTAAAATAAAAGATGCCAAAGGGTTGGTTCATTGCCTCGGGCCACAACCACGGCGGAGCAGAAATAAGGGTGAAATCTCCAAACTGGTCTCGGCCCAGCGCAAGACTATCTGTTGGGGCATGTTGGTTTACGGATTTTTCAAGATTCACGTTTCCATAAAAAAAAAGGGTAGGATGTTGAAAAAAGTTAGGCTTGAAAAAACCGAGGCCCATGGTGTCATTCTCTTCAATGGGGTCTTTTATTGTCAAGGGATTGGAAACATCGTTATTATAAAATGTAGCCATCCCTATGGGTTCAGTCTGCTGGGTTGGAACGGTGGGTATAGGCTTGAACTGTTCATTTTCATCTTTGGCATTTTCAAGTTGAACATATCGGTAATGGGTTATGCCGTAAGCAATAATAATAACAACCAATAACACCATATTGGAATACACTATATATTTGTGAGGAGCAAAATGGGCAATGAAAAAAGAAGCAATAAATGCGATTCCCGCAAACAGAACGCCATAACCAACAACAATGGCACCTCCAGCCAATCCTTGTCCCTTACCAGCATCTATTAGCCATGCGAAATATAGGCCAACGATAAAGAAAGTAACCAGCATCAAAATATAAAAAGCGATTCGGGCGGGTTTGAAGAATTTTCTCATATTCTTGAGTTTAAGCAAAGAGGTTATAGGTAATCAACAATTTTCCATCTTTTTTCCAGCGTATCCAGCCTTTTCCTTTTACAGTGTTATAATCATCTGCCAATATTTCTACTTCCATCCAATCACCCATAATGTAGCGTGCTCTAAAATTCGTGGGACTTACCACCCGTCCTGCCGATTTAATCATTGGATTATCAAAAACTTTTTGGTTTTTGTCTATAAATTCCACCGAATGGCAATTGAGAAAAAACTGCCCCAGGTCATAAAATTTCCTTGCCAAGAGCTTACATAGGCGGTTTTGCCCGTTTCTTCATTTATGATGATTTCAGAATAATCAACCCCCAGTTTTTTCACACGGATAATGAACAGCCCGTAATCCAATTTTTCGTTAAACGGATTGAATTCTTTTGGTGCGTGGGAAATGCCATAGGCCCAATTATCCCTTTTATGAAATGTAATACTATCTATGGGCTTTTCTTGGCTGCCTGCCCTGCTATTGGGGATATCATATAGATACAGGGCTTCAATTTCATCTGTTTTTGGTGAAAAGAAGCCTTCGCCAAGTTCATTATCTTGGGCAAAGCCTAATTTATTTCCAAAGAAAAAAATAAGAAATACAATTAAAATAAAATCATTTTTTTGATGTTTCATTTTACTTCTTTTATTGCTTTCAATGTTTCGCCTTGTTTAACATCGATAGTAAATTGGGCACTTTTGGCAGAACTGTTATAAACACCGTGTTCAACCAAGGTAACATTATATGTGCCCGGGATTAATATTATTTCCTTGTTTTGTTTGTAGGTTCTTCCGCCAAAAACTGCATTTCCTGCAGCGTCCTTTATATTAATTTTGACATCAAATGGTTCATTGTTGTATGTCCCGCCAATTATAGCCACACCTGATTTAAAATCGTGGATTACTTCGGTTACTTCGCCATTACCAACAGTTACATTTTTTATAACATGCGTAGCTTCAAGACCTTCAATGGTTCTTGCATTTATTTCAACATTATAGACACCTGAATCCACTTGTAGTTCTTTTTCGTTTCCGTATGTTCTACCTCCAATTACATTTTCTCCATCTGTAGTTTTTACTGAAATATTACTGTCCCAAAGTGTGCCGTTGTTTGAAACTACAATATTTAATTTTGCTCCGTCCAGCGATATGGTCTTATAAACTGTTTTGTCATCAAAGGTCTGTACATTTTTAACGATCACGGGAGAAATAGCATTTAGGCTATGCTGCCAAATTTCCAGGTCGTATTTAGCCTGGGGAAGATATAAATAGGTAGTATCTGCATATGTGCGCCCAAGCTCTGCTTTATTTTTGCTTCCAGCTAAATAGGCTTGCACATCGGCATCTAATGGTTTTCCATCTTTTAAAACATAAACCCCAAGGTTTCCTTTTGGTTTATCTACGGTATGGGTGGCCACTTCAGTCATTGCATTGCCTAGACCACTAGCATCTGCAGCATCATAATAGTTACCATCTCCTGCTTTGGCTGCACATTCCAATTGTTTGGTTTCACCTTTTTTTAGACCGAAGCCAACTATGTGAAGTTTAAAATCAATTCCTTCGGCTTTTGCGGCTTTAACAACATCACAAATGTTACCATCACAGGATTCTATTCCATCGGTAATTAAAACAATGGTCGCTTTTTCCTTGCTTTTCCGAAGTTGGTCAATAACTGTGGAAGCTGAATAGGCGAGGGGTGTCATCCCTAAGGGTTTTATGCCTTTAACAGCAGAGGCGACTTTACTTTTTGAAGTATTTGTAATAGGAAGCAATGTTTCCACATCGCGGCAATCTCCTTTTTTTCGATGTCCGTAAGCAACGAGGCCTATTTTTTGGTTTTCCGCAAAATCGTTTATTGAATTAGAAAGCACGGTAGATGCAATTTCCATTTTGGTCTTGCCCTGCATTTGGCCCCACATGGAACCACTGGCATCGTAAATAAAGATAATAGGCGAAGGTACTTCGGGCGCTTGTTTGGTTTGCGCATTTGTTTGGAAAGAAAAAAGGAAAGCGCAGAAAATGATGGCTAATTGTTTCATAATCAAATAATTTGGATGTAATAAAGTTAGTAAAAATTTATTCGGAAATAAACTTACGACCAAATTAAAAGACTGTCAATTACCCGTTTGGGTGGTTTTGGGAAGGGTTAAATGTTAATTGATATAGTTAATGATTTTGGATATTGAGCACAGCCAAAACGAGGAAAATGGTTGTGTTTTAAAACTTCGGAATGTAGATGATGCAACCAATTATCACAGCAGTTACAGCGGAAAAAAATACCGCGCCCGCAGCGACATCCTTAATAAAACCTATTTTGTTATGAAAATCGGGATGAACAAAATCGGCTATTTCCTCAGCGGCGGTGTTCAAGCCTTCAACGCTCAGCACCAAACCTATGGATACTATTTGAAACATCCATTCTGTTGAAGAAATTTCAAAATAAAAACCGGCAACTGTCATTAGTATGGCTATTGCAGTTTGTACTTGAATACTTGCCTCGTGGCGCAATAAAAGAAAAGCGCCCTTAAAGGCATATCCAAAACCCTTGAGACGCATCCCTAAAAATGTATTCCACATTACAAAAGTGATTTTAAAGCTGAAAGATAATCAGGTTCTTCTCCAATATCTGGCACTTGCTGATTGTAAATTACTTTTCCATTTTCATCCAAAACCACGACTGCACGTGAATGTAGCCCACTAAATGCGCCGGAAGTCATTTCTACCCCGTAATTTTTACCGAAATTTCCGTCACGAAAATCCGACAGATTTGTAACATTGTTGATTTCCTCATCGCTCACGAATCGCTTTTGCGCAAAAGGAAGGTCTTTGGAAATACACAGAACTTTTGTGTTTTTCAGTCCGGTTGCTTTCTCATTGAATTTGCGTACAGAAGTAGCACAAACGTTTGTGTCAATACTTGGAAAAATATTCATTATTACGCGAGAGCCTTTGTAATCTGAAAGCTTTTTTGTACTTAAATCTTGTGCAGTCAAGTTAAAATCTGGAGCTGAGTCTCCTACTTTTGGGAGTGCTCCCTTGGTTTCTACATCGTTTCCGCCTAATTTGATGGTTGCCATATTTATTGTGTTTTATTTTGTTATAAAATTACGGAATGTGTTTCAGTTAAATTCTAAAAGACTTCTTAAAGGTTTTCAATAAAAAAAGCCCTTTCCATTATTATTTTGAAAAGGGCTTCACTATATAAAAAATTTTATTAGTTCATGCTTTGGCTAAGGTATTCTGCAACACCTTCACGGTTGGCGTTCATTGCAGTAGCTCCTTCTTGCCAGTTTGCAGGACAAACCTCGCCGTTTTTTTGAACGTGGGCATAAGCATCAATCAATCTCAAAAACTCTGAAACGTTTCTGCCAACGGGCATATGGTTTACACTTTCGTGGAAAACGGTGCCTTCTTCATCAATCAAATAAGTTGCACGATACGTTACGTTATCACCATCTACCTGAAAAGCACCTGTTTCTTCATCGTAGCGCTCGTTTGTACTGTCAAGAATTCCTAATTGTGAAGATAGGTTTCGGTTGGTATCAGCAATAAGTGGGTAGGTTACACCTTCAATCCCACCATTGTTTTTTGGTGTGTTCAACCAAGCAAAGTGCACTTCTGCAGAATCGCAGGATGCACCAAGAACGATGGTATTTCTTTTTTCAAATTCATCCATTGCAGCCTGAAAGGCGTGAAGTTCTGTCGGACAAACAAAGGTAAAGTCCTTCGGGTACCAAAAAAGGATTACTTTTTTTCCTTCTTTTTTTGCGGTTTCAAGAATGTTAATTTGCTGGCTAATACCTTTGTGGTTAATGGCATTTACAGCTAAGTTTGGAAATTTTTTTCCTACTAAAGTCATATTATTTTTCTTTTAAAATTTACTTTTTTTTGATGGTGCAAAAGTACCCATTCAAAACACGAATAAAAAGTAAAGGAAGTTTAAAATTTTATTAAAGTATAAGCAAAATAGATACTTTGAATTCGGCTTATTTAAAATTTTAAATATGGTGAATAATTCAATTTAAGCAATAGCTTTTTTAGAATCGGAAAGCTGTCTAATTTTTATTTTGAAAGCAGCAAAAAGGAGTGTCATAAAAGGACTGAGCCAGTTGAAAATTGCATAACCAGCATAATGTAAAGTATCAACACCAAGAACACCACTTTGGTAAGCTCCACAAGTATTCCATGGTACTAAAACTGAAGTCACTGTACCTGAATCTTCCAGCGTTCTTGACAAGTTTTCAGGAGCAAGACCTTTATCTTTAAAGGCTTTGGCGTACATTTTTCCAGGTATAACAATGGCTAGATATTGATCACTAGCAGTTACGTTAAGCGCCAAACAGCTTATTACTGTACTTGCAAAAAGACCAAATACAGTGTGGAACATCTTTAACAATGCCTTACTTATTGTTGCCAAAGCACCAATGGCGTCCATAACCCCACCGAAGGTCATAGCGCATAATATAAGCCATATAGTTCCCATCATCTTGCTCATACCTCCTGCGGTAAGAAGCCCTTTTAATGCTTCATTTTCGGTTGGGATTGAAGTTTCAACGGTGATGGCGTTCATAATTCCTTTGTAAGCTGTTTGAAAATCTAAATGGGTTCCGCCTCCAATAGCGGTTATAATTTCTGGTTGAAAAACCAATGCTGCCACACCACCCAAAAGTGTTCCTATTAATAATGCAATCAAAGGAGAGGTTTTCATAATAATCAATCCGATTACAATAATTGGGACAATAAAAAGCCAGGGACTAATATTTAAAGCATCATTTACGGCCGCTAAAATAAGGTGTGTATCTGCATTTCCTGTAGTATCCAGGTTGAATCCTATGATAATAAAAACTATCAAGGTTATAATAATTGTTGGTGTAGTGGTAAAAAGCATATAGCGAATGTGAGTAAACAAATCAGTCCCTGCCATTGCGGGAGCAAGATTTGTAGTATCGCTCATTGGCGAGATTTTATCTCCAAAATAAGCTCCTGAAAGTACTGCACCGGCAGTCATTCCCAGAGGAACACCTAAAGCATCAGCAATTCCTATTAATGCAATACCAACGGTGGCAGATGTGGTCCAACTACTTCCCGTTGCAATTGAAATTATGGCACAAATAATAACACAGGCGGCAAGAAAAATTGTTGGGTTCAAAACTTGTAAACCATAATAAATCATAGTTGGAATAATACCACTAATAAGCCATGTTCCAGCCAAAGCACCTACCATTAATAAAATCAAAATGGCACTTGCGGTGGATTTTATGTTTACTGCAACTTCTTCTAACATTTGTTCAAAACTCACTTTGTTGAAGAATCCAACTATTGCAGCAACTGCTGCACCCAACAGAAGAACAAATTGATTGGAACCACTTAGAGCATCGCCTCCATAAGTATAAACATTGTATGCAAGCATACCAATTAATGCAAAAACAGGAATTAACGCCTCCCAAATATTCAGTTCTACGTTTTCAACAACTTGATCATCTTTTGGGTCGGTGGGTTTAATGTCTTGGCTTTGCATACGGAAATTTTAGAAATGGAATGTAATGTTACGATTTTGTAAAGAGTTGTGCAAATTTCAAAAGACGAACCAAAAAAGGGGTATTTACCCCTCCTCTCAATAAATGTTTTAACTTATATTTGGAAAGTGCTTGTTTTCAATTATTTAATGTTTTTAAAAATTTGATATTATGAAAAGGATATTACTTTCTATTTTATTTTTTTTTCAACTTCTCTTGTCGGTGGCTCAAGTAGGGATAGGTACTACAACTCCAGACCCTTCATCACAATTGGATATTACAGCTTCAGATAAAGGAATACTTATCCCAAAAGTCTCTCTTGTAGATGTTACTGATACTATGCTCGATGGGGTAAATACTGCTGCAACAGGGTTGTTAATTTATAATACCAATGCATCTACCACAGGAGGAAGTGGGGTAGGGTATTATTATTTCAATGGCACTACTTGGGAACGATTAGTTACTTCAGCAACCTCCTCGGGTGACGATCATGATTTTTATGAAGTTGGAACATCTTCGCCACCAGATGATATTACTGACGATATTTTTACTCAAGGTAATGTTGCTATTGGGAAAAGTACAGCAGATTTTAGATTGGATATTGAAGAAACTACTGGCAATAGAGCATTGAATATTAATATAAATGGAACAGCAAATAATTCTTTTACTGCTGCATATCTTCAGAACAGCAACACTGGAACTGCGCCGCATTTTGGATTATTTAGTGTTTTGTCAGGTGCTGGTACTGGAATACAACAAGGAATTACAAGTGAAATTACAAATTCTGGAGATGGGTTACATTATGGATTTCGGAATTTTTTAAATGGTGCTGGATCAGGTATTCATTATGGTTCTTACACTCAAATACAAGGAGCAGGAACTGGGGATCAATACAGTTTTTATTCTGATAATAATAATGGTGGAGATGGTGACCATTATGGTATTTATCAAGTATTAAGAGGCACGGGATCAGGTATTCATTATGGAACTTACTCACATTTTGCGTTAGCGGGAACAGGCCCACATACTGGAACTTACAATTATATTGGTTCTTCAGGTGGAGGAGTACATACAGGAAATCAAAACGTTTTAAGTGGAGGAGGAGATGGAGGACAGTACGGTACACGGAATACTATTTCAAATGGAGGTATTGACTTACATTATGGAATTTATAATCTTTTGTCCGGTGGTGGTTCCGGGACACATCAAGGAGCTGAAAATGTTTTGATAGGAGGTGGTACAGGAGTACAAGTAGGAACCCGAAATACTATTGCGAACGATGGGAATAATATACATTATGGTACTTATAACGATTTGCAAGGTACTGGCAGTGGTAGTCATTTAGGAAGCTATAGTAGGTTGCGGTCAAATGGAATAGGCAGTCAAACAGGCTATTATTCCAGTATTACTAATTCTGGAACAGGATGGCATATTGGTATTCGAAATAACTTAAACGGAAGTTCTGCAACTGGAAATACTGATGGTGTTTATAATTATATAACAAGAGGTGGAAGTGGCAGTATTTACGGTATTAGAAATGATATTTCAAATGTTACTTCGACAGGGGTGAAATATGGGTTATCAAACACTATATCTGGGAGCGGTAGCATTAAATATGGGGTAGTAAATTCAGTTTACGGTACCGCTACTTCAACTCAGGGAGGGATTTATAATGGTATAAATACAGCTAGTGACGTATCTCAATACGGAGTGCAAAATCATATAGTTGCAGAATCGGGGAATAACAGTCTCACATTTGGAGTATCTAATTATGTTGGAGGCTTAGGTGATGGAGTTCATTATGGAAGTTATAATTTACTTGGTGGTACAGGGTCTGGTGAAAAATATGGTTTATTCGCTCTAATTGAAAATACAGCTGGAGGAACACATTATGGGGTTTTTTCCAATGTTTCAAAAGCAGGAAGTTATGCTGGCTATTTTTTAGGAACTGTTTCTGTAGGCACTAACACAGCAAACAATTATTTGCTTCCAGCATCCAGAGGAACTGTAAATCAAGTCATGCAGACAGATGGAGCTGGTAATCTAAGCTGGGTAAATGATCCGTCGCCTTCTTATTGGACACGAACTGGTGGAGTCTTAAACCTTGCAACGGCAACCGATGACATTACATTTACAAGTGACCAAACCAGTATTACCTTTCCTGCCTCTTTAGGTACCCCAGCAACAATGATAAATATATTCTCAGGTGGGACCTCAAATGCAAATAAAATGGTGATAGCACATTCCCCAACATATCCTGATTTTGGTTTAGAATATGATGATAGTAATGACGCTTTTAGTTTTTTAGGAGCTGGTAATGAAAAGGTAAAAATAGGTTTAACAGGAAATTTTCCTTTGGTTGTTGATGCAACAACCTTAGTGGTAAATGGTAGTATGAATAGAGTTGGGATTGGAACAGCTGCCCCTGGATATGCACTGGATGTAGTTGGTGATATTAACACCTCAGGAGACATTAGGCAAAATGGAGTAATTTATACACACCCCGATTATGTTTTTGAAAGCTATTTTGAAGGTTTTTCAGATTATAATCCTAATTATAGTTTGCAATCACTTTCAGAGATTGAAATCTTTTTAAAAGAAAATAAACATTTACCTGGAGTGCAAAACAGAGTAGAAATTGAAAAAGAAGGATGGATAGTTACCGAAGCAGTAAGGGATAACTTGGAAAAAATTGAAGAACTTTATCTATACACCATTGAAGCCAATAAAAAAATAAATACACTTTCTTCAGAAAATGAAACATTGAAACTTCAACTTCAAAAACAACAAGAAGAAATTGATGAAATAAAAGCACTTATAAATAACAAGAAATAATCTAACTAATTTGCTTATGAGGTCCAACTTTTTAGGTGGGCTGTTTTATAGTATCCCAACTTCAACCATACACTCCCGCATCATTCGATAGGTACGATTAATATCATTGTCCAAACCAATGCTAAATCGTATCAACCCATCGCTAAGGCCCATTTTCTCCTGTTCTTCTTCTGGAATTTCGGAAGAAGTAGAAGAGCCCGGAGCACTAAAAAGTGTTTTGTAAAAACCAAGACTTACAGCCAAATAACCAAGATTGCGTTTCTGCATCAGCTCCATCAATTCGTTAGCTTTATCTATTCCGCCAACATCAATGGTTAGCATTCCTCCGAAACCGTATTCCTCGTTCATCATTTTTTTGAAAAGTTCATGGCCTGTGTGAGATTTCAATCCCGGGTAAACCGTTTTTAAGCCATCGGCTTCAAACTTTTCGGCTAAATACAAAGCATTTTCGCTGTGCTGTTTTATACGAATGTGAAGTGTTCGTAAATTTTTCAGAATAGAAGCTGCTCGTAAGCTGTCCATCGCTGGTCCAAGCAGCATATTAGCGCCATCGTTTACACTTCGTAGGCTATCAATAAATTCTTGTGTGCCACAAGTTACGCCACCCATAGTGTCGCTGCTTCCATTGATGAATTTGGTTAAACTGTGCAGCACTATATCAGCCCCTAAATCAGCTGGTGAAATACTCAAAGGTGAAAATGTATTATCAACCAATAATTGCAGGCCGTGTTTCTTAGAAATTTTTGAAAGTGCTTCAATATCCGCAATCTCCAAAAGAGGATTACTCACGGTTTCACAGTAGATAATTTTAGTATTTTCAGTTATCGAGGCTTCAACTTGTTCCAAATTTGTAATATCCACAAACGAAGTTTCAATATTTAATCTTGGTGCAAAGTTTTTCAGAAAAGCATAGGTTCCACCGTAAATTGTTCGGCTGGAAACTATATGATCCCCCGCTTTGCAAAGCTGCAAAATTGCTGGTGTAATAGCGCCCATTCCACTTGCTGCAACGTTTGCGGTTTCGGTGCCTTCCATTGCTGCCAAGGCTTGCCCCAAATATAGATTGGAAGGGGTAGAGTGACGGGAATAGAGATAACATCCATCTGCATTTCCTTCAAAAGTGTCAAACATTGTTTTTGCCGAAAGAAAGGTATAAGTTGAAGAATCTGAAATGGAAGGATTAACGCCTCCAAATTCGCCAAAGTATTGTAAATCCTGAATTTTGTCTGCGGGTTTAAAAGCCATGGTAATATTTTTAGGTTGTTCGGCAAAATTGCGAAAATTTAAAGGAGTGGTCAAATTATAAAGCACTTCCTTTTTAAAATTTAGTATTCAGAATTGCCAAAACTTTATTGATTATAACTTTTACTATCTAAGCTTTAACTGTTAAATTTGCACTTCAATTTAAAAGAAATACTATATGAGCACTTATGATGTAGCAGTAATTGGTTCGGGTCCTGGCGGCTATGTGGCGGCAATCCGTTGCGCACAATTGGGAATGAAAACCGCAATCATTGAAAAATATGATGTTTTGGGTGGAACCTGCCTAAACGTAGGATGTATTCCAAGCAAGGCCTTGTTAGATTCTTCGCATCATTACGAAGATGCCATGAAGCATTTTGAGGAGCACGGCATCGAAATTCCAGGCGATATAAAACTGAATTTCAAAAAAATGATAGAACGCAAAGCCTCGGTTGTGGAACAAACCACCAAAGGAATTGCCTTTTTGATGGATAAAAACAAAATAGATGTTTTCACAGGAATAGGCGCTTTTAAGGATGCCACCCATATTGAAATATCCAATGGGAAGAAAAAGGAAACCATTGAAGCGAAAAATACAATCATTGCTACTGGAAGTAAACCAGCAACACTTCCTTTTATAAAATTGGACAAGGATAGAATTATAACTTCTACCGAAGCATTAAGTCTAAAAGAAATCCCAAAACACCTTGTTGTGATTGGCGGTGGCGTTATTGGATTGGAACTTGGTCAAGTATATCACCGTTTGGGATCAGAAGTTTCAGTGGTGGAATATATGGACCGAATTATTCCAACAATGGATTCATCACAGAGTAAGGAATTGATGAAGGTAATGAAGAAACAAGGGGTGAAATTTTACGTTTCGCATAAAGTTTCTGCAGTTTCTAAAAAAGGAAAAGAAGTTACAGTTACCGCAACCGATAAAAACGATAAAGAAGTTACTTTTAAAGGCGACTATTGCTTGGTTTCCGTTGGAAGAAAACCCTATACCGATGGCTTAAAAGCCGAAAACGCTGGTGTAAAAATCACCGAACGTGGAATGATTGACGTAAACGAGCATCTTCAAACAAATATTAAAAACATATACGCCATTGGCGATGTAGTTCGGGGTGCTATGCTAGCACACAAAGCTTCGGAAGAGGGAGTTTTGGTAGCCGAAATACTTGCCGGACAAAAACCGCATATTGATTATAATCTAATTCCAGGCGTGGTTTACACTTGGCCGGAAGTTGCTTCTGTTGGAAAAACAGAAGAACAACTTAAAGATGCCAAAGTGGAATACAAAAGCGGCCAGTTCCCGATGCGTGCTTTAGGAAGAAGCCGTGCAAGTGGTGATACTGATGGGTTTGTGAAAATTCTTTCCGATAAAAAAACTGATGAGGTTTTGGGCGTTCATATGGTTGGTGCACGTGTTGCAGACTTAATCGCGGAAGCAGTTACAGCAATGGAATTCCGTGCTAGTGCTGAAGATATTGCAAGAATGAGCCATGCACACCCAACGTATGCAGAAGCTGTGAAAGAAGCTGCACTTGCCGCTACGGATGACAGGGCATTGCATATTTAATGTTAGACCTGAGAAAAGACTAAAAAACCATCCCAAAGTAACTTCGGGATGGTTTTCAGTTTTAAATATTTTAAATTGGATTATTTTATAATTCCTCCACACGAAACTCTGCTTCCAGCATCACCACTTGGTTGAGAAACAAAATCATCCGCTCCTTCGTGTACAATTACCGACTTGCCAACTATATTTTTGTTCTCATCTATACAACCAATGCACCATTCATCTGTTTGCATTTCTATTTTTCCATTTCCATCGGCACCAACTTCAAAATTTCCAATATCACCTTTATGGTAACCTTCGGCATCGCCCCACTTGCCATGTTTTTGGTGAGTTGGATTCCAGTGGCCACCCGCACTTTTTCCATCTTCGGCACTGCAATCAGCTTTTTCGTGAAGGTGGATGGCATGCATTCCCGGTTTAAGTCCTGAAAACTTAGCTTCAAATGTTACCATTCCGTTCTTTTCAGAAAAATACGCTTCTCCTTGGGCGTTACTTCCGCTTTTGGACTCCATTGAAACCGATATTGTTTTGGTTTCTTCCTTTAACATGTTTTCTTGATTGTTATTTTCCATCAATATAGAATCATTCATTTCGTCGGTGGAATCAATATCTTTTTTTTCGTTTTTGCAGCCTACGAAGACAGTAATTGCAAGAGCTGCAACTAATATTCCTAATTTTTTCATTTAAAAATAGTTTTATAGTTAATGTTGATTAATTTTTATAGAAATAAAGGTAAGATTTCAAAAGAGCATAAACAAGATTTTAATTAAAACTTAGCATTTAATTGAGATATTTAAAACTAAAATAATTAATAGTTATTCAAAAAGTTTTGTAATTACTTGGGTCTTGCTATGTAACGTCTTGTGAACGGGGCATTTATCTGCTATCTGTAAAAGTCGTTTTTTCTGTTCTTCGGAAAGATTTCCTGTTAGTTTAATTTCGCGTGTAAATGTGTCAATTTTTGCTGAGGCGTCTTCACAATGCTCACAATCTACAGCGTGATCTTTGGAATAGTCAATGTGGCACGTTACATTTTCGACCTCCCATTTCTTTCTTTTCGCATACATTTGAATTGTCATAACAGTACAAGCAGCAAGTCCAGCGGAAAGAAATTCATATGGTGAGGGTCCAAAATTGTTTCCTCCAAACGATGTGGGTTCATCTGAAATAAAATCGTGATCGCCTAATTTTAAATAAGTCGTGAATTTTTCGTCACCGTTTAAGCTTGCTGCAACTTTACTTTTGCTTTTTACCTCTTCAGTAGGGAGAATGTCCACATAACGGGAAGCCCAACCGGCAATAACTTTCCCAACATACTTTGAGTCTTCTTTTTCACTTAAAAGATGATCAACACCATCAAGGGAAACAAAACTTTTGGGATGGTGCGCTGCCATATAAATTTCTTCGGCATTATTTATACCAACAATGGAATCCTGTGGGGAATGTAGAATTAAAAGTGCTTTTTTAAGATTACTAACAATATCAATAAGTGATTTGTTTTCGAGATCGTCCAAAAATTGTTTTTTAATAGTAAAATCAATTCCGCCCAAATTCACTTTTGCTTTTCCATTTTTGGTAATTTCATATGCACTATCTTTCAAAAGATGTTTTACGTGCGAAGGATGGCTGGGCGAATTAATAACTGCCACAGCCCTAATAGATTTAATTTTTGAAGCGGCAAAAATAGCTGCGGCACCACCCAATGAGTGGCCGATGATTAGGGTAGGAGCCTTGTAATTTTGGGTCAAAAAATCTGCTGCTTCAACAAGGTCATCCACGTTTCCAGAGAAATTTGTGTTTTCAAAATCGCCTTCGCTTTCTCCCAAACCCGTAAAATCGAACCGTAGCACGCCGAAACCGGCATCTGTCAATGCCCGCCCCACATTTTTAACGGCTGTCAAGTTTTTTGTACACGTAAAACAATGTGCAAAAATGGCATAGTTGTGCGGCTTTTGGTTTAAAGGAAGTTCCAAGCGGCCCGCGAGCTGCTCTTGGTCTTTATTTGTAAATGATACTTTGTGAATATTCATGACTCGTTTTTATAACTCTGTAATTTAGTGAACATTTCTGGCACTGCCATCCTAATTTTTTCGTTGAGCACCACTACTGTGGCTTCAGCAACTTCGCCCAAAAATTCACCATCTATTTGGAAAGGTATTTTATTTTTTGAAGTGATCTTTGCCTTCTTTGTAGAAATAACGCGAACAAAATCGGAGGACATTTCGGGTTGGTCATTAATGGTCTTAAAAATTTCTATAAAATCAAGATTTTTGAATATTAGAATTTCAAATTTGCCATCGTCCATTTTTCCGTTTGGATTGATTGTAGCGCCTGTACCGAATTTGTTGGCATTGGCAATAGCCACCAGGATAGCGGTTTCTTCAAAAGTTTCTTCTTCTGTTTCCACAGTAAAATGAAAAGGTGAGTCGGAATTAATAAGTGTTGGAATGGACTGTAAAAAATACCCCATTTTTCCCCGCATTCTAGACCTTTCGTAGTTTTTTATCAATTCCGCATTCAGGCCTAGGTCTGCAATGTGCAGACATATTTTTTCGTTAATATAAAGGGCGTCAATTTTCATTGTGTAATCGGAAAGCGCAATTTCCAGTTGCTCTGGCAGAGTTTCGGGAAGGTCAAAGTTTACCGCCATTCCGTTTGCTGATCCTGCGGGAATTATTCCCAAACAAATATCGGTTCCCAAAATACAGGCTGCCACCAATGAAATGGTTCCGTCTCCACCTGCAACCAAAATTCGCGATGGATTTATTTCTTCTATTAGGGAGTCAATTGCATTTTTATCCTTTTCCCCAGTGGTTTTAAAAATTTTAAGACGAAAGTTACGCTGAGCGATTTCATTTTCTACAGCGGTTATTATGGAAGACTTATCATTATCACCCGCTATGGGGTTGACTACTAATAATATATAATTTTTTGGCTCCATTTGTAAAGATTGTTTTTAAATTTAAGTAATTTGGAAAACCTAAACCGTTAATTAAATCTCAATAAGTGAAACTAGATCTAGAACTTTATAGAGGCTATGTAAATGACGAGGAATTGGTAGTTTGCGGACACGTTTTTAAATCTTGGGCGCCCGATAAATACCGAATGAATCGGAAGGGAATTCGCCACGCGGTTTCGATAATCCATATGTTCAGGATAAAACCGATTGAAAATGTGGAAGTAAAATTGAAATTTAGAAATATTGAAGTTACAACCAAAACTTTGAGTGATGGCTATTTTCGTTTTACAATTCCTTATACTGAAAAGCTGGAGAGCGGTTGGCATCCGTATGAAGTAAGTTGCAAAATTCACGATTTTGGAATTGTTGATAATTCAGAATTGTTGAAACCTTTTGAAAGCAAATTTGGAGTTATTTCAGATATTGACGATACTTTTTTGGTTTCACACAGTGGAAATTTTTTCAAAAAACTCTATGTGATGCTTTTAAAAAACATTAACAAGCGTAAAATTTTTAAAGATGTTGTGCCACATTACCAAGCACTGAGCCGAGCGGGACAAGAGAACGATTCAGTTTCCAATTCCTTTTTCTACGTTTCTAGCAGCGAATGGAACCTTTATGAATTTATAGACTCTTTCGTACGACTTCATGAATTGCCGAAAGCCGTAATAAAGCTTAAAAAGATAAAAACCGGAATTTCAGATTTTTTGTTTACAGGTAGGGGAAGCCACGATCATAAATTCGAAAAGATTAAGGATATCATTATGTTTTACCCAAAATTGGAATATGTATTGTTGGGTGATGATTCGCAGAAAGATCCGTATCTATATGAACGGATTGTAAAGGTTTTTCCTCAAAATATTAAAGCGATTTACATTAGGCAAACTTCCAGAAGAAAAAAACAGCAAGTTGAAACAGTCCTTAAAAATATTGAATCTATGAAGGTTGCAACTTGCTATTTCAGCAATAGCGTAGAAGCTATTGCACATTCTGAAAAAATTGGAATTGTATAATACTTAAATTAATTAACTTCAGTAGATTCCGTGCTATTGTCATCCATCTTGACCTGTCCTTCACCTTCAATAACTACATATTCTACAGGATCAGCATTCTTTTTAACCCCCAATTTCAGAAGATTCGATTTTAAGGATCCTTGGGCCCCTTGCAGCACCATCAAAGGTTTTCTTGAATTCCCACTTGGAAGAAATATTTTTTAATAAAGCGAAACGCCCAAAACACTATGGCTTGGGCGTTGGAGTTTTAATTATTGAAAATTAATGAGGCTTAACTGTTATAACGCTCTCGATTAAATTCATCTCTATCATAAAAATCATCATCGGTATAATTTTCTTGATCTTGTCTATTGCGATTATAGGAGTTTAACACAAGAATCTCGTATTCACGGTTTATCGTATCTCCCTTTCGGTAGCGTTTTGTTTCGGCAAACGTACGATGGTTAATACCATTGGACATTACAGTTTCTTCATCCTTGTCAAGATTCACCATCCCAATGGGTAAAATAATATGTGTATCGCCTTCTTTATTTATAAATTCACGAACGTCCATATTATCGGGTCTTCCATAAGGATCGTGATTAGCGTCAATGATGGTTTCATCTACTTCAATATCTAAATAGACTACCCGTTTTGCATCCTTGTTGACCAAAAGATTATCTACGGTCCCAATCACTCGATTATCTCCATCGCGAACCTCCCAATTGCGAACATCGGGGTCATCGCTGGCAACTTTGTAATCAGACAATTCATCAAGATTATATAAATGTTTTTCTCTGTTTTTCATAGTTTTTTTGTTTTTATTGATTATTTCTTTCAGATGCTTCCATCTTTTGAAGTAATAAACCGGCTTTTTCAAAAAATTCTTTCACATCATTTTTTTGTTCAAGCGTTTGTGTTTTAACGTTAATATTTTCAGAAGCAGCCTTTACTTCATCTGCTTGGTCGGTTAAGTTATCGAATTTCTGTTCTTGAATGGTCTTGAGGGCTGACGCAATCTCCATGGAAGCATTTTTAATTTTGTCAGCGTGCTTAAGGGATGTGGGGTCTTTCTTTATGTACGCAGCATTTTCAAGAGCTTTATCCAAATTAGCCGAAATATTTACATTTAAGTTATTAGCTTCTGCCTCAGTTGCAGTAATTAAATGTATTAATGCACCGTTAGTGTATTCATGATCCAATCCCATATTGGGATTATCAATATAGTTTAAATAGTTTGCCACCGCTTTTTCAGTGGTAACAGTGCCATATTTTCCTGAATATAGGGCCGTTGTATCTGTGTCGGTATCTACTCTTTCATCCATTATAGTTTCGGTTGTATCTTGTATAATTACTTCATCATCAATATCATCCGTGCCATCGTTACTGGCCCAAAAAAAATATATTAATGCCAATAAAATAATTATACCAAGTACCCAAGGCCAAATGGGTTTTTTCTTTTCAATTTTAATTTCTGCCATAATAAAAGGTTTTAAAGTTGATTATTAATTTTGTTATTTCTCTTTTAAATTTAGAAAATCTTCAAGCATCCCTCCGCTAATAAACTGTTAACTAAAGTGTTAAATATTGCTAATTAACGCAATACGTTTAATTTATGACACATATAGGTTATTTTGAAATAATTTTTTTTGTAGTAGTTTAACGTTTTGTTGCTTTTTTTAAACAACTATTGTTTTAATTTTAAAAAATGAATAAGAAAGAAGCTAAAAGCGGATTTGTCTTTACGAAACATACCCCCAAAGACCAATCACCCTTTGAAAAACTATTCGACGTTTTTCAGGAATTGATTACCCATACCTCTGGTGATGTCGACGAAGCCCTGGACTGGCTAAAGCAGCTGGATGAAGAATATGGACTTACGAACGAAGATTATACTCTGGACGATTTTGTGGAAGATCTTAAGTCGAAAGGTTTTCTGCGCGAAGAAATAAAAATGGATGGCAAAAACGGCTTAGCAATAACCGAAAAAACTGAAAGAGCGCTTCGCAAACGGGCTTTGGAGCAAATTTTTGGTAAACTTCGAAAAAGCGGCGCCGGAAATCACCGAACCAAGCAAACAGGTAAGGGAGATGAGCAGGCGGGAGAGTTTCGCGATTATCGCTTTGGCGATTCGTTGGAACAAATCTCAATGACGGAAAGTTTCAAAAATGCACAAATAAATCACGGTTTGGGAGATTTTACACTTTCAGAAAACGATTTGGTCGTTGAGGAAACGATGTACAAAACCCAAATGAGCACGGTTTTGATGATCGATATTAGTCACAGTATGATTCTCTACGGCGAAGACCGTATAACACCTGCTAAAAAAGTGGCCATGGCGCTTTCGGAATTTATTACCACCCGTTACCCAAAAGACACGTTGGACATTTTAGTCTTCGGAAATGACGCGTGGCCAATAAAAATCAAAGATGTACCTTATTTGAATGTAGGACCCTATCATACCAATACAGTTGCAGGACTTCAATTGGCAATGGATTTATTGCGAAGAAAACGAAACACCAACAAACAAATTTTTATGATAACCGATGGAAAGCCAAGCTGTGTAAGACTTCCCGATGGGCGTTATTATAAAAACAGCAACGGATTGGACAGTTATATTGTAAACAAATGTTACGCAATGGCCTCACAGGCTCGGAAGCTTCACATCCCGATAACCACTTTTATGATTGCCGAAGACCCGTATTTAATGCAGTTTGTTGAGCATTTCACGGCAGCCAATCAAGGAAAGGCATTTTATACAGGCTTGAAAGGTTTGGGTGAAATGATTTTTAGTGATTATGAAACCAATAGAACAAAACGAATTAGATAAATGATGAACATAGAAAAAATTAAAACCTTCGGACAGCTAAAAAAAGCAGGTTACGAACCAAAGTCAATCAAAGAGGAATTACGAAGAAATTTACTTCAAAAAATAATGAAGAAAGAAACCCCTTTTGTTGGAATTCACGGGTATGAACTTACCGTAATCCCAGAACTGGAACGCGCAATTCTTTCAAAGCACAACATAAATCTTTTGGGACTGCGCGGACAGGCTAAAACACGTTTGGCGAGACAAATGGTTGGGCTGTTGGATGAATATATTCCTGTAGTTGAAGGCAGTGAAATAAACGATGATCCTTTCAGTCCTATATCGCGTTATGCCAAAAACTTGATGCATGAACAAGGCGATGATACTCCAATTAGTTGGTTGCATCGAAACGACCGCTTTTCAGAAAAGCTAGCAACGCCCGACGTTACGGTAGCCGATATTATTGGTGATGTGGACCCTATAAAAGCTGCTAATTTAAAATTGACATATGCAGACGACCGCGTGATTCATTTTGGAATGATTCCGAGAAGTAACCGTTGCATTTTTGTAATTAATGAACTTCCCGATTTGCAACCGAGAATACAAGTGGCACTTTTCAATATTTTGCAGGAAGGCGATATCCAGATTCGTGGTTTTGCAGTACGATTGCCTTTGGATATTCAGTTTGTTTTCACAGCAAATCCAGAGGATTACACGAACCGCGGAAGTATTGTTACGCCATTAAAAGATAGAATTGGCTCTCAAATTTTGACGCACTACCCCGAAGATATTGAAACCGCGCGAATAATAACTGAGCAGGAAACTGCTGAAGCAATACAAGCAAAATCGAATGTGTATGTGCCCGATTTAGCAAAGGATATTTTGGAACAGATAAGTTTTGAGGCACGTGAAAATCATTTTATTGATGCGAAAAGTGGTGTGAGCGCCAGATTGAGCATTACAGCTTTTGAAAACCTATTGAGTACTGCTGAAAGAAGAGCTTTGCAGAATGGCAATGAGAAAACTAGCGTGCGTTTGGGAGACTTCGTAGGCATTATACCTTCAATAACCGGAAAAATTGAATTGGTGTATGAAGGGGAGCAAGAAGGAGTTTCGCAGGTTGCACAACAATTAATTGCTGATGCTGTAAATACAACATTTAAGGAAAAATTTCCGAAAATAGAAAAACTTACAAAAGAAGGCGATAAAGATCCATATTCAGAAATAGTTGCATGGTTTTTTGAAGAAAATGATTTTGAAATTCTCGATTCTTATACAGATGAAGAGTATAAAAATGAATTAGACCGTATAATTCCACTTCAGCAATTGGTAGAAAAATACCAACCGGAAACTTCAAAAGAAGATAGTTACTTTTTAAAAGAATTAATTCTTTGGGCTTTGGCAGAAAACAAGAAGTTAAGTAAATTCAGTTTAGGGAATGGATTACACTTCAAGGATATGTACGGAAGTTATATTAGTGGGCTTTAAAATTTTACCAATAAAAACCGCCAGTTTATTTAAAGAACTGGCGGTTTTTTTATAATTGACTATGTTAAATATTTGGAATTACCAATTCGTCTCCAGGATGTATTAAATCTGCAGACTTAAGTTTTCCTTTGTTGGCTTCATAAATGGCATTGTATTTATTAGCATCCCCATAATAATGTTTTGCAATTTTGCTTAAAGATTCTCCACTCTTAACAGTATGGTGTGCAAATGCAGAAGTATCTTCCACTTTTATATCGGCCATTATATCTGTTGGATTTTCACCGCCAACACGTTTTATTTCATCCCAGATTAAGTTTTTTTCGTATTGGTTTTTTGCGGTCCCCCAAACTTTTAGTTGGCCATTTTCTTCTTTTACATCACCGTTTTTTATATTGAGTTTTTCTCCTAAGTCCAAAACGCTTTGATATTTTGATTTGATCATTTGTAAAAATTTTAAAAATTAATTCTTAAAGATACAATTTTAAAGCTTTTATATTTCTCATTAGTAAAACTTTAATATTTAGTTTAATTTCTTGTGATTTATATTAAAAGAATACAAAAAATTTAACTAAATATTAATTGCATTTGTGATAAAATTCATTGCTCTTGAAATATCTTTGATTCAAAATTTAAAATCAACAAAACTATTATGAAACTAAAAACAATTGTAATGTCTCTTGCAGTAATAACAATGCTTTTTGCAAGTTGTGAGGACTCAAAAAAGAAAGAAGCTGAAGCGCAAGCACAAGCTGAAGAAATGCGTATGGAACGCGAAAAGGATTCTTTAATGAAGGTTGAAGAAGCCAACAAATTTAAAATGGCAGAAATGGAAGCTAACTCTATTGCTGCAAAAGCAATGGGTAATGCAGATTTGTCAACTTTAGTTAGCGCACTTCAAGCTGCTGATATGGCCCAAACACTTAAATCTGAAGGTGATTATACTGTATTTGCTCCAACAAACGCTGCTTTCGATAAAGTTCCAAAAGCAACATTGGACAATTTGATGAAACCTGAGAACAAAGAACAACTTCAAGGATTATTGAAATATCACGTTCTTCAAGGAAAAATGAATGCAACTGATGTTTTGGATAGAATTAAGGCTGCCAACAATAAATTGGATGTTACTACTCTAAACGGTGAAATTTTAACGTTATCTGAAAAGGCCGGTAAAGTAATGATTAAGGATGCAAAAGGTAATACAGCTACTGTAACTACTGCTGATGTGGATGCATCAAACGGTGTGGTACACGTAATAGATAAAGTATTGATGCCGAAAATGTAATTCAACTTTAAATAAGTAAAAAAAAGTCCCAGTTATGGGGCTTTTCTTTTTTAATGACAACTGCAACCTCCATCAGTAAAACCATGGGTTTCCTGATGCCAAGGGAAGGCTTGGTTGTATTTATCCATTTCCCAGAAAAATGGAAGCCGTTCTTTTGGGTTGTTTCCAATTTCGTTCATCGTTTCGGTATCATACAATCTTCCATTGATCATCACCATTTTTATAGATTCCGTGTTTTCAATGTCTTCCAAAGGATTTTTATCCATTATAATTAAATCAGCGAGCTTTCCTTCTTTTAAAGAGCCAATATCTTCCCCAGCACCTATGTATTCTGCTGAATTAATAGTGGCGGCTTTTAAGGCTTCCAGATTACTCATTCCGCCCTGTTGCAGCATCCAGGTTTCCCAATGTGCTCCTAAACCCTGTAACTGGCCGTGAGCACCCATATTTACTTTAACGCCAGCATCACTCAAACTTTTAGCGGTTTCCGAAACCAAAATATGTCCGTTTTTGTATTCTTCCTGCGGCGTTTTCATTCTGTGGCGCGAACGGCTATCAATAATACTACGTGGAGTAAATGTAAGAAGCTTTTGATTTTCCCAAACATTGTCGCGTTCATAGTAATAGAATTCCCCATTCATACCACCGTAATTTACAATTAGAGTAGGCGTATAACCAGTTCCACTTTTTCCCCAAATCTCAAGTACATCCTTATATACTGGAGCTACGGGAATGTTATGTTCCACGCCGGTGTGACCATCAATAACCATAGTTAAGTTATGATAAAATGTGGAACCTCCTTCTGGAACTACGTTTATGCCCATTTCACGAGCGGCTTGCAGTACTTGCTGACGCTGATCTCGGCGAGGCTGATTGTAGCTTTTCACGCTTTTTGCACCAAAGGCTTTAGTACGGCGAATACTGCTTCGTGCATCATCCAAATTATTGATAACTGCTTTAAAGTCACCATCGGCACCGTAAAGAATGAATCCTGTAGAAAACAATCGCGGGCCAACCAAAGCACCGCTTTTTTGAAGTTCGGAAAGTGTAAACACTGTTTCGGTATTAGCCGAAGGATCGTGCGAAGTAGTTACTCCAAAAGCTAAATTTGCCATAAATGGCCAATATTGTTGTGTTGGTAATCCATATCTAAAAGCGCCAACATGAGCGTGCGCGTCAACCATCCCGGGCATAATTGTTTTTCCTTCAGCGGAATAAACCTTTGTTCCAGCTGGAACTGAAATTTTATCAGCTTTGCCAATAGCCTCAATTATATTCCCGTTTATTACAATTGTTCCGTTTTCAACTATTTCATCGTTTTCCATAGTAATGATTCGTGCATTGGTAAAGGCAATTCTTCCCGCAGGTTTATCCACGGCTGCCTGAAGCTCAATCTTTGTTCCTGTCAATGTTATTTCAGGTACTTCTTCTGGAGAACCATTTAAAAAAGTAAATCTGTTTTTCAGTTCATTACTGAAATATTCATCACCCAAAGTCCACATTACTTTTTGGCTATTTGGCGACCAGTGAATGTTTATACCAGCATCCTTGGCGAGCTGCGAAACTGGCAAGGCTTTTGTTTTATCATCTAAATCTATTGTTTGTCCATTTAGAACTAGTGGAGATACATAAAGTTTATGAAGATTTGTAAAAGCAATCCATTCGTTATCAGGGCTTGGTATTAATCTATTTGCATATTTTGAAGTAACATGAGTTTTTTCATCGTTCCCATTAGTGTTAACACTGATAAGTTTTTTTTCAATATCTCCAAAATAGGTTCCCCCGGTCTGTAAAAAAATCCGTTTCCCGTCTTTACTGAACATAGGGTATTCGCCTTTATCAACTACAAATTTTTCATTGTTACCGTCAGCACTCATTACATAAATTCCATCATTTTTTGTAAATGTGAAACCTTGATCAGTGTTTCCTTTTTCTTTTCTGAACGTTATTTGTGTTCCATTTTGAGAATAGGAAGGAGTTCGGTAAATTCCTTTTTCTGAAGTAAGTTTTACTGGAGTTCCGCCATTTGCTGCAATTTTATAAATAGCACCTTTTTCTATATTGTTCCATGTAACATAAACTATTTCAGCACTGTTGGGAGAAAAGGTGGGTTCAAATTCAAAATCCTTACTGTTTGTTAATCGTTGGGGCTGACCATTAGGTAACGTTTTTTTATACAAATGTCCCAAAGCGCTAAAAACGATATATTCCCCGTTTGGTGAAGTAACAGCGTGGCGAATCATTTTTGGCGTAAATGTTTCGGTTTCAATTTTATTGTTGAAATGAACAGTTTCTGCCAAATCAATTTTTACATCAGCTGTAAATGGAATATTTGATACCGTTAACGAATTAATATCAATCTTATTAATTTTTCCACCGCTCCAAAAAACGATTTCATTGTTATTTGGCATCCAACTAAAGTTTGGATAAACCCCGAAAAGGGCCCAAGCTTCCTGTTGATCTTTGTTTAACTTATCATAAATGGGCCATTCTTCGCCAGTTTCTAAATTTTGAATATATAATACACTTTTGGTACGTACCCTTTTTACAAAAGCCAATTTTTTGCCGTCGTGAGATATGGTAGGGCGTGCAGCACCACCAGGGCCACCTGTAATTGTTTCAGTTTTTCCGGTTTCAAACTCATATCGATTTATGACATAAATTTGATCGTTCGGGTCTTTGTTATATTGAAAAAAACCACCTGGATACATATCTTCACTATAGTATAGATATTTTCCATCGGGCGAAACAAATGGCTCGTTTACATCTTGTTGTTCGTTTTTCTTTTTGTAAGTTGTAAACCAGTACCACCAGATTTATGATATTGCCACATTTCACCGGCGCCCAAGCTTCGTTCCGATGAAAAATGTTTTCTTGCAATTAAATAATTACCGTCTGCGCTCCAAACGGCATTGTTCAGTAAGCGGAAATCTTCTTTGGTAACTTGTGTTGCATTGCTTCCATCAGCATCCATAATCCAAATATTATCGCCTCCGCCAGCATCGCTTGTAAAGGAAATTTTAGTGCCGTCGGGGCTGAATCTTGGCTGAATTTCAAATGGAATCCCTGTTCTTATTGCTTTTGCAGTTCCGCCCGAAATAGGCAGCGTGTAAATATCGCCGAGCATGTCAAACACAATGGTTTTGCCATCGGGACTCACGTCTAAGTTCATCCAAGTGCCTTCATTTGTAGTGAATGTGTGTGTTTTATATTTGAAATCCTTTCCAGGATTGGCGACTTCCCATTTTGGTTCCTCCTTTTCTTTGTCTTTCTTTTCCTTTTTTTGGGAATAAATAGTGGTTGAAAGAGCAAGTAATAATAGCAATGGAAAGTTTTTCATAATTAGCATATTTTGGCAGTTAGTTTCTCGATTTTATATTGTTCTCACAAAGGGCAATAATTTCTGAAACCCTTTTAATTCGGGTTTCTTCGCGTTTGGCGTGGTTGAGCCAATAAAGATAGCTTTTTCTATAACTACGACTGAAGTTTTCAAAATTCTCTAACGCTTTTTTATTCTTATTGAATGCCTTTTGAAGATCTTCGGGAATTACTAAATTTTCTACATCGTCCAAAGCGGTCCAACTTCCGTTTTTTTTAGCATCTGAAATTACTTTTTTACCACTTTTATGGAGTAGGCCTTCTTTTTCCAATTCCTTTAAATGCGCTTTGTTTATCGCACTCCAAACACTTTTTTCATTTCGGTTGCAAAAATACTGTCTGCCGTTTTCCTTCGCCAGACTTTTAACGGTACTGTCAATCCAGCCATAACACAAAGCAACTCTCACTGCTTCCTCCCACCGCATCGTTGGGATTCCAGTTTCCAACTTATGGAAAATTAGATATACTCCTTGCGGAAAATTTTCGTGATTTTCGTGCAACCATTCCGCCAGCCTGCATCATTTTCAAAATAAAGTTCGGGTCTTCTCTCCATTATTTTTTCTTCTCAGATTTCACATAAAAATCCTTTTTGATTTCACATGTTTCTAATTTTTTTTGGAAACTTTTCATTTTCCATTTTGAAGTAGGGTAAATCCACTCTTCTTTTCCATTAACGATTGTAATCACAGGCATATCAAAATTTTCAATAATGTCAACATACCGAAATTTCAAATTTTTTCCTTCAAATTAATATTCAATTTTTGGAACCATTGTGGTTCGCAAGATATTGGTCAAAGAATTCTGTAAGATCTAATTCCGCTTTCTTTGAATATATAATTCTTCAATCTGTTTGGTGGTAACGGTTTGATGATAAAATTCTTTGTTCAATCCACGAAGAATCTGGCCGCCATTTTTCATCATTTTCAATAAATTGACGGATGTTGTGAAGAATATTGGCGCCTTTGTAATACATATCGCTGCTGCCTTCATTATCCACATTGTATTGCCCAATAATAGGACGATCGTTCAAAATATTTTTTCGAATCCCAATTACATATTCCGAAGACGCCTTTTTTCCGAAGTAATAATCCAAATATAGATTTTCGGAATAATCGGTAAACCCTTCGTGAATCCACATATCTGCTACATCTTTATTGGTAATATTATTGGCAAACCACTCGTGGCCGCTTTCGTGAATTATTATAAAATCAAACTTTAAACCCCAGCCTGTGCCGGAAAGATCCCGGCCCAAATAACCATTTTCAAATTTGTTGCCATAGGTTACGCTGCTTTGGTGTTCCATTCCCAAATAGGGCGCTTCAACCAGTTTATAGCCATCTTCGTAAAAAGGGTAGGGGCCAAACCAGTGCTCAAAGGCTTCCATCATCTTGGCTGCTTGTTTAAACTGCTCTTTTGCTTTCGCCTCATTTTCGCGAAGCACGTAATAGTCCATATCCAGAATTCCTTTTTCGCCTTTGTACTTTTCGTTCCAATGTACATAATCGCCAATATTTATATCAATGCCGTAAGCGTTTATTGGGTTTACAACTTCCCAAACCCAAGTTTTGGTGTTTTCATTTTCTATTACATGTTTTAATCTGCCGTTGCTCACGTCCATCAAATCTTTCGGGGCGGTAACAGAAATTGTGATCCCGTTGTCAGGTTCTTCAGATGGATGGTCTTTTAATGGCCACCATACGCTGGAGCCAATTCCTTGATTGGAAGTTGCAATAAAATCCTTTCCATTGCTGTCTTTTGTCCAAGTGAAACCGCCATCCCAAGGCGGGCGGCGTGCCACGACAGGTTTTCCGGAAAAATAAATTGTAATTTTTTCTTCATTGCCCTTTGCTGTTTTTTTTGAAGTTTTAAAAAATGTGCATTTCCTTCGGAAGTATATGAAATTTCTTTTTCATTTTGAATTATTTTGTCAATTTTCATAGGGCTTTGCAAATCAATCTGCATTACGCTGTCCGGTTCCAAAACTTTATAGGTAATAGTATTACTGCCTTCAATGGTTTTTTCGGAAGGATTTACTGAAACTTTCAAATCGTAATAAGTAACATCCCACCATGCGCGTTCGGGAGTTATGCTTCCTATAAGTGTATCTGAGCGAGTAAATTCTTGAGAAGATGCGGAAATAGTAAGAATCAATAAAACGACGATACAAATTTTTTCTTTCATAGTTATATTTTTATCTAAATACCGAGTTTGGAAATACAACCATGCTTTCAAAACCATCCTTTCCTAACGGATGCAACACCAAAAAAATAATTGTCAATCACGATTCCTTCCAAAGTAAATTCTGACACATCGCCCACGTAACGGCTGTGATCCCAAGTTGGGCGAGGTTGTGTCCCGCCAATATATTTTATAGCCAGCTGCGCCATCCACCTTGTCCCATTTCAGTTTTGCGGAAGGCTCAACAATGCCGCCTATTGCAACATTTTTTGGTGCAGGAGGTGCCCAGGCAATGACTGGCCAGATTAATGGCGTTTACGGCGGTGAGTTTTGCGGCGTAATCAAAATTTACAAATTTCAATTTATCGCCGTATTCAACACCATTTTCTGTGCGAATATCTTGATGTTGTTGGTTGTAATTTTCGTGAGCTTCCATAATACGGATTCCAGCCCAACCCAAATCGTTAAATGGTCGATGGTGGCCACCGCGTCCGAAACGGTCCAAGCGATAAATCAACATTGGGTTCATTTCTGGCATATAAGTTTGTGTGTTCTTATATACATAACGAGCTAATTGGCGCGATATACCATCAACCTCGCCACCGTAAAAGCGGCGCATTTGCCGTTCACGCTCTGTTTCGGTAGGAGGGACGGGTTCGCTGAAAATCCTAAAATCACGATTGCTGATTACACCATTAACACCTTCAATATTACCAATCATGTCATTATTTAAAACGCCGATTATTTCCCAACCTTGTGTTTTTGCATATTCCGCAAAACCTTTTCCGCCAAAAAGCCCTTGTTCCTCACCGCTCAATCCTAAATAAACGATGCTATTTTCAAATTTATATTTTGAAAGCACACGAGCTGCTTCGATAGCTCCTGCCATACCACTGGCGTTATCATTCGCGCCTGGTGCATCTTTAGTAAAATCACTTCCGTCACTGTTTCGGGAATCTATATCGCCGCTCATGATGATATAACGATTTGGGTATTTTGTTCCCTTTTGCACGGCTGCAACGTTTACAATCCAAGTATCTTGAGGAACACGGGCATTACCTTCGGCTTTTACGAAATCCTTTTGATAAAAAACATGTAGACAGTTTTTGCAATCTTTTGAAATTGTTTCAAATTCATTTTTGATCCACCTTCTTGCGGCGCCAATTCCGCGTGTGTTGCTTACGGTATCACTAAAAGTATTACGTGTACCAAAATTTGCAAGAGTAGTTATATCTGCTTTAATTCTTTGCGAAGAAACTGAATTGATAATATCGTAGATCCTCTGATCGGTTTGGGAAAGACAAAAGGATAGGCTAAATAGCGCTACTGAAAAAGTAATTAATTTCATTAAAAAAGTTTTCCTAAAAATACTCAAAAGAAGGAAGAACTTCTATAAACTTTTGAACTTTGTAAAAGCTAAATTATTTAGGTTCTGCAACTAAAGCTATTTTCTTTCCGTTGGGACTTATTGCCATTCGGGAAATATTTTTTATACCAAATTCTTCAAGTGAAGCAACTCGGTTCCATTCAGATTCACCCAATGTGTCATACATATAGAGTTTGTTGCCGCTGCCAATAAGAATTTGTGTGTCGTTGATCCAAACACAATCCTGAATGCCAATTGGTAATTCGGTTACAAAATAGCTTTCATAGTTATTCATATCCAATAGATACAGATCCAAATTTCCTTCTTCATTTACCAAGGAATAGCTCATTGAACTCGTATTTGGGACTCTTTGAAGAGATCTTCCAGCATTATAAAACAAGGAGTCTGCTTTTTTTGAAGGTAAATCGATCATTACCAAATCCATTTTATCGCCGTCCAAGACTGTGGCGAGCATCTTTTGATTGTTGTAAAATGCGAAGTATGCAATTTGTAAATCTTTAATTATTTCAGAAGAATTGCCTGTTTCCGAACTATACCTATACAATCGTTGTAAACCGTCATTGTCTAGTCTAACTGCAGCCACATCATTATTTGATGGGAATTTTTGTGGGGAATATTCGCCACCTTCGGTTTTTTGATTGAACCACTTTTTAGTGTTTGAATTCAGGTTGTATTCTGCAATATCACTTTGTCCATCATTATTACCCGCAAAAAGAATGGTTTCGTTGGAAGAAAAGGAAGGCTGGTTGTTATAACCGGAATTGTTTGAAATGTTTTTGATATTTAATAATTCCAGCCCTTCATACGCTGGGTGAATATCAAAAACATAAACTTCGGTGTTATCTTGTGAAAAACAGAAAAAAGTTGTGGTGAGGGTTAAAAGGAAAAGGAGCTTTTTCATTATAATATTTTTGTTTTAAAAATAACAAACTTCGAACCAATTTTTAAATAAAAATAAAACCGCCCCATTTCTGAAGCGGTTTTAAGAATAATTTATTAATTCAGTTAAAACGGATAGTTGTTTTCTGAAATAACTTTATGGGCAATTGTTCTTCTCAATTCACCGATATTCGGCATATTTTGATATTTAGTGAAACGCTTCAGTCCCATCAACATTGCGCGTTGTTCGTCTCCCTCGGCAAATGATAGAATCGCTTCTTTTGCTTTTACGGTGATAATATCAACAGCATGGTAAAGATAAAGTTGCGACATTGCAATTTGTTCTTTTTGCGAATCTTCGCCAAAACGGTTTGCATTCTTTTCGGTTCTTAAAATAGTACTTTCCGCCATGTAGATTTCAATCAAGATATCGGCCGCAGCAAGAAGAGTTTGTTGGTGTTCTTCCAGTTCGGTTCCATATTTTTGGACTGCGCTTCCGGCAACCATTAAGAACACTTTTTTAAGTTTGGCTATCATCGCTTTTTCTTCGGAAAGCAATTCGGAAAAATCCGGTGTTTCAAAAGAAGGGATTCCCATCAATTCTGAAGCAACTGCTTGTGCAGGATTTAAAAGATCTACGTGGCCTTTCATTGCTTTTTTCACTAACATTCCCACTGCCAACATACGGTTTATTTCGTTGGTGCCTTCGTAAATACGTGCAATACGGGCATCACGCCATGCAGATTCCATTGGGGTATCTGCACTGTAGCCCATTCCACCGTAAATCTGGATACCTTCGTCGCTACAATTTTGGATGTCTTCCGAAACCGCAACTTTTAGAATGGAACACTCAATAGCATATTCCTCTACACCTTTAAGCTCAGCTTCTTGATGGCTATTTCCAGCTTCTACACGAAGTGAAATTCGGTCTTCAATATTTTTTCCTGCTCGGTAACATGCACTTTCGCCTGCGTAGGCACTGGTTGCCATTTCGGCAATCTTTAATTTAATTGCTCCAAAAGAAGAAATAGGCACGTTAAACTGAACGCGCTCATTGGCATACTTTACAGCATTTGCAATTACCCGGCGTTGTGCATCCAGACTTGCCGCAGCTAGTTTTATTCTTCCAACGTTTAAGGCGTTCATTGCAATTTTAAAACCTTCGCCTCGCTCTCCCAACATATTTTCAACAGGCACTTTGGTGTCACTAAAGAAAACCTGACGGGTAGAGGAGGAGTGGATTCCTAATTTCTTTTCTTCCTCGCCCATTGAAATTCCGTTTTCAGGATCATTTTCAACAATAAAACCAGTGATGTATTTATCGTCCTCAATTCTGGCAAAAACAATCATCGTGTGGCAAAATCCTGAATTTGAAATCCACATTTTTTGACCGCTGATTTTGTAATATTTGCCGTCTTCAGAAAGTACTGCTTTTGTTTTTCCGCTATTGGCGTCACTTCCTGCGCCTGGTTCAGTTAGGGCGTAAGCTCCAAACCATTCACCTGTGGCGAGTTTTGGAACGTATTTTTTCTTTTGTTCCTCTGTTCCGTAAAGTGTGATTGGCAATGTTCCAATACCTGTGTGCGCGCCAAAAGCTGTAGCCACTGAGCCTGTTGCTCCTGAAATGTAATCACAAACCAACATTGTGGTAACAAAGCCCATTCCAAGTCCGCCGTACTCTTCGGGAACAGCAACACCAAGTAAGCCCATTTCGCCAGCTTTGCGCATAACTTCTTCAGTAAGAGCATAGTTTTTATGTTCGAATTCCTCTTTTTTTGGCCAAATTTCACGGTCAACAAATTCCTTCACAGAATCGCGCATCATTTTTTGTTCTTCGGAAAAATCTTCCGGAGTAAAAATGTCTTCGGCTTTTGTTTCTTTTACTAGGAATTGACCTCCACGAAGCAATTCATTATTTTTTGTTTCTTCTTTACTCATATCTCAATACTTTTTTTATTTCAAAAATTCATAAACCCCCGCAGCTCCTTGCCCAGTTCCTACGCACATTGTAACCATTCCATATTTTCCTTGCAGGTTACGCTTGCGCATTTCATCAAATACTTGCACAGAAAGTTTGGCGCCAGTACAACCTAATGGGTGGCCCATAGCGATTGCGCCTCCATTTACGTTTACCCTTTCTTTATCTAAACCAAGTCCGCGGATTACTGCCAAGGATTGTGAGGCAAAAGCTTCGTTCAACTCTATGATTTCCATTTGGTCTTGCTTTAAACCAGCTTGTTTCAAAGCTTTTGGGATTGCATATAATGGACCAATACCCATAATTTTTGGTTCTACGCCAACTGCAGCAAAACTTACCAATCTGGCTATTGGCTCTAGGTTTAGTTCCTTGACCATTTCTTCACTCATAATAACTGCGAAAGCTGCACCATCACTCATCTGCGAAGAATTTCCTGCGGTTACGCTGCCACCGTTAGCAAATACAGGACGAAGTTTTGAAAGTGCTTCAATATTGGTGCCCTTTCTTGGGCCTTCGTCTTTTGTTACGGTATATTTTCTAGTTTCTTTTTTACCTGAATCATTTACAAACGTTTCCTCAATTTCTATAGGAACTATTTGATCCTGAAAACGATTTTCTTCCTGTGCTTTTAAAGCGCGCATTTGGCTTGTGTAGGCAAATTCATCTTGGTCTTCACGGGAAACGTTGTATTTTTTTGCAACAGCTTCAGCAGTTAACCCCATATTCCAATAATAATCTTCCTTGCCTTCTTTTGCCAACTTATAATCAGGAACGGGTTTGTAACCGCCCATTGGTATGTAGCTCATACTTTCTGCACCACCGGCAATAATACAATCTGCCATTCCACTTTGTATTTTTGCAGTTGCGATTGCAATTGTTTCCAAGCCAGAAGCGCAATAACGATTAACTGTCATCCCGGGAATGTCTACAATATCCAGTCCCATTAGCGAAATCAATCGTCCCATGTTTAGACCTTGCTCGGCTTCGGGCATTGCGTTACCAACAATTACATCGTCAATTCGTTTTTTGTCTAGTTGCGGTAATTCATTCATTATATATTTAATGGTTTCCGCAGCCAATTCGTCGGGACGTTTGAAGCGGAAAACTCCCCGAGGTGCTTTGCCCACTGCGGTTCTGTATGCTTTTACTATATATGCTGTTCTCATAATTTTTCTTTTCTAATTTCTCAACGGTTTTCCTTTCTGAATCATATGTTGTAAACGTTCCAAAGTTTTTCTTTCTCCGGTTAAACTTAAGAATGCCTCTCTTTCAAGATCAAGTAAATATTGTTCGCTCACGTAGCTTGCTTCGCTCAAATCGCCACCGGCCATTACGTAGGCTAGTTTGTTGGCAATTTTTTTGTCGTGTTCGCTGATGTAATTTCCAGCAACCATTTGGTCGGTTCCAACAAGGAACATTCCTAAGGCTTGCTTTCCGAGTACTTTTACATCTGTTCTAGGAATTGGTTTCGTATAGCCTTTATCGGCCATAAATCGCGCTACTTCTTTAGCGGCAGCAATCTGTCTTTTTTGGTTTACGATTACAATATCTTTTCCTTTTTGAAGAATTCCAGTATCGTAAGCTTCATAAGCTGAAGTTGAAACCTTTGCCATTCCAATTGTCAAGAAATATTCCTGAAGCCTGTTCAATTCAACATCATCTTTTTTAAAAGTGTCGCTTGCTCGAAGTGCCATTTCTTTGGAACCGCCTCCGCCGGGAATTACCCCAACGCCAAATTCCACTAAACCGATATAACTTTCAGCAGCTGCAACTACTCGATCTGCGTGAAGCGTGAATTCACAACCGCCGCCCAAAGTCATTCCGTGCGGTGCTACCACTACTGGAATAGAGGAGTAGCGTATACGCATGCTGGTATCTTGAAAATATTTAACGGCAGCGTTCAGTTCTTCATATTCCTGCTCCACGGCCATCATAAATATCATTCCGATATTTGCGCCCACGGAGAAGTTTTTACCGTTATTGGCAATTACCAATCCATCGTATTCCTTTTCTGCAAGATCAATCGCTTTATTGATTCCAGCCAAAACATCACCACCTACAGAATTCATTTTACTTATAAATTCAACATTTAAGATTCCATCGCCTAAATCTTCAACCACAACACCGTTATTTCTGAAAACTTCGGAAGTTTTACGGATGTTGTCCAAAATGATAAAGGAATCCTGTCCGGGAATTGGCAAATATGTGCCTTTAGTGCCGGCAGGCATTCCTTGTGGTATGGCATAATATCGTGTTTGGCCTTTTTTAATATCATAAAAGGAATCTATTCCGGAATCCAGCATTTGGTATACCCAATCTGCCGGTTCCTTGCCTAGCTCTTTAATGAGTTCAATTCCTTTTTTAACGCCTATGGCATCCCAGATTTCGAAAGGGCCTTGTTCCCAGCCGAATCCAGCTTTCATGGCATCATCAATCTTATAAAGCTCGTCGGTGATTTCTGGAATTCTTTTGGAAACATATGCGAACATCGCGCCGAAATTTTTTCGATAGAATTCCCCTGCTTTGTCTTCTCCTTTAATAAGAATTGGGAAACGGTCGGTAACATTATCAACCGATTTCGTTTTTTCCAATGTTGCAAAAGATGCTTTTTTACTTTTTCTGTATTCTAACGAATCGAGGTCGAGTGAAAGAATTTCACTACTTCCATCATCATTCTTTACTTTTTTGTAAAAACCTTGACCACTCTTGCTTCCTAACCATTTACTTTCCATCATCGTATTGACGAATTTCGGAAGTTTAAAGGTTTGGTGTTCTTCGTCTTCGGGAACGTTTTCATAAATTCCGTTTGCAACATGAACTAGCGTATCCAAACCAACCACATCAACGGTTCTAAAGGTTGCAGATTTTGGTCTGCCAATTACTGGTCCTGTTAATTTATCAACTTCTTCAACTGTTAAACCCATTTCCTTCACTTGGTGGAAAAGGCTTTGGATTCCGAAGATTCCGATTCTGTTTCCTATAAAAGCTGGGGTGTCTTTAGCGACTACTGAAGTTTTTCCGAGGAATTTTTCGCCGTATTCGCGTAGAAAATCTAAAACATCCGGGTCCGTTTTCGGACCGGGTATAATTTCGAAAAGCTGCAAATAGCGCGGTGGATTAAAAAAGTGGGTACCACAGAAATGCTTTTGGAAATCTTCGCTGTGGCCTTCGCTCATTAAATGTATAGGAATACCGGAGGTATTCGTGGTGATGAGTGTGCCTTCTTTTCTATATTTTGCAAGATTGTCGAAAACCTGTTTTTTGATGTCGAGACGTTCCACTACAACCTCGATAATCCAATCGGCTGTGCCCACTTTTGAAATATCGTCTTCCAAATTTCCCGTGGAAATTCGCTTTGCAAAATCTTTGTGATAGAGTGGGGCAGGATTGCTTTTTATGGCTTTCTGCAAATCTTCGTTTACGATACGATTTCGCACCACTTTATCTTCAAGGGTAAGCCCTTTTTTCTTTTCTAAATCGTTTAGCTCACGGGGAACAATATCAAGCAATAGCACTTCCACGCCAATGTTAGCGAAATGGCAGGCTATGCCGCTTCCCATAATTCCGGAACCGATTACCGCTACTTTGTTAATTCTTCTTTTCGACATATTATTTTATTTATCTAAATCGTAAATTTTCTTTGAATTGATCAATTCGTTGATCGTATTTGCAACTTTTTTAAATGTTTGCAATTCCTCGACAGATACATTTTTTTGAACAGCTTCGTCAAAACCCAAAACCACTTGTTTAGAAAACTCACGCATTTCTTTGCCAAAGGGTGTTAAATGTATCAATACTCCACGACCGTCATCAGGGTTGGGCTTGCGTTCTATCAATCCTTTTTTTTCCATAGATTTTAAAGTGCGCGAGAGACTGGTTGCTTCCATTCCCATTTTAGGACCAAGTGCCGTGGAAGGGGTTCCTTCCTCGGGGTCAATGCTTATAAGAGCAAAGCCCGTGGCCATGGTGCTTCCTTTTTTTCCGGCTTCTTCATTATACATTTTTGTGACGTTCATCCAAGTGGAACGCAATATGTAATCTATAGTTTTTTCTTTCATTAAAAGCCTTTGAAAAAATGGAATCTCAAATATACAAAAATTTATTATGCACGCATAGTAAATAAATGTTATTTATTTGTTAGAAAAAGATGTATTTAAGCCGAAACAAATTTTAGCCCAACTATAGAAACAATTAGGGTGGAAAGAAAGAAAACACGCCAGAAAGTTGCCGGTTCATTAAAATAGAAAATGCCTACCAATACCGTTCCTACGGCACCAATGCCAGTCCACACTGCATAGGCGGTACCTATGGGAAGCGTTTTTGAAGCTTTTATTAAGAGAAACATACTTATTGCCAAGCATACCAAAAAACCCAAGAACCACAGTTTTGATTCCAAACCAGAAGTTTCCTTTACTTTACCAAGGCAGGCCGCGAAACCAACCTCAAAGAGACCGCCGATTATTAGTAGGAGCCAGTTCATAATTATTTACGAAGTATGCCCATAAATCTTATCATACAAATCCTTATACTTCTCTTTAATCACTTTACGTTTCATTTTCATTGTTGGTGTTAGCTGCCCACCTTCAATACTCCAAACATCGGGGGTCAATTCAAACTTTTTCACTTTTTCCCACTGGCCAAAACGTTCGTTATAAAAATCTACTTCTTTTTGGATACGTTTAATTACGTCTTCATTTTTAACCATTTCCTTAGGGTCTGAAGGCACATTTCTTTCTTTTTTGTTGCCCCATTCCTTTACAAAATCAAAATCTGGCTGTATAAATGCTGCTGGCATTTTTTCACCTTCGCCAATTACCATTATTTGATCTATAAATCGTGATTGTTTCATTGCGTTTTCCAAAAGTTGTGGTGCTACATATTTTCCTCCACTGGTTTTGAACATTTCTTTTTTACGATCTGTAATTTTTAGAAAACCTTCGTTATCAATTTCCCCTATATCGCCAGTGTGGAAAAACCCATCTTTTATAACCTCATCGGTCTGTTCTTGATTTTTGTAATATCCAAGCATCACTTGCGGTCCTTTTACTAAAATTTCACCGTCGTCGGCTATTTTTACTTCGGTATCGCGCAGTGGTTTGCCCACTGTGCCAATTTTAAAACCGTGGTTGCGCATATCGTTCACAGAAACTACGGGAGATGTTTCTGTAAGTCCATAACCTTCCATTACTGGAATTTGGGCGGCATTAAAAACCCTCGCTAAACGTGGTTGTAATGCCGCACTACCAGAAGCAATAGCTTTTAAGTTTCCGCCCAAGGCTTCGCGCCATTTGCTAAAAATCAGCTTGTTGGCAAGTTTCAATTGGGTTTCATACCACCAACCATTCTGGCCGTAGGGTTCATATTTAAGGCCCAAGTCTATAGCCCAGAAAAACAATTTTTTCTTTATTCCGGTAAGTTCGGCGCCTTTTGCATAGATTTTATCATAAACTTTTTCCAGTAAACGAGGAACGGCAGTCATTACCTCAGGTTTTATCTCTTTAAGATTTTCGCTGATAGTTTCCAAGCTTTCAGCAAAGTGAATACTCACGCCAAAGTATTGATACATATAAAGTATCATTCGCTCATAAATATGGCAAACGGGCAGAAAGCTCAATGATTTTGATTTTCCTAGCTCCAGGGGTAAACGTTCCACGCTAAACTTTGAATTGGAAGCTATATTTTTATGGGAAAGCATTACGCCTTTAGGTTTTCCAGTCGTTCCGGAAGTATAAATTAAAGTTGCCAAATCATCTTCGTGAATGGCTTCTTTTCTTTTATCTAATTCGTCTTGATTGCTTTCGTCTTTTCCTTTGTTTAAAACTTCTTCCCAGCTTTTAGCACCCTTTATTTCATCAAAAGTGTAAACTTCCTTTAATGAAGGAACGCTATTTCTTATTTTTTGGACCTTCTCATAAACCTCTTTGCAGGAAACAAAACAATAAACGGACTCACTGTGGTTTAAAACGAATTCGTACTCTTCCTCAGAAATAGTAGGATAAATAGGGACGTCCTGTGCGCCTGTTTGCATAATACCTATATCGCAAATGTTCCACTCTGTGCGGTTTGTCATGGAAATAATTGCAACTTTATCGTTAGGTTTTACACCCATACGCATTAATCCACGACTTATTGCATTAGCTTTATTGATATATTCTTGGGTAGAAGTGGCTTTCCACTCACCGTTATATTTGGTAACGAGAGCTTTTTCCTGTGGATATTTTTCCAATTGATAATAGGGGAAGTCGAAGAGTCTTTTTGGATCGTTCATGATATAAATGTTAAGGAAGTGAAAATAGCAAATTTTTTTAAGTTTCTCTTTGAAACGAAAAAGGAATGCTAAAGATTACCTTTCATTTTGTAGTAATATTACTTGAAGATTTACTTGCTACCTTACTTTTTAAACAAAAGGATTTTTCTGGACTCCTGTTTTAATCTCTTTGTTGCTGATATTTAATATTATACAATCTTTTTGATTCATAAAATTTATAATATAAAAGTTAAGAAACAGCTAAATAAGATTTTGTTAACAACTCCTTTTAAGATTTTGGGTTAGATTTATTTGAAGTAATTTATATTAACCATCATTATATGGTAAAGAGGTTATTTTTTATCATAAATGAAAAAAACTAAAAAAAATGAAAAGTTTTATTGTACCACTTTTAGCATTAACAATGATTATGACAACAAGTTGTAATATTGACAAAAAAGGCCAAACGGAATTACCAGAAGTGGATGTTGACGTAGAAGAAGGTAATCTTCCAGAATTTGACGTGAATTGGGCAGACATAGATGTTAGTACCGCCACTAGAACCGTTGAAGTTCCTAAAGTAGTAATAGTAATGGAGGAAGAAGAAGTGGAAGTTCCAACTATTGATATAGACATGCCAAATGAAGACAAGTTTGAACAAGATTTAGTTGTTGAAGCGGAAGTGGAGGGTGTAGAACACGACATAGAAATACAGGAAATTAGAGCCACTAACAAACGTCTTTATGTAATTGCCACCTTAGAAGAACTACAAACTGATATTGGTGATAAAACAATGCGCGTTCAAGACCAAGTAACTCTTAATGCACCAGATCTTGATGTGAAATATATTATTGTTGGAAAAAAACCAAACAGAATTTTCAACAATAGAAATATGTATGTAGCTACAATGAACGATTTGCCAGCAAATGTAAAAGATGCGGAAGTTATCTACAAAAGATAGATATTAGATAAATAATAAATAGGAAAAAGGCTTTGATTTTTTAAATCGAAGCCTTTTTTAAATGGTATTTACTTTTGTTATTTCAAACTCTCTCTTTCCCCGACTGCTAATCTTAAAACTCTGGTTGCACATATCATTTTCCGACACCTCTAGGCTAAGTTTCAGTTAATCCGTTGCCTTCCATTACTGGTATTTCTGCAGGGTTCAAAATTTATGGCTTATGGGATTGGCCCTGTCAATATATTCTCGGGTTGAAGTAGCTTTCCATTGCCCATGTATTTTGTTACAAATGCCTTTTCCTGAGGATATTTTTCTAGATGTTAATAATGGGAAATCGAAGAGCCTTTTTGAATCTTTCGTAATAGTAATATTACGAAAGTGAATAGAAAAAAATTTTTAAGTTTGGGTTAGAAACAAAAAAGGAATGGCAAAATTTGACATTCCTTTTAATAATAATTTGTAAAGCTAAATTTCCTAAAAAAATAGGTTTTCAGTATTCCCTAGGGTATACCCCGTATAACAAGCGTTTAAATAAATATTGCAGTTTGGCATACGTTCCTTTCTAATAAAACCTTTTTCTTCTATTTTTATTTCTTCCTTTGGAACCTAGAAAATTAAACTTTAAGGCTATTATAATTATGGCTTACCTTCCCAATCTTTCAATACTTTTAAAAATTCTTTCTCATCTTCGGCTAAAACGTAAAATGAAAATTTATTCGTTTGTTCTGGATTATCACTTTCATCATCATTATAATAAGTCTCAGTGAATTCAGTCCAGAAGAAAAAAATGCATCCTAGATATTTATTGTTTTTATACTCAAATTCTCCTGAAATAAGATGCCCTTTATAGCTAGACCAATCTATACTTTCATATTTCTGGAATGTTTTAAATCCGTCTGTTTTATCCTTTTCAGTGTAAATAAAGGAGTTTTGTAAAAGCTTTTGAGACACCTCTGCTTCATTCCCTGTCCAAGAATGCTCATCTATTTTAATTTTTTCTAAAAATTTTTGAATGGGTGGACATTCTTTATTTTGTGAAAAGCTACTGTTTACTGTACAGATCATGATCAATAAACAAATTATACTTGTTTTTTTCATAAGTTTTTTTAAAGGTTAACTATTAATAAATTGGTTTTTCAGGATTCCCTGGGGTATACTCCGTATAACAAGCATCTAAATATATATTGCAATTTGGCATACGTTCTTTTAGCAAAAACCCTTTTTCAAGTATGTTTTTTTCATCTTCTTTCGAAGAAACGAAAACCTCCTTAATATTTTGGTTGTTTAATTGATCACATAAATCGGATAGCGTAATTTTCGTGAGGGTGATATTTAAACGCTCCAAATAATGCATTTGGTTGAAGTAGGGGATGCTCGCTTTGGTAATTTTAGGATGATCTCTTAGTGTAAGTTCTTTTAACTGCTGAATCTTGCTGATGTGCCCAACACCTTCATCGGTCACCAAAGTACTCTTCAAATATATTTCAGGGATAATGTTCACCCTCTTAGATAAATAAAACATAAACTCATCATCATTATTTTCGTCAATTGCAGTATATCCCGTCATTTCTGTGGGGATATCTTCTAATTTTTCAATTCGAAAATGACGCTGCCAGAATTTTTTTTCTTCTTTAGGGAGCTTCATTTTTAATTATTATAATTCATCTGTGTGTTTTACTTCAAAAATTTTTGGCGGGAATAGTTGGCTTCTTGATAACTTTTGGTGCAACTAGTAACAAAAGATGATATCAAACAAGATGCAAAGTGTGATTATTTTTTCTGAGTTTAGTATTTTTTATTAATTAGGAGGTCCATTGTCCTTAAATATTCCTTCATAAATTAACTTTCCGCTTGAGTCATACAATTTTCCATATCCATTAAATTCATTATTATTGAATTCACCAATGTATTTTTTACCATTTTTAAAAAAGTAGGTGCCAGAAATTATTTTATCATTTATAAATTTTCCTTCAAACCGAGCTCCGCTTTTAAATCGAAAAACCCCATTTCCTCAAAGATTCCATTACGTATTTCTCCTGTATAAGTTGATCCACTTTTTTGATATGTTAAAACGCCAAAACCATTTGGCAAACCATTTGTGATATCGCCTTCATAATCATAAATTTCACCATCATCAGACTTTAATCCAAATAATTGATTTGCAGAAGGAACTAGGTTTTTTAAAGTTGTTAATTCTCCAGAATCGATAGAATTACAAGTCCAGACAAAATTTGTTGGTTGTTTTCCATTGCTTCTTTTTAAGCATTCAGCAATTGCTATCCTATCAGCTTCTTCTTTTGTATTGCCAAGTCCCCATCCATATGCATTTCCTACATTGCCATCAATAGTTCTGTATGCAGCACATCCTGTTCCGGAATAGGAGAGGACAACGGTACAATTACCTCCTTTATAGGCACATTTTCAAGTGCTTTTTGTTCCGCTTCCGCAGACGTTGGGTAGTCATTTGACCAACCATAGCTAAATCCATTAGCCTTGTCAATGGCCAATGCTCCGTATGTATATTTTGACCAATGCTATTAAAAGCTAATGCTAATAAAAAGCAAATAATGAGTGTTTTTTTCATTGTGAGTTATTTAGTGTGTTAATTACAGGTTATATAAAAATTCTCTATTCTTCGTTTGCGCTCATTGCCTTTATTGGCAAGCCAGTCTCGGCGGGAAGCGAAGGCTTCATCAAAGCTGTTGTATATCCAAGCGCTTGTTATGCCTGCTGAGCCTATTAAAGCTTATCACGGTCTTGGGTTTTCTCCTCGGCAGCATAATGTTTTATATATTGGCCTTCGATGGCGTTTGTACCCAGATTGCAATCTACAGCTACAATATTGGTAGTTATATTTACATAACCATTTTTGTCATCTTCATCATAGGCTTTGTCATGCTCGGTATCTGTTACAAAGGCATATCGCGTATTGCCAATGATATTTTTTTGCTTGTTGTTAAAGCTTGTGAGAAATATTAAAAGTGAAAATAATAAGATTAACTTTTTCATGGTTTTTATTTTTAATTTCCAAACAAATCATCCTTAACTAATTTAGCTCCTTTCAAAGTTGCCATATGTGTTAATGCTTTAACCATTTTGTCAATTAAGACCCTGTCTGCTTGTGAATTACATGACATAATAATATAATTTTTTCCTGATGCAGAAAACTACATTTCCTTTAATCAAAATATCTCTAGTTTTATCATTGAATGAAATATCTGTTATATCTATCCATTTAATAGTTCGTCATTATTACTTTTAGTATCTGGAAATTTATATGATGAAATCATTTCTCTATCAAAATTACTAGCACTATCATTACTAGGATTTTCATACATTATATCTATTTTTTTTGCATTAATCCAATTTATGGTTTCTTCTTCATTTTGAGCTTTTATTGTGAAGGAGGCTGTAAGAATGAATAAAAAGATTAGTATTTTCATAGCTATATATATTATTTTTAAAACGTTTCTTTTTTCTTTGGACAAAAGGTGGCTAAATGGTCTAAGGCTTTTTTTACACGATTTTGTAAATCAGGTTCGCCTTCTTTTAAAGTGAAATATTTAACATTATCTATAAATTCAGATGTACCTCTAGTAATGTCTTGGTCTATTATTCTTTCTCCAGTTACAAAAATTTTTCCGTTTTCAATGGTTACACCGTCGGTTGGTATTTTAACTCTATTTACGCTGTTTTCATGTATATATTGATTATAATATTTATAATCAATTGTAATATCGCAAGATGAAACAGTAATCAATAAATCAAGGTTTTTAAAACTTACATTACTGACTATATATTTAGTAAGTTTTTCTTTTACCCAACTAATTGTTTCTTCTTTGGTTTGGGCATAGCTACTCATACTAAATAGGCAAATTGCTGTAATGGCAATGTTTTTTAAAATTGTTGTTTTCATATATCAGTCAATTTTAGTTTTTAAATAATAATAAGTAACTTTCAATTCAGTATCCTTCAAAACAAGGGCATCACCGGTAATCTTTACAACCTTCATTTCATTTTTATCCGCTGTTTCCCATTCCAGCAGCAGTTTCTTTTTATCCAAAAGATATTCCCCAGAAGTAGTTTGCTCCAGCATTTCTGAGCGGTTATAAAAAGCCCCATTAGACTGAAACTCAATTGTAGTTTGATAGTATTTGTCACTTAAAAGTTTAGCTTCCGCATTTATCCATTCTAAATCTTCAAGGTTTAATCGTTGCTCTGTTGTGAAGATCTTCGATATAATGCTGCCTTGAAAACAGCGAGTAATTCCTCTTTATCATTAGAGGTGCTGGCAGTTATTTTTTTGAAACTTTACTTTTTGTAACTGCCATTTCCCAATGATGCTACTTTTCATTTTGGGCAGCTAATGTGAAGCTTAATAATGTTATTGCGAAGAATATGAAAAGTTTACTCCTTAATGCTTTCATAAATTGAGGATGTATTGAATGACAGGCTACTAATTGGTAATCATTAAGAGTATACTTAACCAAAGAAATTCAATTAATTATTCTTGGGCAATACACCAAAAGGAGTATTTTTTATATAACCCTTTCAGAATACTGCCCTAATTAATTGGGACGTATTTTTACAATTGGATTTGTTTGAAATATTGTTACGGTGCTTTTTTACGGTAAGGGGACTGATAAAAAGTTTTGTAGGCTATTTCATTGTTTGTGATTACCTTCTGCTATAAGTTTGAGAACATCCAATTCCCTTTTTGAAAACGCAACTAAATGATTTATTGAATCGTAAATATCTAGATTCATATAAGAGGGCAAACCATTTAAGCCAATCAATGAAATTTGGTGTGTATTTGTATTTGTAAGATGATCTATCCGGGTATGGATGTTTAGTGATTTGCCAAACTTCCCGTGCTCGTCCAAGGTCAACAAAAGAGCTTGGTGGTTGAGCATTGCGTACTCGCCATTTTTCATTTTACTTCTAAAAGAAAAGCAAGATTTATAGTTTAAAACTTTGTCTATTCCCAAGGTGCTATAAAGGAATGCCATATTTCTGCTCTGCTTTGCTCACAAATTCCATATCGTCTGGGTGTATTGTACCCAAAATATCATGAAATGTTACGCTTTCAGGGTCAAACCCGTGTATATCCATAATAGATGGACTTACATGTGAAAGTGACATGTCATAAAAATCCACAATGTAATAGTAAAAAGGTCCAGTACTGATGATGGAACTAATAATGTCCTCAAAATTTATTTGGGGAAGTGATGTACTCTGTGTTGAAGTTTGTTGGGAATTCATCCATACGGAATGGAGCTGTCCAATTTCTGAATTCATAAGGTTATATCCATCTACTAAAATTTAAACGAATATATCACTTTTTTTCAATCCATTCACGCGCATTTACAAGTGCCTCAACCCAAGGCGAAACCTCGTCATTTTTTCTATCTTTTGGATAATACGCCCAGTTCCAAGGAAAGGTAGAACGCTCCAAATGCGGCATCATTACTAAGTGACGACCGGTTTTATCGGTCATCATCGCCGTATTGAAATCGCTACCGTTGGGATTTGCAGGTAAAGCATCGTAACCGTATTTCGCCACAATATTATAATGTGATTCATGCTTCGGAAAACTGAATTTTCCTTCGCCATGCGCAGACCAAATCCCCAAAGTACTTCCCACAAAACTTGAAAGCATCACAGAATTGTTCTCCTGAATTTTCACAGAAGTAAATGTGCATTCAAACTTACCCGTATCATTGTGGAGCATTTTCGGCTTTTCTTCGTCTTCGGGGTTTAGCAATCCAAGTTCCACAAAAAGCTGGCAACCGTTACAAACACCAAGGGAGAGTGTATCTTCTTTTGCGAAGAAATTTTTTAAAGCCGTATTTGCTTTTTCATTATATAAAAACGAACCAGCCCAACCTTTGGCACTTCCCAAAACATCACTATTGCTGAAACCACCTACGGCTACAAGTAATTTTATATCTTCCAAATCTTCACGACCTTTAATAAGGTCGGTCATATGCACATCTTTCACATCAAATCCTGCGAGGTGCATCATATACGCCATTTCACGTTCGCTGTTGCTGCCTTTTTCGCGGATAACTGCAGCTTTTATTTTTGGTGCTTGAGAATTTAGCTTCGGAAGTTTTCCATTGAAATTCTTTGGAAACTCAAACCTTAAAGGCTGGTTTTTATAATTACTGAAACGTTCTTTAGCAAGTCTTTCCCCGCTTTGGTTTCTATCCAATAAATACGAAGTTTTATACCAAGCATCGCGCATTTCAGGAATGCTGAAGGTAAGTTCTTCTGTATTATTTTTAATATCAAGCATTTCTGTTTCTGAAACAGTTCCTATCTTGTTGAAGTCTATATTTTTTGAGGAAAGCAATTTTTCAACAGAATCATCTTCCGAAGCTTGAATCACAACGCCAGCATTTTCAGCAAATAGCAATTTCACCATATCACTTTCAACTAAGCCTGAAAGATCCAAATTAGCTCCCAAATTCACATCTGCAAAACACATTTCCAGCAAAGTGGTAATTAATCCACCCGAAGCAACATCGTGTCCCGCAAGGATTTTTTCATCACGAATCAAATGTTGTAAAGTGTTGAAAACTTTCTTCACATATTCGGCACTTATTACATTTGGCGCCTCATTTCCGATGGTATTTAGAGTTTGTGCAAACGACGAACCTCCAAGTTTAAAATCATCCTGCGAAATATTTATGTAATAGATACTTCCACCGCCTTTTTGTAGAACGGGTTCCACAACTTTTTTAATATCGTTACAGTTTCCAGCTGCTGAAATAATCACGGTTCCCGGAGAAATCACTTCGCCGTCTTTGTATTTCTGCTTCATTGAAAGTGAATCTTTACCAGTTGGAACGTTGATTCCCAAATCAATTGAAAACTCCGAAACTGCTTTCACTGCTTCGTATAATCGTGCATCTTCACCCTCGTTGTTGCAAGGCCACATCCAGTTTGCAGAAAGCGAAACACTTTTTAAGCCATCTTTCATAGGAGCCCACACAATATTGGTCAAAGCTTCGGTGATGGCATTTTTAGAACCTGCAGCTGGATCAATAAGCGCCGTTAATGGCGAATGACCTATACTTGTTGCAACGCCTTCCTTTCCATGGTAATCCAGTGCCATTACGCCACAGTTGTTCAAAGGTAATTGTAACGGTCCAGCAGTTTGTTGCTTTGCAACGCGCCCAGTAACACATCGGTCCACTTTGTTGGTAAGCCAATCTTTACAAGCCACAGCTTCCAATTGAAGCACTTGTTCAACGTATTGTTTTATTTTTGAAAATTCGTAATCAGGGTTTTTGTAATTTCTGTTTACGGTTTTGTCTTTCATTATTGTTTTTGGAGAGCTGCCAAACATATCTTCTAATGCGAAATCCATTGGTTTTTCGCCTTTTTTATTTTCAAAACAAAAACGTTGGTCACCAGTAACTACTCCAACTTCATACATTGGGGAACGCTCACGGGCTGCAATTTTTTTCAATTTTTGGATGTTTTCTTCGCCAATAATCAATCCCATACGTTCTTGACTTTCGTTACCCATAATTTCTTTTGCGGAAAGGGTAGGGTCGCCAATGGGAAGTTTATCCAATGCAATTTTTCCGCCAGTATCTTCAACGAGTTCGCTCAAGCAGTTTAAATGTCCGCCGGCACCGTGGTCATGGATTGAAATGATTGTATTTTCATCACTTTCCACCATTGCGCGGATTGCGTTTGCGGCACGTTTTTGCATTTCTGGGTTGCTACGTTGGATTGCGTTTAGCTCAATCCCGCTGTGAAATTCACCTGTATCTGCCGATGAAACCGCCGCACCGCCCATCCCAATTCGATAGTTGTCACCTCCTAAGACAACAATTTTATCTCCTTCCTCTGGTTTGCCTTTAATGGCCTGGCTCGCTTTTCCGTAGCCAATTCCGCCTGCTAACATAATCACTTTATCGAAGCCTAATCTTCGTGCTTCTTCTTCGTGTTCAAATGTTAGTACAGATCCAGCAATCAACGGCTGCCCAAATTTATTTCCAAAATCCGAAGCTCCATTACTTGCTTTTATCAAAATATCCAATGGTGTTTGGTATAACCAATCCCGTTCTTTCATTGAATTTTCCCATGGACGGTTTTCCTCGAGTCTTGAATACGAAGTCATATAAACAGCTGTTCCAGCCAAGGGCAAGGAACCTTTACCGCCAGCCAAACGATCGCGGATTTCACCACCGCTTCCAGTTGCTGCACCGTTGAATGGCTCCACGGTTGTTGGGAAATTGTGGGTTTCAGCTTTTAGTGAAATCACACTTTCAAAATCTTTTTCCTCGTACCAATCCGGTTTGTCACCACTTTTGGGTGCCCATTGTTTTACCTTCGGGCCTTTAACGAAAGCCACGTTATCTTTATACGCCGAAACAATATCGTTTGGATTTTCGGATGAAGTCTTTTTAATAAGTTTGAATAGGGAAGAAGGCATTTCCTTGCCGTCAATCTCAAAAGTTCCATTGAAAATTTTATGGCGGCAATGCTCACTGTTCACTTGGCTAAAGCCGAAAACTTCACTATCGGTAAGTTTTCTGCCAAGTTTTTTTGAAAGATTTTCAAGATATTCAACTTCTTCAGGATTAAGAGCTAGACCTTCTTTTTGGTTGTATTCAGAAATATTTTCAATCTCCAAAATGGGTTCAGGTTGAATGTGAATATCGAAAATATCCTGATCCAGTTTTTGGAATTTTTGCGAAAGCATCGGGTCGAAAGATTTGTCATCAATTTTGCTATTGTGAAATTCCTCAATACGAATTATTCCGTTAATACCCATGTTTTGGGTGATTTCCACCGCATTTGTGCTCCAGGGCGTAATCATTGCCGCGCGCGGACCAATAAAAAAATCCGTCGCGTTTGTGGACAGGACGGATTTCTCTATTTTAGGTTGGTTGCCGAAAAGCCACTCCAATTTTTTAATGTTTTCTTCTGAAATATTTCCGTGGGTTTGGACTGCGAAAACAGTGTTTTCAACGTTCCCAAAAAAGTGAATCATTCTTTTGAATATTAGTTCATTTTTGAAGCTGCAAAGGTAACCAAATTTAAAATATTTTAAATCTCAACCTTGTTATTTATAAAAAATGAAAAATATAGCTAAGTCTTTAATTTATAATTTCATAGATTGAATTAATATAGTACCTTGTCCGACTTTAATAAATAAATTCCTTAAACATAAAACAGATGAAGCAAAAAAAATTACTTTCTGCATTTTTATTATTGCTAAGTATTAGCCTCTTTGCCCAAGAAAAATTTCCGCCAGAACAGATTATTGTTGGAACTTTTGTTGGACAGACAATGCCCTTACGGGATTTTCCAACTATGCCGGAGAATCTAAATTTAGATCCACAAACATTAACGGTAGTTCCCAACGAATCTACTACACAAATTGAAATCAATGAGGTTCCGCCCACTATTATTGATAATCTTCAAAAAACTCTTGGTCAAATTCAAACAAGGGCGATAGAGCAAAATTTTATTGGTGCTTCGTCTAATGAATCTGGTTTTTTTCCACCGGATCCAACAGGTGCAGTTGGACCAAACCATTATGTGCACTCCGTAAATTCACTAGTAAAAATATTTAGTAAAACAGGAACTTTATTGGTCGGGCCAATTTCTTTAGGAACTTTTTTAGGCTTTGGTGGCAACAGTGGGGATCCTATTGTTTTGTATGATCAATTGGCAGACAGATGGCTTGTTAGCGAGTTTGGAAATATAAATGGAGGTAATTCATTGGCAATTGGAGTATCGGCTACTAGCGATCCTACAGGCGCCTATAATGTATATCAGTATTCTTTTAGTGGTTTTCCTGACTATCCGCACTATGCTGTTTGGCCGGATGCCTATTATGGAACAGTAAATTTAGGTGGAGCCACTACTCGTGCATTTGCTTTGGATCGTGACGAAATACTTAATGGTGGCCCCAGTCCTGCAATCGTAATATTTTCACTTCCTGGAATTGTTGTAAACCCAAACCAAGTGAAGAGCCCTGAGGCTGCAAATCTTTTAGGAACTTCTATTGCACCTAACACCCCCGGATATGTTACCTATCTTCAGGATGACGCTTGGAGTGGCGTAGCAAATGACCATCTAAAAGTTTGGGAAATGGAAATGGATTGGACAAATCCAGCAAACTCTACCATTTCTGCCCCCCTTGAAATTCCTACCGATCCTTTTGATGCTGGCGAAATTTTTGGACAGGGAGCAATATCACAACCTGGGACAGGTCAAAAACTTGCTGGACACGGCGGGATAATTTCTTTTGGTGCAAACTACAGAAATTTTGCAGATCATAATTCTTGGCTTATAACTTTCAATACGTTTGTTGATGCGAATGAAACTGGCGGCATTAGATGGATTGAGCTAAGAAATGATGGTTCAAATCCTTGGTCAATTTATCAAGAAGGAACATATGCCCCAGCTGATGGCCACAGTAGATTTATGAGTAGTTCTGCAATGGATATTTATGGAAATATCGGACTTGCATATAGCATAGGAAGTTCTAATCTAAAGGTTGGTATTCGCTATACGGGTCGCTTTGACGGTGATCCATTAGGAACCATGACTGTAGCAGAAACTACTATTGTAAACGGAAACGGGGTACGAACCAATACCTATAGATATGGTGATTATGGACATATGACTATGGATCCAAATGATTTTACCTTTTGGCACACAGCAGATTTCTTTTTCGTAAATAATGGTTGGAGAACACAAATTGCTGCTTTTAATATTTCAGGTGGTTTTGCGAAAGACGTAGGGGTGAATGCAATACTTCAACCCCAAAACGGTATTTTAACAAATGCAGAAACCGTACAGGTTAGTATTCGAAATTATGGAGTTGCTCCACAAGCAAACATTCCATTGCAGTTACGCGTTGATGGTAATTTAGTAGCAAGTGAAACCTTTTCAGGAACAATTGCTGCAGGCGCTACAACAAATTATACTTTTGCCCAAACCGTTAATCTATCAACACCGGGACAAACTTACGATATTGAAGTAAGAACAAATTTATCTGGAGATGAATTTCCAGCCAATGATACTTACTCCAAAGAAGTCACACACCTTTTAAACAACGATGTGGGAGCAACTGAAATTATAGCACCAGTTTCTGGCCCTGGATTGGACAATGAAACCGTTACGGCTACAATTAAAAACTTTGGAGCAGTTTCTCAATCAAATTTTAACGTTCAATATGTTGTAGATGGCGGCACACCGGTAATTGAAACATTTACAGGACCAATAGCATCGGAACAGGAGGCAACCTATAGTTTTACACAAACTGCAGATTTTTCTGCATTGGGAACTTATAATCTTACTGTTTCAACTTCCTTGGCAGGCGATGGAAATCCTTCAAACAATGCTGTTACCTCTGAAATAGAAAATATTATTTGTCAGCCCACTGGAAACTGTTCAGCAGGTCATGGTTTCCGATTATTCTCAATAGCTGAAATCAACAATCCTTCTGATTGTGAAGGTTATGGAGATTTCACGAATCTAATTGCAAACTTAGCTCCAAATAGTACCACCCCGTTGACTATAACAACAAACTTTGGAGGTCAATTTATTAAAGTATGGATTGATTATAACGATGACTCCATTTTTACAGCAAATGAGGTTGTGGTGGACAATTTCCAAATTGCCCCAGGCCAAGGACCTGGAAGCTATACAGAAACTTTGGATTTAGTTATTCCCGCAGTGAATGCAGTAGGCCAACACAGAATGAGAGCCAAATCTAATTGGAACGGCCCAGTACCAAACAATGCTTGTGATGAAACTGCTTTTGGTGAAACAGAAGATTACACAGTAAACCTAGGTGTTTTAGGAGTTGAAGATATGGCCATCAGAAATGGTGAATTATTGATAACCAGTACTGACAATAAACATTTTGATATATCCTTGATTTCAGACTATGAAGGAATGGGCTATATTTCTGTATTTAATCTGCTTGGTCAAGAATTGGGCATCAAGCCTATCGGTAAAGTAGATGGTGCTTACCATTTAAAATTGGATATGTCCTTCGCAGCAAGTGGAGTATATATAATCAAAGCTGGTGGTGAAACTACAACAGCTATCAAAACTGCAAGAATTATTGTGAAATAATTCTTTTAAATCAATTTTGAAGAAAAAAGCCGCCTCAAAATTAGTTTGAGGCGGCTTTTTTGATTTCAACGATTTTGAAGAAGCAAGTACTAATCAAAAGAATGAGCTACAGTCAAAATAATTTGAAATATTCTATTATCTTTCAAACTTTAAAATTTAAAAATAAACCATGAAATTTAAAAAATTACTATTCGCAACCTCTCTACTATTTGGGATTGGGGTTTATGCCCAACAAGTTTTCCCTCCAGATGAGGTTATCGTAGGAACTTTTATAGGAAAAACCATTCCTTTACGTGAATACGCTATTCAAGAAGAAAATAGCGATCAGAGTATTAAAGAAATTAAAGTGGTGACCAATAGATCCCGCTACAATCCGCAGGTAAATGCAAACGCATTGCCTAATGGAATTGATCAAAATGTTCAAAGGAATTTTGGTGAAATCCAAACGCGTGCAATTGAACAGAACTTCATAGGAGCTTCCTCTTCAGAATCAGGCTTTACCCCACCAGATCCTACTGGTGCTGCAGGACCAAACCATTATGTGCATTCTGTGAACTCTATTGTGAAAATTTTCAGCAAAACAGGTACTCTGTTAGTTGGTCCAGTTTCTTTGGGAACCTTCTTGGGTATCGGTTCAAATTCTGGAGATCCAATAGTTATGTATGATCAACTTGCAGACCGCTGGTTTGTAAGTGAATTTGGTTCCTCAGGAAATTCGTTAGCTATTGGTGTTTCCGAAACAGGAGACCCAACAGGAGCGTATAATGTATATCAATATACTTTCGGAAGTTTCCCAGATTATCCCCATTACAGCGTTTGGCACGATGCCTATTATCTCACTGCAAACATAGGCACAACCAATAAAGTTTATGCAGTGGAAAGAGATGTTATGCTGGCTGGCGGTGCAAATCCAAAAATTGTTGGATTTCCACTTCCTGGAAACACCCAAAACACAAATACTGTTTTGAGTCCTGAACCTGCAAATCTTTTGGGAACTAACTTTCCAGCAAATGCGCCGGGGTATGTTACCTATCTTCAAGACGACGGATGGTCAGGCGTAAGCTTTGATCATTTAAAAGTTTGGGAAATTGACTTAGATTGGACCACTACTTCAAATTCAACTATTTCTGCACCTTTGGAAATCCCAACAGATCCATTTAACTCTGTGTTTGCTCCATTTGGCACTGGTGATGTTGCGCAACCTGGAACGGGTCAAAAAATTGATATGATCGGGGGTGTAATTTCTTATGCCGCCAACTACCGCAGTTTTGCAGGCCATAATAGTTGGGTTATTACTTTCAATACAGATATTGACAATAATGATACCTCAGGTATCCGTTGGATAGAATTGCGAAACGATGCCTCTAACCCTTGGTCTATATTTCAAGAAGGAACTTATGCACCCGCTGACGGACTTAGCCGTTTTATGGGAAGTGCAGGTATGGATGCCGCAGGAAATATAGGGTTGGCGTTTAACGTTGCCAGTGGATCGCTTAAAGCATCCATTCGCTATACGGGGCGATTTAACGGTGACCCATTAGGCCAAATGACCGTAGCTGAAACCGAAATAATTCCTGGTGCTGGTGTGCAAACATTTTCAAACAGATTCGGTGATTATTCACATCTTACTTTGGATCCTGATAACTTCACTTTTTGGCATACTGCAGAATACTTTTCTTCAAATAATAACTGGAGAACACAGATTGCAGCTTTTACACTTTCTAGTGGATTTGCAAAAGATGTTGGGGTTAATGCCTTGATTCAACCTGTGAATGGTCTGTTGACAAATGCCGAAACTGTTGAGGTGAGTATAAGAAATTTTGGAACCGACTCTCAAAGCAATATTCCTTTGGAACTTCGTGTGGATGGAAATTTAGTAGCTTCTGAAAATTTTGGAGGTACTATAACAGCTGGTTCAACCGCCACTTATACATTTACACAAACGGTTGATTTATCTACTTCTGGGCAGACGTATTCCATTGAAGTGAGAACTAATTTAGCTGGGGATGAATTTCCAGCAAATGATCCTTATACTAAAGATATTACAAATCTTTTGGCAAATGATGTAGGTGCAATTGAAATTACAGCTCCAATTTCTGGTTCAGGCTTGGGCAACGAAACTATTACGGCAACAATTAAAAACTTTGGTGCTGCATCGCAGTCAAATTTTAATTTACAATATGTAATTGATGGCGGTACGCCTGTGGTTGAAACATTTGCTGGACCTATAGCTTCTGAACAGGAAATGACCTATAGTTTCACTCAAACTGCAGATTTTTCTACTTTGGGAACTTACAACGTAACTGTTTCAACTTCTTTGGGAGGAGATGGTAATCCGTCTAATGATGCCGTTTCAACTGTAATTGAAAATATTTTGTGCCAACCATCAAGTAATTGTTCTTTAGGAGATGGCTTTCAATTGTTTTCAATAGCAGAAATCAATAATCCATCTGCTTGTGAAGGGTATGCTGATTTCACTAATTTAGTGGCAAACTTAGCTCCGGATAGTACAAATGATCTTACAGTGACTACTGGTTACGGGGATCAATTTGTGAAAGTTTGGATTGATTTTAATGATGATTCCATTTTCACTGCGAATGAGGTGGTTGTTAACAATGTAGAGATTGCCTCAGGGCAAGGTTCAGGAACATATACAGTGACAATGGATTTGGTTGTACCTGCAGGTGCTGCAATTGGACCACACCGTATGCGCGCCAAAACTAATTGGAATGGGCCTGTGCCAAATGATGCTTGTGAGGAAACGAATTTTGGAGAAACAGAAGATTACACAGCAAATATTGGAACCCTTGGTGTTGATGATTTTTCCGTAAGAAAGGGTAATTTAATAATCACTACCGAAGGAAACAAACAGTATGAAGTTACACTTACAACAGCTTATGACGGTGCCACTTATCTGGCAGTTTACAATATGTTAGGTCAACAACTTAAAGTAAAAATGATTAACAAGTTAGGTGATTCGTATAAAGCTACACTCGATATGAGTGAAGCAGCAAGTGGAGTTTATATAGTGAGAGTAGGTGGTACAAACACCAAATCATTTAAAACAGGAAGAATTATTGTTGAATAAATTCTTTAGTTAAAATAATAATTAAACTACAAAAGAGCGGGTGTTTGCCCGCTCTTTTGTATTCTAAAAATACTTGGATTTATTGAACTACAATTTTTTTAGTGATTCTTTTTTCTTGAGAAACCAGTTCCAAAAGATAAATTCCACTCTCAAGACTGGAAAAATTTACCTTTTTTTCTGAATTGTTAAAGGTGTTATGCATTACTTTTCTTCCTGAAATGTCATAAATGGAATAACTTTCAACAGGAAAAGAAGTATTATCTGTTACCCAAACAATTTCAGAAGTAGGATTGGGATAAACAGCGATGTTATCTGCAAGAAACTCTTCCACACCTAATAAGTCCCCAACGATCTTCTGCCATAGGACCTCCCCAAATTATGGTAGCCAAATAAGGATTATCAATGAAAGGATTACGATTTCCGTATGCGGTTTCCAAATATGGGTTTCGTTGGTCTTCAAAATCTGTAACCGGATCTTCAACATTCCATTGAAGGTAAATTTGCAGCATATCTGTTGAACCTTGTAAAGCTCCAAAACCGTTTAAAGAAGGCAAACAACGATCTCCATATCTGGTGTACATATACATCATTATTCTTGCTACATCACCTTTCCATTCATCACCGGGATACCAATTTCCACTGCCAACTGGGCCAGCATTTCCAGAACCAGTAGCAAATTTTTTATTATCTCTATTTCCGTTCATTTGTTGGTCAGAAGGACGAATGTTATGCGGATCTGCCACAATACCTGTAGAACTATTATTTGCATTACCCATTGGAGGGTTTGCGTTGGAGCGGGCAAAAGTATGTTCACGATTGTATTGACATGTTCCGCCTCCAAAATCGGCTTTGTCACGGCTGCGGTCTGTAGTACAGCTTCCTCATTGTCATCATAGCCGTATAGCAACAAAACATTGTTGTTGTTTGCTGGATCTTCATCGGTAATTTTCATTGATTCCTTTGTATCCCCATAATTGAAGGAACTGCTCGCGTTTTCAATTTTTTGCTGAAGTGCGAAATAAAGATCCTGTCCCGTCAAATTAAGATTGACATTATTGTAATAGGGTTGCTGAGCAAAGAGGGTTTGTAGGCTAACTAAAAGAAATAGGGTAAATAATTTTTTCATTTTCTGCTATTGTTTTGTCTTTAAATTTTTTTTTGAAGCAAAGAAATATAAAATCCATCAAATCCGCTTTTGCTGGGCATTATTTTTTCTTCATTTAACAGTGTGAAATCTTTTCCTGCTTCCCGACTTAAGAAAGCTTTGACTTGCATTTCGTTTTCTGAAGGTAAGTATAGAACAAGTGGCATAAACCAATCTGTCCGCCTGGCTTTCACCATTCTTGAATAAGTATCTAAAAGCTCTTTTTGTGTGGCGCGGATTTTATCCATAAATTCTGGTTGCAATTTCCATTTAGCATCTGGATTTCTTTTTAAAACGCCCAAGCCGGAACAAGGCGCATCAATCAGTACTTTATCTGCTTTATCAATTAATTTTTTTATCACTTTCGTAGAATCAATTACACGGGTTTCAATGTTGAAAATATCGTTTCTACGTGCTCGTCGTTTTAGCTCGTTCAATTTGTTTTCATAAATATCCATTGCAATTAGTTGCCCTTTATTTTCCATCAATGTAGCAATGTGGAGGCTTTTTCCACCTGCTCCTGCACAAGCATCAATTACGCGCATTCCAGGTTTTGGATTTAATATTTCCGCAACTTTTTGTGAAGAAGCATCCTGTACTTCAAACAGACCATTTTTAAAAGCATCCGTTGTAAAAACATTGCCACGTTCTTTTAGCTTTAAGGCATATGGATAACCTTTTAAAATCTCTGTTTCAATTTCTAAATCAGCTAATTCATTTTGAAGTTTTTCAACAGTGGTTTTTAATGTATTTACTCGTAAAACCACATCAGCCAACTGATTTAAAGCAGCAATTTCCTTGTCCCATTTTTTGCCCAATTCTTTCTGCCCCAATTCATCCAACCAATCAGGGATAGATTCTCTGTATTTTCTGATTTTTGAAAGTTCGTCAAATTTTCCTTTTATACGGCGGGTTGGAGTGTCTTCAAACTGTTTCCAATCCGGTATTGCAATTCCGTTTAAAGTTGCCCAAACAGTAAATAATCGAAAAGATTGGGACGGTCAAAAGGTTCGCGTACTTCGGCAATTTCGGCATATAATCGTTTCCAACGCACGATATCATAGGTGGTTTCGGCAATAAAACCCCTATCTCGTGATCCCCAGCGTTTATCGCGCTTTAAAGTGTTTTTCAATCACTTTGTCTGCTTGTTTGTTTTCATTAAAAATCAAGTGAAGGGAATCTATTGTTGCGAATACTAAATTTCGGTGTAATTTCATTTTTGCATTTTGCGGTTGCAAAGGTATCTTTTTAAAGTTACGATTTTTGAAATTGCTAAAGTTGTTATTTGGAATTTTATAATCGTTACTTTTGATAAAAAATAGATTCTATGCGTTTTGTACTCATTCTATTTGCTACCCTATCACTTTTTTCCTGTGAAAATAAATCTGAAATTGAATTCAATTCAGTTAAAATATCGCCTGTTTTTATTGATAGTTTAAGTATTCGCGCCATTGCATCCTTTAGATGAAAACAGGGTTTGGTTTGCTGCAGATAAAGGAAATGTTGGGTTGATTGATGGTGATACTCCAAAACTTGCAATTATTAAATATGAAGATTCATTACTTCATTTTCGATCTATTGCAGTAACTAAAGAAGCTGTTTTTGTATTAAGTATTTCAAACCCAGCAGTGTTATATAAAATTGGTTTTGATGGCTCTGAAGCCACTAATATTGAAGAGGTTTATACCGAAAAAGGCGATAATGTTTTCTACGATTCTATGAAATTTTGGAACGAGAACGAAGGCATTGCCATTGGCGATCCTATTGAGAACTGTATGTCTATAATTATAACACGCGATGGTGGAAATATTTGGAAAAAATTACCTTGTGAAAATCTTCCGAAAGTTGAAAAAGGCGAAGCGGCATTTGCAGCGAGTAATTCTAACATTGCAATCTTTGGCAATAATGCATGGGTTGCAACTGGCGGAAGAAAATCGCGAGTGATGCATACAGCTGATAAAGGAAAAACGTGGGAAGTTTTTGATACGCCAATCGTTCATGGCAAGGCAATGACTGGAATTTTTAGTATTGATTTTTTGATGAAATGAACGGAATCATTTTTGGTGGTGACTGGGAAAACAAACCATTTAATGAGGGAAACAAAGCTATAACCAAAAACGGGGGCAAAACTTGGAAACTTATTGCGAACGGCAAAAAACCCGGTTACCGATCCTCAGTTAAATTTGTCCCGGGTACTGAAGGGCAGGGGATAGTTGCTGTCGGCTCGCCTGGAATTTCCTTTAGTGGCGATGGGGGAAATAACTGGAAAGAACTTTCAAAAGAAGGCTTTTTTGCTATAGAATTTGTGAATGATAGTGTAGCTTTTGCGTCTGGAAATAATAGGATTTCGAAGTTGATCTTCAAAAAATAAATTATATCTGTTCGAGCGCAGTCGAGAACTAGGTTTAGGAAGTTACTCTTTCCGGATTATCATTTTTAGGCAATAAAACCTGTAACAGTACTGCAATTCCCATAACCAAAGCGCAACCTGCCAAATTGAGCCATAAATAGGGCATTAGGTCAATATACCAGAAATAGATGATGATTACTTGCGTAATCAGCGCTGCAATAAAAACGGCTTTGCTTCGTACGTATTTTATAAAGAATGCTAGTAGAAATATTCCCAGAACATTTCCGTAGAAAATAGAACCGATAATATTTACAAGTTGAATAAGGTTATCGAATAAATTTGCCGTACAAGCTACCAAAATTGCAATGATTCCCCATAAAAGCGTAAACCCACGCGAAGCCGCCACATAATGCTTTTCACGTTTTCCGGGCATGTTACGTTTGTATAGGTCAATGGTTGTTGTGCTGCCCAACGCATTCAATTCGGAGGCGGTGGAAGACATTGCTGCACTCAGAATAACAGCTAACAGTAAACCAATCAAACCCCGCGGAAGATTATTGAGAATGAAGTGGATAAAAACATAATCCTTGTCGTTGGTTTCGGCACTTGGATTTGCTTTTTTTATTACAGCTACCGATTTCTCCCGCAGCTGTTTTTCAGTATTGTTGAGTTGTTTAATCTCTTGTGCCAAACTTTGTTTAGCCGCATCACTTTCGGCTTTTGAATAACTTATTTGCGTTGCGGCCAGTTCTTTATCAATTGCTTCTTTTTGTACTTCCAAAGCCTTATACTCACCTGCATATTCAGATTTTTTTACATCTTTTACCGCAGCTGGGTTAAAATGCAAAGGGGAACTGTTGAACTGATAAAAAACAAAAACCATGATTCCCACAAGCAATATGAAAAATTGCATCGGCACTTTCAGCAAGCCATTCATAATTAGTCCCATTTGGCTTTGTTTCACACTTCTTCCGGAAAGATAGCGCTGCACTTGGCTTTGATCGGTTCCGAAGTAGGAGAGGGCTAGAAAAGTTCCGCCTATTATACCGCTCCAAAAAGTATAGCGGTTATCAAAATCGAAAGAGAAATCGAGGATATCCATTTTACCATTTGCACCCGCAATTTCCAGCGCTTTTGAAAACGAAATATCAAGCGGCAGATAATTCAAAATTAAAAGAAAAGCAATCAGCATTCCGAAGAAAATAACTGCCATTTGTTGTTTTTGGGTAACGCTAACGGCCTTAGTGCCACCACTTACAGTGTAAATAATTACGAGAACTCCGATTATGATATTCAAATAAATTAAATTCCAGCCGAGTACAGCCGAAAGAATAATGGAAGGTGCAAAAATGGTAATGCCACAAGCTAATCCTCGTTGTATCAAGAATAATATTGCGGTCAGTGTTCGTGTTTTTTTATCAAAGCGGCTCTCAAGATATTCGTAGGCCGTATAAACTTTCAGTTTGTGATAAATAGGTATAAAGACCAAACAGATAATTACCATTGCAATCGGCAATCCAAAATAGAACTGCACAAACCCCATCCCATCGTGAAAGGCCTGCCCAGGTGTGGATAGAAAGGTGATGGCGCTGGCCTGGGTTGCCATAACACTCAGCCCAATGGTCCACCAATGCGCAGTGCTTCCGCCTTTTAAATAATCACCAACATCTTTTTGTTGCCGCGATTTCCACGTGCCGTATAGCACGATAAAGAGAAGGGTTCCGATTAAAACAATCCAATCAATCTGCTGCATTTAGGCGAAGTTTTGCATTAATAAATAAAACAGATAGATATAAACAGCATTAAGCAGAAGTACTACTGTATACTTCCACTTCCAGACAAATTTTTGTTTTTCTTCGGTCACGTTTTCTTAAAATTATTTTCCGATTGACAGCATATTGGCAAACAATCTGTATGCTCCGGGCACGCCGGCGGGCAGTTCGCGGAAAAAGCTCAATCCCGTATAAATATAATATCCTTTTCCGTATTTGGCCACAAGAAGCGAGCCTTTTGTTTGGCTTTCACCTTTGTCGTTCATTCCAAGGATTGGCGTAAACTCTTTAGCCCATTCATCCGGAAAATACAAGCCGCGCTCCTGTACCCAACCTTCAAAGTCTTTTTGGGTAATTTTATTTGGTATATTTAATAGTGGGTTTTCAGGCGCGAGTATTTTTACTTCTGAAAATTCATCGGTCACACGATCGCGCGAAAGTTTTAGAGAGTAGGGAGCAATATTTTCGGTCACCAAACCGCGACTGGTATTGTACTGTACAATCAACGTTCCGCCGTTTTCAACATATTTATTTAGAGTAGGTTGCGCAAAAGCGAGCTCGGGAACGGTGTTGTAGGCACGAATTCCAACTACAATTGCATCAAACCTTTGAAGGTTTTCCGCTGAAATATTGGAAGGATCAATCGTAGTAACCGAATACCCAATCTGCTTTAAACTTTCCGGAATGGCATCGCCGGCACCGTTTATGTAGCCAATATTCTCACCTTTTTTCTGAATGTCAATTTTAGCAACTTTTGCTTCCGAAGGCAATAAAACACTTTGATACGGAATATGTTCGTAATCTATTATCACCAATTCTTTGTCAAAACTTTTCCCGTCAGCGCTAACAATGGTTTTTAAATAACCTTCACTTTGTCCTTTTGGTGGGGTTACAGTAAAATTGAAGGACTTTGTTTCCCCGTTTCTTTCAAGTTGAAATGTTTGCTGAGCAGGTTCTATTTTCCATCCATTGGGATGCTGCAAACTCACACTTCCTGAAATATTATCTTTTCCAGCGCGGACGATTACCGAAACATTTTCAGCATCATCGCTTGCAAAAATCAGAACCTTTTCGGGGATTGAAGCAGTTACTTCGGGTAATACTTCCAACGGCCTATACACTTCGCCTTTTACGGGATCGTTGAATTTATAAATAATGTTTTTTGTGAATGGAATCGATGTATTTCCGAATTGTAATTCAAAAACCAATTCTTCCAACGGAGGAGTTTCCGGTAAACCAATTAATTTTTCAGGCGCAACATACATTCCAACCGTTCCTTTTTCATTTAGCCAATAAGGTGAAGAGTACGACGGATTGCTATTTCCAGCATTAACAGTTATTTCAATGTTTTTCCTGTCATTAAAAGGAAGTGTTTCAGATGTATTCCAAAGAATTTTTCCTTCTGAATTTTTTACGGACTGTAAAATTACATCACTTTTTCCGCGATTGATGGCTTCAATGTTTACTTTAAAATTTTCATTTGGGTTAACCGAATTTGCTTTGGAAGCGGCTTCAATAAAAATTCCGCCACAATCCAAAATTAGTTGTTTCAGTTGCTCGAGCTTTATTTTTTGCCAATGGGTATCTTTCAAATTTGAAACCAATGGATACGCTTTTAATAACTGTGGAAGCATTTCTGAAGGATTTTTAAAGTTGAAATTTTCTTCCAACGGATTCAAAATCATACCAATTTCATTTCCACCTTCAAGTCGCGACCAATTTGTGTTTATACCTTCAAAAAGATTGTTTTCGGAAGGTTTGCTTCCTTTTAACAATTCCAAATATTCCGTTTCTGTTCCGCGGGAACCTGTGCTTCCAAATCCTTGCGACTTGTGCATACTTCTACTTAATGAAGCTATTTCGCCATTAGATAGTCCTAAATCGGGAAAATAGCTACCTGTTTCAACCGTAACGAGATTTGTTTTATCAGCTTTTTCAAACTTCTCTTGGCTTCCGTAAAACCACCACGACGTATTAAAGAACAGACGCTGGGGTTTCCAAATACCGTATTCAGCAGCAGATTTAGGGAATTTTGAAGGATTGTCAACCATATCAAAAGCTTCCACACTAAGCATCGCTGAAGCTGTGTGATGACCATGCGTGCTTCCTGGGCTACGGTGGTCAAAGCGATTTACGATAATATCGGGTTTAAATTTTCGGATTGTCATAACAACATCACTAAGCACATCATCTTTTGTCCAAAATTCAAAGGTTTCATCAGGGTTTTTGCTATAGCCAAAATCATTGGCGCGGGTAAAAAACTGTTGTCCGCCGTCGGTTTTTCGTGCTGCCACAAGTTCCTGTGTACGAATAACGCCCAAAAGTTCACGAAGTTCAGGGCCCACTAAATTTTGTCCGCCGTCCCCGCGGGTTATTGAAAGATATGCGGTATTTGCGTGAACATCGTTAACCAAATAGGAAATGAGCCGTGTGTTTTCATCATCTGGATGCGCAGCGATAAACAACGCTGACCCAACAAAATTTAATTTTTGAAGGTCGTGATATATTTCGGAAACAGTAGGTTTTTTGGGAGCTTGAGCGGTAGCAACTATTGTTAAAAATAAAAATAGAAGTCTGAAAAAAAATGGTTTATGCATAGAATTTTAGTGCTGATTTATTCGAAACCTTTTCAAAGATACTTATTTGTGAAAATTATTCGTGGGGAAGGCCTTCCTTATTTTTATCGAGTTCGTGTTGTTGTTCGTGAAAATCTTCGGCCTTTACTATGCTAACTCCCTTTTGAAGCATCATGCTGTTTGGGTAAGTGACAATTTCATTATTCTTTGTGTGAAGAATAATGTGAAAGGTTTTTATGTCTTCAATAATACCTTCACAGGGCGCTTCTTTATCATGAATTTTTATATAATCCCCAATTTTATAGGGAAAGGTGAAGAACATAATTACGCCACTAGTAATGTTACTGAGAATAGACCACTGCGCAAAAAAAGCAATGCCGATAACGGCAAAAACCGAAGACATTACTAACCCTAAATTTCTGAAATCCACACCCCAAATTAGTATGAGCCCCAAAACCATCAAAAAGAATACAGCAAAGTCCACGTGTTTCATAATCAATCCCGTACGGTGCTCAAGCCGCTCTATTTTTTTGGCGAAGTTGCGGACGGTTTTTTTGAGAAAAAATCCTAAAAGCAGGAGCGCCACTATCAGGATGGCAGATTCAATAAGTTGTAAGGTATGTTCTTTTAATTCTAAATCTATCATATAAAAAATTTTAAAGGCCCAATGAATCCCGAAGGTGCTCGAATTCCTTTCTGTTTTCCTTCCAATATGCACGTCGCATTCTTTTCAACTTTACGGCTGTAGTTTTCAGCCTTAAAGTATCGTTTTGGTCCGCGGCGTTCACTTCTTCCCATTTTTCTATTTCATAGGGAAATGAACTGTGGAAAAAAACCATCAACTGTCGTTGTAAATCTGGATAATTAAGTGTGTAAATGGTTATGGAATCACCCTGTTTTAAGCTTGCAAATGCATTGTGCTTCCTTATTTCTTTATGCCGAAGCTGTAAATATTCAAAAGAGGGGATTATCATTACATCACCTGTGGGTAATTCTTCGGGATTAATGCGGATAAGGTTCCACAGTTCGTTTTCCAAATAAGTTTTGGGCAACGACAGCTTTTGGTCGGCCTCGCCTTGAAAATAGGAGTGCGATTCAATCTCAAAATCCTCACGGTTGTTAAGTTGCATATACACTTGCCCACACCATTCCTGCACGCTATTTGTAATCTTCAAAGGATGTTCCTTTTCAGAAATTGGGCTGAAAGTACTCGTCATTATGGAATACGGATAAATGCCAGTGTTGAAATTCTTCATTTGATTCAGTTTCATCACCGAAATATTTTCTTCTGAAGAATTATTCGCCTTTACCTGTGTATCTGGCAGAAAATCTTCTGAAACGAAAATGTTTACAGCCGATCCTTCACGAATTTCACCATAACGTTCCTGCATTAAGCTATAAGATGTGATTTCAGCAGTTCCAGCGTACCAATAATCTTTAAATTCCTTTGGAATAGCTCTCGGAACCGCAGTTTTAGATACTTCTTTTTTAGTTGAACTGTTTTGTGCCTCACTTTTTTCTTCGGAAGAATTGCAAGCGTTTATAAGGGTTAAAGAGAGGAAAAGAAAGAAAAGTTTGAAAAAGTTCATTTTGAGTAGAATTTTATTCAAAAATACTACAAATTCAACGGTTGGCAATTTGGGTTAACGTTTTATAAACAAGTCTCGTTGGCAGACCCATCACATTAAAATAACAACCCTCAATTTTTTCGATTCCAATATATCCAATCCATTCCTGAATCCCATAGCTCCCGGCCTTATCAAAAGGTTCGTAATTTTTTATGTAGAAATCAATTTCTTCCTCTGAAAGTGTTTTGAACCAAACCTTTGTTACGTCATGGACTGTTTTTTGAAACTCTTTTGAAGTAAAACACACTGAAGTGATAACCTCATGCATTTCACCACTCAAGCTTAGAAGCATAGCTTTGGCTTCTTCATAATCCTTTGGTTTTTCGAGGGCTTTTCCGTTTAACCAAACAATGGTGTCACTGGTAATTAGAATATCATTTTTGTTTAAATTAGTAAAAACAGTTGCTTTAAGTTGAGAAAGGTAATCAGTTATTTCTGAGTGATTTAATTCAGAAGAATAAGTTTCTTCAATTTCTTTTACCTGAATTGAATAGTCCAAATTTAATTCTTTAAAAAATGCTTGTCTCCTAGGTGAGCCGGAAGCGAGAATGATGTTATAGTTTCTTAGTTTTTCGCGAAGCATAATAGGTTTAAAGTTTCAGATAACAGGTCTCAAGTTGGATTTTTATAAAATTACATATCCGAACAAAGGAATGGAACAAATGCCCAAAAACATTATAATTTTTAAGAGTTTCGACAATAATCCATAATCTTTCGGTGTCTTTGCATCCCAAGATTTTACGCAAAAATAAAGCAGCGGCGCTACAATACCGAAAAGAAAATACAATAATAAAACTTGCTGGCTGTACAATTTCTCATACATATAAAGCACTACTCCTAAAACCATACAAACACCTAAAACAAAGACTATTTTAGTTGTTCTCTTTCTGCCCAATGCAATAGCCAATGTGTTCATCCCGCCTTTATTATCACCGTTTATGTCTTGTAGGTCTTTTACAATTTCACGAATTAAGTTTATGGAGAAGGCAAACATTGCGTAATGAAGTACAATTTTGAAAATTGCAGATTGTGCGGTCTGGTTTTCTGCGGTAATTGCTGGAAGTAAATCGAATAGAGCTACAAGTATTAAGCACATCGCAACCAATGCGGAAACTAAGAGGTTTCCAATAAGCAGCATACCTTTTAAATAAGAGGCGTACAAGTAGAGTAATGCAGAAAAAACAATAAATAGCGCAGCAAAACTAGGCTTACCGATTCTGTTTGCAAGATAAAAGCCAATAGCAACGCCTATTACATTAAGAATTATAAAAAGCTGATTGGCTTTTCTTTCAGGAATTTTTTTGCCGATCAATACTTTTTGTGGTTTGTTGATTTTGTCGATTTCAATATCATAAATATCGTTGATTATGTTTCCTGCCGCCGCAATACTAATTGTTGCTATAACAAGCAATATGAAATCAAAATAATTTAAAGAAGTTTCTATGCCAAAAGGCTGGAACAGTCCATATTTAATAAAAACCTGTGCCAGGGCAATGAAGATCAGGTTCTGGTAGCGGATGAGGTATAGGTAGTTCAAAGTTTCAGGTTTCAGGATTTTTTTGAGAATGAATCAATTAATCAATCGTATTTTGCACTCACGCTTTCAGTTAAAATCCACTTTCCCTGTACTTTCATTACTTGTTCAATAACGTCGCGAACGCAACCTTTGCCGCCTTTTTTGTGTGATATGTATTTTGATATTGCCTTAATTTCTTGCACTGCATCCTGCGGACAGGTGGGAAGGCCAACTTCCTGCATAATTTCAAAATCGGGCAGATCATCACCCATATATAGTATGTTTTCCCGTTTTAAATTATTTGTGTTTAAGTAATCTTCCAAGATTTTAGTTTTATGTTGCGCGCCCAAAAAGATGTCTTTTACGCCCAAATTTTGAAGTCGCACTCGCACACCTTCATTTGATCCGCCGGATATAACACAAATATTAAAGCCTTGCTCTACAGCGGTTTTAAGGCCGTAACCGTCTTTAATGTTCATTGTGCGGAACATCTCACCTTGGGTGTTAACTTGTATCGTGCCATCGGTGAGCACGCCGTCAACGTCAAAAATGAAGGTGGTTATATGTTTTAAATATTCTTTATAGCTCTTTTCCATATTTCTGGTTTAGTTGTTCCGTAAACAGCTCATAGAGTTTCGTGTGGGGGCTGTCCGCCAACAAATGTAAATGTTTTTCAATGGTTTTTTTATCATTTCGCTTTGCAGGGCCAGTTTGTGCTTCTTCAGGCGAAAGCGTTTCAATTTTTGAAGCGGTTTCTGCAATAAGCGGCTTCAATAGATCAAACGGCAAATTTTCGGTTTTTAAAATTTCACTGCCAATTTCATATAAATGATTTACGAAATTATTCACAAACACAGCTGCAAGATGCAGTTTCGCTCTTTTTTCAGAAGAAATTTCAACTACATTTTTTGAAATTATTTTGCCCAATCTTTGCAATAACTCCAAATCTTTTGAATTTTCTGCTTCTATGCAAATAGGGATTTTTTCAAAATCAACTTTACTAAGTTTTGAAAAGGTTTGCAAAGGGTAAAATATACCGCGACGATTTTTTAAAGAAAGCACATCCATTGCTGCGCCGCCAGAAGTGTGTGTTACTAATTTATTTTGAAAAGGCAAGCTTTCCGAAAAGTTAGCAATAGCATCATCTGGAATTCCAATAATGTAAACGTCGGCCTCTTCAATTTTTAATATATCATCTATAAAAGGGATATTTTCAAAAGGCGAAATTATTTTAATAAAATTTCTGTTAAAAATCTGTATGATAGACACTTCGTTGCTTTTAGATAAAGCATTACACAAATGACTATTCACATTTCCAAAGCCTAAAAAAACAACTTTTATCATAGCACGAAGTTAGCGTTTTTTTATATTTTTCAATCGTAAGATTGCTTAATGGCTCAAGAGATTAAGATTGATGGTAAAATTTAAGGGATTATATTAACTTTGCGAAGCAATGAAAAAGAAAATTGAATCCCGGGAAGATGTGTCTTTGCTCGTTAATACATTTTATTCAAAAGTTAGGAAAGAGCCACTTCTGGGGCCTATTTTTAACAGAATCATAACCGATTGGGAAACTCACCTTGAACTACTTACCGATTTTTGGGAAACCAATCTTTTCTTTAAGCGAAAATATCTTGGAAATCCTATGCACGCTCACATTGAAGTAGATAAAAAACTAGGGGGAACCATCAATGAAATTCACTTTGGCACGTGGATTAATCTTTGGCATGAAACCATTGACGAGCTTTTTGAAGGCGAAACAGCCACTATTGCAAAAAGTCGTGCCAGAAATATGGGAACATTCATTCATTTGAACATTTTCAATGCCCGAAACCCAGACTTGAAGAATTGATAATAGTTAACAGATTTCAGTAGTCTAAATGCGCTTAATTATCTATTTTTGCGTAAAATTCCCTGAAATGAAAAAAAAGATTGCTTCCGTTCTTTTCTCCACCCGTTTAACAGCCTTTTTATTTATAGCTTTTGCAGTTGCCATGGCCGCAGGAACTTTTATGGACGCCGATTCCCAAAGTCCACCAACGCCATACACTAGGGAGCTTATATACAATGCTTGGTGGTTTGAAGCAATAATGTTGCTTTTTGTAATCAATTTTTTAGGTAATATTTTTAGATATAACCTTCACAAACGCGAAATGTGGTCTTCGTTAATGTTACACTTGGCCTTTATTTTGGTTATTGTAGGTGCTTTTGTTACGCGTTATATTGGTTTTGAAGGCATCATGCATATTCGTGAAGGACAGACTGAAAATGTAATCCTGTCGGATCAAACCTATTTAGGTGTCTTTATTGATGGTGATTATATAGTGGACGGCGTAGCACAGCGAAGAAAACTGGAACCAAGAAAACTTAGACTATCCGAAAAACTAAATAATGATTACACCATCAACACAGATTACAACGGACAACCAGTTACCATTAAAATCAAAAAATTTATCAAAGGTGCCATAGAAGGTCTAACAAAATCTGAAGATGGCGAAGAATACCTTAAAATAGTAGAATCTGGTGATGGGCAGCGACACGAACACTGGGTGAAAGTAGGTGAGGTTTCTGATATTCACAATATTCTTTTCGCTATTAATAAACCTACTGCTGGTGCAATAAACATTACTTATTCTGACGATGGAAACTATACAATTTTCAGCCCTTTTGAAGGAAATTTTATGAGAATGGCAGATCAAATGAAGGGCGAAGTAACTGCAGATAGCGTACAGCCTTTCAATTTGCGGTCGCTTTACCAAATGGGGGGTATTTCTTTCGTTGTTCCAGAACCGATTACTAAAGGAAAATATGGTGTTGTGAAAGCAGGAGCTGGTGAACCTACAAACCAAGATGCCTTAATTCTTGAAATTTCTTCAAAAGACGAAACAAAAACAGTGGAAGTCCTTGGTGGGAAAGGTTCCTCAATCAAGCATACTAAAACGGATATAGCTGGTTTGAAGGTTTATGTGGGCTATGGTTCTGAGAGTATCGAACTTCCTTTCAGCATTACATTGAATGATTTTGTTGCAACCAAATATCCCGGAACAGAAAAAGGGTATTCTTCCTTCAAAAGTAAAGTCACTGTTATTAGTCCTGACAAAACCCATTTTGATGCGGAAATTTTTATGAATAACGTTTTAGACTATCAAGGGTACCGGTTTTTCCAGTCTGGTTTTGATCCTGATGAGGGTGGAACCATTCTTTCCGTAAATCACGATTGGTGGGGAACTTGGATTACCTACATAGGTTATTTTTTCCTTTATATAGGATTAATGGGAATTCTATTCTTTAAAGGTAGCCGCTTTAAGGATTTAGAAAGAATTCTGAGTAGTATCAAGAAAAAGAAAGCTAAAATGACAATGCTTTTGGTGTTGTTTGTCACCCTATCAGGTATAGCTCAAGAAGCCAAAGAATCAGCGCATAAAGCGGTTCCAAAGCAACAGATAGATTCATTGATAAACGCAAATGCAGTCAGTAAGGAACACGCTGCAAAGTTTGGGCATCTCATAATTCAGGATAATGGAAGAATGAAACCAATCAACACTTTTGCAAGTGAATTGTTGCGAAAAATAAGCCGTAATGACCATTATGAAGGTTTGGATGCCAATCAGGTTTTTATTTCAATGACAGAATTCCCAAGACTTTGGATTGAAGTTCCTTTAATATATCTAAAACGGGGTAATGACAGTATTCGTGAAATAGCGGGTGTGCCAGAGGGACAGAAGGATATTGCACTTCTCGATCTTTTTGATAAACAAGGAAACTATAAACTAGATCCATATCTGGAAGAAGCCACGCGCACCACAAACCCAAATCAGTTTCAAAAAGATTTTATTAAGGCACACGAAAACTTCTCTCTTTTGAATGCCGCTTTGAGCGGAAGTATTTTAAAAATATTTCCTATTCCAGAAGATGAAGGCAACAAGTGGATTTCTTATCCAGAGTTAAGCGTTGCGAATTTAAAGGGAATGGATTCGCTGTATGCCAAAAACATTCTTCCGCTGTATTTTGACAGTTTGAAAAAAGCACGCGAAAGTGGCGATTATACCCAAGCTGATGAATTATTGGAAAGCATTACCAATTTCCAAAAGAAATATGGTAAAGAAGTGATGCCTTCAGAAAACAAACTTCGAGCAGAGACTATTTACAACAAAGTTGACATCTTCAATCGGCTCTATAAGTATTTCGCTGTTTTCGGCATTTTGATGTTTGTTTTTATAATTGCACAACTTTTCAAGGATCGAAAAATATTGCGAGTCCTCATAAAAAGTTCGAAAGTACTTATGTGGGTTTTCTTTGCATTAATGACGCTCGGTTTGGCGCTGCGTTGGTATGTAAGTGGTCATGCACCGTGGAGTGATGCTTATGAATCTGTGGTATATGTGGCTTGGGCTACGGTTTTCTTTGGTCTCTCGTTTGGACGTAGAAGTGATTTGACTGTGGCATCAACAGCTTTTGTGGGTGCGATTATCCTTTGGGTTGCTCATGAAAACTGGTTGGATCCTTCCATTGCCAACCTACAGCCTGTTTTGGACAGTTATTGGTTAATGATTCACGTGGCAGTTATTGTTATGAGTTATGGACCTTTTACCCTCGGAATGATTTTGGCTGTAACCTCTCTTTTCCTTATGATTTTCACCACAAAGGGCAATTATAAGCGTATGGAAATCAACATCAGCGAATTGACCGTGGTTACTGAAATGGCTTTGACCGTGGGCTTAGTATTACTCACTATAGGAAACTTTTTGGGTGGACAATGGGCCAATGAAAGTTGGGGCCGTTACTGGGGCTGGGACCCAAAGGAAACTTGGGCACTTATTAGTATTATGGTTTATGCCTTTGTAATCCATGCCAGATTGGTTCCTGGCTTACGCGGACGTTGGACTTTTAATGTGTTCGCACTTTTCGCCTATGCTTCTATTATGATGACTTATTTTGGTGTGAATTTCTACCTAAGTGGCTTACATTCCTATGCAAGTGGGGATGCGCCGGCAACGCCAACTTTTGTTTGGTGGATAACACTTTTTGCGGTAATTCTTAGTGTGGTATCGTATTTTAGATATAAGAAGTTTTACGGTAAGAAGCCCCCTAACCCACGAAGTGGGAATTAAAAAACCAAAAATGCACGAATATTTTTTATAAAATTTATTCGTGCATTCGGGGTAAAAATCTAACCTCTACCAACTAAAATCTACCAACTACTAAACCATGTCTTCTGGTTTCACCCATTCCTCAAATTCTTCCGCAGTTACATAACCAAGGTTTACGGCTTCTTCTTTTAAGGTAGTTCCGTTTTTGTGGGCTGTGTTTGCAATTTCTGCAGCTTTGTAGTAACCTATTTTTGTATTTAAGGCTGTAACTAACATTAAACTATTATTCAATTGCTTTTTGATTACTTCGTGATTTGGTTCAATGCCTTGTGCGCAATGAATGTCAAAAGAAACACAGGCATCACCAATCAATTGTGCAGACTGAAGGAAATTTGCCGCCATCACTGGCTTAAAAACGTTCAGTTCAAATTGTCCTTGCATTCCGCCTACAGCTATTGCCATATCGTTTCCGATAACTTGAGCACAAACCATTGTTAATGCTTCACATTGCGTTGGATTTACTTTGCCGGGCATAATGGAAGAACCGGGCTCGTTTGCTGGAATGTTAATTTCGCCAATTCCGCTTCGTGGCCCGCTGGCAAGCATTCGCACATCGTTTGCAATTTTGTTTAGTGAAACAGCTAACTGTTTTAAAGCGCCATGACTTTCCACCAACGCATCGTGAGCAGCTAGTGCTTCAAATTTATTTTTTGCAGTTACAAAAGGCAAATCAGTAAACTTAGAAATGTATTCTGCAACTTTTATGTCATAACCTTTTGGGGTGTTTAAACCCGTTCCCACTGCGGTCCCTCCTAAAGCGAGTTCCGCTAAATGTGGAAGGGTATTGTTCAATGCTTTAATGCCGTGCTCTAGTTGTGCAGCATAACCGCTGAATTCCTGCCCAAGGGTTAGGGGGGTGGCGTCCATAAAATGGGTACGGCCAATTTTTACAACATCTTTAAATTCCGACGCTTTTCTTGAAAGTGTTTTTTGAAGTTGTTCAACACCGGGAAGTGTAGTTTCAATCAACTTTTTATAAGCAGCAATATGCATTCCTGTTGGGAAAGTATCATTAGAAGATTGCGATTTGTTCACATCGTCATTTGGTTGAAGGGTTTTTTCGCCTTCGCCTATAGTTTTTCCGGCAAGTTGGTGTGCGCGGTTCGCGATCACTTCATTTACGTTCATGTTGCTTTGGGTGCCGCTTCCTGTCTGCCAAATTACCAACGGAAACTGGTCATCGTGTTTTCCTTCCAAAATTTCATCGCAAACCTTTGCAATCAAATCCCTTTTTTCTTCAGGAAGAACACCGAGTTCACAATTAGTGTATGCCGCAGCTTTTTTTAAATAAGCAAAACCATATATTATTTCCAAAGGCATGGAAGCTTTTGGGCCAATTTTAAAATTTTCAAAGGAACGCTCTGTTTGTGCGCCCCACAGTTTATCGGCAGGTACTTTTACCTCGCCCATAGTGTCTTTTTCTATTCTGTATTGCATTGTGAAATGGTTTATTATGAATTAATTGAACCCGAATATCAAGATTTCTAAGTTCAATGGCAAAGGTAACGAAAAGCCAAAAGTTGTTCAACCCGCATGGCTGTTTATTTGTTGTGAATAAATCAGAAAATTTTCTTGTCGTTTTTCAAAAAAACCTTTTATCTTTGAACCATCAATTTAAAAACGCCACAGCATGTTTACATTTGAACAATATTTAGGTTTTCTCGCTTTTTTAATCATACTTACTATGGGATTTTGGTTAATGATATTCTTGGTGAGCATTCTTCCTTATTGGATAGGTGGCTCACTTTATGAGAATTGGAAAATGAAACGCGAGGAAAAGAAAAAGAATTGAAATCGTAATTTCACTATTTAAGATATTCAAAAAGGGAACCAATTTGGTTCCCTTTTTTATTACAGAATATTCTTTATAAATTAACCTTCAAAGCCACCTTCTTCACCGCCATTCATGCGGTCAGGACGTTGACGCTGTTTCTTTTGATTGAAACGATAGCTGAAAGTAAGTGTTACTTGGCGCTGTCTCCATTGAAATTCACTTTCACTTGTAAATGTATTTGTAGTAGTTAGGCTGTTTCTTTTTCGAGTGTTGAACAAGATCGCTTACGTTTAAAGCCAAAGTACCGTTATCGTTTATAATATCTTTACTAATGGCCATATCTACAGATAGAATACCCTCAGATGTCAGTTTGCGAATTATTTGAAGGACCTCTATAAAATGCATTGGTTTGCCATTCAATCTTTGCAGGAAGTTTCACTTTACTACTAAATCGCCCGAAATAGCTTGTGTTTTCTGCACCGTAATCCACATCGTTATAAAACCCTTCCGTTTTAAACTGGAAATAGTTAAAACTTCCGTTCAGGTTTAAGCCATTTTGTAGGATTGTAAAGTAAACCCAGCTCAAAACCATAGCGTTGGTTTGTGGAAAGATTTATTGGGAACGTTCTGAATAACTGGAATTCCGTTGCTAGTTACTTCGCCTGTTTCTTCCTGAACTCTTTCAAAAGCATCTGTTTCGTATTGATAGTAAACAGAACAGACAATGTTAGTTTTTTCCAACGTTTTAGATAACCTAAATCAAAAGCGCTTGCATAAGCAGGATCCAGATCTGGATTTCCTTGAAATACGTTTGCCTCACTGGAACGGGAAGGGAATGGATTGATATACCAATTCCGCGGTCTATTGATTCGTCGGTTGTATCCTAATGTTATGTTTTCATTTTCCTTCAGTTCATAAGTAAGATTTACGGTAGGGAATAAGCCAGTGTAATTTTTATCAAAATTTAAATCGAAAGGCTCATCTTCCGAAACATTTTCTGCATCAACTTTTCCCTTCATTTGTGTATTTTCAAGACGAAGACCAAGCAGGAAAGAAAAGTCTCCAAATTTATTTCCGTATTGTGAATAAAAGGCGTGCACGTTTTCATTATAGGTAAAGATATTGGAAAGGCTATCATTTCTCACAAAATTGCCCGTGGTTCCCAGTTTCTTGCAGCAAAGTATAATCTGTATCGGTTTTTTCAAAATTGCCTCGATAACCTGCTTCAAATTGGGCATTTTCGCCAATAGGGAGCACATAATCCACTTGTGCCAAATATTCTTTTTCGTTTTCTATATTTAATAATATCCTCAGAAGGAAGTTCTATAATATTTGGAAAAGTTCTTTGATCCGTAATCAAGGACCGTTCAGTATCCTCGCCACGGTCATATTGAAGATCGGCAGTTAACTTGTGGCCTTTGTCACTAAAATTGTTTATGTAGTTTAGTGAGAACTGATAATTGTAGTCTTCTTCCTTTTGATTTTCGATTCTTAAAGTGCTTTCTTCAATAATATTATCATTATAATTTGAAGTACTGTTTGTGGTTTCATCATTACCATCTCCATTACGATAAAAACCACTTGCGGTAATTGAAGATTCGTCACTTAAAAAATACTCAATACCCAAATTGGTATTGAAACCTTTCCCCATTCTATCATATTTTCTGTTTTCAATCACCTGGTCAAATTGAGGTTCTACTGTTACAGGATTTCCATTGTCATCCAAGAAATTACGTGAAAAATATTGGTTATTAAAATAGGCATTACCTGGGCCATTTCTATAATAAACCCCAGTTGTGTTAAAGATGTTGAATTTGTCTGTGCGCAAGTTTATATTTCCTGAAACATTGCTGTTTAACGGTACGCCAATACTAGTACTCAATGAGCCATTAAGGCCGAGTGTTTTTTCTTTTTTAAGAATAATATTTAAAATTCCAGCGGTTCCTTCGGCGTCATAACGAGCTGAAGGCGATGTAATTACTTCAACCCTTTCAATGGCTTCGGCAGGAAGTTGGCGTAGTGCATCGGTTGAACCAAATCCAGCAATAGCTGATGGTTTTCCGTTGATGAGTATTTTTACATTTTCATTTCCACGAAGTGCAATGGCACCATCAATATCAACGGTTACAGAAGGAACATTGTTTAGAGCATCACTAACGGTAGCACCACCTGCGGTAAGATCTTTACCAATATTATATATTTTTTTATCAAGCCTTATTTGTACTTCTGTGGTTTCTGCACGCACCACAACTTCGTCCAGACTGGCTGCATCCAATGCCAACTTTACGGTAGGAAGCGTAGTGTTTTTTGTGACAAGTTTTGGTTTGGAAGTTGTTTGGCTTTATAGGAAATAAACTCAAATTTCACGGTATAAACACCTTCTGGAACATCAATACTGAATTTGCCCTCTGTATCTGTAATTCCACCAGTAACGACTTTCCCTTGTTTGATTGATGAATGAAACTGTGGAGTATTCCAAAGGATAATTTGTGCCATCTTCAAAGTATGATCCCTTTAACGGTAACTTGTTTTTTTTCAGTGTTTTGGGCAAGACTATAGTAGTGGCAAATGCGAGTAAGAAGAGAATAGAATAATTTTCATAGAATTTTTTAGCAATTTAGACCCACGAAAATAGCCGTGGTTTAATGAGAATCTGCCAATCTTCTGTTAAATTATTCCCAAAAAATTGGGAATCTGTTTTAGACCTATAAAATATCCAGCACCTTTTCTGGGGGTCTACCTATTACTGCATTTGTTCCTTTAATGGCGATGGGTCGCTCGATGAGTCTTGGGATTTTGAATCATTATATCAATTATCTGTTTATCACTGAGTTTTTTGTTCTTTGTAGTTTTCTTTCCACTCTTCTTCTTGGGTTCGAACAAGTGCGATTGGTTTTATACCTAAAAGTTCTATTACTTGCTTTAATTCTTGGTGCGATGGCGGATTTTTAAGATATTTCACAATTTCTATGGTTTCACCTTCTTCTTCCAATAGGTGAAGTGCTTGGCGCGATTTGCTACAGCGTGGGTTGTGGTATAGTGTTGTCATTTTGCGGGATTAGTTTAATTGGGTTTAATTTCAATTTCGTTTTCAATTCCACTCTTTGGAGGCTAGGAGGCTAGTTCTTCCAACTCCAATTTATAATCATATTGCAAATCTTCATGCAGGGTTTTCACTTTTTTTGAAATATAATCAATGTGTCTGTTGTATAGATTAGTGAGGGTTGTATTTCGTTTTATTGAAGGTGTGAAATCTTTTAGTTTTTGGCAAAAATAGAGCAAAAGTTCTACTTCAGTTTCTTTGTTTTGTGAATAGCGGATGAATTTTTTCAGTTCCCGCAAAATCTTCCGGATGCTCTTTTTTATAAAGTAAAAGGTTTTGGTATTTATCGTTTCAAAATCTTCATCTATCTTGTTTTTAATACTTTGGATAAAAGCTTCTTCATCTTCAGATTCAAACAATAAATAGGTGAGTAATTCTTTGTTTTCCTTTTTAAATTTTGAAAGCCGAAGGCAAATTCCAGTAATTCCTGTGTGGAACGTACGTTTAGTTCGGTTTTTATTTCTTTTAAGGATGCGGCTTTCATTTTTGATTCTTTGTTGGTTTTAACGAAGATATATCCTAGTAAAGAAAAATAAGAATAATGAAGTTGTTTTAACAAGACATTTTTTTAAACAAGCACCATTTTTTATTTACTTTTAAAATCGCAAAAAATATAAAATGATATTTAAAAGAACTCATTTTCACTTTTCAGCTCTTTCTTCTCTTTGGAACTGGGTTGTATTCCCAAACTATTTCTCAAGATAAAATATATGAAACCTATGACAATATTGTGGGTTTGGATAACTCTGGTTGTTCAACGGAACAGAGTTTACAGATTTCTTTTTGAATACAGATGGAACTTATAGATATTTCAAAGGCTATGATTATGTAAAGGGTTCTGTGGACTTACAACGGACAATATTATGTGAATGTATTCCTGAAATACGATCTTTTGGATGATAACTTGCTAACGCATTCAGATGATAATTTAAGTATTTTCAATGTAAAACTGATTCCCGAATTTGTAGAATCATTCTCTATTTATAACAATGACTTTGTTAGATTGGCAGCTACTAATTTGGGACTTTCGGGCAATGGTTATTATGAGGCAGCCTACCAAGGAAACGAACAAAATCTTTACATAAAGCACACCAAAAAGAAAATGGACAAACCCTTGAAAAATGGTGTTCAATATAAGTTTTCTGAGAATAATTTCTATGTATTAGAATATAGAGGAAATTATACAATTATTAGTTCAGAAAGAGAGCTTCGAAAAATGCTTCCGGAATATGAAGAGGAGATTCATGACTTTTACAAGAGCTATAAAGCTATTCATAAATCAGACCCTGATAGCTTTATGACAAAACTTATAAAGTATATTGATGGGCTGAAAACTGATAAAAAACAATAATAACTTGAAGTTACAATCCGCTATGCAAAATAGATTTTTTGCCATCTTTATATTTTTATTTTCCTCGCTAGGATTATTTGGACAAACCGAGCAAAACATAACGGCATCATTCAATAACACTCCATTAAAAGAAGCGGTTTTGAAAGTGGAAACCCTTTCAAACAAAAAATTCTATTTTGATGAATCTTGGCTGAAAGGCCATTTTGTTACCAAAACTTTTGAAAATGAGTCACTCAGAAAAATTTTGGATGGAATTTTCAGTAATACAAACATTAATTTTGTATTAAAAGAAGGAAACGTAATCCTGTTGAATAACACTTATGTCTACACGGAATTGCCTTCAGACTTTTTCAACGAAGCAAAACCAGACGAAAAGATAACCGAAGAAAACAACAACGCCCCGATTTTTCAGGAAGAATATGCTGAACGTCAAACAGTTCAGCAAAGAAAACTGGTAACTATTGGGAAACAGCGCCCTAATGCTGCGAACAAAACTTATTTACTTACAGGTGTTTTTATAAATTCGAAAACGGGCGAACCACTTCAAAACCTTTCCATTTCAACGACAGATAGAACCAAATATGCTGTAACCGATTCTGAAGGTCGCTTCAGCATTCGTCTTCCGTATGGTTTGAACAAACTTGAAACGAACCTTTTAGGGTTTGAAAAGATTCGTCAAGACGTTATCATGTACGGCGATGGCTCACTAAATATTGAATTGCGAGAAAACACCGAATCCTTGGAAGAAGTGGTTGTTAAATCAAAAAAAGATGCCAATGTGCGCGATGCCGTTGTGGGCGTTACCAATATTGACATTGAGGCCATAAAAACCATTCCGTTGGTTTTGGGTGAACGCGATATTTTGAAAGTTGCAACCACGATGCCTGGAATAAAAACAACTGGTGAAGGCTCCAGCGGTTTTAATGTACGTGGTGGAAGGGCAGACCAAAACCTTATTTTATTAGATGATGCCGTGCTTTATAATCCATCTCACTTTTTAGGCTTCTTTTCAGCAGTGAATCCTTTTACAACGGGAAGTTTGGAAATTTATAAAGCAAGTATTCCTGCTGAATACGGCGGAAGGCTTTCTTCCGTTTTTGATATTGAAACCAAATCGGGTGATATGGAAAAGTTTAGAGGAGAAGGTTCTGTAGGTCCAATCACAGCAAATCTGGCTGTTGAAGTACCAGTAGTAAAGGAAAAAGCGTCTTTGATTGCAGGTTTTAGAGCTACCTATTCCGATTGGATTTTAAGAAGTCTGAATGAGGAAGAATTGAAAAACAGCGAGGCTTCATTTTATGACGGTATCGTGAAATACAAACACAATATTGATGACAAAAATAATATTCAAGGTACATTTTACTTCAGTAAAGATCGTTTCAGTATAACTTCAGATTCTATTTTTGAATATAATAATCGCTTGATTTCTTTAAAATATGGTCACAACTTTAGTGAAAAGAGTAGGGCAGAACTTATTTTAGTAAGCAGTCAATATAAATACGGAATCAATTATGAAGCAGATGCAAACGAGGATTTTGATTTTGGATATGAACTGAATGAATATCAGGTAAAGCTTAATTTTAATTATAAATTGAGCAATAAACATAAGCTGAGCTATGGTCTCAGTAGTAAGCTGTACTCCATTGATCCTGGAAAAATTGAACCAATTGGAACAATTTCTGACGTGCAGGCAAAAACGATTGATCGTGAAAAAGGACTGGAATCTGCCATTTATCTCGCAGATTTATTTGAAGTGACAGATAAATTATTCTCGATATAGGCTTGCGTTACTCTTATTATTCGGCACTTGGGCCTGCAACTCAAAATGTATATGAAGAGGATGTTCCTAAAAGTGAAAGCTCCATAATTGAAGTTAAAGATTATGGCAAAAATGAATCCATAAAAACATACGGCGGCCCTGAATACAGAATTTCAGCCCGTTATTTATTGGGAAACGACTTTTCGGTTAAGGCTGGCTTTAACAGAACTATTCAATATCTACACTTTCTTATCAACAAATACTACGCAATCTCCAACAGATATTTGGAAGCTTTCAGACTTAAACATTGCACCACAGCGCGCCAATCAATACAGCTTGGGGTTCTTTAAAAATCTTCCCGGAAAAGATGTGGAATTCAGTCTTGAAGGATATTATAAAACAATGGCTGACCTATTGGATTATAAAATTGGTGCGCAATTGATTTTAAATGATGATCTTGAAACGGAACTACTTCAAGGTGAAGGAAAAGCCTATGGCGTAGAATTTCTTGTGAAAAAGAATTCCGGGCGTTTTAATGGCTATGTGGGATATAGTTATTCTCGCTCCTTAGTGAAACTAGATAGTCAGATTATACAGGAACGTGTTAATAATGGCGATTTTTTCCCAGCAAATTATGATAAGCCGCACGATTTTTCGGTAGTTGCCAACTATAAGCTTACCAAGCGTTTTAGCTTTTCAGGTAATTTTACCTACCAAACTGGCAGGCCAGTTACATACCCTATTGGCAGATATGTTTTTGCTGGAGAGGAGCAAGTGCTTTATAGCGACCGCAACCAATTCCGAATTCCAGATTATTACCGCTTAGATTTGGGTGTAAACATTGAAGGGAACCATAAGTTAAACAAGATTGGACATAGTTTTATCAATATTTCGGTTTACAACGTTTTAGGAAGAAATAATCCGTACTCTGTGTTTTTTGTTAATGAGCAAGGACAGATTAAAGCATATCAAACTTCCATATTTTCAGTACCTGTCCCAACCATTACATATAACTTTAAGTTTTAGGATGATGAAGTCAAAAATTTTATATATAGCATTTCTTATAGTATTGTTTTTTCATACAGCTTGTACAGAACCCTATGAAATTGAGGTAGTTGGATATGAAAACGTTTTGGTGGTGGAAAGTACTATTACAAATGAAATGAGGCCACAAATTGTAAAACTCAGTAGAACCTCTTCTCTTGAAAATACTGATGTCTTAACAGAAAACAATGCAACTGTAACAGTTTTGAGAGTAATGGAGACAGTTTTAGTTTTTCACAAGATAATGAAACAGGTTTCTACATTTCCAACCAACCATTCAATGCACAGCCAAATGTTTCCTATACTTTGAACATTAATACCCAAGATGGAAAAAGCTATACCTCGTCTACCGTAACCTTACCGCCTTCGGTGGAAATGGATGAGGTGTATGCCGAACGCATTGTTAACCCTATTGATGATAAAGATGGTGTACAGGTTTTAGTAAATACAGAAGATCCCACTGGGAATGCAAAATATTTTAGGTATGAATATGAGGAAACTTATAAAATTACAGCTCCATACCCTTCGCCTTTTAATGCGGAAATAATCAACTATAATCCAGAGGTGGAGATACATATGATGTACTTTTGACTCCACGGGAACCCGAAATAATTTGCTATACCACCGAATATTCCACAGGCATAAACCAAACTGCAACTACTGAACTCAACGAAAATAGAGTATTTCGGTTTCCAGTGAAATTATCTTTCAAAATTTGATACAAAAATACAAACACGATATAGTATTTTAGTAAAACAATACGTGCAAAGTGTGGAGGCCTATACCTTTTATAAAATAGTGAAAGAACTAGGAAGTGTGGGAAGTTTGCTTTCTCAAGGCCAACCTGGTTATGTTGCCGGAAATATGGTTGCTGAAGCAAATCCAGACGAAAAAGTGCTTGGGTTTTTTGAAGCTTCTTCCATGACATCAAAAAGAATTTATTTCAACTATGAAGATTTTGGATTAGAAAAACCTCCCTATTTTATGGATTGTGATCAGTTATATCTTGATTATAGAGATAACACTGAATTGGACAATGACCCTAATGAAAGAGATTTAATTATACAATATATCATATACTTTAATTATCAAGTTATATCTCACCCGAATTCTTTTATTTATACTATTGCTAAGCCGGAATGTACAGTTTGCACTTCTTTTTCATCAAATGTAATACCCGATTTTTGGGAAGATTGATTATGACAAAAAGACTCTTTTTCATATTGTTTATTATTTTCGGTTTTGTAGCAAAAGCACAAATTCCGAAACAAGATCTATCTACAGATACAAGTGTTTTCCCCAAGGAAAAAATTACACTTTCCATTAACTCCAATGTCTTGTTGGCGGGAGAGTTGCTTCAGTATAAAGCCTTCAATCTTGATGTGGCAAATAAAGAAAGCAAACTCAGTAAAGTATTGTATGTTTCTATGCGCAATGAAAATGATTCTGTGATTTTCAGCCATAAATTGAAAGTTAAAAACGGAACAGCAAATGGAGATTTTTTTCTTCCTTCCTCATTAAATACAGGAGCTTACAGAATTATTGGTTATACCAATTTTTCTAGAAATAATGACCAAGACGCATTTTTTCAAAAGAATATTTACATTATAAATACCTTCATAAAACTTACTGAAACTAAGAAAGCTGCCAATACTGTTAAAGTAAATTTTAAATCAATACCTAATTTTTCTGAAAAAGAAAGTAATAATGAAGCAATCCAAATCATCACAAACAAACAATTATATGGCTTTCGCGAAAAAGTAAGTTTGAGTATTGAAAATCGTATAAATAACAATGGTGGAAACTATGTTCTTTCCGTCAGAAAAATAAATCCAATTGAAATTTTGGGAACTATTTCAAAAGAAAGAAAAAATAATTCTTCAGAGTTATTTTATATTCCTGAACTGCGAGGCGAATTAATTTCAGGAGTTGTACTTTCTAATGGAGATGGCCGACCCGTTCCAAACAAGGAAGTTTCGCTTACCATACCTGGAAAGGATTTCGTTTTCAAGATGGCAAAAACCGATGTAAATGGTAGGTTTTTCTTTCCGGTAACTGAAGGATATGATGCTGAAAAAAGTATAGTTCAATTGAATGACCCCAAAGAGGAAGATGCCAAATATAAGCTAGTTTTGGATAAAAAAGATTTTTACTTGGGTGAAAGCGATGCAAAAGTATTGGAGTTAGATCCAAATTTAAAAAATTGGTTACAAGAACGAAGTCTACAAGTTCAAATAGAGAACGCTTATTTTGATGTAAAAAAGGACAGTATTTTAAGAAACAAAATTAATCCTGCATTTTACAATAACTTAGGAACCGTCTTTTTGCTGGATAATTATACCCGTTTTCCCTCTGTTAGGGAAACATTTGTTGAAGTTGTTACACTAGCCGCTGTTCGTGGCTCGGGTGAGGATATAAGGTTTTCGGTTAATAATGCTTACGATCCAAACGGAGTTGCAAAATTTAATGATATCCCTCCTTTAATTCTTATGGATGGTATGCAAATTCAGAATAATGAAGACCTGATAAACTATAACGCACGTGAAATTAAAAGCATCCGTGTCATTACCCAGCCTTATCGTTATGGCCCTAAGATATACAGTGGTATCATCTCAGTAGAAACAAAAAAAGGCGATTTTATTCTTCCACTTTCCGAAAATTATATTGAGGTACTGAATCTGCCACCCGCAGTTAAGAGAAAGGAGCAATTTAGAGCTGATTACAGTAATCAATCAGCGTTTTCAAGAATTCCGGATTATAGGGTGCAACTGCTTTGGCAACCAGATGTTGTTTTTGGAGAAGAAGGTTATTCTACTTCCTTTTTTACTTCAGATGTTGCAGGTGATTTTGAAATAATTATAGAAGGGTATACAGATTCTGGGCAATTTATTTCTGCTAAAAGCTATTTTAAAGTAGTTGAAAATTAACTTTTTGTGATAAGATTGTTTTTACTTTATTTCGAGTTATATAACCCAAACCAATTTTTCTAATGCATCACTGGAAAGCAACATACATTATATTGGCCATAGTCTTTGGGGTTATTGGTTTTATTGGTATTGGTGATGGAGGGTTAGAGCCTGCTAAATATATAAGCGGAATATTTGTAATATTATTATTGATTTTCTGGGCTACAGATTTTTTTATGGGAAGAAAACGAAGTTAAAAAACTTGTGTTAAAGTTTTGATATTGAGATAATTCAAATAAAATATTTTGTATATTTATCAAACTATCATATCGGGGTGCTTAAGTCTCAAGGACTAGCTGAGAATATACCCGTAAAACTTCGAAACGGATAATGCCAGCTGAAGGAATATGATTTGCAAAGGGAACTACGATTTTTTTAAAATCTTGTTCCCTTTGTTTTTTTATAATTCATCACTCTTCTCCTTCTGTCCAGTCATCATTAAATACGCCTTTAAAAACGAATCAATCTCACCGTCCAGCATTGCATCAGTATTTCCTGTTTCATGCCCTGTACGCACATCTTTTACTAGTTTATAAGGGTGTAAAACATAATTGCGTATCTGCGAGCCCCATTCTATAGCCAAGTTTGCTGTCTTCAATTTCGGCACGCTGTGCCATTTGTTTGCGAAGTTCAATTTCATACAATTGCGATTTCAACATCTGCATCGCCTTTTCACGGTTGTCCAGTTGGCTTCGGGTTTCACTGTTGTGGATTACGATTCCAGTGGGGTGGTGGGTAAGGATAGCTTTGGTTTCCACCTTGTTTACGTTTTGTCCACCAGCGCCGCTACTTCGGGCAAATTCCCAAGAAATATCAGCAGGGTTTATTTCAATCTCAATAGTATCATCAACTAAAGGATATACGTAAACACTTGCAAAACTTGTGTGTCGTTTTGCATTACTATCAAATGGAGAAATACGCACCAAACGGTGCACGCCGTTTTCACTCTTTAACCAACCAAAGGCATATTCGCCTTCAATTTCCAGCGTTACGGTTTTTACGCCAGCAACATCGCCTGCCTGAAAGTTGAGTTCCTTTACTTTATAATCGTTTTTTTGCGCCCACATTAGGTACATCCGCATGAGCATTTGTGCCCAATCGCAGCTTTCAGTTCCACCTGCTCCGGCTGTAATTTGCAGTACAGCACTCATATCGTCGCCTTCTTCTCCCAGCATATTTCGGAACTCCAAATGCTTCTATGGCAGTTCTCAGCTTTTTCAAAAGCAACATCTACATTTTCAGGCTTTCCTTCGCCTTCTTTGTAAAATTCGAGAAGGATTTCGGCTTCTTCGGTAAGGTTTGTAGCAGTTTCATAATCAGTAACCCATTTCTTTTTAGTTCGCAACACTTTCATAAAAGCTTCCGCTTCACGTGGATTGTTCCAAAAATTGGGGTCAAAGGTTTTTTCTTCGTCGTTGGTAATCTCTATGCTTTTGCCAGCAATGTCAAAGATATCGCCTCAAGGCGTCTAACCGCACCTTAAGGTCTTTGATTTGGTCTGTTGTAGTCATAACGGGGTAAGAATTTGAGCAAAAATACTATTAACTTCGTGAGCGGAAAGTATTTTTCGGCTAATTTTATACTTTCTTAGAAATATGTATTTTCTGAAATAGTAAATCTTTAAAAAATTACTCTTTTATGAAAAAAATACTGTTCCTTTTCATATTAAGTATAACTAGTATTTGTTTTGCCCAAAACGATGAAGCCTTTGTTGATGCGCTTGTTGCACAAAAAATGGCAGAGCTTGAAATGCAGGAAAACCCTGAATATTTTTTCAGAAAGGATTATTGTGATGGAAACATCCAGATGTTCATATATGCCTGATGGAAAAATCTGTACATCAAAATCAACATATTATTCTGTTTATGTTTTTTGGAAGGAAGGCGAAGATATTATGAAGTTTCAAAAATTTGATAATTGCGGAAGTTTTATTCCTATTCCTATTGGTATGAAAAAAGCATGAAAAAGGCACTAAAGGAGAAGCAAGATTTAAGAACCGAAGATGTTAAGCCATATAAAGGTAAAAAAATTGACGATAACGCCTTTGGAAATATGTCTGTGCAATCTTGCCAAAAGGAATATAAATTTGTTTTTGAGGGAAATGTCTTTTGAAAAAAGCTTTAGGGAATTTGATTTGACTAACGATTCCAAATACAAAAACGTAAACGCAGATCACAATAAATCATTGATGTTGATAAAACTAGATGAAGACATTTCGGAAATGATAAAGAATTTTGAAATTAAAGGGAAATTTTTCAGAGAAAACTAAACAAATAGATGATTATAGATTTAAGAAGTGATACCGTAACCGACCCTACGCAAGAAATGATGCAAGCAATTATGAATGCCGAAGTGGGTGATGATGTTTATAAAGAAGACCCCACTGTCAAACAAATTGGAACAAAAACTGGCCGATATGTTTGGGATGGATGCTGCGCTGTTTTTCCCAACGGGAAGTATGGCCAACCAAGCTGCAATAAAAATGCACACCCAACCTGGCGAACAGTTGATTGCTGATAAATGGGCGCATGTTTATAATTATGAAGGGGGCGGAGTTTCCTTCAACAGCGGGGTTTCCTGTAAATTATTGACGGCAATCGCGGAATGATTAGCGCCTGCGCAAGTGGAGGAGAACATAAATCCACCAGATTTTTACCACAGTCCGTTAACGAGTCTGGTTTGTTTGGAAAATACTACAAATAAAGGAGGCGGCGCATGTTATGATTTTTCTGAAATTGAAAAAATACGTAAAGTTTGTAATAACCACAATTTGGGACTTCATCTGGACGGCGCACGAATTTGGAATGCTCTGGTTGCTCAAAAGCAAAATCCAAAAGATTATGGAAAAATTTTCGATACTATTTCCGTTTGTCTTGAGCAAAGGTTTGGGTACCCCAATGGGAAGCGTTTTGCTTGGGCAAAAAAGAAATTATGAAAAAAGCCATGCGTGTTCGTAAAGTATTGGGCGGCGGGATGCGACAGATAGGTTTTATGGCTGCTGCAGGAATTTACGCTTTGGACAATCACCTAGAACGCTTGGCGGAAGACCATAAAAAGGCTATGGAGATTTCAGCAACTCTTTAGAATCAATCATATGTTAAAAAAGTAGAACCAACCGAAACCAATATTGTGATTTTCTATCTTTCTGAAGCTATTTCAGAAGAAAAATTTATGAATGATTTGCTTCAGAGAAATATAAAGATAAGTGGGATGGGGCAAGGGAAACTTCGTATTGTGACTCATTTGGACTATACCGATGCAATGCATGAAAGGTTTTTGCAAATTCTTAATGACTATAAATAATTAGAAATTCGGGGAAGGTTAGTACCATCTTCGAGTAAACAGCCCCAATAACGTCTTTGGACTTATGGTAACTATAAAACGAACTTTTTCATCATAATGAGGTAAGCTGGGTTCAAAGCCTAAATTCGAATATACTGGAAAATAAAGCTCAAAATAATCAGCAACCAAACTTAGGCGTATTCCGCTATCAAAAACGGTGTTTGTTCCGCGAGCTTTATTGTGAACAAGTCCAACATCACCATATGCATAAATCCATTTCCAAATATTGGTACTTGCATTTACGGTAGTTATCCAACTATTGGCAAAAGCTGGTTCCAATTGAGATTTAAATCCCCCTTCTGCAATTATCAACTGTTGGCTGAAAAGGCCAGAATCCTCGCTCCGTCCGTAATAATTATAATCAAAAAGATAATCGTTTGGTCGGTCTAACGCAAAGCTAAAAAATCCTCATTCTCTCGCGTATCATTAAAGAGAAAAGCCCCTGCAAAGAAGCGGAGGTTCAATTGACGGTTACTCAAAAAGAGTTTTCTATATTCAAGATTCAAGGATACTTTACTGAATTTTGATGAAATTTCATAATCCACAACCCCTCTAAAATAATTGATAAGGTTTGGGTTGGAATACACATATTGCATGTTAAAAACACTGTAGTTTGGTTCCTGCTGAGGATTGTTTGGGTCTTCATCCTGATAAACATTTATATTTCGAAGATTAATAAACTGTTTTTCATTGTCCCTTAAATCAGAATTCCGAAAAGCGAAAGTGATATAGGGTGTAAAACGTTTATAAAATAATCCACGGTCGTAGGAATAATAATTTCCTGAAAAACCATAACGCATGGCATATAGTTTCCCTTCGTTCTTAATTTGGGTATAGCTTACAGACGCACGGCCCACAAGTGTTTTGGAACGAAACCCAAATTGAGGCTCTAAACTATAGTGCACTGCTTTTGGCAACACAGTTTTATTATAAAGCCGAAGCCCCGCTGACACACCATCATAAAGATTGTATTCAAAAATCGGCATAAAGAAAAACTGCGTATAATTTGGGTCTTCAACATCTTGAAAAAGTCGAAACTGTAACGGTTTGTCAAAAAATCCTTTTACTGCTTTATAGTTGTTTCTGCGGTTGTATTCCGGATTCTTTCCTTCATAATTTAGCGCCAACTTGCTAATATTTTCTGCAGGAATAGTAATGGATAAAACACTATCAATGGGTTTTGTCCATGTTTTAAAAACAATCTCTTTATTGTTTAGACCATACAAAGAAACTGGAAGTTCCGATTTTCGGGTATTTTTGATAAAAACCTTCAAAGAATCTCCTTTCTTTTCAACTTTTTTTATTTTGAAATCTATAGTTGTTACGGGTGTCTGCAAAATCTTCAAAAAACCAATTTATTGGAAGGTCTGTCCTTTCGGAAAGAAATTCTTCAAAATCTGATGTTGTAATCTGGCTTTAATTTGTTTTCGGAATAAAATTCCTTGATGCTATTATTCAAAATATCATCGCCCAAATAATCGTTCTAGATATTTTAAGCCACTCGCACCATAATACCCCGTGGCAATATTCATATTGAATTTCAACAATGAATCCTTGGGAGTTGTAAGGGCTTGATGAATATTATTGCGGGCCATATTCAGATAAAGAATAGGGTATTGGTCATTGAACTCCAGGTCTGCAGCGTGCGCCCAACGTATAACCCACCAATTACTGAGGTTGCCTATTATTTTCATTTTTGGGTAATAGGTGTCCACATATTCCATCATCAAATAAATCTGCAAAGCATCCTGCAACCAATAATCATTCTCGTGAATTCATTACCAAGTATTGTCAATATAGTGTCGGGTTATGGTTTTTAGCTGTTCCATATCATATTCAAAACCATCGGGAAAAGGGCTTATAAAGCTGGGCAACTGGTTAAGACCGTAAACGGGATTTGTTTTGTAATCTGTTTCACTAATAACCATTTTTTCAAAAGGATATGGCCCAAGTTTTGCATCTAAAAAATGGACAACTCTATCTATCATCAAAGCCTGAACAGGTGGGTTAACCTTGCTGTTTTGCAGGTTGGTTACAATTTGTATTTTATCAGTTTCAATGGTTTCGAAGTTTGGATTTTTCTCAAAATAAAGACTGCTTTTCTTCTGATCTTTTCCAAATGAGCTCCGTGTTTTTTTTGTTTTCTGAAATGCTCTTCTGAAATTAAATCAAAATCTGAAGTCAACTGTATAATTCTTCGGAAGATGAAGGTTTATGGAAAAATCTGAAGGTGTCAAAAATAAATCGTCGTATTTTTATTGCTGTAAACCTGCCATTCACCATTGTAAACCGCCGGTGAAATATACCAATAGCGAATTTGTAATCGTTTAATTTTATTTACTCCATAACGCGTAAATCGATCATCAGAAATTTTTACGGTGTATTCCAAATTGAAAGTATAACTTTCTCCGGGTTTTGATGGGGTTTCTGGAATAATCTTTAAAATATCAACAGCATCACCACGTTGCCACTTGAGATGGAATAGTAGAGTTATTATAAACTCTTTCAATACTTGTTCTTTCCGCGATCCTCGTCTTTTTCAAAATGAAATGCACTTTCATAATTTTCGGCAAAACGCTTGCCTAAGGGTGTGGTTTTGGCTGAAAAACTATTTGCCCAATCAAAAAGGATATATTTCCTTTAAAATATCTTCGGAAGTATTTTTATAAGTTATCTTGCTGTTTGATGGAAAGTGTTTTCTGAGCAGGATTTAGTGTGGCATCAATATTTATGGTGTTCTGAGCCGTGCTTGAAACGTAAACAAAAAAAGATGTAATATATAAAATGCTTCTGAGTGTCAAGAAGTTTTAGTGAATTTAAAAGTTCGTGAGGCTAGAAGGTATGTTTTTAAGTAATATATGCCATTTGTTAATTGGCTTACGTCTATTGAAATATATTCTAAATTTTCTGAAGTGTAATTCATAAGTTTTTGGCCGAGAATATTATAAACTTCAAACGTAATTTTTTCAGAAATATTTGAATTCAAATGAATTTTTAATTTCTCTTTTACTAATGTATTTTCAAGTTTAATTGAAGGGCTTGCCGAAAAATCTTTATTGCTTAAAATAATTTGTTTGTTGGTTTCTAGATTCATCACAATAGGAAGATGGTCGCTCATATTGTAAAGATTATCGCGTAAGTTCTTGGCTAAAATCTCCACTAGCAGTCTTGGATCGTTTATACTATTGTTATAAGCAATTTCCATTGTTTCCAAAAGATTTATAGCTATCATGAATGTATTCTCAATTTTGGGTCGTTTTGCATGTTATTTCGAAATAACGATAAAATCAAACCGATCATCCAAACCACCGCCAGCTCCAGTGCCAAAAGGCCCTGAACTTATACGCGTACTTTGTGAATGAATATCCTCAAAATTTATATTGTTGTTCCACGATCCTGGGACGATTAAGTTGGGTCAACCATTATAATTGCTGTTTGTTGGATCCAACATTTCTATGATATGCGGGTTCACTTTGCGGTATAAAGATTAAAATCGCCGCCAAAAAGAACAAACGAATTTGGATCTAAAGTTTCCAGTTTATTGGTAAACTGTTGCACCATTTCTAATCGCAATTGTTTGTTGGCAGTGCCTGTCGCTTGATTTTAAATGGGTTACAAAAACTTCAAGCAAGAACCGGATCTATTTCTTGATCGGCAGTGCTCAAGTTTTAAGGTGTAATGATTTATATCGCGAACGAGCTGTTGGCAAATTACCTCAGTATGCTTCCAAAGTGAACATTCCTTTTCTGTAAAAAATTAATTGTTGATGGTCTGGATCGCCAGATTGACTTGGCTTCAAATGGGGCCATTACATAATTATTCCCTTCGTCATTCAATGAAGTATTTAAGATAAGATTTGCGCCAGTTTCGCTTTCCAGTTCACAAATCATAAAAATATCAGGTTCGTATTCGTCAATAATATCTCTTAGGATTTCTGCCCGATTTGGTGGAAATGCAGAAGGAAACTCAAGCAGATTGTAGAACCATGGTTTTTATTGTTTCCTTGAGCATTTACTGATAGGGAAAATATTATAAAAGCTTAAATGTTAGCGACTTTTTAAACATTCGAATTTTAAAATTAAAAATTTGGACTAAGGTTGTATTCATTGTAAAATTCATTTAGTATTTGAAGCACTTCATCTTCAGTATCCACCAAATGAACAAGATCTAAATCTTCTAGCTTAACATTGTTATTGGCTTCCAAAAGTGTTGTTTTTATCCATTCAAAAAGTCCTCCCCAAAATTCAGTACCAACAAGTATTATGGGGAATTTATCAATTTTATGGGTCTGTATCAGTGTCAACGCTTCAAAAAATTCATCGAGTGTACCAAAGCCTCCTGGCATAACCACAAATCCTTGCGAATATTTCACAAACATTACTTTTCGAACAAAAAAGTAATCAAAATCGATGCTTTTATCACTATCAATATAGGGATTGTCGTGTTGTTCAAAAGGAAGTGTAATATTTAAGCCTACGGAAGTTCCACCAGCCAAATGCGCGCCTTTGTTTCCTGCTTCCATAATTCCAGGACCACCACCAGTAATTACGCCATACCCGTTTTCGGTTATTTTTTTGGCAATGTTTTCTGCTAATTTGTAATATTTATTGTCTGGTTTTGTACGTGCAGATCCAAATATAGAAACGCAAGGACCAATCCGACTCATTTTTTCATAACCATTTACAAACTCTCCCATTATCTTAAAAATGGCCCAAGAATCATTGGTTTTCACTTCATTCCAGTTTTTTGGTATTTGTTCGTTTCTCATTCTATTTTAGTTCAAAGTTCAATATTTAAAATTCAAGTTTTCAAATTGAGAACCTTGAATATTGCAGTAGCATATTCTCTAATGTAATTCTTTTTTAAGGAACCGGGCGGTATAGCTTTTTTTGTCTTCGGCAATTTCTTCGGGCGTACCCAAGGCCATAATTTTCCCGCCCTCTTTTCCACCTTCGGGACCAATGTCTATTATATAATCAACGGTTTTGATAACGTCCAGATTGTGTTCAATTATCAATACAGTATTGCCTTTGTCTGCCAATTTGTTCAATACGATCATCAATACGCGAATATCTTCAAAATGAAGCCCCGTTGTAGGTTCATCTAAGAATATAAAAAGTGTTTCCAGTATCGCGTTTGGAAAGTTCTGTGGATAATTTTATACGTTGTGCCTCCCCACCCGAAAGTGTTGTGGACTGCTGCCCAAGGGTAATATAACCCAAACCAACATCTTGTATTGTTTTTACTTTTCGATATATTTTCGGAATGTTTTCAAAAAAGTCACACGCTTCGTTTATAGTCATTTCCAAAACATCGTAAATGGATTTTCCTTTATAACGAATTTCCAATGTTTCACGGTTGAAGCGTTTGCCTTGGCAAGTTTCGCATTCCACATAAACATCCGGAAGGAAATTCATTTCAATAACTCGCAGCCCTGCTCCTTTACAGGTTTCACAACGTCCACCAGCAACGTTGAAACTGAAACGGCCAGGTTTATAGCCACGAATCATCGATTCAGGCGTTTTGGCGAAAAGGTTTCGTATTTCTGAAAAAACGCCTGTATAAGTCGCAGGATTGCTTCTAGGCGTTCTGCCAATTGGCGATTGGTTAATGTCTATTACTTTGTCAATGTTTTCTAGCCCTTCAATTTTTTTGTAAGGCATTGGTTTTTTTACGCCATTGAAAAAATGTGCGTTCAAAATAGGGTAGAGGGTTTCGTTGATGAGCGTACTTTTTCCACTACCGGAAACACCCGTAACGCCAATCATTTTTCCCAAAGGGAAATTCAACCGAAATATTTTTCAAGTTATTTCCCGAAGCGCCTTTAAGCGTTAATGTTTTGCCGTTTCCTTTTCGACGTTTTTTTGGAATTTCAATTTTCTTTCGTGCCGTTTAAATAATCTGCGGTTAGGGTGTCGTGTTTTTCTATTTCCTCGGGAGTGCCTTCGGAAACGATTTCGCCACCGTGCCTTCCTGCTGCAGGGCCAATATCTATAACATAATCGGCACTTTCTATCATTTCTTTATCGTGTTCAACAACAATTACCGAATTGCCAATCTCTCTTAATTGTTTTAAAGAATAAATCAATCGTTCATTGTCGCGTTGGTGTAAGCCAATACTGGGTTCATCCAAAATATAAAGCACGCCAACCAATTGCGAACCAATTTGTGTTGCCAAACGAATTCGCTGTGCCTCACCACCAGAAAGCGATTTTGAACTTCGGTCCAAAGCCAAATAAGTTAGCCCAACATCCACTAAAAACTGAAGTCGTGAACGCACTTCCTTTATAATTTCTGAAGCGATTTTAAGTTGTGTTTCCGAAAGGTTTTTATCGAGATTTTTAAACCATTCCGCAAGCTCTACAATGTCCATATGGGCGAGTTCGGCTATGTTTTTTTCGTTTACTTTAAAGTAAAGTGATTCTTTCCGAAGCCTTGTTCCATTGCATTCCGGGCACAGCAATTTTATCCATATATTCCTTTGCCCAACGTTTTAGGGAAGTAGATTCGTTGGCATCAAATGTGTTTTGGATAAAAGTAGCAACACCTTCAAAATCTATTTTATAGCTTCGGGTGATGCCCAAAGCTTTGGATTCAATGTCAAACTTTTCATTTCCGCCGAAAAAAATAACATCTTTGGCTGTCCTGCGGAATGCTTTCAAAAGGATCGCTTAATTTAAAATTGAAACGTTCCGCAATTAATTCAAGCTGTTTAAAAATCCAATTGTTTTTTTGTGGGCCGTGTGGTGCCAAAGCCCCTTGTTTTATGGAAAGTTTGGGGTTTGGAACAAGCTTGTTTAAATTTACTTCATAAAGTTTTCCAAGTCCTTTACAGTTGGGGCACATCCCTTTTGGGGAGTTGAACGAAAAATTGTTTGGCTCTGGATTTGGATATGAAATTCCCGAAGAAGGACACATTAATGAACGGCTAAAATAGCGGGCTTCATCAGTATCGTTGTCCAAAACCATCAAAACATCTTCGCCATGGTACATTGCGGTATTTATGGTTTCGGAAAGGCGTTTGTCGTTATCGCTTTCTAGCTTAGAAACTTTTAATCGGTCAATTACAATTTCAATATCGTGGGTTTTGTAACGATCTACTTTCATTCCCTTTACAATATCGCGAACTTCGCCATCTACGCGAACTTTCAGAAAACCTTGTTTGGCAATTTGTTCAAAAAGTTCTCGGTAATGCCCTTTTCTGGATCGGATTACAGGAGCGAGGATACTCACTTTTTTATCTGCGAAATCTTCTAGAATAAGTTGTTTTATTTGCTCATCGCTATAACTTACCATTTTTTCGCCTGTGTTGTAGCTATACGCATCACTTGCACGAGCGTAGAAAAGGCGTAGAAAATCGTAAATTTCGGTAATGGTACCAACGGTGGAACGCGGACTTTTACTTGTAGTTTTTTGTTCAATGGCAATAACAGGTGAAAGCCCTTCAATTTTATCTACATCTGGACGTTCTAAACTTCCCAAAAACTGACGTGCGTAGGCTGAAAATGTTTCAATGTAACGGCGCTGTCCTTCAGCATAAATAGTATCAAACGCCAAAGAGGATTTTCCACTGCCCGAAAGCCCTGTAATTACTACTAATTTTTCTCTTGGAATACGAACGTCAATGTTCTTTAAGTTGTGGACGCGGGCGCCCAAAACTTCAATAAAATCCTCATTTTTCAGACATAGTTTGCAAAGGTACTCAATTGAATGGAAAATAAAGAATGCATGGCATTTCGTAGGTGTTAATTTTTGATAAAAATTTAGACTTTTAAAAATTAACGATTTACTTCTTTGGACAGATAAATGTGAAATGTAACGGCAACATAGAATATAGTGCTTATTACAATGGAATAGCTTACAATAATAGCTAAGACTGAAAAGCTTAACATTAAATAAGTAAGTGGAAGCAATACTCCAAATACCATTAGCAGCAAAAAAATGAAGTACAGATAATAAATCAATCGTGGTGTTTTCCTGTCTATTTGACTTTGGAATTGGGAGAGTTTTGGGATTACTTCTTTCGTTAGATATTCCCAAAGTTTTGAGAAGAATACTTCATTAAATGATGAATCTTCAAATACCTTGTCGTCTATTGTGTTAGCAAGCGTTAGAATTTTTTCTCTATGCCGTTCATAAACGGCATCCAAATTTAACGACTCTTTGTAATTTCCATATTTATAACCAAAAACAAACCACAAGCCAGAACCTGATTTGTGTTCAACCCATTTTTCTATAATAGCCTTGTCGTAAAAAATTGGATAATTTATAGTTTCACCAATATGTTTTTCTTTGGGATTCGTCATTAATAGTGATTTCAATTCCAAATAGATGTTCTCGGTTTCCCCAAAATGATGTGTTTCCTGTAGAAATTCAATGGCTAATTTTGACTTACCTTTATAAAACTCTTTTACTTCAAAATAAGTAAGATTTGCATAATCTTTTTCCATATAATCCTTTAGTCCAGGGAGCCAAATCTCTGAATTGAAAAGGATTTCCGCGATCGTTCGGAAATTGTGCATTTTTTGTGTTGTCTTGCTTATTTTGTGTACTATTTTGGATTTAAAAGATTTTTGTTTCAATCGCAGAAGTAGCCAATAACACTATTAATAAAGCAGATAAAAATCCACTTATGCCAATATAAATAGCGGTAAGTTTCTTTAAATTTTCTTCAAAGCCTAAAGTGTTTAGGTATTTTTGGTAGAGTAGATAAATAAGTCCAGCACAGATTGCACCACTTATCACAAAAGCGATAATGGAGTACAAATCCTTGAACAAAGATTTATTTCTCATAGACTAAACAACGCCAAATAGGCGAAAAGACAATAAAACGGAGATTTTCGAAATAAGAAATATTACAGAAAAATGAATTAATCAATTTCTGTAATTAGAGATAAAGAAAATATTATATATGCTTCTGCAAAAAGAAGAAATGAATAGTTTTTTCAAAAGGTCTCGATCTAAATTTTCTAAAAATCCTTGGTTAATTCCCTCAAATCTAACCTTTTTTATGTCCAAATATAGACCTTTCGATATAATGCACAACATTTCGATTAAGCGTGCATAAAAGGGTTAAATTAGTATCCTACAGCTGTATCATCGCCACGACTATCGGCACCCCCTTAAGTTTGTCCGTTAGAAAGTTTTAAAATTGCATCCACTTTTCCGATAATTGGATCGGTTTCAGTGTTTTCGGGATAACCTTTTTGTTTTAGGTCGTTCAATTAATTCTTTTGGAAACATTTCAAATTCATACCGAATTGCATCCGGCAACCATTGATGGTGAAAGCGAGGGGCATCTACGGCTTGCTGCATATTCATATTAAATTCATAAACATTCAAAATAGTTTGCGCCACTGAAGTTATAATTGTTGAACCGCCGGGAGTGCCCACCACCATCCAAAGTTTTCCGTCTTTTTCAACAATCGTTGGAGTCATTGAGCTCAACATTCTTTTTTGGGGCTGCGATAGCGTTGCTTTTCCGCCAACCAAACCATAAACATTTGGTTCGCCGGGCTTTGCGCTGAAATCGTCCATTTCATTGTTTAAAAAGAAACCGAGTTCGTTTATGTATAATAATGAACCAAAAGATGAATTGAGTGTAGTAGTAACGGAAACCGCATTTCCGAATGAATCCACAATAGAAAAATGGGTGGTCTCCGGGCTTTCATAACCAATAATTACACCTGGTTTTATTTCAGAGGAAGGTGTTGCTGCTTCAAAGGAAAAACTTTCCATCCTTTGGGAAAGATAGGCTTCGGAAAGTAATGAATCTGCTGGATTATCAACAAAATCGGGGTCGCCTAAATAATAGCTTCTATCGGCATAAGCACGACGTTCGGCTTCAGCCAAAACTTGAATATATTTTTCTGAATTATGACCATATTCCGAAATCGGAAATGGCTCCACCATTTTTAAAATCTGCGCCAAACAGATGCCGCCACTGGAAGGGGGCGCCATAGAGATTATTTTTAAATCTTTGTATTGAAAAACAACCGGTTCGCGCCATTGGGCCTCGTAGGCCTCCAAATCTTTTAAAGTGATAATCCCTTCTTTTTCTTTTAAAAATGCAAACGAGTTTTTGTCCAGTTTCCCCACCGTAAAATTCGGATCGACCGTTTTTGGAAATGCGCTCCAAAGTTCTTTGCCAATGCGCTATTTTTTAAAGTATCATTTGCTTTTATGGTGTTTGGAATAAAGAATGCTTTGACCATTTACTTCTTCAAAATTGGGTTTATACTTTTCTAACCCTTCGGCCTCTTTCTCGGTGATTATATATCCTTTTTTTGCAAGTTCAATTACGGGTTTCAAAATAACTTCCATGGGTAAACTTCCAAATTTTTCGTGAACCGCAAACATTCCGGCAACGGTTCCCGGAACACCCACGGACATTGCGCCAATCGAGCTTTTGTCTGGGAATAACGTTTCCATCTTTATCGAGATACATATTTTTAGTGGCGGCCATTGGAGCTTTTTCGCGATAGTCCAAAGAGCCAATTTCGCCATATTGGGTTCTATAAACCATAAATCCACCACCGCCAAGGTTACCTGCGTTGGGATAGGTTAAAGCTAAAGCCATGTTGGTGGCAATCATAGCGTCAAAAGCGTTTCCGCCCTTTTTAAGTATTTCAACACCTATTCTTGAAGCTTCGGCTCGTGCAGAAACCACCATTGCACTATCAGCAATTACGGCGTGTTTTATTTCAACTTTGGGTTTTTCAACTAAATTCTGTGCTTTTGGTTTTTCTTTACAGGAAAAAAATAAAAAAGTAATTAAAAGCAGAGAAGAGAATTTCATAATTCGATAAGTTTATTGTTGGGAAAAAACAATCAATTCGTCAAAAAAAGAAGTGAATTCGGCTTCAAATTCTTCATAATATTCTTCGAGCTCTGCAACGGCCAAATTCATTTTTGAAATTCCTTTGGTACGTACGTTCATTTGCGCTAAAATTTTACTTATTCCTTCAACTGGTGGCATAGCTTAGAAGCCAATTATCGGCAATCATGTAAGGCATCATTCGTTGGATTCGAGCTGGAAGGATTGTGAAATTTCTCCGTAAGCAGTTCATAAAAATCCCGAACGTATTTATCCAAGGGCTCATCAGAATATTTGCTCCAGTTTTTTGCCAAAAAATGGTCGTAAAGAATATCTACTATCACGCCGCTGTAATGGCTATAATTTTTGTGAAGCCTAGCCGTACTTTGGTGCACAATAGGATGGGCGTCCGTGAAAGTGTCTATACCGCGGTGTAACAAAATACCTTTTGCAATAGAAGAGGGGAACTTTTCAATATCGTTTTCCTTTAATGCCATCGGCAATAAAATTACCGATTATAACACCTTCTTCATTACCGGAGAGATAGATATGGGCTAAAAAATTCATTCAATAAATATATGTATTTTTGAACTGTAAAAACTGAAAATTGAACAGGTTACCTAATTTGGACCCATTGCGGTTTTTCCTTGCTTCCTTCGTGTTGCTCTTTCACTTGCCCCAACTTTCGCACAATCAGGGACTTCCTTATTTTGATGGGCTTCCCATCTTTCATCGAGGTTTGGAGGCGGTTTATATGTTTTTTGTTTTGAGCGGTTTTTTGATAATTCGAATTATTTATCGTGCAAAAATTAAAGGCATCTTTCTCGATAAAAGATTTTTATGTTCGAAGAATTCTGCGAATTTTCCCACTATACTATCTTGTTTTAGGCTTTGGGCTGCTTTTTTATAACGTGCTTTTGCCTTTTTTGAATATTCCCTTTGTAATAAATTACACTTGGAAAGAAGCTCTGTTTTACAATGTTTTCTTTCTTCCAAATGTCTTTGCGAAAATCTATGAACCAGGCGGAATACTTGAAATTTTGTGGTCTATCGGGATTGAAGAACAATTTTATCTCGTGATTGCGCCACTCCTGTTTTTTATAAATGTGAAGTGGATTTTGCGAGTTTTAAGCGTTTTACTGCTCGGATATTTCATTTTGTATTGGTCCGATGTTTTTGAAGTGCTCCGCAACTATACTTTTGTGTTTTTCTACTTATTCTCGGGTGGGGTGATTGCAATTCTTGAAGAAAAGAAAAAGCTTGAATTTTTAAAGCGATCAGCAGTTTTTCCCTTAGTCATTTGCATTTCAACATTACTTTACTTTGTGACCGATTGGTTTATGTTTGAACCGCTTTGGCTTCGGGCGTTGTTCACCTGTTTGCTATTTGGTTTCTTTATTCATTCGCTGGCTTTCAATAACCGAGGGGTAGAGGTGAACAACAAAGTTTTACACCATTTCGGAAGTATTTCCTATGGAATATATATGTTTCATGCCATTGTGTTGAACGCAGTTATATTTTTGTTTATGAAACTGGAAATGCTCCACAACCTTAATGAAACTTTAACCATAATTTTAATACACCTGTTTACCTTTGCAGGCACACTTTTGATAGCTCATTTATCTTACACCTATTTTGAGCTATACTTTTTAAAATTGAAAAATAAATTCAGAAAATGACACTAATCAAATCTATATCGGGTATCCGCGGAACCATTGGCGGAGCGCAAGGCGAAAACTTAACTCCAATTGATGCCGTAAAATATGCCGCAGCATACGGAAGCTGGGTAAAGCAACAACGAAACAAAGAAAACTATAAGGTGATTGTAGGTCGTGATGCCAGAATTTCAGGCGAAATGATCCAACAATTGGTAATGAATACGCTTGTTGGAATGGGTATTACAGTAATTGATTTAAACCTTTCAACCACACCAACTGTTGAGGTAGCTGTTGCTTTGGAACACGCTGATGGCGGAATCATTCTTACCGCTAGTCACAATCCAAAACAATGGAACGCGCTGAAATTACTAAACAACAAAGGCGAATTTTTAAATGCAGATGCTGGGCAGCAAATCCTTGATATTGCTGAAAATGGAACTATTGAATTTGCCGAAGTGGACAATTTGGGTGAAATCCATAAAAATGATGCATATATCGATTTGCATATTGATGAAATATTGAATCTGCCTTTGGTAAAAGCAGATGCAATAAAACGCTGCAAATTTAAAGTGGTTGTTGATGCTGTAAATTCCACTGGAGGAATTGCAGTACCATTGCTTTTGGAAGCTTTGGGGGTAGAACCTGTAAAATTGCATTGCACACCAAACGGACAATTTCCACACAATCCAGAACCTTTGAAAGAGCATTTGGGTGATTTGATGGAAAGTGTTGTAAAAAACCACGCTGACTTCGGAATTGTAGTAGATCCCGATGTAGACCGTCTTGCGTTTGTAGATGAAAAAGGAGAAATGTTTGGGGAGGAATATACGCTGGTTGCGGTTGCGGATTATGTTTTACAGAACACACCCGGAAATACGGTTTCAAATATGTCATCTTCCCGAGCCTTGCGCGATGTAACTGAAAAGCACGGTGGAACTTATACTGCGAGTGCTGTTGGGGAAGTAAATGTTGTTGAAAAAATGAAGGAAACAAACGCCGTGATAGGAGGCGAAGGCAATGGCGGAATTATTTATCCAGAATTGCATTACGGTCGTGATAGTTTAGTTGGAATTGCCTTGTTCCTTAGCTTTTTGGCAGAAGAAAAAATTGCTGTTAGCGAGCTTCGGAAAAAGTATACGGCTTATTTTATGAGCAAAAAGAAGATTGAATTAACGCCACAATTAGATGTTGACGCTATTCTAAAAGCGATGGAGGCAAAATATGCTTCGGAAGATATTAATACAATTGACGGTGTAAAAATTGATTTTGCTGAAAACTGGGTTCATCTTCGAAAATCTAATACAGAACCGATTATCAGGATTTATACTGAAGCGAAAAGCCAGGAAGAGGCGGATACTTTGGCTGATAAGATTATTGGGGAAATAAAGGCAGTTGCTGGATTGTAATCAATCTACTTTGCGAAGCTTCCATCGCTTGTGAGACCATAAATAGTACTCTGGTTTTTCTCGGATTTGATCTTCCAAAGCATCAAAAAATAGTCGGGTTATTTGAAAATCTGGGTATTCTTTTGGGTTGTCAGCTAACGGAACAAAAGTAGCAGTATAATAACCTCGCTTTACTTTTTCAACTTTTAAGTAGAGTACGGAGAAATCCAATTTTTTGGCTAATTCCTCAGTGCCGGTGAACATGGGCACATCTATTCCCATAAACGTATCGCGGTGTTTAAAAGCGCCGAGTTTCGGGGTTTGGTCGGAAAGTATGTAGGTTAAGGTTTTGATTCCTCTTTTCCATTTTCGAAAAAGGACGCCCACAATTTTTTTGTTGCTCACAATTATACCCCCAAAATGCTCTCTCGTTTTTTTTACTAAAGCATCAAATTGTTTGCTTCCCAATGGTTTGTATACGGCGTGGGCTTGATGTTGCATCAATTTGTTTAAAATACCACTCCATTCCCAGTTGCCGTAATGCCCAGCCATTAAAAGAATGCTTCGGTTGTTTTCGTGATACGGATCGAGTATTTCAGCATTGGTAACCACAAAGCGTTTTCTGATTTCTTTTTCGGAAATGGTAAAGGCTTTTATAGTTTCAAAAATAATATCGCACAGATGTTTGAAGAATTGCTGGGCGATTTGGTTGCGCTCCTCCTGTGTTTTTTCAGGAAAAACCAAAGCGAGATTATCCTTTACTACTTTTTTGCGGTATCCAACTACATAATACACCAAAAAATACAGTGCGGTAGATTTAATATACAAAATGCGCATCGGCAGAATGGAAAGCAGCCAAAGAATTGGATATGCCAGTATATAAAGCAATCTTTGCATAGGAATTGTTACCGCAAAACTAATTAAATTTATTGCAAGAATTAGAATTCAAAATTCATTATAAATTAATAACCCATAAGTTTTATAATCCAATGCAAAATCTTGATATAGCAACCATAATAATAATTGCCGCAAACGTTATCATTTCCATGAAAGGTTTTAATGATTTTTCATTTTTCGAAAAATACAAATTCAACATAGCGGGAATACGTCGGGGGGAAAATATTAGAATGTTCAGTTCAGCTTTTTTACACGCAGACTTTTCACATTTGCTATTCAATATGCTTACGCTTTATTTTTTTGCGCCTGTTGTTATAAATAGTGTTGGCGTTACATTTTTTGTGGTTATCTATGTAGTGAGCTTACTTGCAGGTAATCTGTTATCATTCTATTTTCACAAAGACGAATATCATTACAGCGCAATAGGGGCAAGTGGTGCGGTGATGGGAGTATTGTATTCCGCTATTCTTTTCTTCCCAAATATGGGGCTTTATCTTTTCTTTATTCCAATCGCAATTCCGGCATGGCTTTTTGGGATGGCATATTTGTTGTATTCTATCTATGGAATGAAAAAAAGATTGGGAAACATTGGTCACGACGCCCACATTGGCGGGGCAATTGGAGGGTATGTTTTAACACTTTTGTTTGCTCCGTATTTATTTGAAACTAGTTTGTGGATTGTTATATTACTTGCTATTCCATTAATTATTTTATTCATAATGCATAAACTAGGTAAAATATAATTTTGAAAAGCGAAAAGCAAAAGCGAAAAGCGAAAAGCCAATAGTAAATAGCCAATAAGATTAGCTAAAACAAGAAATTAATAACAAACAGATTAAAACTTAGAAACAATGAAAATTTTACAAACACTTTTAATTTTAGCAATAACAACAACCACTATGATGGCGCAAAACACTTTACCACCACACACGATAGATGTAACCGGCGAAGGGATTGTTCGCGTGGTTCCCGATGAAGTTACAATCAAAATTAGAGTTGAAAACACAGGAGAGAATACCAAAACTTTAAAAGAACAAAATGATGCGACTATCAGTGATGTTTTAAAATTTCTGAAGAAAATGAACATCGATGATAAAGATGTGAAAACAGAATATATGAATCTCAGCAAAAACTACGATTACAATAGCAAAACGTACACTTTTGCGGCAAATCAATCGCTTTCGGTAAAACTGCGCGATTTAAAGAAATATGAACCCGTAATGAAAGGGCTCATTGATTCTGGCATTAACAGAATAGACGGCGTTTCGTTCTCATCTTCAAACAAGGCTGCCTTGGAAAGCCAAGCTCGTAAAAAAGCTGTTGAAAATGCTAAAATGAAAGCTGAAGAATACACTTCAGTTTTAAACCAAACTGTGGGGAAGGCATTTCTATAAGTGAACTTAGATAATTCTGGAGGACCGCAGCCATATGTATAAATCAGCGATGATGGATTCCTATGCAAGTAATGGCGCCATCAAACAATTTCACCTGGGTGAAATGGAGATTAGAACTTCGGTTAACGTTAGCTTTCTTTTAAATTAAAAGTAATTTTCAACATAAAAAAAGCCTCGGTTCGTAATGTAAACCGAGGCTTTTTATTTTTTTAGAAATACTTATCCCAAAAAAGGATATCTATAATCCGTTGGCGAAACAAAAGTTTCCTTAATCATTCTTGGTGAAATCCATCGTATAAATTCTGTTCACTTCCTGCTTTATCGTTTGTTCCAGTAGCACGAGCACCACCAAAAGGTTGTTGGCCAACAACGGCTCCAGTAGGTTTGTCATTAATGTAGAAGTTACCTGCAGCATTTTCAAGGATTTTAACGGCTTCTTCCAAAGCATATCTATCTTCACTAAAAACTGCTCCTGTTAAAGCATATTCGCTGGTTTCGTCAACCAAGTGTAAGGTTTCTTCCCACTTCTTGTCGTCATAAACATACATAGTAATAACAGGTCCAAAAAGTTCCGTACACATTGTGGTGTATTTTGGATTTTTTGTTACAATTACAGTAGGTTCAATAAAATAGCCTTTACTTTTATCATAATTTCCACCAACAATGATTTCAGCATTTTTATCCTTTTTGGCTGGATCTATATATTTTGCAAGTTTATCAAAAGAACCTTCATGGATAACAGCTGTAATAAAATTGCCCATATCTTCAGGAGAACCCATTTTGAAAGAACTTGACATCTTCAACCAAATATTTTTTAACATCTTCCCAAATACTTTTTGGAATGTAGCAACGGCTTGCAGCACTACATTTTTGTCCTTGAAATTCAAAAGCACCACGAACCATTGCCGTAGCAACTTGTTTTGGGTTGGCTGTTTTATGGGCAACAATAAAATCTTTACCGCCAGTTTCACCAACAATTCGTGGATAGGTTTTATAATTGTGAATGTTGTTTCCAATTTTTTTCCAAATGTTCTTTAAATACATATGTTGAACCTGTAAAATGCAATCCATGAAATCTGGACTTGCCAAGTACGGTATCTGTAATCATTACAGGATCACCAATCACCACATTAATAACTCCAGCAGGAACGCCAGCTTCTTTAAATACATCCATAATTACTTTAGCAGAATATACTTGACTGTCACTTGGTTTCCAAACCACTACATTGCCCATTAATGCGCACATGCAGGAAGGTTTCCGGCAATAGCTGTAAAGTTGAAAGGTGTAACTGCATAAATAAATCCTTCAAGCGGTCTGTATTCAATACGGTTCCATGCTTCCGAAGTAGATTCAGGTTGTTCTGCATAAATTTCTGTCATATACTGAACGTTGAAACGTAAAAAATCAATCAATCTCACAAGCTGCATCAATTTCAGCTTGATGAATATTTTTAGATTGTGCAATCATTGTAGCTGCATTGATTTTTGCTCTATAAGGACCGGCAATTAATTCTGCTGCACGCAGAAAAATTGCAGCACGTTGTTCCCAAGGCATTGCTGCCCATTTTTTTCTTGCTTCCAAAGCTGTAGCAATAGCTTCTTCAACATTTTTTTTTGTGGCTTTATGGTAGGTTCCCAACACGTGTTTATGATCGTGTGGAGGCGACATTGTAGCGGTTTCTTTTGTTTTAACCTCTTTTCCATTGATATATAAAGGCACTTCTATTTTTGCCTTATACATTTCTTTGTATGTTTTAAGTACTTCTTCTCGTTCTGGAGAACCTGGCGCATAGCTTTTTATAGGTTCGTTTACGGCGATTGGCACTTCAAAAAATCCATTTCCCATAACTGTTTTATTTTTTTGTTTATGAAGATTGCAAAGGTACAAAATTGGATGTACCTAACCTTGAATATCCTTGTTCCAAAAAAGAGAAATTATTTTTTTTTGAATTTGTTGTTTGTAATTTGGAATTTATTTGGAATTTGGTACTTGTAACTTGGAACTTTCAATTTTAGCTAATGTGTACTGTAACTTTTATACCGAAATCGAATAACGATTTTATACTGACTTCGAACCGTGATGAAGCTCCGGGACGGGAGACTTTTCCTCCTGAAATTTATGAAGAGGATGGTTTGAATTTGCTTTATCCAAAAGATGCCGTAGCAGGAGGGACGTGGATAGGTGTAAGCGAAAAGAGTAGAGTAGTTTGTTTAATGAATGGAGGTTTTGTGGCGCACGAACGAAAACCCTTTTATAGAAAGAGTAGAGGTTTGGTTGTGAAAGATTTGTTGAAAACAGATGATTTGCAAGCTGAAATTGAAAATTATTATTTTAACGAAATAGAACCATTTACGGCAATTTTAGTTGAATGGGAATCTGAAGTACTATTATTTCAACTTGTTTGGGATGGCTTGGATTATCATTTTTCCCAAGAACCATGGGCGCCACAAATATGGTCTTCTTCACCGTTGTATCCTGAAAACCTAAAGAAGAAACGCGAGCAGTGGTTTTCAGAATTCTTGATGGAAACTATAAAACCTTCCGAAGAAGAATTACTCCACTTTCATAAAACCGCTGGCGAAGGAGACTTGAACAGTAATCTTATTATGGATCGTGGTTTTATAAAAACGAAAAGTATTACCCAAATTGTGAAAAAAAAGGAACAGGTTTCAATGAGATATGAAGATTTACAGATAGGCGAAATCAGTGATTCAGTGATTAGTGTGAAATAATCATATTTTTGAAAAGTGAAAAAATCAAGTTTCGCTAGGCAACTCACCAAAGGTTTCCTTATAGCTTTTTGAAAAATAGGATAGGTTGGAATAACCCACACTATAGGCAACTTCAGAAACGGAGGCACTTTTTTGTTCTAGCATTTCCTTAGCGCGGGTAAGTCTAAATTCTCGAATTAATTGGTTGGGCGATTTGTTGGTAAGACATTTAAGTTTTCGGTTCAATTGGGAGCGACTGAAACCTACCGAATTTGCAAGATCTTCTACAGAATAATATTCATTTTCCAAATTATCCTCTACTTCCTCCATCACTTGGGTTATAAACCGTTCATCAACTGAGCTTAGAAATAATTCAGTTGGCCTTATTTTTAATTCACCTGCAAATTTGTTCCGTAAGGTTTCCCGTTGCGCAAGCAGGTTTTTGGACCTAATGAGCAGTTCGTGTCCGTCAAAAGGTTTGGTTAAATAATCGTCAGCCCCAGTTTTCAGACCTTTCAGTTTTGCAGCTTGCCCAGCTTTTGCGGTTAATAATATTATGGGAATATGGCAAGTTTTTACGTCCTTTTTAAGTGTTTCGCAAAGTTCGGTTCCAGTCATTTTTGGCATCATAATATCACTGATAATAAGGTCCGGAAGTTGTGCTTCCGCGATTTCGAGACCTACTTTACCATCTTTTGCGGTAATTATTTTGAACTCTTTTTCAAACTGCTCTGCTATATAATGGCGGAGGTCTGGATTGTCTTCAACTATAAGCAAAAGGGGCAGGCTGAGGTCTGGATTTTCGTTATTGGAAAATGAATCAATCTCCGAAACCAATTCACTTTCGTCTCTTTCTTTAATAGGTTTTTCAACAGTTTCGTTAAAAATTTCGTCCCCTAGGAAATTTGATTTTTTAAAGGGGAGAATTACTTTAAACACGGTGCCTTTTTCCTCCGTGCTGTCCACACTTATCTGGCCTCGATATAATTCTACCAACTCCTTCACCAATGCCAAACCGATTCCGGTTCCTTGGTCTTGGTGTTCTTCGGTTTGATAAAATCGGTCAAAAATTTTATCCACTTCATCGCCTTTCATTCCCGATCCAGTATCCGAAATTGAAATTTTTACGACGTCACCACTTTCTTCAATCCATACCGAAACCTTGCCGTGTTCCGGCGTAAATTTTATGGCATTTGAAAGTAAGTTTACCACGATTTTTTCCAGTTTGTCACGATCATAATACGTGTTCGGAATCTTTTTCGGAAAGTGGGTCTGGAAGTTAATATGTTTTAGTTCCGTTAAACTTTCAAAGGAAAAAACTAGGGAACGCAAAAATTGAATGAGATCTCCGGGCGCAACCTGTAATTTCAATTCTCCTTGATCCAATTTTGAAAGCTCCAGGATTTGGTCCACCAAGTTTTGTAGCCTCAGCGCATTGCGTTTCATAACCTTTAGGTGCTTTCCTTTTACGGGAACTTCGGTGTTTTCCTCAATAGCTTCAGCTGCGGGAATATTTTCCAATGATTGGTTTATCGGCCCCAAAATTAATGACAGTGGGGTTCTGAATTCATGGGATATGTTAGTAAAGAATCTGGATTTTATGGAATCTATTTCGCGTACCTTTTCCACTTCGGCCTTGGCGCGCTCACTTAGCTGCAGTTTTCGGGCAATAGCCAAAGAAAGAATTAACATAAATCCTCCTTGCCCAATTATCCACGGGTTGGGTACGTCCCAAAATGGCATTAGTTCCATTTGCCATAAAATTCCTAGGATATTCCAAAAAATCATCCAACCCACACCCAGCACAAAATAGTGGATTAATGGGTCTTTATGGAAGGCTATCCTGCATACAATTATCAGAATGGCCAAAAAACCAATACCTACCAAAATCATTTCAAGTTCGGATAGCGCTTGCGGAGCAAAGACCCAAATGAGCAGCCTAAACAATACCGTGGCCAATAAATAAAAAATAACCCCAAGGGTAATTTTGTCCCAGCGGGGAATTTTTTGTTTTAGTTCCGTAAATTTTCTGGCAAACTGCAATAAAAAAATAGCAGAAAAGGCAGTTGATAGTATCCAGACCACTTCAATCCATTGTGGATGCTCGGGGAAAAATACCGGAATTGGCCAAACGGTGGTATTTAATAATTGGTAATGTACCCAAAGTGCCAAGAAGAGCCCAAACAGATAAAGGTAGGACCTGTCTTCGGTAAAAAAGAAAAAGCAGAGCACATAAATACTCAATATAATTGCAAAATGACCCAATAGGGTTGTTTGCGGTTCTTGTTCAAAAGGTAAAGTTGCGGAGGCGTTACGAAGTTCAAGTGTGGGGTAAATGGCCTCGCTATCGGATATTCTAATATATAGATCCACCTGTTCGCCTGCTTTAAAACTAACTGGAATCCTGTCCAGGGTAACGGGAGTTTTTATTTCTTTTTGGGATGCAGGCACATAAACACCCGAACGGCTTCTTTTTATTAGGGAGTTGTTTTTTACGAAATAAAAATCCACACTATCGCTAGCGGTTATGTATTCGTGCCTTTCGCCTTTTTTTCGTTTTAAAACCACCCAATTTTCGGGAGTATCAATTTCTGAATAAATAAGAAGGCGTAGCCAAATAGTCGTTTGATCTTGAATTATCGAATCCTTTAGGGGTTCGAATTTATGTTTTAGTGAAGAATTTAAAAGATCGTTAATCGAGATGCTTTCGGCATTTTCTTTTAAAATTGCGGTTTTTGAAAATAAATTTTGAACCGGGTAATTATTGGAAATTATATAGCTTTTGGAAGTATCAATTTTCATTTCCGATTGTGCAGAAAGAATTGTATTTCCGAAGAAAATAAAAGCGATAAAATTCAAAATAATAAATCGCATGGATAGTTGTTTAATTTTATTTGAAAAAGTTAAGATAATGAAAATCAGTTTTATAAAATTGAGTGTCTATCAAATAATTAATAGACACTCAATAGAGAATGTTTTTTTATAATCAATTTACTCGTCTGTTTTCAGGTTTTGCCAATCCCAATAACAAATAAACGGAAGCAATTGCGATAATAAATAAACGTATATGGCTAAGGTTTTCCCAAAGATGCGCTCTATCTACCAATGAATTGTCAATAGTGGGGGAATAGGGTGTTCCTATAATCTCCATAAGTTCTGGGACAAAATAGATGGAAGTGATCACAAGCACTATTACATAAATTGCAAATGGAATAAGAATATGTATCCTTCTTTCTGTTTTCCAGAAAAAGATTAATGTAGTTACAAAAAACAATAAGGTAATGGGGTGAATATTTATCCAGAAAACCTCAAGATGTGCTCCGTAATCTCCTTGAAACATGGCCAAAGATGCCGGTGGTGCTTTCACCCATTGAGGGACTATATTTAAATGCTCATAAATGGCACCACCAATAACACTACTAAAACTTAAACAACAAAGGGCGTAAAGAATGTTTTTATAATTTTTCATTTTTAAAAGGATTTTATAGTTTGGAATTTTCGGAATACCAAGATGCATACATTTTGGAGGGTGGTACTGGTGCGTTCTTTAGCATGCTTTCGTTTTGAAAGACTTCCAAATCAAGGTTGTGGAAAGAAACGATCTTCCACCGGTCGTCCATTTTTTCGGCAATAATCGTCAGTAATACTTCAGGGTCTTTTGGGCGGGCATCATCTTTCTTTACTACCGCTCCCAAAACATGGAGTAGGGCAATATCATCCTTTAGAAATTTAATTTTGTCAATAACATAAAAAAGTTGGGTATCCTTATACATGGTATTAAATATCCATTGATGTGTTTCAGCATTGTTTTTAAGTGTATTGTTTTTAAAATAATAGCCGTTCCATACGATAAAATCGTGGGGCTCAGCAAAGGCGCTTGCAACTGTTTCACCGCTTGCGGAGTTCCAGCCCTGCTGTAGGGTTCCCACCAAGTTTTTTAATTCTTGTTCCTCACTGGCTTTTTGCGCGTTTGTGATGGTTGACATTAATACAACTGTTAATAGGAATAAAATACGTTTCATGATTTTTGGTTTTAAGATTAATAATTGATTGCTCCCAGATAAGTGTTCTGGCGGCTGTTTTCAAATAATTAATTATTGGTATAGTATAGCGGCTATAGACCATCGGTTCATTTCTAAGGCTATTTGTCCCGTAAAATGATTCCATATTAATTGTATGCTCTGATAGCCTAAATATATAAGTATGAGGGAGATAGTGCAAACTAAAATGAAGCTTACCACTGTTTGGATTTCTGAACTGATTTGAATTTGATTTTGCATGATTTTACGTTTGTGATGTGTGTTAATAAATTACTTGGGTCAAATGTAAAATCAAATGAAAGCTCCTTGTTTGTAGAAATTGAGCGTAGATTGACACATTTGAAGCACGGCAGGTATTGTGCTCCAATAATTGTAATGGATGCGCCAAAAGTTTTAGTCTACGTATTTAGAAAATAGGTTTTTTAAAGAATAGAGAATCAATTCATCGAAAAAGGTGCGCTCAAATTAAAGAGCGGGATGGAAACTCGAAACTTCCGGGTTGTTGTGAAGTTAACCATATTATAGTGGCCTTTCATTGCGCCAAAAGGTGATAAAAGGAGGCACCCACTAGTATAAGAATGCTTCTCTCCTGGCGAGAGGATTGGTTTTTGTCCTATTACACCTTCGCCTTCAACAATTTCAGTATTGTTAAGTGAATCCTTGATTTTCCAGCTACGTGAAGTTAGCTGAACTGTGTCTTTGCTTTGGTTTTCAATGGTAATTGTATAGGCAAAGGCATATTGCATTTTACGATTTTTGTAAAACGTGCCGTCAAACTCGGTTTTTACCGAAATTTTAATTCCTTGTGTTACTTGTTGTACCATTTTTTAATAAACTGCTGCGCTTGCTGCCACAAAAATTAATGCGGCAAAAGTTAATCCCATAACAAAAACAGTGTTTAAAAATACAAATTTTATTAAAGTTACAAGCCTACTCTGCCCGTAAAAATTTCGCAAAGCTTTGTAAAAATAGAAGGGGCCTACTAAAAGGAAAAGGAATCCAATCAAAATTTGCGAACCAATAAGTAAATCGGGAAGTATTAAAATTAGCATTGCCAAAAAGATAAAACTGAAAATATGGAAGATGAAAACCATATGTTCCATATAGGTATATTTATTTCGTGGAATAAATAAGCCAGAAAAATAAAGCGAAAAAAGGTGTAAAGAAAAAGAGAAAAAAAGGTATTTTGGAAATCATATAATTAAAAAAAGCCGAAGGGTTCTCTTTTATTTTTTCAACGGTTGCGTTTTTTGAATATACCCATCTATTAAAAGTAGTATTTCTGTGGTGCAAACTGTCCAGGGCAATTTCAGCGTTTTTTATTTTATATTTTTCGTAAAAATCATTGTACAGCGAAAACCTTTCGGTATTACTTTTAATAAAGGACATCGAGTCCAATTCCTTTTCGGAAATATATTTTAATTCTTTTGGGGCTTGTGTTTTTTTAATAGAATCGGCCAACCTAATAGCTTTTGAGGGTGTTGTTACAATATTTTGGCTCAAAGAATCCAAGATGTAACTATTTTGGTTTTCCGTATTCAAATTTACCGTATCATCTTTGGTATTTGGAGAGATAACATCAATCAATCCGACCACTAAAAAATATATAATAGAAACACTTAAAAAGAATCTGAAAGGGTTGGCGTATTTCAATCTTTGTCCCTTGGCGTAATTTTTTGTAATGATTCCTGGTTTGAAAAGAAGATCTTTTAGCGTGTTTCTCAATCGGGAATCGTAGACCAAAATACTACTAAGAAATTCTAAAAAAAAGTCTTTTAACGAAAGCTTTTTATCACTGTTTAACTGGGAGCAGAAGGGGCAATAAACATCACTAATGTCAAGTGGATGACCACAGTTTAAACATTTTTCGCCACGATATTGCAAGGACTTTCTCTCTGTGGAAATTTCATCAATTTTTCGCTTCAATGCCATCTGAAAAAAGGAATTGTAACATTAAACTTCTGTTTTAATGAATCAATTGTTGGTAATATCCGTAGAATTGGCATAACCAGCTCCAATAATCCGGTCATACCTCGCGCCCAAATCTCGGAAATAGACCACCACGGTATAGTCATTTTCTGTTTGCCAAAAATCTCCGCACACAGCGCCATCTTCTATACTTCCGTCACGGTTTACTACTACATATTTATAGTTATAGTATCCTTGTTTAAAAAGGCGGGTGTTTCTGTAGCTATCTGTTTTTGGGTCGTACTTCATATAAGTGCTTTCGTCTATGGTCCAGTTGTTGAAGTTGCCATAAATGTGAAGTTCCTTGTCTCCCAAATCGTCATAATACTGTAAATTGAAATGCATACGAACATATTCGGCTTCTAAATCTTGGTTTTGGGCATCTACATTGCGGACCACAAAATTGCCGTTGATGTCTGGATTGTACGTGTAAGGCCTGTCATATCGCGGAATATTTGTGTAAAGATAGTTTTCGTAAACGTCTGTCAATTCTATGGAGCGGACGCCATTGGTGGCGGAGCGTTCGTCTTTATTGTCAAAAGCAAGAAATTCATTTCCACCTCCAAAGTATGCTTCGCTGTCGTATCTATAAATCAACTCATTGCCCATGGTGTATTGCGGTACCAAATCTGTAATGGCATTATTAAGATTGCTGTTTTGTAACACAAGGGTTTTTACAGTTTGCTTTGGGTTTATCAACAAAAGGTCTGGAGAGTTTATACTAAATTGAACCACTTGTTTTTCATTTATTACTTTCAGGTTGCGGGCGCGTTTTATTTCTACGCCAACTTTTGCGATGTTTTCCATCACCAAAAATTTCCGGGTGAAAATAAGCTCTCCATCGCTATTAAATATACTGAGCAGATAGTTACCACTCTTTTCTATAGCACGGGTATCGCGATTGGGGATAGTGAGTTCATAATGCGAAAATATTTGCAGGGTATTTATTGAGTTTTGGTAATTAAGGATGCGCACATCATCAAAACCATCAAGGTATTCGCTTTTGGAAAGATCTGTGGGTGTCCAGTCAAAATTATAATGAGTTATGGTATAATAATAATCTTCTTCTTCGCCATTGAGTGCATCAAAGGAAAGCATTAGTCTGCTTCCCAAATTTATAATGGGCAGTTGGCTTTGAGCTGTCCCACCATTAAACTGGACGGTACTTATGTACGATGGTTCTACTTTTTCAACAATTTGCGAAAAAGTAGGGAAGGCGATTAACAATAAAAGAAAGGTAATGAAAAATGTTTTTGACATGATATTGATTTAAAAAGCTAAGATAACAAATTTTGTGCCCTCTTGCGTTATACGTTTTTGTTATATCTGATAGCTATCAAATTCTGGTTTAATAATCATAATTTTTTTTATCTATCTCTAAATGATTTATATCATATGCCATCTATTTCTATAGACTTAACTTTGTTGAAAATAAATTAATTATGAAAAACTTAGTAATTCTAGGAGCAGGTACTTCGGGAACCATGATGGCCAATCATCTAGTTTCTAAACTTGATAAAAAAGATTGGAACATCACGATTGTAGATCAATATGAAACACATTACTACCAACCCGGTTTTTTGTTTTTGCCTTTTGATATTTATACTACCAAACAAGTAAAAAAGAAAGGTGAAAAATTCATTCCGAAGGGGGTTGAATATGTACAGGAGAAAATTGAACTCATTGTGCCAGAAGATAACAAGGTAACTCTCGAAAGCGGAAAGGAGCTCAATTATGATATTTTAATTGTAGCCACGGGTACTAAAACGGCTCCTGACGAAATTGAAGGCATGAACGGGCCCGAATGGTATAAAAGCATTTTCGATTTCTATACCTATGAAGGCGCAAAAGCCTTACGGGATAAATTACGCGAGTGGAAAGGTGGTAAACTGGTAGTCCATATTTCGGAGATGCCAATTAAATGCCCGGTAGCACCTTTAGAATTTGCATTTCTGGCAGATTCATTCTTTAAGCATAAAGGTATGCGGGATAAGGTGGATATCACTTTTGTAACTCCTTTGGATGGTGCCTTTACCAAGCCGAAAGCAACCCAGGCGCTTCATTATTTATTGGAAGAAAAGAATATTAAGGAAGTTACCAATTTCAATATTGAACGCGTAGATTATGAAAATAACAAGATTATAGATTACGCAGACACTGAAGTTGAATACGATTTGCTGGTCACCGTGCCAACCAATATGGGAGATGCTTTAATGGAGCGATCTGGTTTGGGAGATGATCTTAATTATATTCCAACAAATAAAGCAACGTTGCAATCTAAAGCGCATGAAAATATTTTCGCCATTGGGGATGCCACTAATTTACCAGCATCAAAGGCAGGTTCTGTGGCCCATTTTGAAGCTGAAATATTAACAGATAATATTCTTCGCTACATAAATGGTGAAGCTTTGAAAGAAGAATTTGATGGTCATGCTAACTGTTTTATTGAAACAGGAAACGGAAAAGCACTTTTAATTGATTTTAATTACACCCACGAGCCAGTGGAAGGTACCTTTCCTTTTCCAGGAGTAGGACCATTAAATTTATTAAAGGAAAGTAGAACCAACCACATGGGTAAAATGGCATTTAGATGGATTTACTGGAATATGCTTATTAAGGGAATACACATTCCATTTGTTTCAGCAACCATGTCTGAAAAAGGAAAAAATTACGAAGAAGTAAAATAAATTATAACATAAATTATAGTAAAATGAAAAAAGTAATAGCAAATAAGGAAATTGATGTCAACGAAGAGGGATACCTCTTAGATTTTACACAATGGGATAAAGAAGTGGCTAATTCTATAGCAGATGAATGTAATATTGATTTAACCGATAGACATTGGGAGGTTATTGAGTATATTCAGGATAAATATCGTAGTGAAGAACCTTTATCTATTAGAGGTATTAAGAAAAGCGGGGTGATTGATGTGAAGGAATTTTATGATCTTTTTCCAGGAGGGCCACTAAAAAAATCAACACTTATTGCAGGAATCCCAAAACCAAAAAGTTGTATTTAAACCTATAAATTAAAAGAAAATGAGTACAAAAGTTAAAAAAATGCTTTTCATTTTATCAAAAGCAACTATTGAGAATGCATATGCTGCCTTTGTAATGGCCAATGGTGCACGTATGGAAGGCATCGAGTCTGAAATATTTTTCACGTTTTTTGGTTTGGAGGCCATTCAGAAGAAAAAACTAGCACATCTACACGTAGCTACAGTTGGTAATCCTGCCATGCATATGCCTACTATGTTAGGAGGATTGCCAGGTATGGAAGCTCTTGCAACCAAGATGATGAAAAAAGAAATGGAGAAACTTGATATGCCGCCCATTGGAGAGTTTTTAGAAATTCTTTCCGATTCAGGCTGTAAACTATGGGGCTGTAAGTTGGCTGTGGATATGTTCCATCTAAAAAGAGAAGATCTAATTGATGAGTTAGATGGTATTTTAACTATTGGAGATTTCTACAGTAGGGCTGATCAAGAAGGCTGTCAACTACTTTTTATTTAATAGTTTAATTAAATTAAGAGGCTAGTCATGCGAATACAAGTAAAAGATTTTATGTCAGCTCCTGTCACCACTGCAAGTAGTGAAGCTACCGTTCGAGAGATTAGAGCCTTGATGAAAAAAAAAGGAATTCATGCGGTTCCTATTGTTTCGTATTCTAAGGATAAGCCAACTTTTGAAATGACCATACTAGGCATCGTAACAGCTACGGACATAAGCGAAAATGTGCATAATGAAGCCCCTATGGAGAATGTAATGACTTCTACAAATGTTCATGTTATCCATGCAGATTCAAACGCTCAGGCGGCTGCCAAAATGATGCTTAGGCATAATGTACACCATATGGTTGTAATGGATGATGGAAAAATAAAAGGAATGATTAGTTCCTTGGATTTTGTGAAACTTGTTGCTGAACATCCGTTGGAATAAAAAATATTCCGGCTAAAAAGCTTAAAGCCGTTGTGTTTATTTTTATAAATAAGCACAACGGCTTTTGGCTATTGTTTAGACAGACAGCTTGAGGATTGGAGGCTTAACTGAAATAAGAAAGTTGCGAGTGATTGGGAAACTTCAGAAAGTTGTATGTCGAAATTTAATCAGATTGGTTTTAATTTTTTAGAGTAAACAAAATTATAAAGCTATCTTTTCAAACACACTGAATGTATCACTTTCTTTCTTAACTTTTGAGGGTGCAATAATTACATACCACCCATTAATTCTTGGTAAAATTTCACAGCTTTAGCTATAATTGTAATACTAACACCGATGTGTGAAAAGTATCTTCGATAATTTATTTCCTCAATAATATGTTGTTTTAATTTTTTTTGAAGAATTATTTTAGGAGTTAAACGAAGATCGACGATTTCTGTATAAAAGCTTATAAAAAAACCACTTCGGTTAGGAAGTGGTTTTAGTAGTATCATATTAGAAAAATTAAATAATTAATGCATATAGAAGCCCTTTTGTGCTTTTGTCATAATTTTTTTTATTGGTCGCTAGCATCAACTTGTTTTTTTCTAAAAGTGTAATTAAATCCAACCATTAATAAATCTGTTGTCATATCATAAGATACTTCACTTCCAGGAATAGCTCCGTATGGAGGATAGTTTTGAATAAAATTTGGATTTAATAATGGACCAGATGTTTTTCCGCCACTCTCACCGTGATGGTATACAGCGTTTATGTTAAGTTTATTGCTAACTTCATAAGTTAAACCTAGCTGGAAGGCATTTTTTATAATAGCTGTTGCCGGAATATTAAAAAATGCAACGTCGGTATTTATAGGGTTTGAACTGTAAGTGTAGCCTGCACGTAGGGGTAGTTTATTTATTCCTTTATATTGAATACCAGCAGAGATTATAGATATATTTTGCCATCCAAAACCACTTACTGATGCCGTTGGAGTCCAACCCGTTGTAGAAAAACCATCAGTATTTTCATAATCTACTAATCTATAATCCAAAGCAATATCAAAATCAGATTTTGAATACCCTAAACCAATAGAATATATTGCAGGGTAGTCCATTTTAAATTCATTAGTACCCGTTGAATTATCCAAATAGGTATTTTCGAATTTAAACTTGCTAAAAGATTGCGGAGTTTTATATGATATACCAGCTTTAAATCCAGCTTTTGAATCATAAAATAAACCTATCTGACCACCAAAACCTGTTGCTGATGCTTTATCTGTTGATGGGTAACCAGCTTCCGATGGATTTGCTGTTGGATTTGGCATAAGTTGGAGCGTAGCGTAATTAAAAGTGGGTTCAACGCCAATTGAAAAATTACTGCTTAGCTCATAAGCCCAAGTTAAACCTACTTGTAGTAAAATGTAATCAGATTCAATACCACCAAATCCTCCCATACTCTGAGGCATATTAATAGGATTGGTCATACTTTCAGGAAATGTAACCCCAAATCCACTGATGCCAAAGGCAGATGCTCCAAAAGTGTGTTTGCTGTTTTCTTTTCCCCAAACCACTGCCAAAGCAGGCATAGGAGAAAGACCTCTATCATCTTTAGTTTCTCCAGAAAAGAAATTACCCGTAGGTTGACCCATATTGTCAAATTCTGGAACTGTTGAATATAAGGTAGGTGATGAGGAGAAAAGCCCAATATCAAAGCTTAATATAGTTCCATCAAAAGTAGATATTGAAGCAGGATTCCATTGTAGGGCCCCTGATATATCTAATGGTTGTCCTGTTGCAGCGCCACCCATTGACATGTTAACCGATCCTACACCTTGCATAATATGACCTGTCTGGGCCAAAGCTGAAAACGAAAAAAGCAAGTACAAAAATTTTGAAAAAATTGATCTCATGACTATTTATTTAGTTGCAATAATTGAATATTTTTTTTCAAAAATCACATGGTTATAACCTTATATAAGGTCCATAAAGGTATTCTTATAGAACTTGAATAAATATGATAATTGTCATGGTAATCTATTTAATAAATTTTGCCATTATCAGGGCTTTGTGCGATATTTGAACATATAAAAACCATTTCATATATGAAGTGGTTTTTATAGTATTAGGCCTTTAAATGGATACTATTCAATATCATTTTTTTGGATTATAGGCTCGATTAAAATTCATCAGAACAAACTACAGGACTACATTGACCAATTTGACAAGAGAAAAAGTTATTGAAATTTTCCAATTCTTGGTTCTTAACAGTATTAGGGCTGTGAAAAATAGTGCAATTGAAGCACTACTAGATTGTGAAAATAAGGGTAATAAGAATTTCTATCCAGGTGAAAGACTACCAAACTCCAAAATCCTGGAATTGCGTAATCGGCAAGGTTTATACTAATTTGAAAACCATCAAATCCTTGTTTCATAAAGTGAATGCCATGGAAGAAGAAGCACAGTCCGGCAAGGACATAATCAATATTTATAGCAGTAAAAGCACAAGTAATATAAAATACCTTTTAATAACACATATATAGCAAATATTTATCCCTAAATTTTATGGTTTAATGCCAAATATAACATAAAACCATTATTTTAGCATTTACCGTTTTTAGGGTTTTTATCTTTAGTTTTGAGCAGTTTGTTACATCCTATATCCGCTCTCTAATTTAAAAACTTTTTAAAATAACAACCCAGTTCTTTTTAACACAGAAAATTATATGCTTTTATTGTGCAATGGAATATTTAATTTATAAATTTGCACGCCCTTATTCCCGCTTTCATTTATTTTGAGGGGTAATAGGGTATTAAAAAGGCATTATTAATATCCATATTTATGTCCAAAGACATTAAGATTAAAAAAGGTCTTACAATTAAATTAAAGGGTGAAGCAGAGAAAACGCTATCCAGTGCCCCGCGATCTAGAACTTTCGCGATAAGACCATCCGATTTTCATCTCATTACCCCTAAAATGGTGGTTAGAGAAGGTGGAAAAGTTCAAGCTGGTGATACTATTTTCTACTCAAAGAGCAACGAACTGATAAAGTTTGTTTCACCTGTTAGCGGTACGCTTACCAAAATAGAACGCGGTGCGAAACGCGTAATCAAAGAAATCATTATTGAAGCAGATCCGCAGGATACTTTTAAGGATTTTGGCAATTTGAGCCCAGATTCGTCAAGTGCCGAGGCTATCAAAGCCCGTTTGCTGGAGTCTGGTTGCTGGCCTTTTATTATGCAACGCCCTTATGCGATTGTTGCAGATACAGTCCAGGAGCCTAGAGATATATTTGTTTCGGCATACAGTACTGCGCCCTTAGCAAACGACTTCAATTTTTCTTCAAAAGGAAAAGAAAAAGAACTTCAAGCTGCCGTAACAGCACTTAGCAAACTTACCAAAGGGAAAGTACATGTTAGTGTTGGCAAAAACAGCGATTCAACCTTTAAAGGCTTGAAAGATATTTCACTACACAATGTTTCCGGACCGCATCCTGCAGGAAATGTAGGAACTCAGATAAACAAACTTGGACCCGTTAACAAAGGCGAAGTTGTTTGGACTATTGCGCCACAGGATCTTGTGATTATTGGTGAATTGTTGCTTACAGGAAAATTCAATCCAGAACGAATCATTGCACTTTCTGGTTCAGAGGTAAAGACTCCAAAATATTATAGAACGAGAATCGGTTCAGAGGCTGCAACCTTTTTGTACGACTCTGGCTTGAAAGACGAGAACGTTCGTGTTATTAGTGGTGATGTACTTACAGGGAAAAAGATTTCCCCGAAAGGACATTTGGGTTATTACAGCCATAGCGTAACCGTGATTCCAGAAGGAGATGATTATGAATTTTTTGGCTGGACCACCCCTGTTTTCAATAAAATATCAACTTCAAGGGCACTAACATTTTCTTGGTTAATGCCGAATAAAAAATTCGACCTAGACACAAATACCAATGGTGAACACCGTGCTTTTGTGGTTACGGGTAATTACGAAGAAGTATTTCCTCTGGATATTTACCCAATGCAAATATTGAAAGCTTGTATGGTTAAGGATTTAGATGAAATGGAAGCTTTGGGAATGTACGAGGTGGCACCGGAAGATTTTTCACTTACCGAATTTGTTTGCGTGAGCAAGCAGCCACACCAACAGATAATCAGGAACGGATTGGATTTAATGTATAAAGAAATAGGATAACCGCTATGGGATTGAAACAGAAATTACATAATCTAAAGGAAAAGTACAAGGGCACAAAAATGGCCCCTACTTTCGGTGCGCTGCATACCTTTTTATACACCCCGAATGAAACAACCCATTCTGGCGCTCACATTCGTGCAGCGGACGATTTAAAACGTACAATGAATACCGTGATACTAGCGCTTATTCCTTGCTTGATATTTGGAATTTTTAACGCTGGCTATCAACACTACGCTGCAATTGACGCTACATTACGGTTGGATCCGTTGGCAAACTTCTTCACTTGGGATAATTTTATTATGGGTGCTTGGACCGTGCTTCCTTTGGTAATTATATCCTATGGAGTTGGTCTTGGAGTGGAATTTATTTTCGCTACCATCAAAAATCACGAAGTGGAGGAAGGCTATTTGGTAACGGGAATGCTAGTACCACTTATTGTACCAATTGACATTCCTATTTGGATGCTTATTGTTGCTGTAATCTTTGGGGTTGTTATTGGGAAAGAAGTTTTTGGCGGTACCGGAATGAACATTCTGAACCCGGCACTTACTATACGTGCCTTTTTGTTCTTCGCCTATCCAACTTGGATGAGTGGTGATAAGGTTTGGGTACATGGTGCAAAAGAAATGGCGGGGCAGCCCGATGCTATTTCTGGAGAAACTATTCTGGGAAGCTTAGCCCAAAACCACGAACCTATTTATAGTATTTGGGACAGCTTTTGGGGGTTTATTCCAGGATCGGTTGGAGAAACTTCAACATTCCTCATTCTTATAGGTGGGTTGTTCTTAATATTCACCAAAATAGGAAGTTGGAGGATTATGCTCTCTGCCGTGCTTGGCGCATTGGCGATGGGTCTTATCTTCAACGGGGTTGTAGATGCTGGATGGATTAAAGATGGTAGCAGCTTTTACGGATTGATGAGCGAAACTTTTTGGCATCATTTAGTAATAGGAGGTCTTGCTTTTGGTATAGTGTATATGGCTACAGATCCTGTAACCGCTTCACAGACCAATAAAGGTAAATGGATATATGGCTTCCTTATTGGTTTTATCTCAGTATTGATTCGTGTTTTCAACCCTGCATATCCAGAAGGAGTGATGCTCGCAATATTGTTGATGAATGTATTTGCACCAACCATAGATCATTATGTGTTACAAGGAAATATAAAGAAGAGAATGAAACGTTTAAAAGCTAAAACAGCGTAATCATGGCAAAGTACACAGATAAAAACTCATACACCATTATCTTTTCAGTGATTATGGTTATTGTAGTGGGATCGCTTTTGGCCGGAGTTGCTCAAGGACTAAAGAGTAAGATAACATTGAATAAACGTTTTGAAAAAATGCAAAACATTCTTTATGCTATGGGCATAAATGGGAATGAAGGAGATGGTGACATCACATTTATTTCTACCGATAGAGTTGAAGAAGTATTTGCAGCAAATATTAAGAAGCAGTTGGTAATTCAAGGTGATGATGTAACTGAAAATCCAGAAGCTTACTTGATTGATATCAAAAAAGAAGAAACCCTAGCTAAAGATCCTAATTATCAACGCAGGCTTCCACTTTTTGTTGGAGAGAAGGACGGGGAAACACTTTATGTAATACCGATGCGAGGAAAAGGGCTGTGGGATGCCATTTGGGGCTTCGTAGCAGTTGATAAATCATTGGTAGTTAGAGGAGTCTTTTTTGATCATGCCGGTGAAACCCCTGGACTGGGCGCCGAGATTAAGCAGCGCTATTTTATGGACGACTTTACTGGCGAAAATATTATGAGTGCAGACACTTTTAAAGGTATTACCGTAGCAAAAGGCAACAACGACCCAGTTAATGAAAATAAAACAGACAATAAGGTTGATGCCATTGCTGGAGCTACCATCACAGGTAATGGTGTAACGGCAATGATAAAAAAAGATTTAAAAATGTACTTGCCTTACCTAAAATCATTAAATCAATAAATTATGGGATTGCTATCAAAAAAAGACAGTAAGTTAATTTTAGACCCATTGGCAGACAATAACCCAATTACCATTCAGGTTTTGGGAATTTGTTCAGCATTGGCAATTACCGCCCAGCTTAAGGCCTCAATTGTAATGGCCATTTCGGTTATATTTGTTCTGGGAATTGGTAACGTAGTTATATCGCTTATGCGAAATATTATTCCTTCAAAAATCCGTATTATCGTTCAGTTGATAGTTGTAGCTGCTTTGGTAATAATTGTGGATCAGGTATTAAAGGCATTCGCTTACGAACTAAGTAAAGAACTATCCGTATTTATTGGATTGATTATTACCAACTGTATAATTATGGGACGCTTTGAGGCTTTTGCTTTAGGGAATGGTCCTTGGCGTTCTTTCTTGGACGGTATTGGGAACGCAGCCGGTTATGGAGCTATACTTATAATTGTAGGTTTCTTTAGAGAATTATTAGGCTCTGGAACACTTTTGGGTTTCAAAGTTTTAGGAGATCCTATTACAGAAACTGGTTTATATGCCATAGGTTACGAAAATAATGGATTTATGCTCTTGTCGCCAATGGCATTGATCGTTATTGGGCTTAATAATATGGGTACAACGCTCCAGAAATAAGGAGTTAATAGAAGAATAACAAACTTGGCAGTAGCCAGTTGTAGTAGGCAGTCCTATTACAAACGGCAACTGCAAACTGAACACAGAAAAAAATGGAACATATAGAGTTATTTTTTAAATCGATATTTATAGATAATATGGTATTTGCAACCTTCCTAGGAATGTGCTCATATCTTGCTGTGTCTAAAAAAGTATCAACAGCTGTAGGTCTTGGCGCAGCAGTTATTTTTGTATTAGCTGTTACAGTACCCATTAATTGGTTGCTGGATCAATATCTTTTGAGAGATGGAGCTTTGGTATGGCTGGGTGAAGAATACGCATCTTATGATTTAGGTTTTCTTTCCTTCATTCTCTTCATTGCAACAATTGCTACTATGGTTCAGTTGGTAGAGATAGTTGTTGAAAAATTTTCACCATCATTGTATAACTCTTTGGGTATTTTTCTTCCCCTTATTGCCGTTAACTGTGCAATTTTAGGGGGATCATTATTTATGCAATCTAGAGAGATTCCTACTTTAGGATTAGCTTTAAACTATGGTATTAGCTCAGGAATTGGATGGTTTTTAGCTATTCTAGCTATTGCTGCTATTCGCGAAAAAATACGATATTCAAATGTTCCAGCGCCATTACGAGGCTTAGGAATTACGTTTATCATTACAGGTTTAATGGCCATTGGTTTTATGAGTTTTGGAGGAATGTTGACAGGTGGTGACGAAGAGACCCCTTCATTAGATAGAAACCCTAAAAATATAGGGATCCATTCTGAAGATATTCAACAGGAAAATATAGAAACCGAGAAAACGGTTGAAGTTTCAACTATAACGAAGCAATAATATGTTTTTAGCAGTAAGTACACTTGGAGTTATTTTAGTAACGGTTATCGCTTTTTTGATCCTAACCTTACTATTGGTTGCATTATTACTTTTTACCAAACAGAAGCTTTCGCCATCTGGTCCAGTAAAAATTACTATCAATGATGAAAAGGTAATTGAGGTAGAGAGCGGTGGAACACTTTTATCAACCTTGGGAGGTGAGAAAATATTTCTTCCATCTGCCTGTGGGGGAGGTGGAACCTGTATTCAATGTGAATGTCACGTTTTATCTGGTGGAGGTGAGGCATTGCCAACCGAAACCCCCCACTTTACACGTAAAGAATTAAAAGAAGGCGCTCGTCTTTCCTGTCAAGTAAAAGTAAAGCAGGATATGAACATACATATTCCCGAAGAAGTTTTCGGTATTAAAAAATGGGACGCTACCGTGGTTAGAAACTACAACGTAGCTTCTTTCATTAAAGAATTTGTGGTTGAAATTCCTGAGGATATGAACTACAAAGCTGGAGGTTATATCCAGATTGAAATTCCACCTTGCGAAGTGAAGTTTGAAGATATGGATATTACTGCGCATCCAGAGGAGCATGAAAGACCAGACAAGTTTCAAGACGAGTGGGATAAGTTTAAGCTTTGGCCATTGGTAATGAAAAATAATGAAACTGTTGAAAGAGCATATTCTATGGCTTCTTATCCAGCAGAAGGACGTGAAATTATGTTGAACGTTCGTATTGCTACACCACCATTTGACCGTGCAAAAGGCGGTTGGATGGACGTAAACCCTGGAATTGCCTCTTCGTATATATTCAACTGTAAAAAAGGAGATAAAGTTGTTATTTCAGGCCCTTATGGTGAATTTTTCATAAACCCTTCCGAAGCAGAAATGCTTTACGTTGGTGGAGGCGCTGGAATGGCACCAATGCGTTCTCACTTATACCATCTTTTCAAAACTTTGAAAACAGGCAGAAAGGTGACTTATTGGTATGGTGGACGTTCTAAAAGAGAGCTCTTCTATTTGGATCACTTTAAGCAATTGGAAAATGAATTTCCAAACTTCAAATTCTATTTAGCGCTTTCAGAACCGATGGAAGAGGATAATTGGAAGGTGAAGAAAGACATTAACGATGAGGCTGGCGACGGTTTTGTGGGCTTCATTCACCAAGTGGTGATTGATAATTATTTAAACCGTCATGAAACTCCTGAAGATATAGAACTATATTTCTGTGGCCCGCCGTTGATGAACCAAGCCGTTCAAAAAATGGGCGAGGACTTCGGAATCCCAGACGAGAACATCCGATTTGATGATTTTGGTGGATAACTAAATCGTTTTAATAGAAATTTTAAAAAAACCGTTTCAAGAAATTGAGGCGGTTTTTTTTATTCAACTTAAAACTTATGATCACATATATATCGGTTGAAATAAAACATTTAATGGATGAAACGTATAAATACTATGAAATAGTTGTTAAATATTTAAAAACAATTAAATTTGCTTATGACAAAATAATGCTAATACTCCCCAAATTATGAAATTTTTAAGCTCAAGCAAGCCATACTTAAAAACCAAATTATTTTTTGGCACGGCAATAGTATTTTTTATAGTAATACTTTGTATCGTTCTTTTTTCTGAAAGCTTTAATGAAAAATCAAATAAAGATGTTTCAAAATCAGCTCTTGAAGAGAAATACTCAGATTTTTTGTTAAATCATCCTTTCAGAAAATCGATGCGCATGTCAAAAGAGGAGCGTAAAGCTCAAGGTTTACCGCCTAATAAATTTTTTGAACAAGAGTATTTATACACCAGTGATCCTAATTTACTTCGCCCCGCTCCAGAAAGGCTATATGCACTTCAACAGGAATTGAAGATCAATGGAGCCATGAAAGCCCCGGGAGATTTAACCAATACTTGGGAAGAGCGGGGACCAAATAATGTAGGTGGAAGAACACGCGCACTTACTTTTTTGCCGGGCAGCACTACCCAAGTTTTAGCAGGTGGTGTAAGTGGAGGGCTTTGGTTGAATAATGATATTACAAACGCTTCGAGTGTATGGCAACGTGTTGATGGTGTTCCTGGAAACCTTTCGATAACTGCTATTACAATAGACCCTAATAATACGGACATTATGTATTTATGTACTGGAGAGGTATATACTGGTGGTGATGTTATAGGCAACGGAATTTATAAATCTACTGATGGTGGTAATAACTGGTTTGAATTAATGACAGGTATTGGAACAGCTGTTGAGGATAAATTTGCATTTGTTCAAGATGTAGTCGCATGGAATAATCCCGTAACAAACCAAACAGAAGTATATTTTGGAACTGGTTCAACAATATATAGGGAAGAAGTGGAACCAGGTTCCGACGGATGGGATTGGCATGGCTTAAATACCATTGGTTTATGGAAAAGTACCGACGGAACAAATTTCTCACGACTTACGGGGAGTACATTTCAATCCAGTAGTGGCCCGTATTCTCCCAATAATTTTGATATTGGTGCGGATGGTACCTTATGGATGGGTACTCGAAGAAATGCCTATGGTGCAGGTGGTGGTTATGTATTTAAGAATACGGGCAGTGGGTGGACCAATGTGCGTAATTTAGGTACTCAGGGCCGAATAGAATTGGCCTGTTCTAAGCAAACTGCGGGAAAAATTTATGTTTTGGCTGAAGATAGGACATCTTCATCCAATCCTGTTAAAATATTTTTAACTACCAATGGTTTTTCAACAGCACCTGCCTCTAAAGCACAACCAAATGATGCAGATACAGGCATTCCTTCTACTGATTTTACCCGTGGACAAAGTTTTTATGATTTAATGATTGGTGTGATCCTACCAATGACGCTACGCAAGTTTATGTTGGGGGTATCGACCTATTTAAGTCTACCAATTCGGCAGGGGCCTGGAGCCAATTTTCGCATTGGTATGGCGGTTTTGGATATCAAGAAGTCCATGCAGACCAACATGCTATTGCTTTTGCACCGGGCATGTCCAATAGGGTTATTTTTGGTAATGATGGTGGAGTTTTTTATAGCAATAATGGGGGGGCAACTACTTCTGTTAGAAACAATGGATACAATGTGACACAGTTTTATAAAGGGGCTATTAACCAAAATATTCTACTAAAATATTAATTGGCAGGTGCTCAAGATAACGGAACACAGTTTATTGATAATGCGTCCTTCCGGGTGTTAATTCCTCTATCGAAGTATATGGTGGTGATGGATGTTGGACATTTATAGATAAGCAAAATCAATTTATGGTAGAATCTTATGTGTATAATATTTACAGCTTATGCACGATATTCGGATGGCGTTCCTACAGTTTATATAGCTAACAATCAAAATGCGGGTGATTTTGTTAATCAATGCGGATTGGATAGTGACTCAAATATATTATATGCAAATGGCTCTTCCGGGACAACTTTCAGAATCTATAGGTACGCCATTAACCCGACTACCGGCAGTACAACAAGGACTACTTTAACAAATTCCATGCTCAATACTATCCCAACCTATTTTGTTGCATCTCCATTTGTTAATAACAGATTACTTGTGGGAACGGCTTTAGGAAAAATTATTCGATTGAATAATGCAAATGCTACCCCATCTTGGACAGATATATCAATGCCGGGACAGGTTGGCGCAGTTTCAGATATTCGTTACGGAGCAACAGAAAATGATATAATGGTAACCTTTCATAATTACGGAGTAAATAGCATCTGGTATACAAGTAACGGAGGAAGTAGTTGGGTGAGTAAAGAAGGTGATCTTCCAGATATGCCTGTAAAATGTATTCTTCAAAATCCTGCGAATGTAGATCACGTAATTATAGGGACTGCATTAGGAGTATGGAAGACAGAAAACTGGACTGCGACGAACCCAAACTGGACCCAATCACAAAACGGGATGAGCGATGTAAAAGTAATGTCGTTTGATTATAAAGAAATTGACGGTACAATCCTTGCCGCCACTTATGGTCGTGGCATGTTTACCGGAAAATTTGATGGCTGTGGACAAACAACTGAATACATATCTGGAAGCTGGAACAATGGTGCCCCAGACAATGCTGCTTCAGTTGTTATAAGAGATAATTATAATACTGCGGTAAGCGGAAACATTGATGCTTGTACACTAGTGGTAGAATCGGGTAAAACACTTACTGTTAGTGCCGGAAATTATGTAAAGGTTGATGGAAACATTGTGGTAAACGGCAATTTATTTATTGATCATGAGGGAAGTTTAGTACAGGTTGATGATGATGCAACGGTGACCAACAACGGGAACATTACGGTTCGTAAAATTACACCATTCTTGGAGCCTCGGTATTTTATGGTACTAGGAAGTCCCATGACTGCAGAAACACGTTCCGGAGTTTATGGAAGTTCGGTCTTGGTTCGCAACCACACCACATTGAACTTTATCCCCAATCCAGATGTAGAGCTTCAAGATCCACTTGCGGAAAACTTTGCAGATGACAACGGTGACGACTGGCAGAACTACACTAGCGACATCAATGCTGGGGAAGGCTATTTGGTACTTCCACAGCCAGACCTTGTTTCCAGTGGATCCTACACCCTTGATTATACACAGGGAACGCTCAATAATGGACAAGTTGATTACGATGTGGATTACCACATAGATCAAAATTCCAGCCCGAATGTTGTTGGCAATCCATATGCCTCGGCAATTTGGGCCAATGATTTCTTAAGCGAGAACAGTATGATAAACACTGTTTATTTTTGGGAGCACCTTACAACTGCCAGCCACGACTATCCAGGTTATAAATACAACAACTACGATATGGGCGATATCTCTATGTACAGCAGTTCAGGAGGTGTGAAAGCAGCGAATGACATGGATCCGGGAGAACCTACCAAACCTAACGGATACATATCCTCTGGGCAAGGTTTTGGATTTAAGGCAACCGCTGCGGGAACCGCAAGATTCAAGAACTATATGCGTGTTACGGGCAATAACGATACCTATAGAAGGCCTACGGCGGCAAAAGACCGTATCTGGTTAAACGTAACAAATGAGACATACGGACTAGGCAGCGGAATGCTTGTCAGTTTTTCAGAAGAATCCGTTGACGGTTACGATGCCAAGTTTGACGCAAAACGATTGGCGACCCCGGTGAGTCTGTATTCCATATTAGATTCGGGCGAACAACTTGCCATCCAGGGAAGAAGCGCGTTTAACGCGGACCAGGAAGTTCCGTTGGGCTTCGTGAGCCAAATAGAAGAAGACCAAGAGTTCAAGATTTCCATCAGCGAACAGGACGGGACCGTTTGGCCTGACGTACAGGTTTACTTGGTTGACAAAGCTAAGAATGTGGTCCACAACCTTACCGATTCAGACTATATATTCAAGAGCAAGGAAGGCGCGCAGAACGAGCGGTTTGTCATGCTATTCAAGACAACGGTTTTGGGTACGCAGCAAAGCCAATTGCAGGGCATCAGCATTATACCAAACCCAACAAATGGAAATGTAACCATTGTTTCATCGAAGACCGTGATTAATTCTGTAGAAGTATTCGACATTCGAGGCAGGAGACTGATGGGCGTGGAGTATAACAATAGCCAATATTCACTTGATCTTTCGAGCTTGCAGTCTGCCACCTATTTTGTGAAGATAAACACAGCTGAAGGGACACTTACCAAGCGTATTGTGAAGAATTAATAATTTAAATAAATAATTTTAAAATCCGTCTTGGTTTAAACAAAGACGGTTTTTTTATTTAATTTATCTAAAAGTTAAGAAAATGTAGATATCGGTTGAAATAAAACATTTCATAGATGAAATGCACAAATTATCTAAAAAACTTGTTAAATATTTAAAAAGAATTATTTTTGTTTTTAAAATACGAAGCTAATAACCCCCGAATTATGAAAAAACTTGCATTGATTATTGCTATATTATTTTCTGTATCAGTTAATTATGGACAAATAAGAAAGCAGATAGTTCAAAAAAAATCAAGTACTACTGCTGAATTAAATAACACAAATGGTCTTATATTTTTGGACGAAGCTAAAAATTATTCTTCCCAAAAGCCAGAAAAGATATTTCAGGAAGTTTATAATACTCCATCAACTACTACTTTTAAATTAGTACGGGAGGAAAGTGATAAACTTGGTTTTCTTCATCAAAAATATCAGGAATATTACAATGGTGTAAAAGTTGAATACGGAATTATAACTCTTCATAGTAAAGAAGGAAAGGCTATATCAATCACTTCAGAATACTATCCAGTATCGGGAATGAACGATGCTACAAGTTTAAGTAAAGAACAGGCTTTTGAAAAAGCTGTTTCCCATATTGGAGCGCAACATTATTTATGGGAAAATGCAGAGATGGCAAAAGTGATGGATGACTATAAAAAACCTGAGGGTGAATTAGTAGTTCTTCCTGTTTTTTCAAACACAAATATTTCGGAAAATAAAGTGGAAGCATATCGATTGGCTTATAAGTTTGATATATATGCTACCAGCCCTATAAGCCGTGGAAATATCTATATGGATGCCATTACTGGCGAAGCATTATTGTATGATGCCATTATAAAGCATGCCAATAATAAAGGATTTGAAGGCGCAGTTCGCGCATCTGCAGAAACCGAAGAATCGTTTTGTGAGCGAATAGCAAATGAAGATTTTACCATGTTGGCAACTGGAACGGCAGCTACCCGATATAGTGGTAGCCAAAGCATTACAACCAGAATTATTTCGGGATCTTATAGATTGAGAGATGATACAAGAGGTAGTGGTATCAATACTTACAATAGTGGTAGGACTCCTACTTACCCAAATACAAATTTTTCGGATTCAGATAACAACTGGACAGCTGGAGAATTTGACAATGCAAATAAAGATAATGCTGCTCTGGATGCACATTGGGGCGCGGAAAAAACGTACGATTATTGGCTTAATGTGCATAGTAGAAACAGTTTTAATAACGCTGGCGCCGCCATAAACAGTTGGGTGCATTATGATGATGTTGTTGGAAATCCTGGATATAACAATGCATTTTGGAATGGAAGTGTAATGACCTATGGTGACGGTTCTTGTGGCTATACAGAAGGTTGTAGTGGTTTTGATGCACTTACATCAATTGATGTTGCGGGCCATGAAATAGGGTCATGCTGTAACAACATACACGGCAAACTTAGCTTATCAAAGAGAATCTGGAGCTTTGAATGAAGCGTTCTCAGATATTTGGGGAGCATCTATTGAGCATTATGCCAAAGGTAATGGTAGCGATACAAATCCAGCAGCTAAAATTTGGTTGATTGGAGATGAAATAGACAGACGATCAGGCTCTGCTGCGCTACGCTCTATGAGCAATCCAAATTCCCAAGGACAACCAGATACTTATGGAGGATCATACTGGATAAACCCACAATGTGGAACTCCTACTCAAGGCAATGATTATTGTGGGGTGCATACTAATAGCGGGGTATTAAACTTTTGGTTTTACCTTACCGTAAAAGGAGGTAGTGGAACCAATGATATAGGAAATCCCTACAATGTTTCAGGAATTGGAATGAACAAAGCTCAAGCAGTTGCCTATAGAACTTTAACTTATTTATCAGCCAATTCAACATTTGCTAATGCAAGAACAGCGGCTATTCAAGCTGCCAAAGATCTATATGGAAATTGTTCTTTTGAAGAACAGACTGTTACAGATGCTTGGTATGCCGTTGGCGTTGGTGCAGCATTCGTAAATTCCTGTACGCCTTCAATAGGATTTTTAAATGTAACAGGAAATACCTTAGAGGCTACGGATTGTGGGTATCAAGATATTAATATTCCATTAATTATTGGTTTAGCTCCATCGCAAAATGCAACGGTTACTTTTTCTGTAGCGGGTGGAACAGCCACGAATAATTCTGACTTCCAAATAATGACACCAACCATCAATTTTCCTGCTGGTTCAACGACACAAAGAAATATGACGTTGCGAGTTTACAATGATGGTTTTGTTGAAGCAAATGAAACTGCCATTATAGATTTCACAGTAAATCCCAATGGGGGGAATGCACAGGCAGATCCATCAGCAGATACGCTAACATTTACATTAAATAACGATGACAATGCACCGACTGTTACTCAATCGGTAACTATTTATAATGAAGATTTTGATGATGGGGTGTTTGATGTTACTACCTCTGGTAATTCAGGTTCAGATTTATGGTCGGCGGGTAATACTGCCGCAGCAACTAGCAGTTATTGGACCACGAGCGGCAATAGTACAGTTTTTGCCTTTACCAATGATGATGCGTGTAATTGCGATAAAGGAAACGATTTATTGACCACCAATTCTTTTAGTTTGGCTGGATCATATGCTTCTGCAACCCTTACATTTGATCATGCTTTTGCAAATTTGGGAGAAACCGGACAGGTACTTATTAGTATTGGAGGTGGGGCGTTTAACGTAATTTCTACCCTAACAAATACTTCTATTTCCAATGGTGGAGGTTCTTATACAACACCTTGGGTTAATGGATTAACCGTAAACCTTACTTCATATATTGGACAGTCCGATGTTCGTGTTCAGTTTAAATATAATGATAATAATACTTGGGCCTATGGAATGGCTGTAGACAATATTTTAATCTCAGCTGTTACCAATACTTTGGTTCAAACTGCAGTAAACAATGGAATTACCAATGATTTGATTGATTTAGATGGAGCAGGAACTATTTATACCTCTGATGCTGCTTCTGGAAAGGTTATGTTGGACATCACAAACAATAATAGCTTTGACTATGGTTGTGCGGATACCTCCGTTTCACGTGCAGGAACTGGAGCACAGCCTTATAATGGAAGTACTTCACCAAACCTAGTTATGGACAAAAACTTCAGAATAGGGGTTGACAATATAACAAGTTCTGGAAACACCACCATTAAATTTTATTTTACTCCTGCGGAAATAGTTGGATGGGAAAGTGCTACAGGATTATCTAGAACCCAATTAGTAGCCTATAGAACTACTGGCGATGAAACATCTGCACTTACTATTGGTTCATTTGGAACAAATATTACATTGACAGGAACCTTCACAGGGCTTGATGGTGATTACCTTTTTGGTCCTGCAGCTGCTTTTTCAGCCTGTCCAGGGGTTACAACCTATAGTTCGTCCAGTTGGAGTAATGGGGCACCTACTAGCAATATGATGGCAATCATTGATCAAAACTACAGTACCGCAACGGCAAATATTGATGCATGTACATTAGTGATAAATGCAGGCAAGACCCTTACTGTTCCCGACGGAACCTATGTGAAAGTTGAAGGCGATATTACCGTGAACGGAACCCTATTTATTGCAAATGAAGGGAGTTTAGTTCAAGTTGATGATGCCGCCGCAGTAAACAAAACTGGAAACATCACAGTACAAAAAATAACACCATTCCTTGAACCAAAATATTTTATGGTACTAGGAAGTCCTATGACTGCAGAAACGCGTTCCGGGGTTTATGGAAGTTCGGTCTTGGTTCGCAACCACACCACATTGAACTTTATCCCCAATCCAGATGTAGAGCTTCAAGATCCACTTGCGGAAAACTTTGCAGATGACAACGGTGACGACTGGCAGAATTACACTAGCGACATCAATGCTGGGGAAGGCTATTTGGTACTTCCACAGCCAGACCTTACTTCCAGTGGCTCCTATACTCTTGATTACACACAGGGAACACTCAATAATGGACAAATTGATTACGATGTGGATTTCCACATAGACCAAAATTCAAGTCCGAATGTTGTTGGTAACCCATATCCATCAGCCATAGATGCCTATGCTTTTTTGAGCGAGAACAGTATGGTGGATGTTATATATTTCTGGGAACATTTAACTACCGCCAGCTCTAGTTATCCAGGCTATAAAGTGAATAATTACGATATGGGCGATATCTCTATATTCAGTAGTTCTGGTGGTGTGAAAGCAGCGAATGACATGGATCCGTCAGAACCTACCAAGCCTAACGGATACATATCCTCTGGGCAAGGTTTTGGATTTAAGGCAACTGCTGCTGGAACCGCAAAATTCAAAAACTATATGCGCGTTACCGATAACAACGATACCTACAGAAGACCCACAGCTGCAAAAGACCGTATTTGGCTTCAGGTTTCAAATGAAGCTTACAGCCTTAGTAGTGGTATGTTGATCAGTTTTTCTGCAGAATCCATAGACGGTTACGATGCCAAGTTTGACGCAAAACGATTGGCTACACCAGTGAGTCTTTATTCCAAATTGCCTACAGGTGAAGAGCTTGCCATCCAAGGGCGTAGCGCCTTCAATGAAGATCAGGAAGTTCCGCTGGGCTTCGTCAGCCAGATAGAGGAAGACCAAGAGTTCAAGATCTCCATCAGCGCACAGGACGGGACCGTTTGGTCGGATGTACAGGTTTACTTGGTTGACAAGGCAAGGAACGTGGTTCACAACCTTACTGATTCCGATTATACCTTCAAGAGCAAGGAAGGCGCGCAGAACGAGCGGTTTTTACTGCTTTTCAAAACAACGGTTTTAGGCACGCAGCAAAACCAGTTACAGGGCATCAGCATCGTACCAAACCCAACAAATGGAAATGTAACCATTGTTTCACCGAAGACCGTGATTAACTCTGTAGAGGTATTCGACATTCGAGGCAGAAGACTGATGGTTGTAGATTATAGCAATGCACAGTATTCGCTGGATCTTTCAAGCCTGCAATCAGCTACCTATTTTGTGAAGCTAAACACAGTAGAGGGAACGCTTACCAAAAGGATTATAAAGAATTGATTATTAGAAATCAATATAATGAAAGCCGCCTTTGCAGAAGCAAAGGCGGCTTTTTTATTTACAATGTATTTTCTAAAACTATTCCCCACCTAAAAGTGTAGCAATTTTCACTTCCAAAGCCTCACCACGAAGGTCTTTGTCAATGATCATACCTGTTTCATCAAGAAGAAAGGTTGCAGGAATAGAGCGCACACTATATTGTTTTGCAATCGGATCTTGCCAAAACTGGAGATTTGAAACGTGGTACCAATCCATTTTATCATCTTTTATTGCTTGTATCCATTTGTCTTTTTGACCTGCTTTATCCAAGGAAACGCTTATAATATTCAAGCCTTTATCGTGATACTTGTTGTAAACATTAACAACATTTGGATTTTCCATTCTGCAAGGTTTGCACCAAGATGCCCAAAAGTCAATAATTGTATATTTGCCCATTGCATCTTTTAAAGACATTGTTTCCCCTGTTGGGGTTGGGGCGCTGAAATTTGGAGCAACACTGCCTATGTCAGCCTTTTTCAATGAGTCTAGATTGGTCTTTAGATCTTGTGCCATTTGTGATGAAGCTACCTTTGGATCCAGTTTTTCAACATATATTGAAGCTTCCGCTGGTGTAATTTCTTTTCTACTTGCCATATCAGATATAAGCATTACTGAGAAAATAGTGTTGTTGTGATCGTTTAGATACTCTTTTTTAAATTCAGTTTCTTCAGCTACCAAGTTTAAGTTTTCACTTTGAATTCTAGCGATTGCGGCATTATCATTTGCCTCATTTGCAGCACGGAATTGTTCCATGCGCTCTTGTTTCTTTTCGTTGAAGGAATCCATTTTATCAACAAAGCTATTATATGCAGCATTTTGCTTTCCTCCGGTAATGCGAGATGCCTTAATGCTGTCCTTATAAATAGTAGCGTGCATATCTTCATTTTCAGGAAAAAATAAAACGGAAGCATTTACTTCATTTATTCTTAAAAAATTCAGTGGAATAGTATCACTTTTTGGGTATGTTGCGGAAAATTTACCTTGTACTATCTTTAAAGTGTCAATTGGTTTTGGTTGGTTGTTTTCAAAAGTGTAAACATAAACTTCAGTTCCATCTGCAAAACCAACAGCATCTCCTTCAAGTGTGTATGTTTTGGATTCATTATTGCATGATATTAGTGAAATTGTGAGTAGTGAAGCAAAAATCAGTCTCATAAAATTGGTTTTTAAAAATTTGAGCAAAAATAGCGGTTTATTCCTTGAATGTACATTTTGGTCCTTTTTTATTTTTTATTAACATATTTCAAATATTTTAAGTTTTATATTTATTGATAAATACCTATGGTTGCTATGAAAAATGAGAAAGAAGCTTTTCCTTTAATTATAAAAATTGGATTCAAAAAACTTATTGATGCCTATAAGGAAAGAATGGAAAATAATGAAGCCCTGAAAGAAAACAAATTCTGAAATCCTTTCAATTGAAGCTGATTATCCAAAGTTGACTGCAGGAATTACTGATTTAAATAGATCTCGATACATATAAAGAACAGATAAATATTTTGCTCGATCCGTTGTTTCCTTCAGTTTTGGGAGACAATGAAATTAAATTTGCGACCACTCCCTTTAAGGAAGTAATATTTAAAGCTACTGCGCGGTACAAAGCAATCATGAAAGGCAGCCGGACATGATTTTTCTATGGATATTATAAATTTTAATGAAGACCAATTTTATATTATGGGCTGTAGCATAATTTTGAATCATTATTACGGAAAAAAAGTAGATTTTCGCCATTCCTATTATTACAACATTCCAGATGGAGCTGGAATGATTAAAAACTATAGGCTGTTATATAATGCTGATTTTGTTGACATCCAAAAAACTTCAAAAGCAAAGGAAATAACAGAAGACGATATAAATGAACTATTGGAAAGTTTTGATGATATTTCTGTTTGGAAGGAAAAGTTCCCACCGGAAAGTTGGATTTTCAATGGATTTGTAATAGCAACGTTGACAGATGTTACTGTAGATGTTTCCATTTCAGAATTTAAAACCAACTTGTTGCGTCTTGAGATAAACGGTGGATTTCAAAATACAGAATTTAGCCGCATTTTCCGTTCCATTTTTGATTTGAAAGAATTAAAGATCGGTTTTACGGATTATAACGAAGAATCTGAATCTTTTGAGCGTACACTTTTCAAGGAAATCCCAAGTTTTATTCTCAATAAGTAAAAATCGCAAGTGAGCAAGGAAGCACTTTGTAGTGCTTCTTATTACACACTTTTTAAACAAAAGGAATTTTATTGTGTAACCGATGCAGAACGGTACCATAAAATGTATCCAGAAAATTTGCTCTATAAAAAAATGCTGGATCAGGGAATGAAGAGCGCCATTTTTGCCTCTATTGTTTCTGATGAAAAAATTCTTGGGCGTTTTGGAGCTTGTGTCTCCCAATGCCAACGATCTTAACACCATTAACGCCAATAAACTGCGTGATATTATGCCTTTCTTATTGATTCCGTGGTACGTTCAAAAGAAAATCTTGAAAATGAACTAGAGCTTATAATTCAAGAAGAATGTACGGCAATCCATAGCAGTGTGCATTGGAAATTTCGAAAGAGGCAAATCGCTATTTAAATTCAATAACAGAAGGCAATCCCACCTTTTTTCCGCGAAATAGTTTTTGAAGATGTGTATCCACTTTATGGACAGACTGATATTAAAGGCTCTTCAGAGGCTCGTAATGAAGCTACTAAAAAAGGATCTTGTAAGTTCAGTTGGGATATATTGAAACGGTTTTAAAAAAATTATGATAAGCACAATTCCATTGCCCATTCTTGAACAAATGAATTTTGCACATTACTGGTTTTTTGAATGAAATTGAAGAAAACCTTCAAGTGGATACCGAAAGGAAAATAATGAATTTTCTCATTTCGGAAATAATTCCTTTTTTCAAGTATATAAGGGAGAAGAAATGAAACCTATATAAGGAATTGGTTGATGAATATTATGAGTTGATAGATTCTAGTACAGGCTTTGTCTATAAATACAGAAAAGATTATGATGAATCTGTAATGCTCATCAACAAAAGACTTAGCTTCAATATTGGATAAAAAGCAACAGGAAGCCCAGAAAATGTACCCACATTATTTTGAGCGATTTAAAACCGATGGAGTAGAGCACAATCTTTACATTGGCGAATCTATTACAAAAGAAAAATCCTTCAATAAAATATTATCTAAAAAACCTAAAACTTTGGCAGTTGCAGGTAATTTGCGAAATGGAGAACAATTATTATCGATTTAAGGATAAACTGCCAGTAGATCTTGGATGTTGCCTCTATGATTTTGGTATTTAATGGTTCGCTTTCACTACGATTTAGAATGGACGAAAAACGTTTTGATGTTGATGGCACTTATAATGCTCGCTATGAAGTTGTAAAAAAACGAGTCGATAAGGCCCATATTAAAAATACCGAAGAACGCATAACCCAGCCCGGAAAAATTGCAATTATTTATTCCCAAAAAGAAGACGAAGAAGAATATTTAAAATATATAAGTTTTCTGCAGTACCAAAAATTCTTGGATGAAGAAATTGAAATTTTGGAACTGGAAGATCTTAAGGCGTTACCGGCTTAAAAGCATTGCGGATAAATATTTTGTATTCTTTAAATAACGATAAGGTTAAAGAATATTACCTTCCAATCTATTCCAGAAATACAAGATGATAAAGCAATATAGACTTATATTATACATTTTACGTATGGATTTGATTTCGTGAACCTGGTGATTCTAAGAGAGAACTTTTTATTGGTATATGAAAGCCAAATTATCGATTCCTAACAAAAAGTCAGATAATTCGATTTTAAAATACAAGCAAAAGCAATTAAGAGACCAATGATATTATTGTACCTGCAACGAAAATGGTATAGGTAAGTCGTAATATTCTATATTTTCGGTCCAGAACTTTCCCTAAAAAGTATAAATCTTTGGTAAGCGATTTGTACACGTATTCTCTATCCTTCAAAATTCATTCAATGGCCCATTCGTATTGCTCCAGTTCCATTTTATGGAAATTCCCGAAAAAAGTTAGGTTTACGTTTTGTCTTGCCACATCTTCCTTTGGTAAACTCTCCTCTGGTAACGTTGGGTCGGGTAGCAATCACCGCCAAAATCATGGTAATAGCACTAAAAAGTACGAAAATGGCAGTAGGAATTATTAAATAATTATTGTTGTCCAGTTTTGAAATAAGGTTTGAAAGCACCAATGAAATAATAATTGCATTCACAGAAAGCATAATGTTTGCTTTGGTATCTGCAATATCACTTAATTTCATATGGTTTCTTAACGCAGTTCGATAAAAAGTTTGAATTCCCCGCTCGGGACTTTCATCTTTATATTTTGCCTTAAGTTTTGCTTTTACTTTTTCTTTATTATATTTTTTTATGTTCTTTTTGCGCTTTTTCATTAAACTGGCAAGATTTTCTTCTTTTACGGGTTGCCAATTTTTTAAGTGCATAATCTGTATAAAATTGATGATTTTCAACAAGAACTTTTATATTTTCCTTTAACCATTCTTTTGGAGTAAAATTGTGAATGTTTTGATTAATATATTCCTGTCTTAAAAATTCGCTGGCTTCTTCAAAATAATCTTTTCCAAAATGGGAAGAATCCGCATCCCGAATTATTTTTTCAAGATCGTTTTGTGGAATCGGTATCTTTAAATTTTGTTGCCATAATACATTTTTCAACACCTTCAATTATTTCTTCGTCAACCTTTTCCTTTCAAAAATTTCTTGCAATTTTTACGCTTTCCTCTTCGTGACCTTCACGTTTTACTATATAACCAGTATCGTGCAGAAAGTGCCGCTAAATCGCAGTATTGTTGCATCTTTAACATTAATTTGTGAGTTTTCAATAATTTCATTTATACTTTTATAAACACGTTTTGAATGGGTATAATTGTGATAGATAAATGTATTTGGAAGTTTTTCTTTGAAATAGATTGAAATACAAAACTATCAGTAGTTTCAACAATATTGTTCATGGGTTGATTTTAGAAATTCAAATTACTAAAAAATTAAAATCCAAATAAATATAACTGCAAAATTAACATCTTTATAACTTTTGTCGATTTCCAAATCTTCCCAATGTATTTTCAAATAATACGTCAGTTATAAAAAAATAATTAACGCACAACATGGGCTTAAAAAATTTTATATTTCTCTTACTTTTTTTTTCTATAATATCCTCATGCGCTATATATGCTCCACAGTACAAGGCGCCGGAGGCCAAACCTATTTTTCCATCCCAAAAAAAAATTGAAAAAACTTTTTATCTGGTTGGTGATGCGGGTTTATCACCAATGGATGGAAAGAGCGATGCATTAACGGCATTTCACAAATACCTAAAAATGCATCCCTCTGAAGGTGATTATACGCTTTTTTTAGGCGATAATATTTATCCAGCGGGCATGTATCCTGAAGGTGACCCAAAACGGGCTTCTGCAGAGAATATGATTAATGCCCAGCATGAAACTGTAAAGGATTTTAAAGGACCTGTATATTTTATACCCGGTAATCACGAATGGTATAACGGGGGAGTTCCGGGGGTAAAAAGAGAGGAAGATTATATAGAAAAGAGATTTGGTGGCATAGATGCTTTCAAACCCAGTAATGGCTGCCCTTTGGAGAGTGTTTCGGTCAGTGATAATATCCAGCTCATAATGATAGATACACAATGGTATCTTGAAGATTGGAATTTCAACCCCAACATCAATCAAAACTGCGAAATAAAATCAAGAGATAAACTTTTTATAGATATTAAGCAAGAACTTAAAAAAAACCAAAACAAAACTATTGTTTTTGCTATGCACCATCCTATGCTTACTAATGGAAGTCATGGGGGTTATTTTGGTGCTAGCAAGCATCTATATCCCACCCAGAAAAATTGGCCATTACCATTTTTATCATCCCTTGTAATACAAATTCGTTCACAGGGTGGGGTCTCTATTCAAGACAGGTATAATGAACTCTATAATAATTTAATGATTCGTCTTAAAAAGACTACAAAAAATAGTGATCGTTTGCTATTTGTATCGGGACATGAACATAACCTGCAATATTTGGAAGAGGATGGTGTAAAACAAATTGTTTCAGGTTCCGGTTCAAAAAATTCTTACGCTTCCTTAGGAAAAGATGGTCTCTTCGCCACAGGAGCACAGGGTTTTGCTGTTTTTAAAGTGTTTAAAGATGGGTCTTCATGGGTTCAATATTATATTGCAAATGAAACTTTAGATCCAAAACTGGTGTATGAAAAGGAAGTTTTTTCACCTTATAAAAATTATGATACTTCTTCACTTCCAAAAACTTTCGCTAACTGAAAAAGTGGTTCCTATCTACAAACAAGATAGCATTAGAGAATCACTATTTTTTAAAACAGTCTGGGGGAGTCGTTATCAAGATGCTTATTCAACACCCATAAATGCAAAAGTAGCGCGACTGGACACTCTTTTTGGTGGGGTTACTGTTATAAGGAAGGGAGGCCAAAAAGAATATCGTTCGCTTAGGTTAAGGGATAAGAAAGGGAATGAATATAGTATGAGAGCTCTTGGCAAAAATTCATTGAAATTTTCACAAAAAATAGTTCCAGAAAATGGAACAGAAGTTCCGGCAGGTCCTGATGAAGAAACAAAAATTACAGAAAAGGAACCATATAATGCCGATTTCTATACTTCCTCGCATCCCTATGCGGTTTTAGCCATCCCAAAAATGGCTAAAGCTGTAAATGTGTTTTATACAGATTCAAAACTCTATTATGTTCCAAAACAGCGTGCACTTGGAGATTACAACGACACATTTGGGAATGAGCTTTACCTTATTTCCATCGAGCCCACAGAAAGTAGTGAAGGTGAAAAAACGTTTAAATATCCAAATGATATTGAGACCACAGACGACATTCTTTCCAAAATCCGTCTTGGTGGTGACATACTAGTAGATGAGGAAAACTACATTCGCTCCCGTCTTTTTGATATGTTAATCGGGGACTGGGATCGAGAAAGTGACCATTGGCGTTGGGCAGAATACTATAACCGCTATGGTAAAAACGTGTATGTTCCCATCCCTAGAAATAGGGACGATGCCTTTTCCAGCTTTGATGGTAATATTTTAGACATAGCTCGCTCGATATTCAGTGGTTCCAGGCAAATACATGTATATGATGAGAATTTGAGTGATTTGGAATGGTTCAATGAGGAAGGTATTATTCTTGATCGTGCTTTATTGGAACGTTCCGGTAGAGAGCAATGGCAATATGCTGCCAAACAAATTCAGGATAGTCTCTCAACTTCCATTATTGAGGATGCTTTTAAAGAAATTCCCCAGGAAGTTCAAAATAGTGAACTTCAGAAAATAAAGGAAACACTTATCGCCCGCAAAAAAAATCTCGGTGAAATCGCAGATCGCTATTATGATTATCTTTCAAATCTACAGACAATAACAGGAACTGATGAGGCCGATTATTTTGAAATAACACGCGAGCCAGATGGTAAAACTAACGTAAAAACATATAGATATTCTGAGGGTAAAAAGGGCGAATTAATGAATAAACATACCTATTACCATATAGATACCAATGAATTATGGATTTATGGGTTGGACGGAAATGATGTTTTTGAGATAAATGGAAATGAAAATGATTCAGATCTAATTTACCTACGTGTAATTGGCGGCAGTGGTAAAGATGTCTATAATATCAAAAAAGGAAGAAGGGTGAAATTTTATGATGCTGACTCTCATCCTTCAAGAATTGAGAAAAATAAAGGCGGTAGTTTCCTATTTACTGATATATATGATTTAAATACGTATGATTACAGAAAGCAAATAGATGATTTCAAAAGGGTAGCACCGGCATTTGGATATAACCCAGATGATGGTTTTAGGTTGGGCTTGCAGTTTATATATACCCTAAACGGTTTTAAAAGAAATCCATTTGCCAAACGCCATAATATAACGGCGGGTTATTATTTTGATACTTCAAGTTTTGATATTGATTATGAAGGAGAATTTGCAAACTCAATTGGAGATTTAAATTTGAAAATTGGAGCACTTTTTACTAGCCCCAATTATACAGTTAATTATTTTGGCTATGGAAACCAATCGGAAAACTGGCAATCAGAAAAAGGATATGATTTTAATAGAATAGAACTGCAGACTATTTCTGCACGTGTGGGCTTAGTTCGCAATTCCAGTTTTGGTAGTGTCTTTACACTTCAAACGAGATTTGAGGCCCTAACATTAAATAACAGTATTACTAATTTATATAAAGATAAGGGTTCAGTAAAACTTGATGATACCAACTATTTCGGAACCATAGAAGGAATCTATAATTATAGAAGTTATGACAACCCCTTAAATCCTGCCCGAGGAATGCTTTTTGATCTCTCATTGGGTATCACGGAAGATCTCCAAGATGTGGATAATGTATTTGGGGTTCTGGCCTCCAGGATTGTATTTTATAATGCATTGATAAAAAATGAAAAATTGGTATTGAAGACAAATGCCCAGACGCAAATAAATTTCGGAAATAAATTTCAGTTTTATCAAGGAGCACAACTTGGCGCAAATAATGGCTTGCGAGGATACCGAGAAGAAAGATTTACAGGGAAATCTTTCTTGGTGGGAAGTGCCGACATACGTTATAGTTTTGACCAATTTCTTATAGGCTTGTTTCCAGTACAAATTGGTATTTATGGTGGTGCAGATCTAGGAAGGGTTTGGGTACCCCATGAAAACTCAAAAAAATGGCACAACTCTGTTGGTGGTGGTTTATGGATTAATGGGCAAGGTGGATTGGGAGTTAATTTTAGCGCATTCAGTTCCAAAGAAGAAATGCGGTATAGCTTTGGTGTGGGATTTACGTTTTAAAAGTTTTTATAAATTAGAAAGAACAACTATAATTCAGTGCGGTATCACTTTTTTAAGTTTTTTTTATTTAATTATTGAGCTAAAACCGACTTGTAGAATAGCATCTTCTTCAGATAAAAAATAGCCTACATTAAATCCAAATGAACTGAGTGCACCCACCCACAGCCCCCCTCCATAGGAAGTGTGCCAAGTATTTGAAGTATCGTTTGCTACCCAAACGCGTCCATAATCAAAACCTCCATAGACTCCGAAAGTTATGGGTACAACTGCCGTAACAATTTGTTTAAGACGAAGTTTAAGATCGGAGCTTTGTGTAAAAGAAGTTTTACCCGTAAAGCGCTCATCCCTAAAGCCCCGTAAACCATTACTACCACCAATGGATGGGGCATGATAAAAGAAAAAATCATTGCCAAAATTGGTGTTTACTTCAGCTTTTGAACCAAGAACCAAATTTCCCGATGGTATCAATTTGCGGTCAAAACCCAATGAAAGAGAGGCATAGCCAAAATTTACATTATCAAGTTTAATATTGGATTTATAACCTATTGCGCCGTCTGCATAAAAACCGCGCGTCGGAAAATCTCCAGCATCTTTGTTTTTATAAATTAAGGAAGCTTCCGCACCTACATAATTTTGTGTGTCAAATACTTCAGGTGAAAAGTTTGCAGTGTTAAAGACTCTACCTGGTGTGTTGGCTACTTCGTAACTTTCAAAAAGCCCTCTAATTTTAATTGTTCTATAGGCAATGCCTACGTTCGCTTTGAATTGTTGGGTTCTGGCTCTATTGTAATCTTTTCCTACCACATCTTCATTATAAGGTGTATCATTTCCGTAACCAAAAAAGTTTTTTGTGAATAGATCGCTTGTGAAGTAGGCTCCGGCTTCCAAGTTCCAATTAGGTATTATATTAGCAAAAGTTCCTTTATAATCTACTTCTACAGCTTTGAAATCAAAATAATAACTGGCTGACAGATAATGTTTATATCTAAAATCCTCCCCATTGAATCCTTTATTTGTATATGTATCTTTTGCACCTAAATAAAGTCCATCATCAGTTCTAAACCCACCATTGGGAAGTAAAATATTGTTGTTTTCATTAAAATTTCTCCAGAAAAATGTATTTGTCTCGTAGAGTGGTGTGAATTGATGTGCGGGTGTCTTGTCTTTAAATTCCGTCTTTTCATACGGCCAATCATATACTTTCAACTTTTTTTGGTTGGTAACTTTAAATTCATCTTTTCCAAAACCACCTATCAAGCGTATCATTATTTCATGGTCTCCATCTCCCGAAACTTCAAATTTATCATCGTCGTTTAGACCGTATATCCAAATTTCATTGGTTTCATTGTGGTTAAAAGTTCTATCAAAAAATACTGTGTTAGGTTCATCGCTCAAAAGTCTTTTAAGAACAATTCGCGTTTTTCCTTCGGGAAGCCTTGTAATTACAACCTTGTCATCTTTATGCGTGCCATGTATAACAACAGTTTCATTCATTATCTCTCCGTAGCGTTTGGCTATTTCATCAAGGTTTTTCAAACGGCCCTTTAAGCTATTTTTAATATCTTCTGAAGCTTCGTCCTGTACTTCTGCGGGAAGTCTTTTGAAGGCTTTTTCAATAACTTCATCCGTTAAGTTTTTTTGAATGTATTTAGCTTCTTCAACCCAAACAGATGTATCGTATTTATTTAACAAAGCTCTATCTAGATTGTTTCCTTCGCCATTAAACCATTTTACATTATTAATCTCTGGCCCATAGCTTTGCCAAAAACGCACATCTGGTATAACTAATTTTATTAACGGAATAGCAATACCATCAAAGCTTGAAAAGGCAGCGTCCCTATCCCGTGGTATGGGAAGAAAGCGAATATCATCATCGTTTATTTCATATTCTACCCAGCGCCATTGGTCTTCGTGTCTATCCCAATCGCCAATAAGCATATCGAAAATTCGTGCCCTTATATATGCTTTTTGATCTATTGAATATTTTTCGTCTCTATTCAATTTTTCAAGTACATCTGTAGTACTTTCAAAATTTACAATTTCTCCATCTTCTTCAGGCTTTACTCTATTGTACCCTTCATAATCCTTTTGTTCATCATTGGGGCGTTCCTCTATAAAATAAAGCTGATCTCCGTAATCTTCACCCAACAGCCTAAAGCCGGGTTGCTTGGGTACATAATACAATTGGGTGTTTGCATGGTTTATGCCAACTGATTTTGCCAAGGGATTTATAACCAATTGCATATAAGGGTGGGTGGTAGTAAAGAAATCATACACGACATTTTCGGCAAAAGTGTCTTTATAATCCTCTTCTGCATAAGAAATGCCTTTTACCTTGTACTTCAGAAATTTTAGCGCATCTTTTTCAAGCCCGCGCATAGCATATTCCCGACCGTCATTATCTGCTAATCTGGCAGTAAATGATTGATGGCCACCGCCTTGTTGGGTTACTTTAAGTCCGTTATAAAGGGTGTCTAAAATTGCGATGTCTGCAGTAACGGGCTTTCCAAAGTAGGAGCGATATCGTTTTCCCCAAATAAATTTATAGAAACCGGATTTATTAAGTTTATCTTCATTAGTTGTTATAGGAACAGTTTTGGTTTTTTCTTTAAAAGTGGGAGTAGGGAAAGGCTTTTTTTCATCTGGAAATTTTTCCTGTACATTAAAGGTTTTATTATTTTCGGCGGTTACAAAAGTAACTTTTGAAGAACCATCTTTATAGTATTTAAGTATCGCAAACCCTTCTTTTCCATAGGTAAACTTACCTTCATAATTTAATCTTCCTCCAATATTTGTGATTGTACCTTTGGATAATTTGGTTCCATCTGCGCTACCCATAGAACCACTTATAATTTGATTTATGTTTCCTCCACTTAGGTATTGCAGACTTTTTTCGTGCCCTGAAACAATAGTTACTCTATGGTTTTCTTGTGCCAAAGCACTTACAGTTGTGCGTAAATAATTATATCTGTATGAATATAATTGCTGTTTGTTGAAACTTGACAGATAATTTGCTTCATTTAAAAGGGTACCCACTATAGGAAGCGGGGTAATGCTTTGTAAAAATGTTTGCTTTCCTGCATAACGGCCATTACTGTATATAGGATGATGCATTACTATAACTAAGTTTTTCCCTCGGGAATCTTTAATATAACCTTCTAATTCCTCTACAAATCTCCTTTTTGTATTTATGTCAGTACATTTTTTATTGATACCCTCTACATGATCCCAATTTGTGTCAAACCAATTACTGTCCACATAGATTATATCCAAATCATCATTTATTTTTTTAAATTCTAATGGGCAAACATTATTGGGGGCTACCTTTATATCTTTTAAATCGTTATCCTTTATGTAATCTTCAACCCATTCTATATCCTTCGTGTTTTTACTTTTCCATTCGTAGTGCCCAGGGATAAAAACGGTTTTTCCTTTAAAACCTTTGGTAATTTCCAATTCCTTATTAAGCACTTCTGCATTTTCTTTTTTTGTGCCTTTAGGCTCTAATATAATCTCCCGTAAATAAAAGGGTACTTTTTTTATTCGCTTTCTTTAAGTATGATTTCAGTAAATTTTGGACTTCAGGATTTGATTTATCATCAATATCACCAATCCCACCGGCAATGTAAAATGTATACACGGCATCATCCTCTGTGGAGGTTTCTGAAATATTACTTTGTGGTTTATAAGTGGCGCAAGCTGAAAAAAATATAATGATAAGTAATGAAGAAATTTTTTTTGAGTGGGATAAGAGTAAAGTATGAAAACTCATAAATGTAATTTTGATATTAAGATTTTTAATAAAAATAAGGAAGCATTTTAAAATTTATTTCCCCTTTAGCAAATCTTTAAGTGTTTTTATTAAAAAGCCTGCACATTTGCAGGCCTTTTGATAACATATGTATAGCCATCTCTTAAATTAGGAGACTTAATTTTGATATCCGTTATGCCTCTGGATGGTTATCTCCTGCTTTCATCATCCAAGCATCTAGCATCCAGCTAATTTTTTCAATATGGCCTATGAAACCGCCAATCATATCAATGGTTCCTTCGTCATCTGCTTCATCAGCTTTTTCCACAACCTTGCGCATTTGCTTCAACAGTTTCCCGTGGTCGTCGAGCAGTATTTTTACCATTTCTATGTCTTTTGTATCTTCAGAAGATTCCTTAATGTTACTCATCTTTAGATAATCTGTAAAATTACTGGTAGGTTGAAAACGAAGGGTTAAAATTCGTTCAGCAATTTCATCTACCTTTAGTTTTGCATCTTCGTACATTTCCTCAAATTTAATGTGAAGATCGAAGAAATTGTGACCTACAACATTCCAATGAAAATTTCGAAGTTTTTGATAGTATAAATGATAATCTGCCAACAATACATTTAACTCTTTTGCAGTAGTTGTTGTTTTCTTTTTATCAAGGTTTAAATAGCTCATTATTATTGTTTTTAAAGGTTTCTACAAAGATAACCAACACCTTGGGAGTAGTCAATTTATGCTGTGGGTTTAGCCTTTTTTTAACTTGATAGGGATCATTAAATATTGAAAATAATGACTGATAATAGTAGACAAAATAATTTGTAGGAAAAAAAGGGTGTTTTCTTACATTTTAATGAAGTATCTATGGCTTTGCTATGACTTATCTATGGAGTATTTATTAATTGAAATTTTCCCTAAAGTTTTTATAAAAAAATATTTACTTATAAACCTTTGGTCAAAAATCGTAACTTCGCCCCTGAACAAGACCTGCTTATGAAAACTAATCTGTCCATAGCCATTCAGGCTGCGTTGGATGCTGGAAAGGAAATCCTAAAAATTTACGAAACAGATTTCAGCGTAGAAACAAAGGGGGATGACTCTCCTTTAACTCAAGCTGATAAAAATGCCAACGAGGTCATCAATGGCTTTCTAAAGATGACTAAAATTCCTATAATTAGTGAAGAAAACCGCCAGCTTGATTATTCAGAAAGAAAAGATTGGACACGTTGTTGGATTGTAGATCCGCTGGATGGCACAAAGGAATTTGTGAAAAGGAATGGTGAGTTTACGGTAAATATTGCTTTGGTTGAGGATGGAAATCCAGTACTTGGTGTGATTTATGTGCCGGTTTCAAAAGAACTCTTCTTTACTTCGGAAGATGGAAAAACTTCAAAGAAGATTACTCTTACATCTGAGCAAACTCCAATTGAGGAAATTTTCGAAAAAGCTGAAATAATTAACCCTTCCGTTATTGCTCCTCCAATAAAAATTGTTGGCAGCCGTTCGCATTTGAACGAGGACACCAAGAATTTTATTTCAGAAATAGAAAAGGATAATGATGTGGAAATAGTTTCAAAAGGAAGTTCTTTAAAGTTCTGTTTGGTCGCCGAAGGTTTGGCGCATATTTATCCGCGATACGCCCCTACAATGGAGTGGGACACTGCTGCTGGCCATGCTATTTGCAAAGCTGTTGGAGTAGATGTAATTGACCAAAGTACAGGCAAACCTATGCAGTACAACAAACCAAACTTATTGAACAATTATTTTGTAGTAAAAGCCTAAATGCAAGACCACTCCCGAAAAAGACATATTGCCAAAACCATTACCTGGCGTATTGTTGGTACTATAGATACCATTCTGCTTGGCATGGATTATTACAGGCAGTCCATTTACTGGGTTGAAAATTGGATTGGCTGAAGTAGTTACCAAAATGGTTTTATACTATTTTCACGAACGGCTATGGTTTAAGATCAATCCTTCAAAAAGAGGAATTGTTCGGGAAAGTCGAAAACGCCACATAGCCAAAACCCTTACCTGGCGTGGTGTTGGAACGTTAGATACTATGTTGCTTTCTTGGTTGGTTACGGGAAACCCTTTAACAGGGCTCAAAATTGGAGTATTAGAGCTTTTAACTAAAATGATTTTATACTATCTTCACGAAAGAGTTTGGTATAGAGTAGATTACGGATTAAAAAACAGAGAAAAGTAATATGGAAGAAAATATAATTCCACATAACTTCAGTATCACCCAGAAAGAAAGAAGTGCTTTAAAGAATCACGATGCATTTCTTATTTGGTTTACAGGCCTTTCAGGTTCTGGAAAATCTACCATAGCCAATGCTTTGGAAAAGAAACTTGTTTCCGAAAATATTCACACCTATCTTTTGGATGGAGACAATGTTCGAAAAGGATTGAACAGCAACCTGTCCTTTTCTCCAGAAGATAGAACTGAAAATATCAGAAGAATTGCCGAAGTGTCCAATTTAATGGTTGACGCAGGCTTGGTAGTGCTTGCTTCTTTCGTTTCGCCTTACAGGGAAGATCGCGAAAATGTGAAGCGAATTGTGGGCTATGAAAATTTTGTTGAAGTTTTCGTGAATACACCAATTGAAGAGTGTGAACGCAGAGATGTTAAAGGACTATATGAAAAGGCAAGGGCAGGGAAAATAAAAAATTTTACAGGTATTAACGCGCCCTATGAAGCTCCCATGGCACCGGATATTGAGATTGATACGATGATGGTTTCTGCGGAAGAAGCAGTTGCAATTATTTTAAAAACGATAAAGAAAAAATTGAAAGGACAATGAGTAAGTATTATCTTAATTATTTGGACGAATTGGAAAGTGAAGCCATCTATATTCTTCGTGAAGTATGGGCGCAGTTTCAAAACCCTGTGATTTTATTTTCAGGAGGAAAGGACTCCATTCTTGTAACGCATTTGGCGAAGAAAGCATTTTACCCTTCTAAAATTCCTTTTCCATTAATGCATGTTGATACTGGGCACAACTTTCCTGAAACTATTCAGTTTCGTGACGATTTAATAAAAGAATTGGGAACACAATTGATTGTAGGTTCCGTTCAGGAATCTATTGATACCGGACGAGTTGCAGAGGAAAAAGGGAAAAACGCCACACGCAACGCGCTTCAAATCACAACCTTTTGGATGCCATAGAAAGTAATAAAGTTGACTGTGCCATTGGCGGAGGACGGCGTGATGAGGAAAAGGCTCGAGCCAAGGAGCGCTTCTTTTCACATAGAGATGACTTTGGGCAATGGGACCCTAAAAACCAACGTCCAGAACTTTGGAATATTTTAAATGGAAAGCACTTTGAAGGCGAACATTTCAGAGCTTTTCCCATAAGTAATTGGACAGAAATGGATGTATGGAACTATATTAAACGAGAAGATATTAAAATACCATCACTTTATTTAGCACACGAACGTGAAGTGGTTTGGCGAAGCGATTCTTGGATTCCAGTTTCAGAATATTTAAAATTGGAAGAAAGTGAAGAAATTGAAACTAAGAAAATCCGTTTCAGAACTTTGGGAGATATTACTATTACTGGTGGAATTGAATCTGAAGCCGATACTTTGGAAAAAATAGTCATTGAAGTTGCTGCAATGAAACAAACAGAACGTGGTAACCGAACCGATGATAAACGAAGTGAAACAGCGATGGAAGATAGAAAAAGACAAGGATACTTTTAATAGATAAAGAAGTATACATGGAAATTAAATAAGAATCAATTATTACGATTTACAACAGCAGGAAGTGTAGATGATGGTAAAAGCACCTTAATTGGAAGGTTACTTTATGATAGCAAAGCTATTTTTGAAGATCAACTGGAAGCAGTCGAAAACACAAGTAAAAGAAAAGGACATGAAGGTGTGGATCTTGCCTTGTTTACCGATGGTTTAAGAGATGAACGCGAACAAGGAATTACCATTGATGTTGCATACAGATATTTTACCACACCAAAACGAAAATTTATTATTGCAGATACGCCTGGACATATTCAGTACACTCGAAATATGGTTACAGGTGCTTCAACAGCAAATGCAGCTTTAATTTTGATTGATGCTCGTCATGGAGTTATTGAACAAACCAAAGCGTCACGCATTTATAGCTTCTCTTTTGCAAATTCCACATATTATTGTGTGTATCAACAAAATGGATTTGGTGGATTATTCTGAAGAAGTTTATGATAATATCATTAATCAATTTGAAGAATTTTCTTCAAAATTGTATGTAAAAGATATTCAGTTTCTTCCCATAAGTGCTTTGAATGGAGACAATGTGGTAAACCGTTCAAAAAATATGGATTGGTATCAAGGTGCACCCTTATTGCATACTTTGGAAACACATGCATATAAGTAGTGATATTAATAAAATTGATGCACGTTTCCCTGTGCAAACTGTTTTACGTCCACAAAGTGAAGGATTTATTGATTATAGAGGATATGCAGGGAGAGTGGCAAGTGGTATTTTTAGACCGGGTGATGATGTTGCTGTAATGCCCTCTGGCTTTACTTCAAAAATAAAAAGTATAGATACTTTTGATGGTTATTTGGAAGAAGTTTTTGCACCTATGTCCGTTTCTATTACATTGGAAGATGATATAGATATTAGTCGTGGCGATATGATTGTAAAGGAAAACAACAAACCTGAAGCAGTTCAAGAGTTTGATGCCATGCTTTGTTGGTTCAATAATAGTCCAGCACGTGAACGTGCAAAATATACCATTATGCATACATCCAACGAACAAAAGGCTATGATTAAGGAAGTGTGTCGTATAAAATTGATATAAATACTTATGCTCGTGAAGAAAATACAAGCAGCTAAAAATGAATGATATTGCTCGAGTAACCATTAGAACCACACGACCATTGATGGTTGATGAATATCGAGATAATCGAATAACAGGTAGTTTTGTATTGATTGATGATGCTACGCACGAAACAGTTGCGGCAGGGATGATTGTTTAAATTCGTCATTTTGTGAATTTGGGATTCTTTAATTTGAAATTTGAATCTTGTCTTTTCTGTTTTTATATGAGAAAACACTGTATTACCGAAATGCACAAGTATCTTTGCGGGCTTTAAAAGATTCCCGACTTTTTCGGTAAAAGAATTGCATATTGAAAAAATATATTAACATTTTAAAAGGAAAAGATGCAAAGGTATTGTTGGAAAATTTTTTTTCCCTTTCCGCTTTGCAGTTGGTGGGGATGGTTTTGCCTTTAATCACTTTACCATACTTATTACGTGTTTTGGGTTTTTCAAATTATGGAATTGTAATTTTAGCTGCCTCTTTGGTTGCATATTTTCAATCAATTACAGATTACAGCTTTAAGATTACTGCTACCCGCGATGTTGCCGTTTTTCGAAACAGTCCTAAAAAACTCAACATTATCTACAGCAAAGTACTAATGGTTAAGGGAATGTTTTTAATTCTTTCCTTTTTAGTTCTTACAGCTATCATTTTGCTTTACCCACCTTTTTATGAAGAGCGCACTGTTTTTTTTCTCACGATGCCCTTGCTTTTAGGTTATGGCCTGTTTCCTGAATGGTTTTTTCAGGGAATTGAAAAGATGAAGTACATCTCTATTTTAAATATTTCTATCAAGCTTTTTTTCACCATCTGTGTTTTCATTTTTATTACAGAAAAAGAAGATTATTGGATCTACCCACTCCTGCAGAGTGCTGGATTTATTGGGGCAGGTTTGGTTGGTCAATATATTCTTATAAAAAAATATAAACTTAAGTTTCGTTGGCTTCGTTTCAAAATGATACGAAACACCATTAAGGACAATTTCCCAATATTTATAAATCAGTTTTTGCCTAATCTTTATAATAATACGAATACGTTATTACTCGGGATTTTTACTACCACCTATTTAGTGGGAATCTATGATGCCCTAAAAAAAATTATAGACCTTTGTGTAATGATTTTAAATGTAGTTTCCAGAGTGTTTTTTCCATTCCTTAATAGAAGAAAGGATGCTTTTCCAAAGTATCGTAAAAATAATGTTTGTTTTGGGGTTGATCTTGGCTGCACTGCCAATTATAGGACACCCGTTGGTTTTTTGGTATTTGGATTTGGAATATAAAAATGCACTGTTGATTTTAACCTTATTTCGCTGAGTCTGATTGGTTACACGGCGTATGACATTTTTGGATTGAATTATTTTATATTCGACAGAAAGATAAATTGGTGATGAAAAATACAATTTTATGCTTCAATTATTGGTTTGTTATTGGCTTTCCACTTTGATTTATTTTTTCAATATTATTGGTGCAGCTTTAAATTTGATTTATAGCTCGATTTTTAATGGGAGGATATTTATGGTTTAAATGGAAATATGATGAAAAAAATTAAAGGATTATTTAACCAGATATCTTATATAAATTGATAACCTTTTGGGTCTATACTTTTGAAGATATTGAATTAGGAAGAAATGTTGTTTTTAAATTAAGGCCATCCAGATATTTTAAAACATAAAATGCAAAAATATTATAGGGAATGGCTCTACTATTAATTCATCAAATTTTGGATATCATATAAATATGTTTTCAAAATGTAAATTATTATGCAGACCGCCCTAATGCTGTTATAGAAATTGGTGAAAACACTCGTATCCATGGAACTTGTATTCACGCATTTAATAAAATCAAATCGGCGAATAACTGCTTGATTGCTGCCAATACAAATATTATTGATGGAAATGGTCATCAACTATATATGGAAAATCCAGAAAATAGAATTAATACCAAAGATAATGGCAACCCAATTATAATAGAAGATAATGTATGGATTGCAGCAAATTGTATTATATTAGGCGGAACTAAAATAGGGCAAGGGTGCCATTATTACGGCAGGAAGTGTGGTAAAGGGAAATGTTTCTGAAAAATCAATCTATGGAGGAAATCCTGCAATACTGATAAAACAATATTAAATGAAAATAGCCATACAAAATAGAGAAGGAGGCTTTACTGGACGTTGGATTGAATACTGCAAAAAAAATACATCTGGAGTATATATTGGTAGATTGCTTTAAAGACGATATTCTCACTATTTTTAAAAAAGAAAAAATCACTCATTTAATGTGGCATTTAAACCATTCTTCTTCCAAAGATTTAATGGTTTATCCTTATGTTATGAATGCCGCGGAACGGATGGGAATCAAAACCTTTCCGAATTTCAATACCCGGTGGCATTTTGATGATAAAGTGGCACAGAAATATTTATTTGAAAGCATTGATGCTGCACTTGTACCAAGCTATGTGTTTTATGAAAAAGAAGATGCTTTACAATTTTTAAGATCATCTGAATTGCCTTTGGTATCTAAATTTAAACGAGGTGGTGGGTCAACAAATGTGAAATTCATCAATACAATAGAAGAAGGCGAAGTGTATATCCATAAAGTTATTTTCCGAAGGAATTGTTTCAACCGCCAAAGCCTTAGGAAATTTTGATCAAAAATTACGGGTAGCAAAACAAATAAAAAACCCTATTAAACTACTAAAGAAAACCTCAGGTTTCTTTAATAAAAACAAAAGAGAAAGCACCTTGGCAAATGCAGAAAAAGGATATGTCTATTTTCAGGAATTTATGCCTAATAATGATTTTGACACACGAATAATTGTGGTTGGCGATATCGCTTTCGGGATTCGAAGCTTTAATAAAGCGAACGATTTTCGAGCCTCTGGTAGTGGAAAGATAGATTTTGATGTTTCAAAAATAGATTTGGAAACTGTAAAAATAGCTTTGAACGTGACAGAAAAAATTGGCGGCCAATGTTTGGCTTTTGATTTTGTCTATGATGTAAATAAAGTTCCAAAAATTGTTGAAGTTTGTTTTGGGTTTTCGATGAAAGCCTATGATGCTTGTCCAGGATATTGGAAAAGAGATTTGAGTTTTGTGGAAGGAACTTTCAATCCACAAGAGTTTATGATGGAAAACTTTTTAAAGAATAATGGAAATTTCCCGTGAAATATTGACCCGGGTCACCATTTTAGATATTTCCGTGATATTGATGTATATCATTGGAATAGTGACATTGGCTCAAAAGTTTCGAGATGTTTCGGTAAAGTTTGTAGGTTTGTTTGCCTTGATAGGCATCGCACATCTATTTTTTACTTTTATATATTATTTCTATACCTTAAATAATGTTGCTGACTCTATAGGATATTATAGACGGGTACTTTATCTATTCGATAATTGGGGAGAAACTTTCGGACAGGGGACCACCTTTATCTATTTCACTTTATATCCTTTGGTCAAATTTTTGGGTTTGACTTATTTTGGTTCTTTTTTTATATATTCATTTTTTGGGCTATTTGGTTTATATTTTCTTTTAAAAAATCTTGATACGTATAAACGAAGAGCGATGGACAAATTGGTTCGATATTCACCCATGTTGCCTAATATCCATTTTTGGTCAGTGGCTCTTGGAAAGGATTCGTTGATTTTCTTTGGGATAAGCTTTCTTGCATATTTGTATCTTTTTAAGAAAAAATGGTTTTTGTATATATTTCCTATACTGCTGGTAGCTTTTATTAGGCTTCATGTCCTTTTTTTTATTGTGCTTTCTTTTGGTTTCACTCAATTGTTTCTCAATAAAAAACTGAAACTTTTTTATAAAATTGCGGCTTCCGTTTTTCTTTTAACTGCACTTTACATTTTATTTCCATACTTGATTGCGCGGGTAGGTTTTACGGAAACAGAGTCATTGATTTCTCAATTTGAAGCCTTGGAAAACACAAAGGTTGAAGGAGGAACTTCCATAGATATGACCAATCAAAACCTTTTGGTAAAATGGTTAAGCTATATGTTTAGACCTTTGTTTTTTGATGCCAACAGCCCGCTTTTAATTATTTCTTCAATGGAAAACTCGTTGTGGGTGATACTTTTCTTTAATATTTTCAGAAAAATTAGAACTAAAATAAAACCCTCTTTAAAATCTTATTTTTGGTTCTCCTTTTCATCCATATTTACGCTTAGTATACCGTCGGCGTATATACTCATTAACTTGGGAATTGCCGTTCGGCAAAAAACAATGGTATTTCCTTTTTTAATGATTGTCTTTTTTATTTTATTTAATTCATACAAAAATCATGCTTATGCCCAAAAAGGGTGCTAAAAAAATATTTTTATTTTCTCTTTCGTTGGCAAAAGGAGGAGCAGAAAACCAATTGGTTAAGCTCGCCCTTTTTTTGTCCAAAAACAATTACGATGTAAAGATTATTTATGGTCTTCCTCATAATGATTTTAATGAAAAATTAGACGAAGCTGGCATAAAAACCCAATTTATTAACTATAGATCCATTTTGGGATTGTTTAAGTTATTGCGTTTCGTTAAGAAAGAAAATCCAGAATTATTGATTTCCTTCATGTTCGGTATGAATTTAATTTGCAGAATGCTCAAGTTTTTTTCTCGTATTCCTTTAATAACCTCAGTTAGGAACAATGAAATTTCAGTGCTTTATTTTTGGCTTTACCGAATAAGCTATAAAATTGATACATTTTCTACTTTTAATTCAGAATATGCATTACAAAAATTTATTAAGCAAAAATTGACAAATCCTACGACATCTGTTTTGCAGAACAATGCTATTAAAATAGTCGAGAAGTCCACACAAATTAAGAAAAGTGATTTTTTTAATATTGTTAGTGTAGCGCACTTTCGACCACAAAAGGATTACAAAACTTTATTTAATGCAATCAGAATTTTGAAGGATAAAAGAAACTCCTTTAAGATTATTTGTATTGGGTCATACATTTAATTCTAAATGGCCATTTGAAGAATTGAAAACTCTGGATATTGAAGATATGGTTTCCATAGTTGGATTTGTTCAAAACACAGATGATTACTTAAAAGTCGCGGATGTATTAGTGCTCTCTACTCTATGGGAAGGTACTCCCAATGCAATTTTGGAGGGAATGTCTTATAAACTTCCAATAATATCCTCGAGAGTTCCTGGCTGTGAAAGTCTTGTTCTCAATTCAGAATGTGGCTTCTTATTTGAAAAGCAAAACCCAGAGCAATTAGCGGAAAGAATAGTTGGAATGATGCAAATTTCAGAAAAGGAAAGACAAGATTTTGGGCAGAATGGTTACCAATATGTTTATGATAATTATAGGGAAGAAGTAGTTTATAAACAATGGTTGACCCTAATAAAGAGAGCAATAAAGTCAGCTGCATAAAAAAATGAAATTGAATTGAAAAAACTTATCCGCATAACCACCGTTCCCCTTTCCCTCGAAAAACTGCTCGAAGGGCAATTGGCCTTTATGAAAGATCATTTTGAAGTGGTTGCAATTTCTGCAGAAAAAGAAAGATTGGAAGCCTACGGAAATAGGGAAGGAGTACGAGTTTTTCATTTGGAGCTTACCCGAAAAATCACTCCAATAAAAGATATTGTAGCAGTTTTTAAACTCTATCGTTTTCTAAAAAAAGAAAAACCAACCATTGTCCACACCCATACCCCAAAAGCTGGAATCGTGGGGATGATGGCGGCTTATCTCGCTGGGGTTCCAAATCGGTTACACACCGTTGCGGGTCTTCCGTTAATGGAGGCAACTGGGGTTAAAAGACAAGTGTTGAATTTTGTTGAAAAACTCACTTATCATTTTGCCACCAAAGTATATCCAAATTCAAAAGGGCTTTATGATTTTATAATTACTGAAAGATATACAAAACCTTCAAAACTTTTAATAATAGGGAATGGCAGTAGTAATGGTATTGATACAGATTATTTTAACCCGACCATTTTTCAGAAAGTGATAAAATTTTATTGCGTGACAAATGGAAAATTCCACAAGACAATTTTATCTTCATTTTTGTTGGACGCTTAGTAAAAGATAAAGGTATCAATGAATTAATTGCGGCTTTTTCGAAACTTTCTAAGTTAAAAGCAAACATATCACTTCTTTTAGTAGGACCTTTTGAAAATGATTTGGACCCTTTATTACCTGAAACTTTGATCAACATAAAAAAGAATCCAAATATCTTTTCGGTAGGCTATCAAAACGATGTGCGCCCCTATTTTGCAATTGCTGATGCGCTGGTATTTCCAAGTTATCGTGAAGGGTTCCCGAATGTAGTTATGCAGGCTGGGGCTATGGAGTTACCATCAATCGTGACTGACATCAATGGGTGTAATGAAATTGTTCAAAACGAGATAAATGGTATACTAATTCCTCCAAAAGATATGAATGCGCTTTTTGAAGCAATGAAATTAATTGTGGAAGATTCTGTTCTGTATACAAAGATTAAAAACGTTGCTCGAGAAAATATTGAAAAAAAATATAACAGGAAACAAATTTGGCAATCTTTGCTTGAAGAATACAAAAGACTTGAAAGCTAGCGGTTATAACTCCTTTTCCTTAATTTTACGCCCTAAAGAATTCTTTATAAAATGTACCAAGACATACTAAAACCATTTTTTGATTTTATTGGTGCTCTTATTTTATTACTAATTACAAGTCCAATTATTTTATTGGTAACTATATTATTAAGTGTTTCAAACGGAGGCTCACCCTTTTTTTTCCAAAAAAGACCAGGGAAAAATGAACGGATTTTTACCATTGTAAAGTTTAAAACAATGAATGAAAAAAAGGATTCTAAAGGAAATTTGCGACCAGATTCTGAAAGACTTACTACTGTGGGAAAGTTTATTCGCTCTACATCCCTGGATGAATTGCCACAATTGCTAAATGTTTTAATGGGGGATATGAGTTTTGTTGGGCCTAGACCTTTATTGCCAGAATACCTTCCTCTTTATAATGAAATTCAAAAACAGCGACATAATGTGAGACCTGGAATAACAGGTTGGGCACAAGTTAATGGACGCAACGCTATTAGTTGGCAAAAGAAATTTGAATATGATGTGTGGTATGTGGAACACCAATCCTTTTGGCTTGATTTAAAAATATTTTTTAAAACCGTAAAAAAAGTTTTTAAAAAGGAAGGAATTGCACAAGATGGGCATGTATCTGCTGAACCATTTAAAAAATAAGACAACTGTTCATTTTCTTGTATCTTCGTTTAAAAGAGATTGAAGTAAAATAAATAATTCTATGATATTATTTGGAGCCAGTGGACATTGTAAATCTGTAATTGATATAGCTGAATCTATCGGAGAAAAGATTGAAATTATCTATGATGATAATCCAAAAGTGGAAGCTATATGTCATATTCCTGTTCAAAGATATTTACAAGAAATTTCACACTCAGCAAATACTTGGATTATATCCATAGGCAACAATAAAACAAGATACGATATAAGTAAAAAGCTAGGAAAAAAGTTTGGGGTTTTAATTCACAGAACCGCCAGTCTCTCCTCCTGGTCCACCGTAGGGGATGGATCTGTTGTAATGGCGAAGGCTGTAATTAATGCATATGTGGCTATTGGAAAACATTGTATTATAAATTCGGGAGCAGTAATTGAGCACGATTGTATGCTAGCCGATTTTGTTCATATTTCTCCCAATGCCAGTTTAGCGGGGGGAGTTACCGTAGGCGAAGGAACTCAGATTGGAATGGGAGCCAATGTGCTTCCAGAGATTAAAATTGGAAAATGGGCTATAATTGGTGCGGGTACTGTTGTAATCAAAGATGTTCCAGATGGGGCAGTAGTGGTAGGGAACCCAGGGCGTATTATAAATAGTGTAAATAATTAATCCATATATTTAGTATTAATAAAATTTGATCTGAATCCTAAAGGCTCTATTCCACTTAATTTTTTTAGATAAATCTCAAAACCCTATATCATTAAAAGAGCTTTAAACATAGTATTCTCTTCCTTAGGTCTTCTTATTTTCGGCTGGGTTATATTCATTTTAATTCTTATAGCATATTTTGATACAGGGAAAGGTGTTTTTTGTCAAAAAAGAATTGGTCAACGTGGCAAGCAATTTACTATTTATAAGATTTGTACTATGCAAACTAATTATGGAACAATTTCTCGATATGGAAGATTCCTTCGTAATTCTAAATTAGACGAATTACCACAGTTGTTGAATATTTTTTTAGGACAAATGAGTTTTGTAGGCCCAAGGCCAGATTTACCAGGTTACTATGATAAGTTGGAGGGGGAATCACGGAAAGTCCTAGAATTAAAACCAGGTTTATGCAGTAGAGCCGCTTTAAAGTATTATAATGAGGAGAGCTTATTGGTAAAACAAAAGGACCCATTAAAATTTAACGATGAGGTTATCTTCCCTGATAAGGTGAAAATGACTCTTGATTATTATTACAATAGATCTCTTCTTGAAGATTTTAGGATTTTGTGGTTATTTTTGATGCGTTAAATAGTAAAGCTATGTAGGTTAAAGTTTTTTAATTTTACTTATTGATCTCTTCCAAATAACCACTAACAAGTTAATATTTCATAAATTTGCCAACTTCAAAATTGAAATGCTTTCAATATCAATAAATACAAGTTTCAGCGTATTAAATTAATTGTTAGCTTATTCTGATTTGCCGAACAATATTGAATAAATGATAGAAAAAATATACTTATCATCTCCCCACATGGGAGGTAAAGAAAGAAATTTTGTCGAGCAAGCTTTTGAAACCAACTGGATAGCGCCATTAGGCCCCAATGTTGAAGGTTTCGAAAAGGATTTGGAACACTATCTTGGCAATGAAACCATGTGGCAGCGCTAAGTTCCGGAACAGCAGCATTACATTTAGCCTTGATATTATTGGGTGTTGAAAGAGGCGATGAGGTAATCTGCCAAAGCATGACTTTTTCCGCTTCTGCAAATCCCATTGTCTATCAAGGGGCAACCCCTATCTTTGTTGATAGTGAACCTGACACTTGGAACATTTGTCCGAATCATTTGGAGGAAGCTATAAAAGATCGAATTGGTAAAGGGAAAAAGCCAAAAGCGATTATTGCAGTCCATCTCTACGGAATGCCTTACAAAGTTGAAGAAATAAAAAAGATTTCCGAAAAATATGAAATTCCAATTGTGGAGGACAGTGCCGAAGCTTTGGGAAGCAGTTTTAAAGGGCAAAAATGTGGAACTTTTGGTGATATATCCATTCTTTCCTTTAATGGGAACAAAATTATAACGACTTCAGGTGGTGGCGCATTAGTATCCCGAAATTTAAAGCATAAGGAAAAGGCTATTTTCTTGGCAACACAGGCGCGTGATGCGGCTCCACATTACCAACATTCTGAAATAGGGTATAACTACAGACTGAGTAATATTTCTGCAGGAATTGGCCGCGGACAAATGGAGGTTATTGACGATCACGTTGTTTTACGAAGAAAAATGAATGACTTTTATCGTAATATATTTCAGAAAACAGATGGCGTTGAGCTATTTACCGAACCTACTGCCGAATATTTTTCAAATCATTGGCTTTCCTGCATTCTTATTGATAAAAGAATTTGCGGCTTTTCAAGTGAAGAAATAAGATTGGCTATGAATGAAAATAATATTGAATGCAGACCTTTGTGGAAGCCAATGCATTTACAGCCAGTTTTTAAGGATGCACCATATTATGGTGGAAATATTTCTGAAAATTTGTTTGAAAAAGGGTTGTGTTTACCGTCGGGTTCAAACTTAAAAAATGAAGAAAAGGTTAAGATTAACGATGTTTTAATGCGTTTTATCGATAATTGAGGTATATTTGTACCCCAAATCGAATGAAAATTGTTTAAGAATTATCCCCTATTTAGTAGAATAAAAATGCAAACAAGCAAACTGAAATTTTTAGATCAGAGGTATCTGCCTCGTTGGGCTGTTTTTTTATTGGATATTTTTATCTGTATTGTTTCGTTTGTATTAATGTTCTTGATATTAGACGGCACACCCTTAAAATTTCATAAAGCATGGCCTACTCCTTTGAGGGCTTTATTTTTGATATCCATAAACGTTTTCTTTTTTTATACACTTAGAACCTATGCAGGAATAGTACGCCATTCAACATTTACCGATGTATTCAAAGTTGCTTCTTCTTCATTTTTAACAGCAATTACCGCGATATTATTTAACTATGTTTTCTTTCTTTTCACGGGGCAAAAAATATTTTTGACTACAGGTATCTTGCTGTATATGTTTTTTTCGTTCACATTTATGCTGTTTTTCAGAATAGCAGTGAAAGAGGCCTATCAATACTTAAAGGCTTTTAATGATGGAAAACTTAAGAAAAGAGTTTTGATTCTTGGGATGGACGATCAAACCATTTCTTTAGGAAAGGCACTTACCACAGAGTCTAATCTTCCTTATAAACTGGTTGGTTTTATTACTGAAAACCAAATAAGCAACAATTTAAAAATTCTGAACAAACCTGTTTTTTCAGTTCCAATAACCACGACCTCTAATGAATTTACTGAACTTCTGGCACAGTACAATCTGGATGGGGTATTAATCGTGAGCGAATCGCTTACCATTAAGGAAAAAAACCAAATTGTTGAAGCTTGTTTGGCTAATAAGGTTGAAATCTTCAACGTACCCCTTGTAGAACATTGGAATAGAAAAGAGGACATTCAAACACAGATAAAGCCTATTCAGATTGAAGATTTGCTGGAACGTAGCCCAATTGCAATGGATGCTGAGCTTATAAAGAACGATCTTTGCAATAAAACAATATTGGTTACTGGTGGTGCAGGCTCTATTGGTAGTGAAATTGTAAGGCAGTTGACATCCTTTTGCCCAAAGAAGATAGTAATTCTGGACAATGCCGAATCTGCACTTCATGAGATGGAGCTGTATATGAAAAGAAACCATAGCGGTCTAAATTTCACGGTGATGCTTGCGGACATCAGAAATCAGGATAGAATGGAAATGCTTTTTGCAAAGTATAAATTCGACATGGTTTATCATGCCGCAGCATACAAACACGTGCCACTAATTGAAAAAAATCCCCACGAAGCGGTATACGTTAATATTAGAGGTACAATTATTTTAGCTGATCTATCCGTAAAATACAAGATAGACAAATTTGTAATGGTTTCTACCGATAAGGCAGTGAACCCAACCAATGTTATGGGCGCCTCAAAACGGGCCGCCGAAATTTATGTTCAATCTTTGCAAGATTATACAAATACAAATACTCGTTTCATAACTACTCGCTTCGGAAATGTTTTGGGTTCCAACGGATCCGTAATTCCTTATTTCAGAAAACAAATTGCAGAAGGAGGGCCGGTAACAGTTACACACAAAGATATTATCAGATATTTTATGACTATTAGTGAAGCCTGCCAATTGGTACTTCAAGCCGGAACTATGGGCAATGGTGGGGAAATATATGTTTTTGATATGGGTAAGCCAATAAAAATTCTTGATATGGCTGAACGAATGATCCGTCTTTCGGGTCTAAAACCATATGAAGATATAGATATTGAAATTACGGGACTTAGGCCAGGTGAAAAACTTTATGAAGAATTGTTGAACGATACTTCAACCTCTTTGCCTACGTATCATCCAAAAATTATGGTATCAAAAATGCCGACACTGGATTATGGTGAAATAATTTTAAAAATTCAGGAAATAGTTGCTTTATCGGAATTTGGAAAAGGAAAAGAAATTGTGAAGAAGCTAAAAGAGCTTATCCCCGAATTTTTGAGTAATAATTCAGAATATGAAATCTTGGATGTAGTGCAAAAGCACGTTTAAACTAATTATTTCACTCCCCAGAGATACTCTTAAAAATCACCTGCTATATTTTACGAAGACCTTATATTTGTACCTTTAAAAAAACGTAATGAATAAAATTGCAATTTTGTTTTTACTATCTGCATGCCTCTATTCCTGCGCAACCAAAAAGGAGATAGTATATTTTCAGGATGCTGAAAGTTTAAATTTAAAAGAAATCAACACCTCTTTTGAACCAATCATTGAACCCAATGATATACTATATATCACTGTTTCTTCCATAGATGATGAGGTTACAAAACCATTTAAAAGAACCATTGGTTCCAGAAGCAGCCCCTGTAACAAATAATACACAATTGCAAGGCTATCTTGTCGATTCAGAAGGAAATATTCGGTTTCCAGTGCTTGGGAACATTTCAGTGATGGGCAAAACGAGAGGCACTATTGAAAAGGAATTAAAACAAAAACTTTCAGAATATATTACAGATGTAGTGGTGGATGTGCGGATCATCAATTTTAAAGTAACGGTAATCGGAGAAGTAAAAGCACCAGGGGTTTTTAGAATTCAGGATGAACGTGTTACTTTACCCGAAGCTATTGCCCTTGCAGGTGACTTCACATTGGATGGAAAAAGAAATGCAGTTACTGTAATTCGTGAAGAGAATGGTGTTCGTAAGGTTGCCAGAATTGATTACACCAGTGCCGATCTTTTTTCCACACCATATTACTTTTTAAAACAAAATGATATTGTTTACGTAGAACCTTCACTAAAAGGGGTTCGCAAATCTGGGTTTATACCAGATGTACCTGCTTTACTATCACTTGTTACGGTAATATTAAGTACAGTTATTCTTTTAACCCGATAAATATAAGCCGCCAATTATTATGGAGGAACAGACCAGTATAGACAAGAAGCCAAAGAATTTTCGGTTCGGGAAATCATCGAACAATACACGCGATATTGGTATCTTTTTGTTGTGGGAGTAATTTTCGCATTTTAGCCTGCGTTTATCTATTTACGTTATACCACTGCCTTTATCAAACACGGGCAACAGTTATTATTAAGGATGAAAAAAGCTCCAGTAGCCCTATAGAAATTGCAGCCTTTTCACAATTTGGTAATTTTCTTTCTAGATTTGATGGCAGTAAAATTGAAATGAACTGGCCATTTTCAACTCCAAACGGATTATTTCAAAAACCGTAAAAGAATTGGGGCTGAATATTAAAGTATGAATCTGTTGGAGCTATCAAGTCCTCAGAAATCTATTCATACATTCCTTTTACCATTCAATTTCAATCTATCAATAAAAACGAAATTAATCATAGCGTTCCAAAATTATATATTGAAGTACTTTACAATACCGAATATAAGGTTGAAAGACGAAGCCAGATCGGTTGAAGGAACCTATAAGTTCGGGGAAAAGGTTTCCTTACCATTTGGAGATATTACAATGCTGCCCAATATGGAAAATCAAAGAAAACTTTGAAACTTTTTTTGACAGACCATTGCAGTTACCTATCGTCCTGTAGAAAATGTGGCGTTGGATTATCAAGGAAAGGTTGTGATTGAAAATGAGAATTAAATCCAGCAATGTCCTTGAACTGACATGCTTACAGCCCGTTACTGAAAAGGCGGAAGACTTTTTGAATGAACTTGTTTCACAATATAACCAAGACGCAATTGCAGACAGAAATGAAATAGCAAAAAACACCTCTTCTTTTATAGATTCTAGACTTCAGATAATCACCCGCGAATTGGATTCTGTGGAGCGGAACAAGGAAGTTTTCAAAAGCGATAACCGTCTTACAGATATTCAAGCGGAAGCACAAATAATCCTCGAGAATGCCAGCGAGTTCAACAAAAAACAATTGGATGTTGGGACCCAACTTGAGCTTTCAAAATCTATGATTGACTATATGGAGAAAAGTTCCAATAACGAACTTTTGCCGTCAAATATTGGTATTGAGAGTGAGGAAGTTGCAGGAGCTGTTAGCAACTACAACCAGTTGATTCTATACAGAAATAAATTATTGCAGAATTCAACTGAAAAGAATCCAGTCGTACAGAATGTCAATACACAGATTGAACAAATGCGGTCCAGTATTTTGGGAAGTTTAAAAAACTCACGCAATGCTTTGGGAATTGCAATGAAAGACATCAACAGACAGGAATCTACTTTGAATTCAAAAATAGCTCAAGTTCCTGCAAAAGAAAAGATTTTTAGAGGTATTGAAAGGCAACAGACCATTAAAGAGCAACTTTATCTTTTCCTATTGCAACAGCGAGAAGAAGCCTCTATTACTTTGGCGGCAACTTCACCAAAAGCAAAGGTGGTAGACAATGCGTATAGCACCAAAAGACCGGTTTCACCCCAAAAACCTTTAATATATCTGGGGGCATTTTTGGCTGGACTTTTAGTTCCTTTCATGGGTATTTATGCAGTAAACCTTTTGAACACAAAAGTAACCTCTCGTCTCGATGTGGAACGCTATCTTTCTAAAACCCCTATTGTAGGTGAAATCCCAAAAATTAAACGTAACGAAGCAGATTTAATACAGCATAACGACCGCAGTATTATGGCTGAGGCATACAGAATATTACGCACCAATCTTCAATATTTATTTATAAACAAGCTGGAAGAAAATAATAGTGGCAAATCAATAATTGTTACTTCAACCATTAAAGGTGAAGGAAAAACATTTGTGGCTTTCAACTTGGCCTTAACCTTAGCACTTACGGGAAAAAAGGTTGTTCTTGTTGGGGCGGACATTCGTAACCCACAGTTACAGCGTTATTTACCGGAACATTTAAAATCCAAAAAAGGACTTACAGAATACATTGTATATGATGATATGCAGGTTAATGATGTTGTTTCCCAAAGTGAACACAATGAAAATTTAAGTATCGTTCTTTCAGGCGCCATCCCTCCAAACCCTGCGGAATTGCTTATGCAAAAACGAACCAGCACCTTTGTTGAGGAACTTAAAAAACAGTTTGATTACATTATTATGGACACCGCTCCATCCATGTTGGTTACCGACACAATATTGATAAACAAATTAGCTGATATTACGCTTTATGTTGTGCGGGCTGGCTATACAGACAAACGCTTGCTCGATTTTCCACAAGACGCTATTGACGATGGCCGTTTGGCCAATGTGGCTATAGTATTAAACAATGTAAACCTTAATAATTTTGGCTATGGTAATAAATATGGCTATGCTTATGCCCGTGAAGAGCGTTCTCTACTGAAAAGGCTTTTAAATAAATAGAAAATACTGTTTATGAAATTGTTAAAAGTTTTTGTCTTTCTCTTTCCAATGATAATCTTTTCACAGGAATTTGATATTACAGAAAGTTTGGAAGGAAAAGCAATGCTATCTAACGAAAATGAAAATCCTTTTTGGTTTCATACCAACACGAACTATGCGGTTGGAGCGCTTACAAACCTTTCTGCTACTGCTGACTTGACTGCAAGTTTAACCTATTCTTCATTTAAGATTAGAGGAGGTGCCGCTGTATTTGGAAGGGATGGCGTGGAAGATGCTGTACAGCGAAGAGATTTGTATTTGCAATTTGAAAACTCTTGGTTGTTCGCAACATTGGGCGCTAAAAAGCAAAAGGAAGTTTTAGATGGACTTTCGGCCACTAATCAAAATTTTTTGTGGTCTGGAAACGCAAGACCTTTGCCTGGAATACTTTTAGAAGCAAATAATCCATTTAAGATTTCAAAAACCTTTGCAATTGATTGGGGCATTGCTCATTACGAATTAAACGATAATCGGTTTGTGGAAGGCACGCACGTTCATTACAAAAGGTTGGCATTGATTTCCAAATTCAATGAAAACCATAAACTAACAGCCAAGATTCAGCATTATGCGCAGTGGGGAGGTACTTCTCCAGTTTACGGAGATTTAAAGGATGGATTTAAGGATTTCTTTAAAGTGTTTTTTGCGGCCAATTCAACCGAAATAGGTTTTGAAGGGGAAACGAAAAATGCAATTGGAAACCACTTGGGCTCCTATTTACTCAACTATGAATTTAAAAATGGCTTAGGTGAATTTTCTATCTATCACGAGCATCCTTTTGAAGATGGCTCTGGAACTAGGTTCGCTAATATTCCCGACGGAGTTTGGGGAATTTATTTTAAACCTAAAAACCAAAAACTAATTTCTGCGATTTTATATGAATATATTGATACTTCCAATCAAAGTGGAAATACCACAGTAAGTGGATTTGACAATTATTTTAACAACAATGTATACCGAAGCGGATGGACTTATGAAGGAAATATTATTGGACTCCCATTTATGATTACAAATAATGAAAAAATTAGGGAGGATAATGTCGCCATAATGAGCAATAGTTTAAGCATGCATCATATGGGAATTGCCGGAAATTTCAAGAGTATTAATTGGGTATTAAAAACTTCTTACGTAAAAAATCTAGGAAGAAAAGCTTCTCTTTTTACTATTCCTATCAAAATATTCGTACAACTACGGTTCTCTTTCTTATAAAACCGAAAAACTGGGAAAATTTACTGTAATGGGCGGTGTGGATTTTTCAAATATTGCAGATACCAATATTGGGGGAGGAATTGAATATTCTTATACTTTCTAAAATCAATTTTCTTTTTCCTTCTTCTTAAATAGAAATCCTAAAGGCAGCCAAATAAAGAGGAACAGAAACTTTCCCGTCAACACCCCAATAATAGTAATTAAGGCCGCTATCACCATTAAAAGTATTTTGATGTTTTTATTCAACTAGCTTTCTTTTAATATTTAAAATTGCCGTAACATACTAAACTTAATCTGCCCCATACACTAACTCGATAAAATCAATCTTGGGAATATCACCAAAATATTCCTTTACTTCAATATCTTTTAACAATTCTGAAATATCTTCTTTTTCATAACGTGCTCCTTCTAAAAGCTTTTCAAGGTTTTCAACTGGTTCTTTTCCAAAGAAATCTCCAAAAATTTTGAATTCTTTTATGTGTCCCTTTTCAACAAAAATGCGCAAATCTATTTCACCAATTGGGAAGCGTTTTGTTCGCTGAATGTTAAATTTTGGCGAACGGCCATAGTTCCAGTCCCAAGTGTCATATTTTTCTTCTTTTAATTCATGAACAGCTTTCCATTCGTCACTAGTTAAATGATAACTTTCAAAAGGTTCGCTCTCTTCGTAAAGTCCTTCCAATAAAAGTTTCCGGAACACTTCAATATTTAAAGATTCCTCTAAAAACTCTGAAATATTTGCCACCCGACTCCGAACGGATTTGTGACCTTTAGACTCAATTTTGTTCATCTTAACATTTAGTGCGTTAACAACTTCACCCAAATCTGTATTGAATAAAAGTGTACCGTGACTCACCATTCGTTTTCCTGTGGAAAACTGTGCAGTGCCCGAAATTTTCTTTTCATCTACTTGAATATCGTTGCGACCTTTCAGTTCTGCGTTCAACCCTAAATTGTTCAAAACCTTTATTACTGGAGCAGTAAACTTTTTAAAATTGTTCAGGCTCTTTACGTCGTGATTGGTAATAAAACTAAAATTTAGGTTTCCAAAATCGTGATATACTGCCCCACCGCCAGAAACTCTTCGAACCACGTGCATTTTATTCTTTTCAACATATTCGTGATTTATCTCTTCCAAAGTGTTTTGGTTACGGCCAATGATGATAGAAGGCTCGTTAATGTAGAACAAGAGATAATCGTTTTCAGAACTAAAATTTCGGAGCGCATATTCCTCTAAAGCAAGGTTTAATCGTGGATTTGTATTGCCTTCGTTTTCTAAAAAAATCATTTTTGTAGTATGTTTTGTGCAAAGATAATTAATTGTTTTGCCGAATTTGTTAATTCGTTAATCCGAATTTCTCGAATCCACAATTAAGGAATTTACAACTATCTTTGACATCTATGAGCAGATTGGTTCAAATAGCCATTTTACCACGTCAACAGGAAGATTTAGATTATATCTTAGAGCTTGCTTTGGAAAAGGAAAAACTTCGGAAAGAGCAAATAAGCAATTGGCGAATACGTAAACGATCCATCGATGCACGGCGAAAACCCATTAAAATAAATTTGCAGATTGAATTATGGCTGAATGGTGAAAAAAAGGAAACCATTCCGCCGTTTATACCTAAAAACGTTTCTGAAACAACAAAAATTGCAATTATAGGCGCAGGCCCAGCTGGACTTTACGCTTCACTACGAGCGATTGAAGCGGGCTTGAAGCCTATTGTTTTTGAACGTGGAAAAGATGTACGCGAACGCAGAAGGGATTTAGCCGCAATCAACAAAGAACAAATCGTAAATCCCGAAAGTAACTACTGTTTTGGAGAAGGTGGCGCGGGAACCTATTCAGACGGAAAACTATATACGCGAAGCAAAAAACGCGGTAATGTGTTAAAAGCGTTGGAATGGTTCGTTCATTTTGGAGCCGATGAAGACTATTCTTGTGGATGCGCATCCTCATATTGGCACTAATAAACTTCCAAAGATAATTACTTCGATGCGCGAAGCCATTATTGAAAATGGAGGAGAAGTGCATTTTAATTCAAAATTGACAGATATAAAATTGATAGATGGCGCCATTGAGGCCATTCAAATAAATAATGAAGAATGGCGAGAGTTTGATAATGTAATCCTTGCAACCGGGCATTCGGCGCGAGATATCTTTTATTTGCTTCACAATAAAGGTATTAAGATTGAAGCCAAACCTTTTGCTATTGGTGTTCGTGTAGAACATCAACAGGAGCTTATTGATTATATTCAATATCATGGCGAAGTTGATAATCCATCTCTTCCGCCTGCTAGTTATTCATTGGTGGAGCAAGTGGATGGATTAGGCGTTTATTCGTTTTGTATGTGTCCGGGCGGAATTATTGCACCCTGCGCTACAGATCAGGAAGAAGTGGTTACAAATGGTTGGAGCCCCAGCAAGCGCAACAACCCTTATGCAAATAGTGGAATAGTAGTGAGCGTGGAGCCGAAAGATTTACCAAATTACAAAGAAGGAGACCCATTTGTTTGCCTTGATTTTCAGAAAGAAGTAGAAAAACGTTGTTGGGAAGCAGGAGGGAAGACACAAAAAGTCCCAGCCCAACGGATGGTTGATTTTGTAGAAGGAAAAATTTCAACGGATTTTCCGAAGACTTCTTATCAACCTGGAATTGTTTCGGCAGATTTGAATGAAGTGCTTCCAGCGCTTATTTCAAAAAGATTGAAGAAAGCATTTATCGCCTTCGGTAAAAAGATGAATGGTTATTACACCAACCAAGCGGTGTTGCATGCGCCTGAAAGCCGGACTTCTTCACCCATAAGTATTCCGCGTAACCCTGAAACTTTGGAGCATATTGAAATAAAAGGATTATATCCTTGTGGCGAAGGTGCTGGTTATGCTGGTGGAATTATTTCCGCAGCAATAGATGGGATTAATTGTGTGGATGCCATTACGGTGAAGTTAACTAGTGATTCGTGATTCCTTAATTCGGGCTTTATTATAAATTTCAGCTTTATTTCGTAAAATGAAATTTACCCGGCCCCACTAAATTAATTTTTATATTTTCAACTTCAACTTCAATTTCTTTTAAAAAAAAAGACCACCTTTCGGCAGTCTTTTCAATAGATATTTCTAAAAATTTACTTTATTTCAAGTAATTCCAATTCAAAAGTTAAATCTTGTCCAGCCAATGGATGGTTGGCATCAACGATAATAAAACCGTCTTTAACATCTGCAACGCGCAATTGGCGTTCACTTCCATCCGGATTTTTAGACATTAAGCCCATGCCTACCTCTGGCTTTATTTCTTTCGGTAGATTTTCATTTGGTATTTTTTGAAAAAGTTCTTTTTGTACATCGCCATATGCTTCCTCTTTTGGGATGGTTATGGTTTTCTTTTCATTCACTTTCATATCCACCAAACCTTTTTCAAAACCAGGAATTAATCGGCCTTCTCCTAATTTTACTTCTAAAGGTTCACGTTTTAATGAACTATCAAACACTTGTCCATCATTCAGTTTTCCGGTATAGTGAAGTTTTACGGTTTCATTTCCTTGTACTTGATCCATATCTTTTAATTTTTAATCGATTAACAAGCTACAAAACTATGGTTTCTCATCATAAATAAAAACTTACAGCATTTTACCTCATGAATTTATGTAAATATTAACGTTTGTAACCTTTAATTTAATAAGGGAATTTATTTTTAAATGTAAGTTTACACGTAAAATTAACAAGCTTTAATTTTATATAATTTCATTATTAATTTAATTCGAAATATTATATTAGACTTCTAAAATTTTAAGTATATTATCAAAATAATTTCCAATTTATATGTTAAAACAATTGACAAAATCTCAAGAACTTCTAGAAAGAAGAAAAAATGTAGTTGCCAGCGGCGTGGGGGTGTTCAATACAGCTACAGCACGAGAGGCCAAAGGAGCCATAATAATTGATGAAGATGGCCGCGAACTTATTGACTTTGCAGGTGGTATAGGCGTTGTAAATGCAGGGCATTGCCCCGAACCTGTTGTAAAAGCAATCCAAGAGCAAGCTGAAAAATATATCCACACCAGTTTTAATGTGGTTACTTACGAACCTTATATTTCACTTTGTGAAGAATTGGTTGAAATACTTCCACACGGTGAAAAAACAAAAGCAATGCTTGTAAGTACTGGAGCTGAAGCTGTGGAAAATGCAATTAAAATAGCTCGTCAAGCAACTGGAAAACAAGCTGTACTTTGTTTTACCGATGCTTTTCATGGCCGAACGCTTATGGCTTTGACGCTTACCAGTAAAATAGATTATAAATTAAACTGTGGTCCATTTGCTCCAGAGGTATACAGGCTTCCATTCCCAAATTTTTACCGTTATCACGGCGAAATGGATATGGACACTTTTGTAGAAAAACAGCTGGAAGCACTTCAAGAAAGTGCCAAAAATTTAGTAGATCCTAATAATTTGGCTGCTGTGATATTGGAACCTGTTCAAGGTGAAGGGGGATTCAATCCTGTTCCACAAAAATATTTTGAGGGGCTTCGTAAATTCTGTGATAAATACGGAATTATGCTAATTGTTGATGAAATACAAAGTGGTTTTGGCAGAGTAGGCAATTGGGCCAGTTGGCAAAATTACAATGTAATGCCAGATATAAGTACTTATGCAAAATCCCTCGGTTCCGGAATGCCGATAGCCGCCATTTTGGGAAGGGCAGAAGTAATGGATTCCGCTGGACCTAGTACTATTGGTGGCACTTACATAGGAAATCCTGTTTGTTGTGCAGCTGCTTTAGCCACAATAAAAATGATGAAGGACGAAAATTTAAACCAAAGAGGCATTGAGGTCGGTAATATTATAGAAGAACGTTTCAAAAAAATACAGCAAAACCATTCCGAAATTGGTGATGTGCGTGGAATGGGAGCTATGATGGCAATGGAATTCGTGAAAAATAATGACCCACACCAACCCGATGGCGAATTGTGTGGCCGAATTGTAAAAGAATGTGCCGATAAAGGATTGATAATTATCAATGCCGGAACCTATAAAAACATTATTAGAGTACTTTGTCCATTGGTTATTACCAACGAACAATTAAATAAAGGACTAGATATTCTTGAAAGCGTAATAAAAAACACAACCCAAAATTAATATGAAGCCATTTACAATCGCAGGAATCCAAATGCGGGTTTCCGCCACCCAGAGCAATCTGGAAATGATGAAATTAAAACTCGATATTACTATGCACTTGTACCCGTCAGTGCAGTTGGTTTTGTTTAGTGAACTTTGTGCGTACGGTCCTTTAACTTATTATGCTCAAGAATTTCCAGGTGAATTTGAAAAGGAGATGCAAGCAATGGCAAAAAAATACAAAATCTGGTTGTTGCCAGGTTCAATTTTTGAAAAAGATGGTGATAAAATCTATAACACAGCTACTGTAATTAACCCCGATGGTGAAATTGTAAAACGGTATCGAAAAATGTTTCCATTTTATCCTTTTGAGGTCGGTATTACTCCAGGCGAAGAATTTTGCACCTTCGAAATACCACATGTTGGCATTTTTGGGGTTTCAATTTGTTACGATATGTGGTTTCCAGAAACAATCCGAACACTAGCAGTTATGGGTGCAGAAGTAATACTTCACCCCACGATGACTGCGACCATGGATCGTGAAATAGAACATTCCATTGCCCAGACCATGGCTGCAGTAAACCAATGTTTCTTTTTTGATATAAATGGTTTAGAAACTGGAGGAATTGGGCGTTCCACAGTATGTGGCCCCGATGGAAGAATTTTGTATAAAGCTGGTTCCACAGAGGAAATTTTCCCTATAGAAATTGATATGGCAAGGGTAAAAAGAAGCCGTGAACTAGGGGTGATGCGATTAGGACAACCGCTAAAAAGTTTCCGTGACAATCTTGGCGATTTTAGTATTTATTTTCCTGGAGCTAAACATTCATACCTTGATTCTTTAGGACCACTAATTAAACCTACAAAAGTGGATGAACTCGAGCATCTCAAAAAAATGGAAAGCGAAATAGAACTTCCCGTTAGTGTGATGACTTACAAAGGCGATGGCTATGAAAAATAAATAGACTGAGAATTTTTAGATTTCAAATAAAAATACATTTCAGTAACACTTAAAATAATATAGTATGGGAACAATGTCCTCAAAACCGAAACAGGCAAAAAGCAAGATGAAAGATTTTATCACTTGGTTTGAAATACCTGTCCTAAATATGGAAAGGGCAACAGATTTTTATAACCACATTTACGGAATAAAAATGAAAACCACTGAAATGAAGGACTACGCAATGGCCGTTTTTCCTGTAACTACAGGTATTGGTGGGGCATTGGTAATGGGTCAGGGCTGCGTGCCGAGTGAAACTGGTTCACTAGTTTATTTAAATGGCGGCAAAAACCTGCAAACTGTCCTCGATAAAGTGGAAGAGGCTGGAGGACGAATAATAATGCCAAAAACCAAAATTAATGATGATGCTGGCTATTTCGCACTTTTTATAGATAGCGAAGGAAATAAGCTCGCAATTAATTCCAAAAACTAAAAAATGTCCAATAAAAAAAAGACGATTAGTGCACCTTATTATAGTATCGGTCAATTACGACTTGCCACTTGGCGAGATTTGAAAAGGGAAAGTGTCTCTTTGGCCAGTTGCAAAAAAGGATCCAAAGGGAAGCATGAAAAAGTAGAAATCGTTAAGGATTTTTTGAAAGATATAAAAACCATTGAGCAATATTTTGTCTATCCTGGAAAAATAAGGCTTGAAAAATTATGCAATGCCGTCAATAAAGAAGAATATGTTTCTTTTGCTCATAGTATATCAGAAATAAATCGGCAACTGGTAAGTGATGAGTATTTGAATCATCCTACTTCTTCCCCTTCCGAAGAGAACGAACAGCCCTCCGAAGACATTCGCGAGCTTTCTTCGGGTCAAAGAAAAAACTATTTTGAAGTGCTTTTTGTGGAAGATCTTTCATCAAAAGATGAAGCTGCCCTTCACGAAAAATTGATCGAAATACGCGAACCGAACGAACAGTTTACTTATGATTTTTTGGTGCAGCCTTCTTTTCAGGATGCGCTGATTGCTTTGCTTTTTAATCCAAACCTTGCAAGCCGCAGTTATAAGATATGCGCCCCCCTATGCTTCGGCAAATATCTCTGAATTATTGAAGCCCTACATTCAAAACGTCCTTAAAATTGATTGGGAAAACAGACCAGAATACGAACTCGGCCCACTTTTAGGAGAAGTAGTACAACAATTTCGACCAGAATTGGATACTTATTATGTTACCGATACTTCGTTAACAGATTTGAAAGATAGCACCCTTCAGTCAATTCAGCAGAATTTATTATCGAAAAGAAGATTTACAGGAACTGCATCTTGGTATTATTCGCGGTGTTCGCGAACGTTTTGACACACCTTTTTTCAGTGCATTAAAAGAATACAGCCAAAAACCCACGGGCATTTTTCACGCAATGCCAATTTCCCGGGGAAACTCTGTTTTTAAATCAAGATGGATTAAAGATTTCGGCGAATTTTACGGACGAAATATGTTTTTAGCAGAAACCTCCTCCACCACAGGTGGATTGGATTCTTTACTTCAACCTACTGGGCCGCTAAAAAAAGCACAGGAAATGGCTGCCGCAAACATATGGGGCTCAGCGAACATTTTTTGTTACCAACGGAACTTCTACTGCAAATAAAATTGTTTTGCAGGCCATTATTGAACCAGGTGATCTTAGTGCTGATTGACCGCGATTGCCATAAATGCCACCACTACGGAATGGTTTTGTCTGGTGCTTATCCAGTTTATCTAGATTCCTATCCTATTGAGGAATATTCCATGTATGGAGCCGTTCCTTTGAAAAGTATAAAAAATAAATTATTACAACTTCAAAGAAGCCGGTAGATTGGATAAAGTAAAAATGCTACTGCTTACCAATTGCACTTTTGATGGACTGGTCTATAATGTGGAAAAAGTGATGGAGGAAATTCTGGCAATCAAACCCGATATGATTTTTCTTTGGGATGAAGCGTGGTTTGCCTTTGCTGGATTTACATATATCTATAAGCAACGAACAGGAATGTTCACGTGCCAAGAAACTGTGTGAAAAATACAAAAGCGAAGCCTATCAGAAAGAATATAAAAACGCACATAAAAACTTTACCAAAGGAGAAGTAGCCAACATTACCAGATCCAGATAAAGTACGCATAAGGGTATATTCCACCCAGAGTACACATAAAACATTAAGTAGTTTCCGGCAAGGTTCTATGATTCATATTTGGGATGAAGATTTCAGGAAAAAATCTGAAAATACTTTTTTGGAAGCCTATATGACTCATACTTCCACTTCGCCTAATTATCAAATGCTTGCCTCGCTTGATGTTGGAAGACGTCAAGTGCAATTTGAAGGTTTTGAGATGGTGGAAAAAAGTATTGAATTGGCCATGGTGCTCCGGGCAAAAGTGAATAATAACCCACAGTTGAATAAATATTTTGATGTATTGACTGTAAAAGATTTTATTCCGGATGAATACCGCGAAACGGGCCTGGGCGAATATTATGACAACTAAATCGGTTGGAACCGGATGGAAGCTGCCTGGGAAAAAGATGAATTTATACTCGATCCTACCAAAATCACATTATTTATTGGAAGAACCGGTGTGGATGGTGATACTTTTAAAAATAAATATTTGATGGATCAATTTAATATCCAGATTAATAAAACTCTCGAAATACGGTCTTTTTATGACCAATATTGGGACCACTCGCGGTAGTGTTAGCCTATTTGACGAATGCACTTTTGAAAATTTCCGAACAGTTGGATGAAGAATTTCAGTTCTTTGAACAGTCGTGAAAGCGAAATTTCACAAAAGCGGATTCATTCACTTACAAAGGAGTACCACCGTTGCCCGATTTCAGTTATTTTCACATTCATTTCGGGCCGTGCCAGGTGTTCCGGGCGGAAATATTAGCGAAGCTTATTTTATGGCATATAATGAAGAAATTATGAATATATTCCACTTCAGGATTGTAAAAAAGCAATGGAAGAAGGTCGAGAATTAGTAGCTTCATCTTTTGTGATTCCTTATCCTCCGGGCTTTCCAGTATTAGTTCCGGGGCAAGTAGTAAGTGAGGAAATTATTAATTTTATGCTTGCACTGGATGTGAAAGAAATTCACGGATACCGTGCAGACCTTGGTTTGCGTATTTTCCGCGACAGCGTGTTGAACCGACAAAAAACCGCAACTGCAATGGGTGCGATGGGAATGGGCGTTTCAAAGAAAAAAAAATAATAGAATTAATTTAAAACACAATTATTATGAGTACCGATAAACCAATTTCCAAAACAAAAGACAAAACTTCAAGAGCAAAAAAGGTAAAGTCTGCAACTAAAGCAAAGGCGAAAAAAAATACGCCAGCGGTAAAGGCAGAAAAACCAAAACCGGTACTCCAAGGATATTCAGATATTCGACGATTCTTTTATAAAAATGAAACCCCTATATATTTTATCAGTGCCACCAATTTCAATCTTTTAGGAGCAGATGAATGGATAAAAGGTTTTAAGTTTATCAATTATATTGAATGTTTTGATGGGCTTCATCCCAATGTTTTTTCGCCAAAAGAAGAAATTCCGCATGATGAATTTGAAAGCATTGAAGACATCAACAATTATCTTTCTGCAGCATCCTGAAGTTCAAGAATATATAAAATCAAGAAAAAAGGGTAGAAAAGCAGGAAAGGTAATGTTTCTAATGTTTGACTGAAAAAACTGAAAAACTTGCCAAAAAGCTTGGATTGGAAATTATGTTTCCTTCTGCCAAAATGCGAACTTCAATGGATAATAAAGTGAATACAAACCGCATTGCCGAAAAAGCTGGTGTGGCTTGTGTTCCTTATGTTCTTTCAACAGTGAAAGACTATAAACACCTTCAAAAAGTTTCAAAAAAACTTGGCAATGATTTGGTAATCCAAACACCATTTGGAGATTCTGGACATACCACTTTTTTTATTTCAAATGAAGAAGAATACAAAAAACATGCAGATGAAATTGAAGCCGAAAAAGAAGTGAAAATCATGAAACGCATCAATTGCCGAGGTTCTGCAATTGAAGCCTGTGTTACACGCCACGGAACTATTGTAGCACCATTAATGACAGAATTAGTTGGTTTTAAAGAACTTACGCCTTATAAAGGTGGTTGGTGCGGAAATGAAATTTATCCTAATGCCTTTACACCTGCACTACGTAAAAAAGCAAGGGAATACACCCAAATATTTGGTGACCAATTGCGGAAGGAAGGTTACAAAGGATATTTTGAACTTGACTTTTTAATAGATCAGGACAATGGTGAAATTTATCTTGGCGAACTGAATCCAAGGGTCACCGGTGCCAGTTCTATTACAAATCATGCCGTTTTTGCTTTGGCAGATGCACCTCTTTATCTTTTCCATATTTTGGAGTGGATGGACGTGGATTATGAATTAAATGTTGAATGCCATCAACAATCGTTGGGCAAAACAGGAAAACACTGACAGTTGGAGCCAATTGATAATAAAGCATACAAAAAAAACTATTGAACAAGTGACGGAAGCACCACGTTCTGGAATTTGGAGAATTTTTGACAATGGCCATATTCAATTTAACAGGATGGATACACACCGTAGAGCAGTAGAAAGTGAAAACGAAGCATTTTTTCTTCGCATAACCAACGCTGGCGATTATTTATATGAAGGTGCAGATATGGGTATTTTGGTAACTCGCGGCAGGATGATGACCGATAATTTTCAACTTACACAGCGCGCAAGAACTTGGATTAATGCCATTCAAAACAATTATACTTCCACCGTTTTGGAAGATAAAACAGAACAGCCTGAGATTATTGGAAATCTTACGAAATAAGTATTCAGTATTCAGGACGTAGTAATCAGTCAAAACCTCACAGGTCTCAATGACCTGTGAGGTTTGAACATCAATCTAATTTCAAATAAATTTACAATGGAATTCAAAAGCATAAATCCTTATAATAACGAAACAGTTGGAACATACACTGCCGAAACGGATGAAACAGTTTCTAAAAAATTAATCAAAGCTGAAGAAGCATTTAAATCTTGGCGAAAAGTCCCGCTAGAAGAACGTACTATTTTAATGGCAAAAGCTGGAAATATTTTACGTCAAAATGTTGAAGAATATGCTAAAATGATAACCTTGGAAATGGGTAAACCCATTTCTGAATCTCGTGCCGAAGTTAATAAATGTGCTACCGCATGTGATTATTATGCCAAGAATGCCTCTAAATTTCTTTCTGATGAAATTATTGAAACGGATGCTACAAAAAGTTTTGTACGCCATGATCCAATTGGTACAGTTTTCGCCATTATGCCTTGGAACTTTCCTTTTTGGCAAGTTTTCAGATTTGCTGCACCCACGCTTACCGCCGGAAATGTGGGACTTTTAAAGCACGCTGCTAATGTTTTTGGTTGTGCCGAACAAATAGAAGATGTATTTAAAAAAGCGGGATTTCCAGAAGGCGTTTTTCAAAATTTGATTATCCATCACGATAAAACCGAAAACATAATTTCTCATGATTCCGTAAAAGCGGTAACGCTTACTGGAAGTGAAGGGGCAGGAATGGCGGTTGCACAGATTTCGGGAAAATATATTAAGAAAACTTTACTGGAATTAGGAGGAAGTAACGCTTTCATAGTTTGGGATGATGCCGATATTGATAAAGCAGTGGCAACTGCAATTACCGCACGGATGCTAAATTGTGGGCAAAGTTGTATCGCTGCCAAACGTTTTATTTTGATGGAAGATATTTACGATGAATTTGTTTCAAAATTTACTACAGCAGTGAAAAACCTTAAATCTGGTGATCCGATGGAAGAAGGTACAAAAATTGGTCCTTTAGCACGAAAAGATTTGGCTGACCAATTGCAAGAACAAGTCAAGAAATCCGTAGCAATGGGCGCAGCACTTTTGCTGGGAGGAAAACAGTGTGAAGCCTATCACGAACCCACTATTTTAGGTAATGTAAAACCTGGAATGCCAGCTTTTAATGAGGAAACGTTTGGACCTCTGGCTGCAATGATAAAAGTAAAAACGATTGAGGAAGCATTCATACTTTCGGAACAGTCTAGATTCGGACTTGGGGTTACTGTTTGCACAACAAATGTAGAAAAGGCACTTGAATATGCTAGTGAAGTGAGCGACGGTGCCTATTTTATAAATGAATTGGTTAAAAGTGATCCAAGACTACCTTTTGGTGGTGAAAAGCGATCTGGTTATGGCCGTGAACTTGCCAAGGATGGTATTATGGAGTTTATAAATAGGAAGACGGTTTATGTGAAAAATTAATATTGCTGGTTTTTACTAATTCGTTTATATAATGGAGACTATAAAAAAAATACTAGATTATGAAATCTTTTCGTGGGGAGATCACAGTATACAGGTACATAATTTTGTAACCGTTTTACTGGTTATTGTAATCACCAAAATAGTATTGTGGATTATAAAAAAAGCGCTTTATAGAGGGTATAAAACCAAAAAAATTGATACAGGAACTACATATGCTTTATTCCAAATAATTAGTTATGTACTTTGGATAATAGCTATAAGTCTTACTTTGGAAGCCTTTGGTGTAAAAATCACACTTTTATTGGCGGGTTCTGCAGCATTATTAGTAGGAGTAGGGTTGGGATTGCAACAAACCTTCAATGATATAATATCCGGAATTATTTTACTTTCTGAAAGATCCATAAAAGTGGGGGATGTTTTAGAAGTTGATGGAGAAGTTGTGAAAATTCTAAGTATTGGTCTGCGAACTTCAAAAGGGCTTGATCGAAATGATATTTCAATTATAATTCCCAATTCATTAATCACAACAAATAAAGTAATTAACTGGAGCCATCAGTCCAAAAAAACACGTTTTTCAATAGATGTGGGTGTAGCCTATGGTAGTGATGTGGATAAAGTAATTAAACTTCTGGAGGAATGCGCTACAGACCATCCTGAAATTTATAAGGGTGATCACGTAGAGGCGAGATTAGCAGGTTTTGGTTCTTCTTCACTAGATTTTCAATTACTATTTTATAGTAGAAATAGCTTTAGGATTGAAAAAATGAAAAGTGATATTCGAATAATTATCAATAAAAAATTTACTGAAAATGATATTGTGATTGCCTTTCCACAATTGGATTTACATGTTAAATCAAATCAATAGCTACTTTCCGATACAGAAATTCGCAAAAATATTGCCTAGAAGTTCGTCATTGGATATTTCTCCGGTAATTTCACCAAAATAGTACAACGCTTGACGGATGTCGATGGCCAAAAGATCACCACTAAGGTTGTTATCAATTCCTTCCTGAACTTTAGTTATTTCTTCCAAAGCTTTCAGCATTGCGTCATAATGGCGGCTGTTGGTAACGATAGTTTCGTTATTGCGAAGTGCGCCAGTGTTTACAAAATTGAGTAATTTATTTTGAAGTTCTTCCACACCGAGCCCAGTCTTTGCAGATAATAACTGCAGATTGTAGATTGCAGATTGCAGATTTTTGATTTCTACTTCCGAAAGTTTATCGACCTTATTTGCAACAATTACAAGGTTTTTTTGAGGATATTTATTCTTAATGGTTTCAATCTCAATCTGAAATTTGGAACCAGAAACTTGAAACTTTTCCGCATCAAAAAGATAGATAACAACTTGCGCACCCTCAATCTTTTCAAAAGTCTTCTTTATTCCTAACCCTTCAATAACGTCGACGGTATCACGGATTCCTGCAGTATCTATAAATCGGAAACTGATTCCCCCTATGATTATTTCGTCTTCAATAGTATCGCGGGTTGTTCCTGCAATGTCGCTTACAATGGCACGTTCCTCGTTGAGTAATGCGTTTAGCAAAGTAGATTTTCCAACATTCGGCTCGCCCACAATTGCAACGGGAATACCATTTTTTAACACATTTCCTGTAGCGAAAGAATCTATCAAGCGTTTTAAGACTTGTGTAATTTTTAAAATTAATTTCTGAAATTCTTCTCTGTTGGCGAATTCAACATCTTCTTCGGCAAAATCGAGTTCTAATTCAATTAAAGATGCAAAATTCAAGAAGTTCTTCGCGCAGCTTTTTTATTTCAGAAGAAAACCCGCCGCGCATCTGCTGTATTGCCAATTGGTGGCTTGCAGCACTATCACTGGCAATAAGGTCTGCAACGGCTTCAGCCTGGCTTAAATCCATTTTTCCGTTCAAGAATGCACGAAGTGTAAATTCACCTGCTTGCGCCATTCTACAACCTTTCCGAAGACATAATTGAATAATTTCCTGTTGAATATAATTGCTTCCATGACAAGAAATTTCAACTACATCTTCACCTGTGTAGCTATTTGGATTCTTGAAAATTGTAACGAGTGATTCATCAATAACACGTTCTTCATCTTTAATATTCCCTAAATGTACGGTATGCGTTTTCTGCTTAGCGAGTTCCTTTCCCGAACTGGAAGTGAAAATAGAAGAAGCAATGGCGATAGCTTCTGGTCCTGAAAGCCTTAAAACAGCTATTGCCCCAGCGCCTGCGGGAGTTGCCATAGCTACTATGGTGTCTGTGTGTGTCATCTGAAGCAAAGGTAGTATTAACTTTGATAAAATTTTACACTTTGATAAAGTTGTCCACAACAGAAAAATTTATCCCTCCTCGATTTGCTTCATTATCCATTTTTTATTTTTCTGAAGCCGAAAATCAAACCATTGTTGCCGGTAGTCCCAATCATCCATATTCCCTTCTAACTTGTCTATTATTTCCTGCCACAAAGATAACTAACCGTCAGGAAGGCTAAAATGTGGTATTAATTATTTTAAGAGAAGGTTTTGTTTGCCGTTCCTGGATTACCAAAAAAATCCGCTGGAAACAGCGGATTTTCCCATAGGTCGATCAGAGGAGCTGTAAGTGTTATTTTTTAATGAATTTCTGAGAGGTGTCAAGATCGGTTTTGAAAAGATAAACCCCGGTAGATAGTGCTTCAATATTTATTCTTTCATTAGGAGCTACCGTTCCGCTTGCCACTTTAGAACCTTCAATGGAATATATGGTATAAGGTAAAGGGGTTTGGATATTTGAAATATGAATAAAATCGCCCGCCGGATTTGGAAACATTGTAAACTTGTTTTTTAAACCCACTTCGTTCAATTTCAGGATATTTTCAACTTTTGATATTTTATTAGCGCCACCCTCCAATATGTAAAGTGTGCTACCCGTAATTTCGATATCCTTAGGGCCATCAATCCCAGTTACAAGATCTACTGCGGTATTGGAACCGTTAGTAAGGTCCTTCATCGAAATTTTATTGCCCAGATATTCTGCAATAACAATATTGTTTGCATTTACGCGGATTCCTAATGGACGATTTAGCCCCACCACAACATCAATGGGCTGGGTATTACCACTGGTTACATCAACTTTTGAGACCCTGTTTGCCACCCCTTGGCCCATATACAGTATATTACCCTGGAATGCCAATCCAATAGGAGCGAAATTAACCGCGGAAGTGGCTACAATTTCCGGGGTGGGATTGGGGTCTGTAAGATCAATCCGGGCAACAATATTAGAGTTGTTATCGGAATAATACAGAAAATTGCCTGAGATTGCGAGACAATTGGGAGTATTCAGTCCTGAAATAACTGGTTGCAAAGTTGCCGATGGATCACTTACATCTATCTTGGAAATTCTTCCTCCATTAAACTCTGCTATGTAAAGGATATTTCCATCCATTGCCATGCCAGTTGCAGAGTTAAGTCCGGAGACTACCGAAACAGGAGTAGGCGAACTTTGGGTAATATCAATTTTGAATACCTCGTTGGCCTCAGAATAATAAAGGTCGTTTCCATTGAGGAGTAATCGCGCCGGATTGTTAAGTCCTGTTATCACATCTGTTACCTGACCTTGTACAAACAAGAAGTTTAAAAATAGGATTGTAAACAATACGTAAGTTTTTTTCATAACATACTAATTTTAAAGATTATTAATTATCTATACATCGAAGGGAATAGGAAATTGTCATCAAAAAAATTCAATAATTGCAAAACCTTAATTTTTAACTTTAAATAAAACGATCTGTAATAAGGAATATGGTCTGTTTTGCTTTTACAAATTATTGCCTTAATAGAAATTATAATAGGTTCTTTACAAAATACTTTGGTTTAAAATATTGAATAAACTAAAATAAAGAGGGTCTAGTACCACATTCAACCCAATGTTTTATTGATTTTATTAATTTTTATTCGAAATTTGTGGTATAAATAAATTTAATCTAAAATTAATCTTAACTCTGACAATATGACTTCAACAATTTTTAAAAAAAATAATTTTTTTCGCAACGTATTTTTCATTGCAAGTTTCCTTTTTTGTTCTGCTTTATTTGCACAAGATGCAGCACAAGAAGAAAAAGGTGTTTTTCAATTTGAATCTACAGTAATAGATTATGGAACCTTAGCACATAATGCAGATGGGGTTCGTGCGTTTAAATTTAAAAATGTTGGAAATGCGCCCATCGTAATTTCAAATGTAAAAGGAAGTTGTGGTTGTACGGTACCTACAAAACCCGACCATGCTATTATGCCAGGAGAAAGCGCCGAGATTGGTGTAAAATATGCTACCGATAGGATTGGTGGTTTTTCAAAAACAGTAACGGTTACTTCTAATGCAAGTGAAGGTACGGTTGTTCTTAAAATTAAAGGAACTATTTTAGCAGATACTCCAACTACGCCAAGCGGTAAATAATACAGATTATTTAAAATACAAAAAAACCTCTTACAATTTTGTACGAGGTTTTTTTTGTGTTAAAGAATTTTGATCTAATTGTTAAGCATAACTGGCATTACAAGCATTGTAACGGTTTCGCCTTCATCTAATCCATCCACTGGGGTAAGAATTCCCGCGCGGTTTGGTAAGCTCATTTCCAAAGAAACTTCATCACTGGTAAGGTTGTTCAGCATTTCAGTAAGGAAACGGCTGTTGAAACCTATCTGCATATCATCGCCTTGGTAATCGCAAGTTAAACGCTCTTCTGCTTTGTTACTGTAATCTATATCTTCTGCAGAAATATTCAACTCAGCACCAGCAATTTTTAAACGTATTTGGTGTGTGGTCTTGCTGGAAAAAATAGAAACCCTACGAACAGAATTTAAAAATTGATTTCTATCGATAACTAATTTGTTTGGATTTTCCTTCGGAATAACGGCTTCGTAATTTGGATATTTTCCGTCAATCAAGCGACAAACCATTTCAGTATTATCGAAAATGAATTTGGCGTTACTTTCATTATATTCAATAACCACCTCATCTTCGCTGCCAGCGAGAATGCTTTTTAAAAGTGTTAAAGGCTTCTTCGGCATAATAAATTCCGCAGTTTGTGAGGCACTAATGTCATCACGCGAATATTTTACCAATTTGTGCGCATCAGTTGCAACAAAAACCAAATTGTCCGTCGAAAACTGAAAGAACACACCGCTCATCACTGGACGTAAATCATCATTTCCAGAAGCAAAAATAGTTTTGCTGATTGCAGTAGCAAGCACATCGCCCTGAACCACCGTTGCTGAAGGATCTTTCAATTCCACCGCATTTGGAAATTCTTCACCACTGGCGTATGCCAATGCGTATTTACCGTGATTGGAACTAATTTCTACGGTATTGTTGTCTTCAACAGTAAACGTTAAAGGCTGCTCTGGAAAAGTTTTCAATGTTTCAAGCAAAAGTCTTGCAGGCACACAAATCATTCCTTTTTCAGTACTTTCCACTTCCAGTTTGCTGGAAATTGTTGTTTCCAAATCTGAAGCTGATACAGTAAGCGATTTTTTGTCTAAGTTGAAAAGAAAATTATCTAAAATAGGCAGGGTATTGTTATTGTTGATAATACCACCTAAAACTTGAAGTTGTTTTAATAAATACGAACTCGATACGATGAATTTCATTATTTTTTTGTTTTTATGAAATAATTATCAATAAGCACTATCCAAAAACTATTAGTTTAAGCCGAAATTAAAGGATGGTGAGCCTGTCGAACCACAAATATATTTCAAATGAAGTGTTTGTTAAAACAAACTTATCAACATTTAACGGGTGTATTTTCGTTTGCGATAGTAGGTGAAAGCAATTCCGAAAAGAGCTAATAAACCCAATGGTAACAATATATTAAGCATTTGCCACTTGCTTCTTTGTTCTACAGTATTTTGCAGATCGAGAAATGGAACTGCAATTTGACGTGTTCGAATGTTTATAAGTCCGCCATCGTCAAGGAGGTAATTGACGGTATTCAGGAGAAATTCCTTGTTTCCATAGAAAGAATTGGTCATTTTATCAAATCCAAGTTCCAATGGACGGTTGCCCTGCATTTGGTTTTTTATGACGTTGCCGTCACTAATAACTACCATTTTTGAAGGTTTTCCATCGTCAATATTTTTCAGGTCACCAGTTAATTTTATTGGCTTCACACGATTTTTAAAAGCCGAAGTGAAATTTCCTTCTAACAAAACCGCCAATGGAATTTCGCCCGCATTGTATTCATTGGGATCGGGACCTTCATTCACAACTTGCAAATTCTTCGGAATTTCCACATCGAAATCAATAGGGAAGGGGAGTCCCACAATTTTTGATATAGGTGAAGTGGAAAGTAAAATCGTTTTCTTAATATTATTTGGAAGCGTATCAATTGCGCTTGCGTAATCAAACTTAACGGCTTCAATATTGGAAACAATTGGGTGGTTGTTGGCGCTACTGCTCAAGGGACTAAAAAACCAGGGATAACGATTGTACTGTGCTTCGCGTTCATCTCCGTTTGCCAAAACAATGGGAGCGGAGTAAACATCTTTCACCAAATCTGGATTGATACGGATACCATATTTAAAGAAGAAATCGTTCAAATTTAAATCTCTTCCAAAGGCGAAAGTATTTCCGCTAACTGTATCAACCTGCATTTGGGTTGCGTCTAGTAACCAAAGCGATTTACCACCGTTCATAGTATATTGATCCAGTAAATATTTCTCAGTATCGCTGAAAGCTTCTGTGGGTTGGGCAGCTACAATTAAATCAAAACTATTCAATGCTTTTAAGGTTGTTTCAGGATTTGAAGCAACAGAATCTAGGGTAAATGGAGCGATGAAATAATAATCCCGCAAGTTTGAAAAGAAGTCAGCAATGTAGCGGTCGTCATATTCTCCATTTCCTTTTAAAACTGCTACTTTTTTGGATTTTTGACTCACTAACTTTTTAATTCCATCCGCAAAGGCATATTGTAGGTTTTGAAGTGAACTGTTTACGCGTTCTTCAGAAGTAGCGCCCAATTGGTTTTTCAGTAACAAAATTTTGACCGATTTGCCATCGTAATGCGCCAATGCCCAGGGATAAACAAGCTCGGTGCTTTGTTTTCCGTTTTCGGTAACTGAAACTTGTGCAGGTGTCAACCCAAATTTTTCAAATTGTGATTGAAAAGCTTCATTACCTTTTTCGGTGGGATTTATAAATTCAAATTTAATATTTTCATTATAGGACGAAAACTCATCTAATAATTGTTCGGTCTCACTTTGAAGTCTACTGAATTCCGGCGGAAAATTTCCTTTTAGGAAAACATCGACTATCATTGGTGAATTTACGTTATCAACAATCTGTTTTGCTTCTTCTGAAAGCGTAAAACGCTTGTCTTGTGTAAGGTCGAAGCGTTGATAAAAATAACTTCCAAGAATATTGAAAAGAACCAATCCTCCAATCAGAATTAAGAGCGAAACAATATTTTTCCGAATTGAAGCTTTCATTATAATTTCTTCAATTTTAAAACTGTTAAGGCTATAAAAAATATGGTAATACTCAAAAAGTAAATTAAATCCCTCGTATCCAAAACCCCTCGCGCAACGCTATCAAAATGCGCTTTCATGCCCAAATTTGAAATATCAAAAGATGAAGAAGTAAGTCCTTCAAAGCCATAATAAAGCACAAAACAAAGAAAAACCGCAATTATAAAGGCCACGATTTGGTTTTGCGAAAGAGTTGAAGAAAATATTCCGATGGAAGTGTAAGCAAGAACCAGAAACAATAAACCTATATAGGAGCCCAATGTACTACCTACATCGAGATTTCCAGGTGGATTTCCCAATTCTGAAATGGTTAACACGTATAAAATTGTTGGAATAAGCGCTATGATTATAAGAATTACAGCACCAAAGAATTTCCCCAGAACAATTTTTTTAAGTGAAATTGGTTTGGTCAATAAAAGTTCCAATGTGCCCATTTTCATTTCGTCACTAAAAGCGCGCATACAAACTGCGGGAATCAAGAACAGTAAAATCCAAGGAGCAAGTTCAAAAAAAGGGGAAAGGTCCGCAAAACCTGAATCAAGAATGTTGTAATTACCACTAAAAACCCAAAGAAATAAACCATTAATCACTAGAAATACAGCAATCACCAAATACCCAATGGTACTGGAAAAGAAGGAATTTATTTCACGTCTTATTATTGTGAGCATGCGGTTTTTATTTTAAAGAATGAAGTGTATTAACACTCCAAGCTTCAGCTTTTTTTTTGAACATAGGTTTTGTTACGCTCCAAACTTCTTTGAAAAGTTCACTATTTCTATAGTTTTCCAAATCGGCTTTATCATTCCAACGGCTGTATGTGAAAAAGATTGTTTCATCATTTTTATCGTTGTAAAGTTCCAAAAAAGTACAACCTGGAAAATTGCGTATTTTTTCTTTTACCGTTTCAAAATTAGCAAGAAAAGCAGGAATGTTTTCCTTTTGAAATTCCATTTTTACAATTCTTGTGAACACGTTTCTCAATTATGAAATAAAATTAACCATTATTGCATCCCTATAATCCAACCCAAACAAAGAGGAGGCGCTGCCCACGGTTTTGGAACTGCTCTTATAAATAGCCAATTCTAGATAATTGGATGAATTCCAGAGCACTAATCTTTTGCCGTCTTCTTCACGTTTTTCTGGTGGATTATCAAAATTAATTGCCTCGCTGTATTTTGCGTGGATTTTTGTGAATTCAGTATTTCTTGCATGAATTACGAATTCCCTTCCACGGCCAACTTCTTCGAATAGTTTTTTGGTAATGTTACTAATTACATTTCCGTAATTGTCAATATAAATAACGGTGCCGCTTATCTGGCTTTCCTTATTACTTACTGCTGGACGTATACCTGTCAACTCTTTTGTTTCTGTAATTTTTTTACCTATAACATCCAGTGTTCCACCGCGAGCAATGTGGGTAGCTACTTTCACAAAAACATCCAAAACTGGGAAATTACTGATTAAGCGGTCGTGTATATTTATTTCAACAATTTTTTCGGGCCGTATTTCTGAAGTGAGCATTGAAATAATTCCGTTATCTGCACAAACAAAATAATGTCCGTTCATTAAAACCGCAATGTGTTTATTTTCAGGATTTAACTCAGAATCCACCCCAATAATATGGATGCTTCCCGTTGGAAAACTTTTATACGCATTTTGAATAATATAGGCAGCTTCGTGCAAATGAAACGGCGAAACGGAGTGGGAGATATCAACAATTTTGGCGTCTTCCATTTCGGTATAAATAGCTCCTTTAACTGCACCCACAAAGTGATCCTTCTCTCCAAAGTCAGTTGTAAGTGTTATTATTGGCATAAATGGATTGTTGATATTTTCTTAAAAGAGTTACCACAAAAATAGGTTACTTTTGTTAGTAGCAAAACTATTTTTTGCATATTCTAAATAATAAAAAAGCACGCCTTTTGAACGAACTTATCATCGAACTTACAGAGATTAGCCCAAGGGATTTCTTCGGCTTAGAAAACGCTAATATTGACCTTCTTAAAAAATATTTTCCAAAACTGAAAATTGTTGCACGCGGCAATAAAATCAAAACCTATGGTGATGAAGACGAGTTAGAGGAATTTGACCGACGTATTAGTATGCTTTTGGAGCAATACGCCAAATACAACAAGATTGACGAAAACGTAATTGAACGTGTATTACTTAGCAGAAGTAAAGAAGAATATGAGGCTCCAGCTGGCAGTGGCGATGTAATAGTGCACGGTGTTAGTGGAAAACCTGTAAGGCCGCAAACCGCAAACCAGCGGAAACTTGTAGCGTTGATGAGCAAAAACGATATGGTTTTTGCCGTTGGACCAGCGGGAACTGGTAAAACATATACAGGTGTTGCTCTCGCGGTTAAAGCATTGAAAGATAAGGAGGTAAAGCGAATCATTTTAACAAGACCTGCAGTAGAAGCTGGAGAGAACTTAGGTTTTCTTCCAGGCGATTTAAAAGAAAAACTAGACCCCTATATGCAACCTCTTTACGATGCGCTTCGTGATATGATTCCTGCGGAAAAGTTGGCATCACACATTGAAACGGGGATCATTCAAATCGCACCTTTGGCTTTTATGCGAGGACGCACATTGGATAATGCTTTCGTGATTTTGGATGAAGCCCAAAACACCACACACGCCCAAATGAAGATGTTCCTAACTCGTATGGGAAAAAACGCCAAGTTTATGATTACTGGTGATCCTGGACAAATTGACCTTCCTCGCCGTGTAATTTCAGGATTGAAGGAAGCTTTGTTAGTTTTAAAGGATGTAAAAGGAGTGGGGATGATTTATCTGGACGACAAAGACGTAATTCGGCACCGTCTAGTAAAAGAAGTGATAGCAGCTTATAAAAATATTGAAAACGTAGATTAAAAAAATGAGTAATACTATAATTGCTACAGACTTTAACTTTCCAGGACAGAAAAGTGTGTACCATGGAAAAGTCCGCGAAGTTTATACTTTGGAGAATAACAAACTTTTGATGGTTGCTACAGACAGGTTGAGTGCCTTTGATGTGGTAATGCCGAAGGGAATTCCATATAAAGGTCAAATTCTCAATCAGATTGCAACCAAAATGATGAAGGATACCGAAGATCTGGTTCCTAATTGGTTAATTGCCGTACCAGATCCTAATGTGGCAATAGGAGAGGCCTGTGATCCCTTTAAAGTGGAAATGGTAATCCGCGGTTATATGAGCGGCCATGCCGCCAGAGAATACAAAGCAGGAAAGCGCATGCTGTGCGGAGTTCCTATGCCTGAAGGAATGAAGGAAAACGATAAATTTCCAAACCCAATAATCACACCTGCCACCAAAGCAGAAATGGGTGATCACGATGAAGATATATCCCGAGAGGATATCTTAAAAAGAGGAATCGTTTCCGAAGCAGATTATCTTCAATTGGAAGATTATACGCGCAAACTTTTTCAACGGGGAAGTGAAATTGCTGCAAAGCGAGGTTTGATTTTAGTAGATACTAAATACGAATTCGGAAAAACCAAGGAAGGCAAAATAGTGCTCATCGATGAGATTCATACCCCAGATTCCTCACGTTATTTCTACGCTGAAGGTTATGAAGAACGTCAAAAAAACAATGAGCCACAGAAACAGCTTTCAAAAGAGTTTGTGCGTCAGTGGTTGATTCAAAATGGGTTTCAGGGTTTGGAAGGACAGAAAGTCCCTTTTATGAGCGATGCGTATATTGAAACCGTTTCCGAAAGATATATCGAACTTTATGAAAACATTATCGGCGAGAAATTTGTAAAAGCCGATGTTTCTAATATTCATGAGCGAATTGAGAAAAATGTATTGGCTTATTTAGAAGCTTAATTTTTTTTAGGGTGTCATTATAGCTAATCTCATAAGCTGAATTTGAATTCAATTTTTTAATAACAACACTTTTCCCAATACTCCGTTGCACCGCAATGACAGTTTCCGTATCGTTTCCTGAGTTAAAAGGCTGTTCTTTAAGAACAGATAAATATGCAGAGGTACTCTAAACTTCCAATTGAATTTTATCTTTTTCACCCTTTTATGCACAGAGCTATCTATTATTGCAACTAAAAAAGCAGATTCTATAAGCACCTGGTCTTTTTATAATTAAAAAAAGCTCCCACCTCATATATTAAGCATATCTTTCAAACTATTCTAAGTTACTTCTTCTCAGTTCCTTTAAAAGCTAACACAGCTAAGGAACTTATTTTTTCTGTAAATCTATTTTATTTAATATCTAACTAACCAAAATTCATAATTATGAAACAATTTTTTACTATTACAGCAATACTGCTAACCTTTGCCATGCAAGCGCAATGGACTTTTAATCCTGTTAGTGGTAACGGAGTACAAACCAATACAAATACTGCAAGTGGATTATTTTCTACTGCAATGGGATATAATACTACGGCAAGTGGGAATGGTGCTACTGCAACAGGATATCAAACTAGTGCAAGTGGTGTAAATTCTTTTGCAATGGGATATCGTACTACTGCAAGTGATTGGGGAACACTTGCAATTGGGATTTTTAACACTCCCGATACAACTCCTAATCCTACTGTTTTTAACTTGGCAAACAGAGCATTGGTCATTGGGAATGGGGTTGGAACAGGAAATGAGTCTAATGCCTTCACTGTTTTGTTTGATGGCACCACTACCATTGCTGGAACTTTAACGGCTTCATCTTTTATTGGAAACGGCTCACAATTAACAAATTTACCATTCTTATTTAATCCTACTAGTGGCAACGGAATACAATCCGATACAAATACTGCAAGTGAACAATTTACTACTGCAATGGGATATGGCACATCTGCTACTGGGCCAGGAGCTACTGCCATGGGATATCAAACTACAGCAAGTGGAAATATTTCTACTGCAATGGGATATAATACTACGGCAAGTGAAAATTATGCTACCGCAATGGGATCTGCTACTTTGGCAAGTGGATTATCTTCTACTGCAATGGGATATAATACTAAGGCAAGTGGGAATGGTGCTACTGCAATGGGATCTGATACTGAGGCAAGTGGATTATCTTCTACTGCAATGGGATATAATACTACGGCAAGTGGGAATGGTGCTACTGCAATGGGATCTGCTACTGAGGCAAGTGCAGATTATGCTACAGCAATGGGAGCATTTTCTACTGCAAGTGGTGATTCTTCTACAACAATGGGATATAGTACTTTTGCAATGGGAGCATTTTCTACTGCAATGGGATTTAGGACTGAAGCAAAAGGAGCATTTTCTACTGCAATGGGTTATCAAACTATAGCAAGTGATTATGGAACGCTGGCCTTGGGGAAATATAATACCCCCGATGCAACGCCTAACCCATCTATTTTTGATCTTGCAAACAGAGCGTTTATTATAGGAAATGGGTCAGGTTCTGGAAGTGAATCAGATGCATTCACTATTCTATATGATGGAACCACCACGATTGCTGGAGCGGTAACGGCTACTTCTTTTATTGGAGATGGTTCGCAATTAACAAATTTGCCTTCCGCTCTCGCACAATGGGCTTTTAATGCCAACGGAACAGGAGTGCAAACTGCAAATAATAATGCAAGTGGATTATTTTCTGTTGCAATGGGGTATGAAACAACAGCAATTGGAGATGGTTCTATTGCCATGGGAGGATATTCTACTGCAAGTGATTATGGAACACTAGCCATGGGAAGATTTAATACTCCTGATGCAACGCCTAACCCAAATTATTTTGACTTTGAAAACAGAGCGTTTATTATAGGAAATGGGTCAGGTTCTGGAAGTGAATCAGATGCATTCACTATTCTATATGATGGCACCACCACGATTGCTGGAGCGGTAACGGCGACTTCTTTTATTGGAGATGGTTCGCAATTAACAAATTTGCCTTCCGCTCCCGCACAATGGGCTTTTAATGCCAACGGAACAGGAGTGCAAACCGATACAAATACAGCAAGTGGTCTTAGCGCTATTGCAATGGGAGTTTCAACTACTGCAAGTGGAGATTATGCTACAGCAATGGGAATTGGAAATAATGCAAGTGGTGATTTTGCTACTGCAATGGGATCATTTTCTGCTGCAAGTGGTGATTCTTCTACTGCAATGGGAGCACTTACTATTGCAAGTGGTAATGCCGCTACCGCAATGGGAGCACTTACTATTGCAAGCGGTGAGTGGTCTACTGCAATGGGAAACAGTACCATCGCAAGTGGACTTAACGCTACTGCAATGGGAATTGGAAATAATGCAAGTGGAGATTATGCTACAACAATGGGAATTGGAACTAATGCAAGTGATTATGGAACGCTAGCCATAGGGAGTCATAATACAACCGATGCAACCACTAACCCTACTACTTTTGATTTGGAAAACAGAGCTTTTATCATTGGTAATGGTACAGATGGTGCAAATCAATCGGATGCGCTAGAAATTTTATTTGACGGAACCACTACGATTGCTGGTAATGTAACGGCTCCATTTTTTATAGGAGATGGCTCACTGCTAACAAATGCAGGTACCGATGATCAAGCTTTATCACTTACAGGAAACGTTTTAGATCTTGAAGATGGCGGCAGTGTTGATCTTTCAGGCTACTTAGATAATACGGACAATCAAATAATTACAGATTTTGAGTTTTCATCACCTATGCTCAAAATTCAGATTGAAAACGGGAATCTTGTTCAAGTAGATATTAGTCCTCTTTTGGCTGATCTAGAAGCTGAAAATGCTGCGCAACAATCGCAAATAGATGATTTAATAGCTAGAATGGAGGTACGCGAACAATGTGAATGTACGGGACCTTTAGGAGTTAGTGATTTTAACGTTGTGACCGATAATGCTCGTTTGTTTCAAAATATTCCAAACCCTTTTGAAAACAGCACCAATATTCAATATTTTATACCTTTAAGTTATTCAAATGCAAATATTGTTATTAGTACTACCTTAGGGCAAATTTTAGATAATTTTCAGATTACTAAATTTGGCGAAGGTTCTATTAATGTTGATAAAGGCCGCATGGCTGCTGCTATCTATTATTACACTTTATTTGTAGATGGCAAAAAAATAGATACAAAAAGAATGATTGTGGAATAACAAGTTTCAACTATATAAAAAAAGACTGTCTGAAAAGGCAGTCTTTTTTATTTTCAATTTTTTAAGGCCTTGTTCTAAAATTAAAACTATGAACATAACCAAAACTCAACTCTGTAAAATCTGCTTGACCCAGATTAGCATTGAGGTGAGCACCTATGTAGAAATTGTTTTTTGGAGCTTTCTCCATTCCAATTAAATAATACTTAAGGCCCAATCTAGAGGAAATGCGGTATTTCTTTTTATAGCTCCCATCCAGTTCCCCCAAAACCCAAGTATAAGAAATTTCGCGTGGTGTATTGTCCCAACCTTCGTTAATTCGCCAGTCCAATTTATATGCAGGCTTGTGAAAGTTGAAACCCAACTGTAAGTCAATACCCAAGTGGTTTAAAAATACTTCGCCATGAAGGCTTACACCCAGATTGGTAGCATAATACCAAGGGTTGCTTTTAAAATAATCAAACTCCCTTCCTGCTTGCACCAATGATTCGTTTCCTTTAATGTAATCATAATAATGTTGATAGAATCTGTAATAGAAACCAATTCCAATTTTAAAAGTGTTGTTGTAAACACGCCCGTATTCACCCGCTATTGTATATACATTTTTTTTATCGTTGAAAGCCAGCGCAAATGCATTTTGACCCAGTCCACCACGGAACGCAAAATAATTATAAGCTGTTTTCGTATACTGGGGAATTGTTTCAGCTTGGAAATTTTCTGCTTGGTTAAAAGGGTTTTTAATATCAGCTGAAAGACTTACTAAAAATGAATTGTACCCTTGGTTTAGTAATCGTGTATGCCCATTTGAATGGTGTGAATACCCTACGCCCATGCGCCAATCTATATTTTTAGTTGAAAGGAATTGATAATATAGATACAGTCTAAAAGCCCAAGTAACATCTGTAGTTACAGCTTGATTTTTCGGATTTGTTTCCTCGTTAAATTTTTTTGTAAAATAGGAAGCACCCATTCCCGTTAATACCTTCCATCTATTGCTTCCAAAAGCTTTGAATTCAATAAAAGGTATAGCGGTAATGGCGAGCCCCAAACTGTCCAAATTCCCAAAATCAGTAACCCCAATGGACAGCCCGGTTTTTGGACCTTTTAATCGCTGTGCCCATTGTTGTGGATTGTTGGTATGATAACGGCCAAAATTTAAAATAGCCTGTTTTTGAAGTTTTGTATCAGGAAAACCGTCATTGGATTCCATCGTAAGTCCCAAAAGAATTTCTGGAGTAAAAGTAAATGTACTTTTTTTCCAATCGGGATCAGTTTGAGCTAATGTCAAAAGGGAGAAAAATAGAAAGAAAAATGTTAGTTGTTGTTTCATTTGGTGCTGCAAGTAACAATTTCCAAGTTAATTTTAAAAATTTTAATCCTACATTAGATGAAATTTTCAAATTAAAGCGTGAAAAAATTAGACAATTTTATAGCTGAAATTGCTTCAGCAGCTTGGGGATTACCGCTTTTAATAATCTTGATCGGGGGCGGATTGTATCTTTTAATTCGAATTAAATTTCTGCCGTTTCGCTATTTGGGTCACGCGTTGGCCGTGCTTCGCGGAAAATACGACAATGAAAGCGACGCTGGTGACATAACACATTTTCAAGCATTGACCACCGCGCTTTCTGCAACGGTGGGAATGGGAAACATTGCTGGGGTTGCCGTGGCCATTGCCATCGGTGGGCCGGGAGCAGTTTTTTGGATGTGGGTGAGCGCTGTAATTGGGATGTCTACCAAGTTTTTCACCGCAACACTTGCTATTTTGTATAGGGGAAAGGATTCCGAAGGAAAAATCCAAGGAGGTCCAATGTATTTTATAATCGAAGGCTTGGGCAAAAAGTGGATGCCAATGGCGGTATTTTTTAGTGTGGCAGGATTGGTTGGAGCGTTGCCGGTTTTCAATGTAAACCAATTAACACAGGCTATAAACGATATCCTTTTGAAACCTGCAGGAATATACAGTGGTTTTAAAACAGATTTAATAATCGGTTTGATTTTAGCTGCAATTACTGCTGTGGTTATTTTGGGAGGCTTATCGCGTATCAGCAAAACTGCTTCTAAAATGGTTCCGGGAATGGTGGTTCTTTATTTTCTCTTAGTAATGATTATTTTAGGAATCCATATTGATGTAGTTCCAAAATATCTCGGAATGATTTTTACAGATGCTTTTTCAGCAAATTTTTATAATGGCGATGCATTTTTGGGCGGTGCTATTGGCGGAATCATCCTGTTGGGAATCCGTCGCGGTGCATTTTCCAACGAAGCGGGGATAGGTACGGCGCCAATGGCGCACGGTGCGGCAAAAACAAACGAACCCATTCGCGAAGGTTTGGTGGCAATGTTGGGACCAGCAATAGATACTTTGATAATTTGTACGCTCACGGCTTTGGCTATTTTGGTAACAGGTGTCTGGCAGAGCAGCGATGCAAACGGCGTGAGCTTAACAGCTTCTGCTTTTGAGGAGAGCATTCCGGTTTTTGGAAAATATGGACTTCTTTTGTGCATTGCCATATTTAGTATTTCTTCGTTGTTTTCCTATTCGTATTACGGCAGCAAGTGTATGTCTTTTCTGTTTGGCGCAAAAAACAAAGGGATTTATAATTATTTCTACATAATCAGTATTCTTATCGGTGCAACAACTTCGTTAAGTATGATGATCAATTTGATTGATACTTTCTTTGCATTGATGGCTATCCCTACAATGACAACAACCATAATCCTAGCACCAAAAGTGATAAAGGAAGCGAAGATTTATTTTGAAAAATTAAAAAGGAGTTAGTTTAAACTATCAAGTTTTTGGTTTACTAAATCGGTAAATTTTTTGGCACCATCAGGGTTTAAATGGTTTTCATTTAAGAAATCCTTCGCTGTAAAATATAAGGTATCGGTTTCTTCATTTAAAAGAACCACATTATTATATTTTTTCTTAATTATACCGAGAATACTGTCGCGACGTCTGACAATGTTTGGATTTCTTTCTTTCAAATATGTTTTGTAAAGCGGAAATGTGCAGACGATGACTTTTAATTTTTCTGCTTTTGCATATTCCAACATTTCAAAAAGATAGGCTGTATTTTTTCTAAAAATTATTAAATCTTCCCGCGTTATTATCTTGAATTTGTGTGTTGCTATTTTTGATTCGTCATAATTCAATTTTTTGAATGCGCCCTCATAATTATTGGTATCGAAACCGTATTCGTTCAGTTGGGCTTTATTGGTTTTATAGCAATAGTGATCCATCAAAACGTGCGAATAAAAGTGTGCGTTTGAAAGGTAAACCAATCTATCTTTAAACCAAGTTGGTCTTTCAAAAGCATTTACTCTATAATATTTTAGATAAACCGTGTTTTTCCAGTAATCATTGGGATGGTGCGGCAACTCCAAATGATTGTATGATACTTCCAGCAGTACATATTTCAACTTGGGGAGTCGGTCTCTTGTTCCTTTCAGAATATGAAAATCTTCATTGTGATGTTGTGAAGTAGAAGCCAAGTTAATGGCATTTTTATCTGAAAATTCAGGGTTGAAGCCACATTTCATTTGCGAAGAACCCAAGCCAAGTAACACAATTTCTTGTGTATGTTCGTCGAGATATTTTCCGAATACTTTATAATTTATGGGAACGTTTAAAACCAGCATTTCCAAAACAAAATAGGCGAGGACCACTGGAATGAAGAATCCCAGACAATATTTTAAAAAGCGAAGTTGCACTTCGTTAAAACTGAAAATAGATAAAGTCTTCTTTGGGTCCGGCATATCGGAAAATTAAAAAAATGAAAATATAATAAATAATCCATCGCGTAGGTCTGTTTACATATTTGTCGATTTGAGTCAACGGGAAATCTTTATAGCGCATCACTATTTCGGAAGCCATCATCATAAACAGAAAAAACAAAAAACGTTTGTTTATTAACGGGCCAATATTTTCACTCGGAATAAAGGAAAAAATTCTTTTTAAAACAACTCCTACTTCTTCAATATTCTGGCTTCGGAAAAGTATACTCGATGCAGTAATAAAAGCAAAACTAAAAACTGGAAGTAAATATTGCGGAATTAGCGATTTGTGAAAGAGGCTAGATTTTCGGTTTTTTGTTAGCGGAGTTCTTTCAAGAATGATTAAAAACCCCTGAAAAACCCCGAAGATAACAAAAGTCCAATTTGCTCCATGCCACAAGCCAATCAAGCCCATTGCTATAAAAATAGCTAAATTTCGGCGTGTTGTGCTCCGCAAGTTTTTTTGAATTATGGGAAAGTATACATAATCGTTAAACCAACGTGTAAGTGTGATGTGCCAACGTTGCCAAAACTCCGTAACGCTTTTTGCCAAATACGGAATATTGAAGTTTTTGCTGAGTTTAAAGCCGAAGAGTTTCGCCGTTCCAATTGCAATATCAGAATAGCCCGAAAAATCGCCATAAATCTGAAAAAAGAAAAGCACGGAAGCGTAAAGCAATGAAAGGCTTCCATAATCTTCTGGTGAGGCGTATACCATATTAACAATATAAGCAGCATTGTCTGCAATAACCATTTTTTTGAAAAGCCCCCACAGAATCTGGCGTAAGCCTTCTTTTACTTCTTCTGTTTTAAAGGAACGCTTTTTACTGAATTGTGGTAATAAACTTGAAGCTTTTTCAATGGGTCCAGCTACTAGCTGTGGAAAGAAACTTACGAAACACAGAAAGTTTAGTAAATTATGGGTAGGTGTAATTCGCTTTTTATATACATCTATGGTGTAGCTCATTGTTTGGAATGTATAAAAACTCAATCCTACCGGAAGAATGAGATTCAACGTGCTAAAAGCATATTCACCTTCTTGCATATTAAACAACAGGGCGAATTCATAAATAAAAAAATTGTAATATTTAAAAAGGAAGAGAACACCCAAATTCCAAATTATGCTGCTGTAGAGAAATAATTTCTGCTTGCCCTTGGTTTCACCTCTTTTAATAGCAAGTGCAGCGAAATAATCAACCAGCGAGCTTGCAACAATAAGAAACAGAAACCGCCAGTCCCACAGCCCATAAAAATAATAGCTCGCAAGAAGCAGTATTGCATTTTGAGCTTTTATTCTTTTAAAGCCAACCGCCCAATAGAGCAGGAGGGTAATGGGAAGAAACAATCCAAATGAGAAGGAGTTGAATAGCAAAAGTGGTTGGATTTTGCAGTAAATATAATAAAAAAGAGGCCTTTACAAATTTTCATCTGAAAAGGCCTGCTTTTATAATTTCCTAAAAATTATTATTACCTGTAAAATATTGATTTTTAAAAATTTAATCGAAATAACTGAAAGTTTCCCCGTCCTTTATATTGAGTAAGGTTTCGTAAATTAGTTTGATTACATTTTCAACATCATCTCTATGCACCATTTCAACGGTAGTATGCATGTACCGCAATGGCAATGAAATCAAAGCACTCGCTACGCCACCGTTACTGTATGCAAAGGCATCAGTGTCTGTTCCAGTAGCTCGAGAAAGCGCCGCACGTTGAAAAGGGATCATTTTCTTTTCTGCAGTTGCAACTATCAAGTCGCGCAGTTTTTGCTGTACCGCCGGGGCATAGGCAATTACTGGTCCACAACCAATTTCAGCTAAACCCTGTTTCTTTTTGTCGATCATTGGGGTGGTGGTATCGTGGGTTACGTCCGTTACTATTGCAATATTTGGTTTTATGCGTTCAGCAATCATCTCTGCTCCTCTAAGACCTATTTCTTCTTGTACGGAATTCGTGATGTAAAGTCCAAATGGAAGTTTATTTTTGTTTTCGTGAAGTAGCCTGGCCACTTCGGCAATCATAAAACCGCCCATTCTGTTATCTAAGGCACGGCATACAAACTTATCTTCATTTAAGATATGGAATTGATCGGGGTAGGTAATAACACAGCCAACGTGAATGTCCATTTTCTCAACTTCTTCTTTGTCCTTGGCTCCCACATCTATAAAAATATTCTCGGGTTTTGGGGCTTCTTCTTTTGATTTATCGCGTGTATGGATTGCTGGCCAACCGAAAACCCCTTTTTTAATCCCGTTTTTAGTGTGGATATTTACAATTTTTGAAGGTGCTATTTGGTGGTCGCTGCCACCATTTCTTATAACATAAAGTAAACCGTTGTCATCAATATAATTTACATACCAGGAAATTTCATCGGCGTGCCCTTCAATTACCACTTTAAATTTAGCTTTGGGATTTATAACGCCAACAGCAGTTCCGTAAGTATCAGTAAAAAATTCATCAACGTAGGGTTTCAGATATTCCATCCACAGTTTTTGTCCGTCCCATTCATAACCCGTTGGTGCTGCGTTGTTTAAATATTCCTCTAAAAATTTTAATGATTTGGCGTTTAATATTGAAGTATTCATAGATTTTATTTTTCTGAAAAGATATAAGTTCGGTAAAATTAGCAATTTCTTATTAAGCCCGACCATGCAATTTGCTTATTTTTGGAACGGTTTTAGATAATTTATAGCTTTTTGATTAAAACTCTTTAAATGAAAATTAGTATACTAATATATGTCTCTATTTTAATGTCCAATATCTCCACCATTTATGGTCAAGTAGATACAGGATCTCTTGAGAAACGAAAAGACTCTACCGAGATTATGTACTATATAATTAAAGGAGATACCATTGCTCGAGAAATGATTAACCTGGATGAAGTCTATCTACTGAAAAAGGTGAAATTTACTTCAGAGAAGGATAGGCGACGTTATTTAATACTTCGCAGAAAAACGCGAAAAGTCTATCCGTATGCCAAACTTGCCGCCGAGCGCTTGACAACGATGACAGAAAGATTAAAAACCCTTGAAAAAAACAGAGATAAAAAAAGATATACCAAACAGGTACAAAACTATATTGAAGGAGAGTTTTCCGAAAAGTTAAAGAAATTGACTCACACCGAAGGTCAGATATTAGTAAAGCTCATTCATAGGCAAACTGGTCGCACGGCTTATGAACTTGTAAAAGAATTACGTACGGGCTGGCGTGCTTTTTGGTATAATACCACTGCCAGTCTTTTTGAAATTTCCCTTAAAGAAGAATACAAACCTTTTGAGGTAGGAGAGGATTATTTAATAGAAGATATACTCGAAAGATCCTTTCGGGATAACATACTTGAGCGTCAAGCACCTGCATATCCAATTGATTATCTGGATTTAACGGCCCACTGGAATAAAAAAACTGTTAATAACTAATAGGCGACACAGTTTGCGCAGAAGTTTTAAAGATAGTATTTTTGCAGTTCGCTCTTTTAGTTTTTGAATGTTTTCCAATTTAAAAAAAAACTTGGTTTTATTGGCCTAGATAAGATTTTATCTGATTTTTTTACTTCTTGAATATTGCTATTTAATTTTTTTTATTCTATAATTAGGTAACTTTCAGTCGCTTGAAACCTGTTGATAAAAAACATTCAAAATAAATCAAATATAGTTTGGTGAATTAAAAAAAGGCGTTGTATATTTGCACCCGCTTAGAGAAATAGGCACGGTCTTAAAAATGGTGAAAAGGAAACAATAGTAACGGTTCGACTCCGTTCCACCAACAATTGAATCTTTATTTTTAATAAAGAAAAGTTCATTGAGATATTGAAATTGACAGCGTAGACCGCCACTTGAAAGGGTGGTTGGTCAACAAAGAAAACTAAACTAAGTGAGAATTCCTGAATTTTTTTGAGAGTCGGGCTCTTTTGGTGTATGGTCGCAATATTATTGAAGATTATACGATGAAGAGTTTGATCCTGGCTCAGGATGAACGCTAGCGGCAGGCCTAACACATGCAAGTCGAGGGGTATAAAGTGCTTGCACTTTAGAGACCGGCGCACGGGTGCGTAACGCGTATGCAATCTGCCCTCTACAGGGGAATAGCCCAGGGAAACTTGGATTAATGCCCCATAGTCTATATTGAGAGCATTCGATATATAGTAAAGATTTATCGGTAGGGGATGAGCATGCGTACCATTAGCTTGTTGGTAAGGTAACGGCTTACCAAGGCAACGATGGTTAGGGGCCCTGAGAGGGGGATCCCCCACACTGGTACTGAGACACGGACCAGACTCCTACGGGAGGCAGCAGTGAGGAATATTGGACAATGGGCGGGAGCCTGATCCAGCCATGCCGCGTGCAGGAAGACGGCCCTATGGGTTGTAAACTGCTTTTTTACGGGAAGAAACACCCCCACGAGTGGGGGCTTGACGGTACCGTACGAATAAGGACCGGCTAACTCCGTGCCAGCAGCCGCGGTAATACGGAGGGTCCGAGCGTTATCCGGAATCATTGGGTTTAAAGGGTCCGTAGGCGGGCGTCTAAGTCAGTGGTGAAATTCTGCAGCTCAACTGTAGAACTGCCATTGATACTGGTCGCCTTGAATCGTTGTGAAGTGGCTAGAATATGTAGTGTAGCGGTGAAATGCTTAGATATTACATAGAATACCGATTGCGAAGGCAGGTCACTAACAACGCATTGACGCTGATGGACGAAAGCGTGGGGAGCGAACAGGATTAGATACCCTGGTAGTCCACGCCGTAAACGATGGATACTAGCTGTCCGGCGCACATTGGTGTGCTGGGTGGCCAAGCGAAAGTGATAAGTATCCCACCTGGGGAGTACGTTCGCAAGAATGAAACTCAAAGGAATTGACGGGGGCCCGCACAAGCGGTGGAGCATGTGGTTTAATTCGATGATACGCGAGGAACCTTACCAGGGCTTAAATGTAGTCTGACAGGGGTGGAAACACCCCCTTCTTCGGACAGACTGCAAGGTGCTGCATGGTTGTCGTCAGCTCGTGCCGTGAGGTGTCAGGTTAAGTCCTATAACGAGCGCAACCCCTGTCGTTAGTTGCCAGCATGTAAAGATGGGAACTCTAACGAGACTGCCGGTGCAAACCGCGAGGAAGGTGGGGATGACGTCAAATCATCACGGCCCTTACGTCCTGGGCCACACACGTGCTACAATGGCAGGTACAATGGGCAGCCACGCCGCAAGGCGGAGCGAATCCACAAAACCTGTCTCAGTTCGGATCGGGGTCTGCAACTCGACCCCGTGAAGCTGGAATCGCTAGTAATCGGATATCAGCCATGATCCGGTGAATACGTTCCCGGGCCTTGTACACACCGCCCGTCAAGCCATGGAAGCTGGAAGCACCTGAAGTCCGTCACCGCGAGGAGCGGCCTAGGGTGAAGCTGGTAACTGGGGCTAAGTCGTAACAAGGTAGCCGTACCGGAAGGTGCGGCTGGAACACCTCCTTTCTAGAGAAAGACGACCGAAAATTCAACAAGAGAAGGCTCTTATATTGAAAAGCGAAGGGGTCTTGCTTGGTTTAGCTGTCAATTTTATAATATTATGGTCAACAGGTCAAGTCTCAGTATATCAAAACTGAATACTGAACACTGAACATTGGGGCCGATTACAGAGTCCCATAGCTCAGCTGGTTAGAGCGCTACACTGATAATGTAGAGGTCGGCAGTTCGAGTCTGCCTGGGACTACGATCGAAATCGAATCTTAAATCGAAATCGAAAGTTGAAAAGAATATTTCTTCGGAAATATACGTTCATTAAATACATATTGAAGGAAATTCTAGAAGCGAGTTGGAGGGTTGTGTCACTCATAACTCATCACTCATAACTCATCACTAGAGAAATGGGGGATTAGCTCAGCTGGCTAGAGCGCCTGCCTTGCACGCAGGAGGTCATCGGTTCGACTCCGATATTCTCCACCAGGGACAACAACCGTTGTCTTCCATTAGCTGCCCGTTATCCGGGCCTGGGAGATACGGGGGTCCGGACAGTTCATTGACATATTGGAAATAAAGAATACGAGAAAAGTAATAATAAAGAGGTATGCTTCGGGCATACCAAAATATTTGAATAACTCATTAAAAGAGCAAAAAGTACAATAAGCAAAATAAGGGCGTATGGGGAATGCCTAGGCTCTCAGAGGCGAAGAAGGACGTGATAAGCTGCGAAAAGCTGCGGGGATTGGCACATACAAGTTGATCCGCAGGTATCCGAATGGGGCAACCCACTATGTTGAAGACATAGTATCCGCAAGGAGGCAAACCCGGGGAACTGAAACATCTAAGTACCCGGAGGAAGAGAAAACAATA
>CAWBKZ010000006.1:0-447500 GCA_963789545.1 uncultured Flavobacteriaceae bacterium | reverse complement strand
ATAGGTATTCATTAGTATTTTATAGTAAGGATAACCAGGAAAATCTACTGTAGCTTTATAGCCATCGAAGAGTTGCTCAAAGCTTGTGTAGCCTACATTTTCAATCTCTTCCCAATACTTTAAATCACTAGGATTCGCAATTAAATCTTTGAAATGATATGCTTTATTAAATCCAAGTATTTCTAATGATTTTTTCAATGTAGTCGTGCCCGTTCTTGGAAATCCTGCTCCTATAATTTGTATAGACATAAGTTTTATTTTTAGATAACTCTGTTAGGAAGTCGATTAAAGGTAACAAGGATATTGATTTTTTTTTAAAAATGTATAAAAAATGGATACTTAAAATTACATCTATTTTTTTATGTGTCTTTTTGTCATTTATATAAAATTATTGTCACCCCAGTTTTTAAGTTTGCCATCTTTGAAATTAATAGGGTTATTATTTTTGGCCTAGTAATCACTAGTTATTTTAGAGTAAATAAGCAATTATAATTCCTATTAAAACAGCACTCATTTTGGTAAGATTGAACTTGTGATTCTTTGAACTTTCAAAAAGAATTGTTGTGGAAACGTGTAGAAATATACCAATAACTATAGCTGTAATTTCGGTTTTATAATGGTGAACAAAGCTGTAATGGTTTGAAATATAATTCCCGATAGGGGTCATTAATGCGAAAAAGAATAAAAAAGCAATGATGATGGAACGTTTGTAGCTTGCTGTTATAAAAAAGAATGATAATATTATCGCTACAGGAATTTTGTGAATTATAATCCCAATTAATAGATTATTTTCTTCTGAAATAGGAAAACCTTCCATAAAGGCATGAATACAAAGACTTATAAAAAGTAGCCACGGAAATTTTTTGCTTTCTGTATGTAAATGGACGTGTCCATGTTCTGCTCCCTTAGAAAAAAACTCTAAGAATATTTGGAGTAAAATTCCTATCATAATGAAAACACCGATGCTTTTTGAGGGTGTTTCAAATACTTGGGGCAGTAATTCAAAAACTGTAAGGGAAAGGAGAAAAGCACCACTAAAAGCTAGGAAAACCTCCATGTTGCGCACTTCTTTTTTCTTTAAGAAAAGTGCTGTCACATACCCGATAACAACAGCCAAGAAAAGAAGTATATAATTCATTAGTTAAAAATTAGTATTAATCTTTCTGAAATATCTTTATCAAAGTCATTTAGTTGGTAATCACCAAAAGTGTGTTTTAATTCAACATTTGCTTCTTCAAAATATAATTTGAAATCTTTTAAAGTTAACGCCTTCACTTTTTCGATGTAGTGATAATCTTTTCCTTTATTATTAAACCGGATGTCTTTTACAATATAACCGTCTTTAATATATTTTTCAATATTAAAAACGATATCACCAACTTTCTTTTTTTCAGAAGGAACTAAATTTTTAATAGCTAATTCAACATTTAAAAAATCAATCACAGCACTACCACTCGATTTTAATTCAGTTTTTATTGCTTTTATGGTTCTTAGATTGTCCATTTCATTTTCAAAATAGCCAAAACTTGTAAAAAGATTGAATACTGCATCAAATTTTTTTGGATAGGGCAGGCACATATCATGAACTTCAAAATGAAGGCCTGGTTTTTCATATTGTTTGGTATGCTGAATACTTTCTTCTGAAAGATCAACACCAGTAACATCAAAACCTTGCTTGTATAAATATTTGGAATGACGTCCTCGTCCGCAGGCAAGGTCTAAAATAGTGTCATTTTTTTGTAGGTTCAAATAGTTTGTAAGTGTATTCATAAATAACGCCGCTTCCCTATGGTCTCTATCTTTGTATAGTAGATGATAGAAAGGGGTATTGAACCACGAAGCGTACCAATTGTCTTTTTCTTTTTGCATACTTATCGTTTCTCCCTGCTAAAATACTGTATTTTTGCAGGAAATCTATTTATATATTATGGTAAACAATTTTAAAATGGTGGCTAAGACCCTTTTCGGGATGGAAGAACTTCTTGCTCAGGAGCTTCGCCAACTGGGAGCTTCTTCGATAGAAATGGGTACGCGGAATGTTTCTTTTGAAGGTGATACGGGTTTTATGTACAAAGCGAACCTATGCTGCCGAACTGCCATTAAAATTTTGAAACCAATTACGGCCTTTAATATTTTTACTGAGGAAGATTTATATAAGAAGATATACGAAATGCCTTGGGAGAATTATATGGATGTAAAGGGCACTCTGGCTGTTAATGCTACTGTTTTTTCTGATGTTTTCACCCATTCACAATATATTTCCTTAAAGACTAAAGATGCAATTGTGGATAGATTTCGCGATAGGGAAGGTGTACGGCCAGATGTGGATTTGGACCATCCCACGCTTCGCATAAATATTCATATTGATAGAAATATTTGTACGGTTTCATTGGATAGTTCTGGAGAATCATTGCACAAACGTGGTTATAAAGTGGAAAGTACTTTAGCGCCTATTAACGAAGTGCTGGCAGCTGGAATTTTAATGCTTTCAGGCTGGCAAGGGCAATGTAACTTTTTGGACCCAATGTGTGGTGGGGGAACTCTTCTAACAGAGGCGGCAATGATAGCTTGTAACATTCCCCCAAACTTGAATCGTGAAGAGTTCGGTTTTGAAACTTGGCCTGATTTTGATGTAGATCTTTATGAAAAGATCGAAGAAGCTGCACTTAAAAAAGTTCGTGATTTCCCACATAAAATTTACGGTTTCGATACAGATCCGGTTGCCATAAAAAAGGCGAAAGAAAATATTAAAAGTGCCAATTTGAATGATTTCATTGAAGTGAAACAACAGGATTTCTTTCAAAGTGAAAAAGATGGCGATAAATCTTTATATATTGTTTTCAACCCTCCTTACGATGAACGTATATCAGTAAACGACATTGAGGAGTTTTACAGTTCCATCGGTAACACATTAAAACGTGGCTATCCAGGGACACAGGCTTGGATGATTACTTCAAATATGGAGGCGTTTAAATTTGTTGGGCTTCGGCCTTCAAAAAAGATTAAGCTTTTTAATGGAAAGCTAGAGGCCAAGCTCGTGCGTTATGAAATGTATGAAGGTAGTAGAAAAGCCAGTAAACAGTAATCTATAATTACTTTTCTTTAGATTTTGTAATTTGCGTTTTCTTAAATATTGGAATCAAATACGAAATTGAGTAGCCATAACCAACCCCAAATTTGCTATAATCATAGGTTCTATTAAACCCTGGAATGTATAGGTTTGCAAAATTCTCGGGTTCGTCTTCAGTAATCTTTCTTTTTAGCTGTACGTTTATTGAAAGGTAAAGGTTGTTGAGTATTTCGGTTTTAACCCCAACAATCAATTCTGCCCAATGTGCTGTCAAGCCAGTAAATTCTCGAGGTTCTGTTATTGTTTCTGTTGGAAAAGCGGGGTTGTCTGTATAGACTTTATAACTTATAAGTTCCTGCTTAAATGTTGAAAAACCATAACGAAGCCCAAGCGTTATTGCGTTTTCCATTCCCAACCAATTTTCATAGGCGTTATAGTCAAAACCTATTTTAGCATAGTTTCCGCTGGTTTTTGAATTAATGTAGGGTTCTTTCCAGTCTTTTTTCTCGTTCCCAAGCTCTACTGCGGCATAAAACTTTTTGGTAACTCTAAAATCACCGATGATTTCAAATCCAGAATAACCATTTTCAATTACGGTTCGAAATGGTTTTGCTAAATCTACGCCAACCCGTAACCCAAACTTTTCAACTTTTGGAACAGTATCAGATGCAGTTTCACTCTTCTTTTGCGCCACCATTGTTTGTGTGCCGCAAATAAGACTAATGCAGCATAGTAACGTGGGTGCTATTTTCATCATTTACAGTATCTCTAATTACAGTAACTTGTTTAATCCAATTTTCGGTCCCTTCTTGTTCTAAATTTGCCTCAAGATTGAAATATTCGGTCTTAAACCCACAGGCTCGGTTCACATAGTCATTTTGCAGTTGGTAAACGAACATTACTTTATCTATATTGATTAAGGTATCATTGGTTCTATAAGTTGTTCTTATGAATTTATATTTTGTAGTATCAGATGTAGTGCTAAGAGGTATTGCTATTTCGGCAGTGTTTGATAGTGAAATTACCTCAACAGAATTTTCATAATCTGTTTGGACACTCAGTAGATTTACATTTTTTGAATTGGTAGGATTTGCAATATCATTAAAAGCAATGACCATTTTTGCCGTGGTTGCAGTATCGGGTGGACAAATGTCATCCTTTGTACAGCCTTTGAAGGTAAATAATATAAGGATGAATAAAATAATTCGTTTAATCATATTTTCGATTATCGTTTTTCCAAAAGTACAACATTTTCCACGTGATGTGTCTGTGGAAACATATCTACAGGTTGCACTTTTAGTACTTTATATTTTGAATCCAATAATGCCAAATCACGAGCTTGTGTTGCGCTGTTACAACTTACATAAACAATTTTTTCAGCCCCAAGGTTCAATAATTGCCCAACAACATCCCCATGCATTCCGTCTCGCGGTGGATCTGTAATAACAACATCTGGTTTTCCGTGGGTATTTATGAATTCTTCATTGAAAACCTTTTTCATATCGCCTACAAAAAATTCAACGTTTTCAATATTATTTAATTTTGCGTTTTGTTTTGCAGCTTCTATTGCATCAGGTACAGCTTCAACTCCGATTACTTTCTTGGCTTTTCTTGCAACAAACTGCGCTATGGTTCCAGTTCCTGTATAAAGGTCGTAAACCAATTCATTTCCAGTTAAACCAGCAAAATCGCGTGTTATCTTGTAAAGTTCATATGCTTGTTCGCTATTGGTTTGGTAAAAAGATTTAGCATTTATCTTAAACTTTAATCCTTCCATTTCCTCAAATATATGATCCCTTCCATGGAAAAGCTCAATTTCCTGGTCATATAGTGTATCGTTTCCTTTAGCATTGATTACATATAAAAGAGAAGTGATTTGTGAAAATTCTGAAGCAACGGCTTCTAATAATAATTTTCTATTCTCTTCATCTTCATGAAAAAACTGAATCAAAACCATAATTTCTCCAGTAGAAGAAGTACGTATCATTAAGGTTCGTAAAAAACCTTCCTGATTTCTTGTGTTGAAAAAGGAAAGGTTCAATTCTTCTGCTTTCGATTTAACAAAATCACGGATTGCGTTACTTGGATCGGCCTGCAGGTAACAAATGTCCAAATCCAAAATTTTGTCCCACATTCCCGGAATATGAAACCCCAAAGCGTTTTTGTTTACTATTACTTCGTCGCTTTTTATCTGTTCCAGCGTCAACCATTTGTTGTCGCTAAAGGAAAATTCCATTTTATTTCGATAAAAATATTGTTTTTCGGAACCGAGAATGGGTTGGAATTTTGGTAATTCAATTTTTCCGATGCGCTGCAAATTTTGTTCAATTTCTTTCTGTTTGTAATAAAGTTGATGCTCGTAGCCCATATTCTGCCATTTGCAACCACCGCAAATACCAAAGTGCGGACAAAGAGGCTCAACCCTTTTTTCAGAATATTTTGAAATCGAAATAGCTGTTCCTTCATAATAAGACTTTCTTTTTTTATTAGTCTGTACGTTTACAACATCTCCTGGTACTGCATTATCTATAAAAACCACACGTCCATCTTCAGCTTTAGCTACTGCTTTGCCTTTAGCTCCAGCATCAATCACTTCCAAATTTTCTAAAATAAGCCTATTGTTTCTTCTTGCCATAGGCGCAAAAATAAGAATAGCAAAACATATTTAAATAGAATTATTGGCCTTATCTTTTAAAAACAAAAAATAAACTGAACCTTTTCAGGTTTTGACCGTCTATTGAGTATAACAGTATGACCAATAAGGATAAAATAATAGACTCTTGGCTGGTAATTCAATCTAAAGCAGGCAATAAAAAGAGCTTGGCACTTCTTGTTAAAAGATGGCATAAAAAGTTGTGCAGACACGCCTTTTGGTACACAAAGGACATAGATGCCGCTAAGGATATTGTTCAGGACTGTTGGCCAATTATAATTAAGAAAATAAATAGCCTCAATGATAATAACAGTTTTGGGAGTTGGGCACTATCAATAGTTACAAGAAGGGCAATTGATTTTCTGCGAAAGAAGAAGCGCGAGAATAAAAATTTGGAAGCATATTTTGACAACACTCTTATTATTACAAGTGAAAGTAACTTTAATGATACTGAAGACTTAAAAAAAGAACTACGGATTTCAATTAAGAAATTATCAACCCAAAGTCAACAAATATTGAATCTTTTTTATATGGAAGAAATGACTTTGCGGGAGATTGGCAAGATAGTGGATTTGCCAATAGGGACCATTAAATCTAGGCTTTTTAACGCAAGAGAAAAACTGAAAACAATTATAAATAAGAAGAATTATGAAAAATAAAATGGAAGAAATTGACGAATTAATCAAAGAATCTTTAACTAAGGAAGAAGCTGCATTTTATGATTCCTTGGATGAACAGAACTTGCTGGAAATGGTGGGTGGCCTTTTTAAAGCCAAGCTTAGATGGCTCATTATATTGATGAACATAGTGCAAGTTATTAGTTTCGGTTTGTTTGTATTTTGTCTTATTAAATTTTTGGGGACTGACAACACGAACGAATTAATTAAATGGGGTGCTGGCGGATTTGTTTTTCTGTTAATGTCAAGCTATCTAAAACTCTTTAGTTGGATGCAGATGGACAAAAATGCACTGCTTAGAGAGATGAAACGACTTGAGTTACAAATTTCTTCAATCTCCGCAAAAAAGCAATGATTTTTTTGGACCCAACGGGAAAAAATACTGACTAATATTTAGTAATTTGCGACCAAATGGAAATTAAATTCCAAATAACAAAAAATAGAAAATATCGATGTCAGTTTTAGAGCAAACAGCTTCACAAAAAGCAATCAATTTAGAAAATAAATACGGAGCCCATAACTATCATCCACTTCCTGTGGTTTTGAACAGAGGAGAAGGTGTTTACGTTTGGGATGTGGAAGGTAAGAAATACTACGATTTTCTTTCTGCATATTCAGCAGTAAACCAAGGGCATTGCCACCCAAAAATTGTGGACGCAATGACTGAACAGGCTAAAACACTTACGTTGACTTCACGTGCATTTTATAACGATATGCTTGGGAAGTACGAGAAGTTTGCTTGCGAGTTTTTTAATTTTGATAAAATACTCCCTATGAATACAGGTGCCGAAGCTGTGGAAACTGCTTTGAAAATCTGCCGTAAATGGGCTTACGAAATGAAAGGCATCGATGAAAATGAAGCCGAAATTGTAGTTTGCGAAAACAATTTCCACGGAAGAACAACTACTATTATATCTTTTAGCAACGATCCTTTGGCACGGAAGAATTTTGGACCCTACACCAAAGGATTCATAAAAATAGAATACGACAATATTGAACAGCTACAACAACATTTTGAAAGCAATAAAAATATTGCTGGTTTCTTAGTTGAGCCAATTCAGGGAGAAGCTGGAGTTTATGTACCTTCAGATGGATATTTGAGCAAGGCAAAGGCTTTGTGCGAAAAATACAACGTACTTTTTATAGCCGATGAAGTACAAACAGGTATTGCCCGAACTGGAAAATTATTGGCTGTTGACCACGAAAACGTAAAGCCAGACATTTTGATTCTTGGTAAAGCGATGAGCGGTGGTGCATATCCAGTTTCAGCAGTTCTTGCAAATGAAAGTGTAATGAGCGTTATAAAACCAGGAAACCACGGTTCTACTTTTGGTGGAAATCCTGTGGCTGCTGCTGTAGCAATTGCCGCACTGAGTGTAGTTCGTGATGAAAAACTTGCTGAAAATGCTGAAGCACTTGGAAAATTATTCCGAAGTGAACTGAATAAGTATATAGAGACCAGTAACATTACAAAACTTGTTCGTGGAAAAGGATTGCTTAACGCAATTGTAATCAATGACTCTGAAGACAGCCATACGGCTTGGAAAATTTGCTTGAAGCTTCGAGATAATGGTTTGTTGGCAAAACCTACTCACGGAAACATTATTCGTTTTGCACCACCATTAGTTATGAATGAGGAGCAATTGAGGGACTGTGTTTCAATTATAATTAATACTTTGAAGGAGTTTGAATAAACCCTCCGCCTTCGGTACCTCCTCATAAAAAAAGGGGGAGGAACATTATAAAGGCATTCCAATATATTTAAAATCAAAACGGCCCCGATATTTTCGGGGCCGTTTTTTAAACATGGGAAAATTAAAATCCTGATGAGGGATTTTTATTATTTATTGTGGACTATAACTTTATAGTCAATATTAATATCTTCAGAGGTAGTAAGTTTTACCAAGTAAACTCCATCACTTAAATTACCAGTGTAGAAGCTGTATTTGTTTTTAGCGCCTAAGTTTTTCTCTTGAATTACCAATTTGCCGTTCATATCATAAACCTCAGCAGAATTGATAATATAACCTTCAGGATTGCTAACTTCCAATTGTTGTATTGGATTATTTTGGAAGAAATTTACATTTGCCAAAACAGTGTCTTTAGCCTCAATTTCGGTTCCAGGAACATCTCGTTTTAAGTTCGGATTGCGGAAAACTATAAAGAATCTGTTGTTATAAGTTCCACCAGGTAAATTGTACGTAGCGCTTGAACCCCCAGTTATTTGCTGATAGGTGTTTTCTTGACTGTCAAACAAATATGCATTATCATATGGTTTTTTAATTTCCTCAACAGCTTTTACGTCAAACTTAGCTTGATTTTTAAGTTTGAATGAAATTGGAATTTGTTTGTTTAGCGCATATTTTATACCATTAATAACATATGGCTTACGGTTATTGTCGTCACCAATTGGAAAATAAGCATCGGTTTTTAAATCTTGTGCGCTCAACCCGTCTAGACCACGGTCATATCCATCTGTAGCTTGATCATAAAAGGCAAGTACCATTTCTCTTGTTACAGCTTCGTCAAAAATAGACCAGATGCGCATTTGTGGTGTGCGAAAATCTTCTCTTTCAGTATTTGCAGATAAAGAACTTGTAGGGTCTGTATCATCGGGGATATTATTTTCCGAAGTATCTTCTCTACCAGGTCGTTGAAATACTGAGCCAGCATCTCCTTCTTTAAAAAAGACTCTATAGGAATTTTTAATTTTAACATTGCCGTCACCATCGCCTACAAACATAATTCCTTGTCCAATAGGGGCGAAACGCTTGTTATCATTGCTATTGGAGCTGGACCTGTACCACTACTTGGTTTCCAGCAGCGTTCCAATATATAAAAAGGTGCAGCAGCATAAAGACCTAAGTTATCACCATCATAAGGATCGTTGTCAGTATCTTCCGGACCAATAGCATATACACCATATCCATAAGGTTTTTGTATAATAGTGGGAAGCTACTGTTCTATCTTCATCATAATACCAATATGTTCCTAATGCTGCATTCTCAGGTAAATCATAGAATAGTTTATTAAGATCTAATGCTGATGGATAAGGATTTCCAGCAAGAGTCATTTGTCCTACTCCACTAATAGGAGCAGTACAGGGATGGTAAACTCTCCAGTATTTGGCCGTCCTCTAAATTCGTAAACTTGATCTCCACCAGGAGCAGTCAATCCAACACCTTTCATAATAAAACCAAAACCTGCTGGAGCAGCATTACCTGCATTCATTCTTTGGTAATTTCCTTCTGCTTCGGTTCCTGGAGATAGTGTGTGTGTAAAGCCAGCGTGTGGAAATAGTCATTGGGTCTCGTTGTTCCATTATATCCTGTAGTGGTTGCTGCTTGTTGAGCTGCAGTAACACTTGTTCCTGGCAGTGGTTCGTATAAATGTCTGACGCCAAAATTTCTGTTGCCAGCTGCAACGGGCGCACCTGCAAGTCCAGCATTTCCTATTGGAGAACACCAGTAATAATAAGCCCAAGCATTTGTTTCAGGAGTATTTTGTTGTACAGAAAGCTGGCCATCACCGCTATTGGTAGAAGTTGTTCCAGCTTGTATTAATTGTCCATTGTTACGTAGATAGATACTAGCTTCTTGGTCATTTGCAATACCGTTTCTAGTCAAATTTATTTCATCTGTAACAAAAACTATTTGATCGTTTACATAAACATAAGAATCTGTCAGTGCCATTAGGTTTCACGGTCAACTGTGCAAACGCATTAGCAGTTGTAATAAGTAAAGTTGAAAAGAGTAGTAGGTTTTTCATATTTTTACGGTTTTTAAAAGCCTTGATGTTGGGGCAACAAAGCCTTCTTTGACGGTTTAAATTTAAAAATAATTTTGAATATATTGTATAGTTTATTGCAAAATACGTAAAATTTTCGTTATTAGATGATTAACGTGGTTGAATTGTACTTTGAGACACTGATTTTGAGTTTAAATAAACATGCTATTTTTTTATGAAAAAAGGAGATAAAGTGTCAGTTCTGGATGAAGATATTTCAGGCGTGGTTACTGGTGTGAAAGGCAATGAGGTCACCATAATGACTACCGATGATTTTGAGCTAAATTTTTTAAAAAATGAACTTATTGTAATGGACGGTTCACTTTCCAGAAAAAAACTTGCCCAGATGGATGTTTCTTCTGTTGTTTCAGAAAAGGAAAACAAAAAACCTGGAAAAACAGTTCGTATAAAACCAAAAGAACGCAGTCTTCCGCCAATGGAGGTAGATTTACACATAAATCAACTAGTGCCAAAAACTCGCGGAATGGACAACCATGAAATGCTTACCATTCAACTTGACACGGCAAAGAGACAACTGGATTTTGCTATTTCAAAACGAATTCAAAAAGTTGTTTTCATCCACGGCGTGGGCGAGGGGGTTTTACGCACAGAGCTGGAATATCTTTTTAACAGATATGATAATTTAAAATTCTATGACGCGGATTATCAAAAATACGGGCGTGGGGCAACTGAAGTTTATATTTTTCAGAATGTTAGTCGGTAGTCTTTAGGATAGAGGGTGGTTTAAATAAATCGCAAAAAAAGTTGATGAGTTTAGAAGGTTTAGAGTAAAAATGGTATCGGCTTCAATTTCACAAATCCTGAATTAACTAATTTAAAACTCTGGAGTGGTTGTTTTGGATATGGTTTCCGCATTGTTTAGGGTTCCCATGTTCAGTGTTTCCTGAGTTATTTCTTCTTCACCGTTTACTAAAACCAAATTCTTCAGAACAATTATTCCGCTTTTAATAATTTTATACGTGTGCAGGCGGTATTGATTAATATCCCAATCAATAGCTACTGCTGGATTTAGGTAATCTGCACCCACACTGGAATCTGTAACATCATTTCTGGGATCTAAATCTCCGTTTTTATCTTCGTCTCTTGTAAGCACACCATCACCGTCATCATCAGGGTCAAGATAATCGGGGATACCGTCGTTATCTGTATCCAGAGGATTTGTGAAGGGATCATTGTCACCATCAGCATTTTCAATATCTAGTTCAAGAGCAGTGGGTACATTGTCGCCATCATCGTCCACGTCATATAGATTGGGAAGTCCATCGTCATCTGTATCGCCGTCAAACTCCATATCCGGGGAAACGCCATCATTATCATCATAACCAAAAATTGTTGTGAATTCAACAGTTCCAGAAGAAGCTAAATAATCTACAGTAACCCTTGGTAATGTTGGAGGAACGCTACTGCAAAAGTAGTCTGTGCCCAACTCACCGTCATAGGTTCTGTAATTTACAAAATTGGAAGTGCCGTTTAAAATATATTCCTTTATTCCCTCTGTTTTATATAGACTGTCAGTTACAACCAATTTTAGGGAAAGGCTTTCCAGTGCTTCTGGATTTACTTTGTAAAAAACATAATTGCCTGCAACACCACAGGTTTTCAATTCGGCATTATCAAAATTAAAAGTAGTTATTATAATATCGCCGTCATCGCAACTTTGTAGAAGGATTATTGCCAAAAAAAGGAAAAGAATTTTTTTCATTGTATATAAAAATCATCAATAGCTACAAAGTAACGCATTTCTTTTTAACTGAAACGCCAGCAAAACTGTTTTAATATGTATTTTTGCCAACTGAAATTATTGGATAGTATTTACCCTAAAACGAGGATTGGGTAAAAAACCAATTTTTACAAAAATATTTGCTTAATGAAGAAAGTATATTTTGATAGTGCTGCAACAACACAGTTAAGAAATGAAGTGATTTATTCTATTACCGAGGTTCTAAAAACTGAATATGGAAATCCTTCATCTACACATTCTTACGGAAGGTCATCCAAATCATTGCTTGAAAATGCACGTAAAGAAATAGCAAAGCTATTAAATGTATCTGCAAGTGAAATAATTTTTACCTCTGGCGGTACAGAAGCCGATAATTTAATACTCACTAGTGCTGTGCGAGATCTGGGTGTAAAGCGGATTATTTCCAGCCGTATTGAACATCATGCCGTTTTGCATACGTTAGAATGGCTTCAGAAAGAACACAACATTGAATTGGACTTTGTGAAATTGGACAAATGTGGGCATGTTGATTACAAGCATTTGGAAAATCAGTTAGCAAATTCTTCTGAAAAAACATTGGTAAGTTTGATGCATGTCAACAATGAAATAGGAAACCTCTTGGATTTAAAGAAAGTTGCATTTATTTGTAAGGAATATAATGCGCTTTTTCACAGTGATACCGTACAATCCGTTGGTCATTTTGAACTCGACTTTAAAGAGATACCAATAGATTTTGCTGCAGCTGCTGCACATAAGTTCCACGGCCCAAAAGGTGCTGGCTTTGCTTTTATTCGGAAAAATTCCGGAGTAAAGTCATTAATACACGGTGGCGAACAGGAGCGTGGAATGCGCGCAGGTACCGAAGCCGTTTATGCAATTGCAGGAATGGCGGAAGCACTTAAAATTTCCTATCAAAATCTCGAAAAAGAGAGAAAATATATCACCGAACTGAAGGAATATTTTAAGGAACAACTTTCAGCAAATTTTCCAGATGTAAAGTTTAATGGTAGCTGTGGAGATAACAAGCAAAGTACATATACGCTTTTAAATGTTTGTCTACCCATTTCAGCGGAAAATGCAATGTTGCTTTTATTTCAATTGGATTTAAAAGGGATAGCTTGTTCTAAGGGAAGTGCCTGCCAGAGTGGGAGTGAAGGTGGCTCACATGTTTTGAACGAAATTCTTTCTGATGAAGATTTAAGCAAACCTTCCATTCGTTTTTCATTTTCCAGTTTCAACAAAAAAGAAGAGGTTGATTATGTGATTGATGTTTTAAAGGAGTTTATAGATAAAGGAATATAACTTTAAATCAATATCCAACATTTCTTAAAACTTCGCAGTAAGCCTCACGTTAAATACCCGTGGCGTCAAATAGTTTGGGATTGCGTATTGAACTTTAGTGTAAACATCCCTTACAAATGTATTTGTAATAGAGTTTTGCACATCAAAAATGTTGAATATTTCCGCTCCAATAGAAAGTTCTTTAAAAGGTTTCAGCAAACCGCTTTCCCTTAATTTAGTATCATCCACAATCACATAGCTTATACCAAGATCTGCACGTTTGTAATCCGGTAACCGGGTTTGATAATTGTAAGGATCTGCGTAACTGGGTGATCCGCCGGGAAGACCGGTATTATAAGTTAGGTTTAAATACATTTTAAGTGAAGGAATCACTTTCACATAATCCTGAAATAACATTCCAAACTTCAACCGTTGATCTGTGGGGCGGAAAATATAGCCGCGATCATTAATGTTTTCTTCAGTTTTCATATATCCAAAGCTCACCCAGCTTTCTGTGCCGGGAACAAACTCTCCCGCCAATCGCAAATCGAGCCCGTAAGCATAAGCAACAGCGTCATTATTTGCTTGGTAGCGGATGCGAACGTTATCTAAAGTATATGGGTTTACATTGGTTAAATGTTTGTAGTATAATTCAGTATTCAATCTAAAGGCTCTGTCCCACATTTTGAAACTATAATCGTTTCCAAAAACAATATGTATTGATTTTTGAGCCTCAACATCTGGAATAACCTTTCCAGAAGAATCACGCAATTCTCTATAAAATGGAGGTTGTTGATAAACCCCGCCTGAAAGACGGAAAAGCATATCCATTTCCCAGTCAGGTTTTAAAGCAACCTGTGCACGTGGGCTAAATACAGTTTGTGTAGTGCTTGATATACCTAAGCCACTTACCGTCCAATTATGTGCGCGAACACCAGCATTTAGCCACAAATCATTGTTTCCAAGACTTGTTTTTCTACTCCACTGTGCATAGCCTGAAATACGGTCAATTTGAACATCATTATAGGCACGAACGTTTGTATAAGGCTCTATTGGCGAAGTGTCTGGATCGTATGGTTGGTTGTTTGGAGGAAGTATTGGCGGACGGATAGAAAACCCTGCCGAGTCAATAATTTCATACTCCTGCACACGATCACGGATATCCTCACGGGTATATTTAATACCATATTCAATCTTGTTATCTTCAATGGAGAGATTTCCTTTATGCTCCACGTTTAGAATTAGTGCGTCCAAATCATTACGGGCATGTGTGAGTTGACCGCCAATACCACGTGTAAATTCAACTGTACCCAAGTCTTGGCTACCAATTTCAGTGTTGACTTCACCTAAACGATACTCGGCAAGAATGTCATAATATTCCTGTTCTGTGGTTTGGTAAAGTGAGGCGATAAACTTTGCCGTGTAATTATCTGAAACTACCCAAGTAGATTTCAATGCTCCGAAATAGGTGTTGTAACGGTCTTCCTCACGACCTTCATAAAATACAAGTAAAGCTATTGGGTCTGTAATGGTTCCAAAGTTTGTTTGTCTTGTTAACGGCCTGTAATTGTATTCGTTTATGGAGACATTGCCCAAAAAGCTAAGCTCAAAGCTATTGGATAGCTTATAAGTTAAATATGTTTGTGCATCTGCAAACTTTGGCCTATAGTTAGTTTCGGTTTCTTTTGCATTTACCAAGAGACTGTTATCACGATAGCGAAGTCCTAAAATTCCAGAAAGACGCCCATTTTTAGAAATTCCTTCCACCGAACCACTAACTCCCAAAAGACTTGCATCTATTGTTGCGCCAAAATCAACTGGTCTGCGGTACGTAATGTCTAAAACCGAAGAAAGTTTGTCACCATATTTTGCTTGGAAACCTCCTGCAGAAAAATCAACATTGCTTGTAAGATCACTATTTACAAAGCTTAAACCTTCCTGTTGACCACTTCTAATAAGAAATGGACGATATACTTCAATTTCGTTTACGTAAACCAAATTTTCGTCATAGTTGCCACCACGTACTGCGTATTGTGTACTCAATTCGTCGTTTCCATTAACTCCAGGAAGTGATTTTAAGAGGTTTTCAACACCAGCGTTAGCCCCCACCATTTTGCGGATCACTTCTGGTGAAATGGTTGTAACACCCTCCACACGTTTGTTTTCACGACCGGAAATGATTACCTCACTTATTTGCTCAATAGAAGTATTCATTACTGGATTCAACTCATAATCTTCGTTGGGCGAAAGGTTAACGGTTATTTGTATATTCTTATGGCTAACGTGTGAAAACGTAATAGTAACATCTTCTTGGGAAGGAATTTCCAACAGATAAAATCCGTTAAAATCTGAAATAGTTCCAGTGTTTTCATTAGTTACGTTTGCCCCATAAACGGGTATATTGTTTTCGTCAAGAATAATTCCTTTAATAACGGCTTTTTGAGCAAACACTATGGTTGCAAAGAATAAGAAAAGGATTGTAAGCGGGAGTTTTGTTGTTTTCAAAAGCAAGGGTTAGGGTCGTTTTCTGAAAAATTTTGCTTCAAATGTAGCACTATTTCCAACATTATCTATTACTATAAGTTTGAAATTGTTCTCAGTATCCAAATTTACATTATCATTGAAGTTGTAAGTTAGAACGTCTTTTTTGTAATCATATTCCATCAAAATAAATTTTCCATTGATGGTTCCTCTGTAAGAACTAATACCACTCAAATCATCAGTTATTTTTACTTGAAGATAATTTTGGTTACTCATCCATTTTCCTTCGGCAAAATTTAAAGGCTTTATATTTGGGGGCATTGTATCAATAGCTACAGTGTAGCTGCCAAAAGTTCTTGTTTTTCCAGTTAGTTTGTCACCGTTTCTAGTAGTGGAAATGTAATACGGCTGCCCTTTATAATTCAATCTTCCAATATAAAGTTTGTCCTTATCTTCTTCTTTATAATTAGAAATGTCCGCAGTAACTGTAATATTACTATGAATAGGAATCAAATCTTCGTGGAATTTCAAAATATCACCTTCATCCTTAATATCCAAATAAGTATCTTCATATAAACTATTGGCAGGAATATAAATACTGAATTTACCTTTGGTAATCGAGGTGGCGTGGTCTGCATAAATATAATCCTCGGTCTTTTCCACTTTTTTTAAATCTAATAGCTCCATCTTCTTGCCTTCAATAGGAATTGAAACCAGGATTTTATTTCCGTTATAATCCTCAACTTCAATTGTGTAAATTGAAGATAGACTGTCTTTGACGGTAATAAACCCATTCTCGTCCTCCTTTGTTATAATACTTAAAGGATTATTTGTCTCCCTAAAGAGTTTTTGAACCATACTTTTATTGGTTTCGTAATAATTGTAATCTGTATAGCGGTTTAAATAACGTGTTTCGGAAAAAGAGAATTTGTCAAAGAGTACTTCAAATTTTTCAGTACCATTAAATCGTGTATTAATTTTATAGGAACCATTTTTGTTTGAAGCTCCATTTTGCTGATCATAAGTGGTAATCCCAAAACCAATTTTTCCATAAGCAATAACATCTTCAGTTTTGTAATTCCCGTCCTTTTGCTTTACCATCCTTAATTTTGTTCGGTTTTGGCTTTGGTTCACATGCGCATCCTCGCCAATGGGGTATGCAAAAACGGCGCTCACAATCGGAGTTTTTGAATCTGGTATCTCAATTCCAAAAAGAAGTGGATTCATAGGTCTTTGTGAAGAATCCCGGATTTCAAAATGTAAATGTGGGCCGCCGCTACCCCCCGTGTTTCCGGAATATGCAATTAGGTCTCCTTTTTTCACTTGCAAAAGGGCATTATCAGGAAAAAGTTCAACTTCAAAAGACTCTTTCGAGTATTGGGTGTCCTTTACGTATTTTTCAATATCGCCAGCAAAACTGCGTAAGTGACCATACACAGTAGTATAACCGTTTGGGTGAAGAATGTAGAGTGCTTTTCCGTATCCATAGTGCTGCACGTTAATTCGGCTCACATAACCATCTGCTGGTGCATAAACTGGAAGCCCTTCTCGTTGTTCCGTTTTAATGTCTAAACCGCTGTGAAAATGGTTAGCGCGCATTTCGCCAAAATTGCCCGCAAGAACCATATTGATGTCTAGGGGGTTGGAAAAATAATCTGCAGGGATACCATTTTGACTGTACGCAAACCCACCAAAAAGCAGGAGCATTGATAATAATTTCTTCATAGTGTAAAAATAAGAATACGCTATAACTAAAAGGGGAGAGGATATGATTTATTGTACGATTCTTCAATATTACAAAAAATATTGGAAAACTGCTTGCTTATTAGGGATGGTATGCTAACTTTGTGAAAGAAGTATTGAACACAGATTTTAATGAGTAATCTTTCTGAAATAGTTGATTCTCTTGAAAATAGGATTGGCAAACTGCTTAACAAGCACGAGAAACTTAAAAGAGCCAATGCGGAATTGGAAGAAGAACTCATCGTTTTAAAGTCGAAACAGCAACAATTTGAAAATGAAATTGAAGTCTGGAGCGAAAAATATAACTCATTAAAATTGGCAAATTCAATGCTTGGCAGCGACCAACATAAACGAGAAACTAAACTCAAGATAAACGCTCTAGTTCGGGAAATTGACCATTGCATAAGCCAGCTTTCCGAATAAAAATATAACAATGGCCGAACCATTAAAAATAAAACTATCAATTGCAGACAGGGTTTACCCCTTGACAATCAACCCCTCACAAGAAGAAGGATTAAGATTGGCGACTAAAAAGATAGAAGAAATGATTAAAAAGTTCGAGCAAAGTTATGCCGTCCGTGACAAACAGGATGTATTGGCTATGTGTGCCCTCCAGTTTGCCGCTCAGGTAGAGCAAAAACAAATTGATAAATCTAGCGACACGCAGGAATCAGAAGCAAAGCTTAAAGCTTTGGATCTTTTATTGCAGGAGCAGCTATCATAAACGTTCTTTAAATTAAATAAGGTACTGCCTACATTAATACTAATTTTGGTAAACTCAACACGAATTCTTTAAAAAGGGTGAGTTGAAGTTGTTAAAGCGAGCCGTCTTTGAGCGGATACTTGACCAGCTTATTAACCCTAAACTTTTTTTTAGGAGTTTATTCAAAATAACAATATTGATGTAGGCTTTTTTTATACATATAAATCAATGAAAAATGGACATCATAACTATATTAATAAGTGCAGTAGTTGGTATTGCGATTGGTTTTATAATTGCAAAAATGTTAGAGCGAAATAATGCATCGCAACTTATATTAAGAGCAAAAAAAAGCGCGTCATCAATACTTAAAGAAGCAAAATCTGAAGCCGAAACAATAAAAAAAGATAAGATACTTCAGGCCAAAGAAAAGTTTTTGGAGTTAAAGTCAGAGCACGAAAAAGTAATTTTAAACCGCGACAAAAAGATTTCGGAGGCAGAAAAAAGAATCCGTGATAAAGAATCCCAAGTTTCCAACGAACTCGCAAAGTCGAAAAAATTAAATGTAGAACTAGAAGAAAAGCAAACCGATTATACCGAAAGGATATCGATACTTGAAAAAAAGCAGAGTGAGGTAGAGAAAATGCACCGCCGCCAAGTTGAGCAGTTGGAAGTAATCAGCAGTCTTTCTGCCGAGGACGCAAAGGCACAGTTGATGGAAAGTTTGAAAGATGAAGCCAAAACCCAAGCAATGGCCTATGTTCAATCTTCTATGGAAGAAGCAAAAATGACTGCACAACAGGAAGCCAAAAAGATTATAATTAATACCATTCAACGTATTGGGACCGAAGAGGCAGTGGAAAACTGTGTGTCTGTCTTCAACCTTGAAAGCGATGACGTAAAAGGTAGAATCATTGGCCGTGAAGGTAGAAACATCCGCGCTATTGAAGCTGCAACGGGAGTTGAAATTATAGTTGATGATACTCCCGAAGCTATTATCCTTTCGTGTTTTGATTCTGTAAGAAGGGAAATAGCACGTTTGTCGTTACACAAATTGGTAACAGACGGTCGTATTCACCCAGCACGAATTGAGGAAGTAGTTCAAAAAACCACAAAACAAATAGAAGAAGAAATTATTGAAGTAGGAAAGAGAACCGTCATTGATTTAGGGATTCACGGCTTGCATCCTGAACTTATAAAAGCGGTTGGGCGTATGAAGTATCGATCTTCTTACGGCCAAAACCTTTTGCATCACTCGCGCGAAGTTGCAAGACTTTGTGGTGTAATGGCTGCAGAGCTTGGATTGAATGCAAAACTTGCAAAAAGAGCTGGATTGCTTCACGATATTGGGAAAGTTCCCGAAACCGAAACCGAAATGCCTCATGCACTTTTGGGAATGCAATGGGCCGAAAAATATGGTGAAAAACCAGAAGTTTGCAACGCTATAGGAGCCCATCACGATGAAATTGAGATGACTGGCTTATTGTCTCCAATTGTACAGGTTTGCGATGCCATTAGTGGCGCAAGACCTGGTGCAAGACGCCAAGTGCTGGATTCTTACATTCAGCGTTTGAAAGATTTGGAAGATATTGCTTTTGGATTTGGAGGCGTAAATAAGGCATACGCTATTCAAGCAGGACGTGAACTTCGTGTCATGGTTGAAAGTGAAAAAGTAAGCGATGAGAAAGCAGCACAGCTTTCCTTTGAAATTTCACAGAAAATACAAACGGATATGACCTATCCTGGGCAAGTGAAAGTTACCGTAATACGTGAAACACGAGCGGTTAATATTGCGAAATAAATGCGCCATCCGCCTCCTGAAAGGGAAATTTTACAAATAAGCTATAATCCAAAAAGCTCCGAAAGGAGCTTTCTTTTTTTTACAAAAGTGAGAATTCCCCCCTTCGGGGATTGGGGACTAGAATCATTTAAAAAATATTTTTCACTTTAGCTATTCCTTTTTTTATTCCTTCCACGATGGGGGAATTTTCATCGTAAATGTCTTTATAACCTTTACTGGGTTCTTCAAAGAATTTACCTGTAATAAAGCGATAGTGCTCATCTAAATTCGCAATTGCTTTTATATCATCATCATCCAGTTTTGTGGAAACAGCTTTAAAATTTTCCTTTATATGCTCTTTACTTGTTGATTTAGGAATAGCAGCAGTACCACGCTGATTGTGCCAGCTTATTAAAACCTGTCCTTCGGAGGCATTGTGCTTTCTTGCAATTTCTTGAATTGTTTTAATTTCCAAAAGATTGGGTTCATTTTCTCCTTTCATATTTTCAGCTCTATCTCCAGATCCTAAGGGAGAATAAGCTGTAACAAGGATATCTTCAGATTTACAATAAGCCAATAGATCGTCTTGCTGCAGTAAAGGATGAAGTTCTACTTGGTTCATTTCAGGTTTAGTGGTAGCCTTGGAAATGAGATCCTTTAATTTTATATCACTGAAATTTGAAACTCCTATATGTTTTGCCAGCCCTTTATTCTTTGCCAGTTCCATCTGCTTCCAAGTTTCTATAATTGGGGCTTCTTCGGGTGTAAGATAATCCGACGGTTTCTTTGGAAAATCTACTCCATTTTTAAAGGCTACTGGCCAATGGATCAAATATAAATCTAGATAATCAAGCTGTAATTTTTTTAAGGACGATTCCAAAGCGGGTATTACCTGTCCTTCGGCATGAGAATCATTCCACAATTTTGATGTTATAAATATATCTTCTCGAAATATTTTACCTTCTGCAAAAATTTCCGACAGGGCTTCACCTATCATTTCTTCGTTTCCGTAAGCTGCTGCGGTATCAATATGTCTGTATCCTGCATCTACTGCATCTTTCACAGCTTTTTTTACATCAGCTCCGGTGGATTTCCAGGTGCCTAGCCCTATAGCGTGCATGGTATCTCCGTTTTTAAATTTTAATGTTTTCATTCCTTTTGATTGTTTGGTTTAAATTTTCTTTTCAAATTACAAAACCACTATCGGAAAGTAAAGTATTTAAGGCAGTTTAGGTTTTTTTTAACCTGTGGGAAGCAAATCGATGAAAAAAAGTGTATAAATTGAATAGCTTTCAGCTTTCTGGCATATAGTATTTTCTTAATACTATTTCCTTGGATGGAAACGGTTTATTACTTCAGAAAGATGTTTCCTATCAATATGAGTATAGATTTCGGTAGTGGTTATACTTTCGTGGCCAAGCATTTGTTGAATTGCTCTAAGATCGGCTCCGTTTTCTAATAAATGTGTAGCAAAAGAATGTCGAAAGGTGTGTGGACTAATTGTTTTGCGAATTCCAGACTTTTCTACCAAGCGTTTCACAATGGTAAAAATCATTGCTCTTGTTAGCGGTTTTCCGTGTTGGTTCAAGAAAACGGTATCTTTTGCCATGGGATCAATTTCTTGATGTACGCGAATTTCCTTCCTATAAATATTTATGTATTTTTCCGTGGTTGGGCCAATGGGCACCAAGCGTTGCTTATCGCCTTTTCCTGTTACTTTTATAAAACCTTCTTCAAAGTAGAGATCGGAAATTTTAAGATTTGTAAGCTCTGAAACACGCAAGCCGCATCCATAAAGTGTTTCGAGGATTGCACGGTTGCGTTCCCCTTGTTTTGAGCCTAAATCTATAGCGTTTATTAGTTCGTCAATTTCTTCAACTGCAAGTGTGTCTGGTAATTTTCTTCCCAGTTTTGGAGCTTCTATTAATTCTAATGGATTTGTCTTTCTGTAATCTTCAAAAATTAAATAATTGAAAAATCCCTTCAGACCAGAAATGAGACGACTTTGGGATCTGGGATTTACTTTTTTGGCGATTTCATAAATGAATTGTTGCAGGGTTTCTTCAGAAATAGAAATTGGGGAGATTTCCATTTCATTGGTATCCAGCCAACGTATCAATTTTTTTATGTCCAAAGAATAATTTATTATAGAATTCTCGGAAAGGCCACGCTCCAACCGGAGGTAATTTTGATAGTCCTTTAATGCTTGAAACCACTTCATACTGCTATATTACCACTAAAAACAATAGTTAACAAAAAACTAAATGTAATTTAATAGATAAGATAAAGGATATCTTTACGTTTTAATCTAAAACTAAAAAAATCTAAATTATTATGAAAAAATTGATTGTAGTAGTATTGACACTATTTATAGGAATGACAGCTTTTTCACAGGAACTTGATCTTGGTGTTAAGGCTGGGGTAAACTTTGCAAATATTTCTGATGTAAACGTTGACCTTTCAAGTAGAACAGGCTTTCAAGCAGGGATCTTTGCTGGAATAAAGTTTACAGATAAGATTGGTGTACAAGCAGATTTGCTTTATTCACAACAGGGAGCCGAGTTTGATGCCGGAAAATTTGACTTAAGTTATGTGAATGTACCAGTTGTGCTAAAATATTACGTGGTACAAGGATTGAACCTACAAGCAGGGCCACAATTTGGTTTTATTGTGGATGATAAAATTTCCTTAGATGTTTTTGGTGATATAGCCGATGCTGAAAAGGCAGATATTTCTGGAGTAGTAGGGGCGGGTTATGATTTTCCATTTGGTGTGCGATTAGATGCTCGTTATAATTTTGGTTTTTCTGACGTGTCAAATGAAGTAGAGGGAAATAATAAAAACAATGTATTTTCATTAGCTTTAGGATATTCTTTCCTGTAAAAGCTAAGAAATTTGAATATAAAAACCGCCCTATTAAGGCGGTTTTTTTTTGAATAAAACTTGTAAGGTTTTGAATTTTAATAAAATTTTTTTAGCTTTATTTAAGCTTGATACCGTAATATGTTACATATATTATATGTTTTGTTACATATGTGTAACACCTATTGCTGGAAATAAGGCTAATTTTGAGAAGGCAATATTGTCAAACTTTTAAAACTAATTTATTATGAAAAAAATTTTACTATTTATTGCAGTTACAGTACTTACATTTAGTGTTGCCCAATCCCAAGAATTTCGAATTGGCGCAAAAGCTGGTTTAAACGTTGCCTCATTGGGAGGTGATAGTTATTATGGCGGTTTAGGTAGCCTTGGCTCTCGGACAAGTTTTCACATTGGTGGTCTTGTTGAAATTCCTTTGATGGGAAAATTTTCGCTACAACCTGAATTGTTATATTCTTCTGAGGGCTCAGCTTTTAGTTTTGGGGCTTTAGGAGACGATACTAAATTAGATTATATTCGTGTTCCTATTTTGGCTAAGTTTTATATCATTGAAGGCTTAAGTGCTGAGGCTGGACCTGTATTTGGGGTTTTAGTGAATGCAGAGGGAAATTATTACAATGATGATGATATCTTCGTGAGAGGTGATGCTAAGGATATATATAAAAGTTTTGATGCACAATTTGGCATTGGAGCTTCTTATCGTTTGAACATGGGTTTTTTCTTTAGTCTTCGCTACAACAAAGGTCTGTTAAGCGTAAACGAAGAATATGAAGTTGACGGTTACAGGTATAATACCGGTAAAAACCAAAGTAACGTATTCCAAGTTTCAGCGGGATATTCGTTTTGATCTTGGAATAATATAAATTATATATTATTAAGGCTACCTGATTGAGGGTAGCCTTTTTTTTTAAACTAAAAGAATATTAATTTTATTATAGGAAAGAATACGAGTTTGTTGTTTATTTGCTACCGTTTAATTTTAAAACTTAATAAATATGAAAAAATCATTACTTTTTGTTGCATTAGCAACTTTATTTTTTACAACAGCTCAATCACAAAACGTGCACTTTGGAATAAAAGCAGGTGTTAACTTTTCTTCTGTAAATGGAGATGATTTTGATGAAACTGATGGAGTAACAGGTTTACAAGTAGGAGCTGTCGCTAAAATCGGTTTTAGCGAATTATTAGCACTCCAACCTGAAATTCTATTTTCTACACAAGGATATTCAGGAGATGATACTACAGTAAGACTTGGCTATATTAATATACCAGTGATGGCAGATTTTACAATTGTTAAAGGTTTAAGTTTACAAGGTGGACCGCAATTTGGATTTAATGTTATTTCAGGCTATAAAGTTGATGGTGATGAATATCAGCATTTTGATGACAGTGATACTTTTGAAACATTCGATTTAGGTGTAGGTATAGGAGCGCAGTATGTGTTGCCAATAAATATATTTTTCCAGGCTCGCTATGTAGTTGGGTTTTCAGATATTGCAAAAGATTTTGATGGAAAAAACGCTATATTAAGTTTTTCAGCTGGTTACTTTTTTAACTAATTAGAAAATGCTTCAAATTTTAAAAAGTAGGACAAAGTTCCTGCTTTTTTTATTTAATATATTTGCGTCCCAAATATTATACAATGAAAATAAAGTTTCTATTTCTTTCTCTTTTTTTATTCTCAACCTTTTTAATTGCACAAACTAAAAAATTTGAAGTTAGCCCTGTAATTGCAGTAGAGTTTCCTTTTGCAAACAACGCTAAAGACAGCTATTTTAAATATGATTATACAGTTCGTCCTTCAGTGGGAGCTGCATTTAAAATTTCTTTTACTGAAAAATTTGCACTTCAGCCAGAATTAAATTTTCAGCTTAGAGAAGTAAGAGTTTTAAAAAAAGAGACTAATGATGCATTATTTAGAAATTCATTGGTATATGTAGTAATTCCAGTATATGTAAACTATGCTATTTCTGATAAATTTAGTTTATTAGTTGGTCCCAGACTGGGTGTTGATTTGTCTTTCAACGCAAGTTATAGTACTGGCACAAACGGAACCCAAAGTAGTACAACTGGAGAAAGTCCTGAGTTTGCGGGTGTTTTTGGTTTTCAATATACTACGCCTTTCAAAATTTTTGTAAACCTAAAGGGGATGTATGCTTTTACAAGCCCAGATTATGCTGAAGATATAAACGAAGGAGCTATAATGATAGGAGTTGGTTGGTTTTTCTAAGTAAAATTATACTTCCAATTTAAAGCAATATATTTGAGTTATGAAAATTATAATTATTAACGGTCCAAACCTAAACCTGCTTGGAAGAACGGGAAACTAACATTTATGGAGACGAAACCTTCAACGATTTTTTTGAAAAATTACAAAAGAAGTATGCAAATTTGGAAGTTTCTTATTTTCAATCTAATATTGAAGGTGAGTTGATTGATAAAATTCAGGAAGTAGGTTATAATTATGATGGTATTATTTTAAATGCAGCTGCCTATACACATACATCTGTAGGTATTGGAGATGCTGTCAAGGCTATAGAAACTCCTGTGGTGGAAGTTCATATTTCCAATACGTTTTCAAGGGAAGAATTTAGACATAAATGCTATATTTCTCCAAATGCAAAAGGTGTAATTGTTGGTTTTGGTTTGCAGAGTTATGAGTTGGCTTTGCAAAGTTTTCTAGAATACAAGTAGATTAGAACGTTGACAATAGAAAAAAGACCGCAACTTAAATTGCGGCTTTTTTTATTTTTCTAAGGTTTAATCAATTCTATAAGTGAATTACTTCACCATAAGCATCTGCAACAGCTTCCATAACCGCTTCACTCATGGTTGGGTGTGGGTGAACTGCTTTTAATACTTCGTGACCTGTAGTTTCCAGTTTTCTTCCTAAAACAGCTTCGGCAATCATATCGGTTACACCGGCACCAATCATATGGCAGCCTAACCATTCGCCATATTTAGCATCAAAAATTACTTTTACAAAACCATCTTTTTCTCCAGCAGCACTTGCTTTTCCAGAAGCAGAGAATGGAAATTTTCCAACTTTTATTTCATAACCCTTCTTCTTTGGCTTGTTTTTCGGTCAAACCAACACTTGCAATTTCTGGAGAAGCATAGGTACAACCAGGAATATTTCCATAATCTATTGCTTCAACATGTTGTCCAGCTATTTTTTCAACACATAAAATTCCTTCAGCAGAAGCAACGTGGGCTAATGCTTGACCAGGAGTTACATCACCAATAGCATAATAACCAGGAATATTGGTTTGGTAAAAATCATTTACCAATATTTTACCTCTGTCAGTAACAATTCCAACATCTTCAAGCCAATGTTTTCAATATTGGTTTCAATACCAACTGCAGATAAAATAATTTCAGCTTCAAGAATTTCTTCACCTTTACTAGTTTTTACGGTTGCTTTTACCATTTTTCCAGAAGTATCTACTTTAGTAACTTCGGAAGAATTGTCATAATTTTAATTCCATCCTTTTTAAAGGAACGTTCCAATTGTTTTGAAACATCTTCATCTTCAACAGGAACAACATTTGGTAAAAATTCAACAATAGTAACTTCAGTTCCCATAGAATTATAGAAATAAGCAAACTCAACACCAATGGCTCCAGAACCCACCACAATCATTTTTTTTGGTTGTGTCTTTAAAGTCATGGCTTCTCGATAACCTATTACTTTTTTACCGTCTTGTGGTAAGCTTGGCAATTCTCGTGAGCGTGCTCCAGTTGCTATAATTATATGGTCTGCACTATATTCTTTTCCATCAACATCAATTTTTTTTCCAGGTTTTAGTTTTCCAAAACCTTCAATAACATCAATTTTGTTCTTTTTCATTAAAAACTGAACGCCTTTGCTCATGCCATCAGCAACACCACGGCTTCGTTTTACAACTTTTCCAAAATCTTTATCAAATTCCTTTACGGAAAGGCCGTAACTGTCTGCATGTTTTAAATATTCAAAAACCTGGGCACTTTTTAAAAGTGCTTTTGTTGGGATACATCCCCAATTTAAACAAACGCCACCAAGACTTTCTTTTTCAACAATGGCGGTTTTAAAACCTAATTGCGAAGCTCTTATAGCGGTAACATATCCACCGGGACCACTTCCAAGAACTATTACATCGTATTTACTCATTATTTAATTTTAAGTGTATTTCTTTTGAAGCTACGAATTTACGAAATACTGAAGGAAAAATTCCAAATAACAAATTCCAAATTCCAAATAATCTTTAAAAACGAAAATTAATCAAAACAAAAAGCACCAAATTCCAAAATAATTCTTTTGGATCTTGGTGCTTAAACTTTTGGGTTTAGAACCTATTTCTTTTTAAAATCCAAGGAAAGTGAATTGACACAATAGCGCTGTCTTGTTTCGGTTGGGCCATCATTAAATATATGCCCCAAATGACTTCCGCAGTTTGAGCAAAGAATTTCTGTTCGTATCATCCCGTGTGTTGTATCCTTTACATATTCCACCGACCCTTCAATTGAGTCGTCAAAGGAAGGCCACCCGCAACTGCTTTTAAACTTGCTATCGCTCTTAAAAAGGGGCGTACCGCAAGCGCCGCAAATGTAGGTTCCATTTTCAAAGGTAAGATTGTACTCACCCGTTCGTGGAAACTCCGTTCCTTTTTCACGTAGAATATGATATCGTTTTTCACCCAGTTCCTCACGCCATTCCGCTTCGGATTTATTTACAGGATATTTATTTGGATTTTCCATTTTCTGGTATAAAATTTAAAGCAACACCGTTTATGCAATGTCTTTTACCAGTGGTTTCTTCTGGCCCATCATTAAAAACATGGCCTAGATGCCCGCCGCAAACTGCGCAATGTTCCTCAGTTCTTGTGTATCCAAGTTTGCTATCTGTGGAATAGGCAACGTTTCCTTCAATAGCGCGGTCAAAACTTGGCCAACCCGTTCCACTATTAAATTTATGCTTACTTTCAAAAACGGGAGTTCCGCAACCTGCGCACACATAAGTTCCAGCTTTGTGATTATCGTTCAAGTCACTGCTAAATGCACGTTCAGTTCCTTCGTGGCGCAAAACGTTGTAAGCTTTAGGTGAAAGTTGCGCTTTCCATTCGGCATCGGTTTTGCTTATTTTAAAGGTTTCTTTTTCTGCAGTTTTGTTTTTTTGGGCAGGAGAATTGCAACTCAAGAGCAAAAAGCTTAAAACAAATATGGTGCTTAAAATCCTCATCTTAAAATTCTATTTTTTCAATTTTTGAGTCGTCCATTTTCATCATTTGAAGCAATTCCTTCATTGAAGGATTAGTTCGAGCAAATTCGGCAGGAACAACAGCTATTCTAAATGTTTGATTAGTTGTTGGATCTGGATTGGTTCCAATATTGGTAAGATCAAAATTTCCTTCAATTGTAAATTGAATGTCAACAAAAGTATGATTGAAATTATATTGATATACATCTCCAGTATCATCAAGATAAAAAACACTTTGCGGTAATTGGGTCCACACATCGAAAGAGTCTACAGTTTCTTCATATCTATAAGCTAAGACGACATCGCTTTCAAAAACTTCAAATGGGAACTGGATAAATGATGTTTCATATATATTCTCTGAAGGTATGTACTGAAAATTTACATTTGTTTCAAAAACCTTTGCATATACCAAACCGCCATCCTCTCCGGGAGGTCCTGGTTCCCCTTCGCAAGAAGTAAATAATATTGTTGAGGAAAGTGCTAAAAAAAGAAGTATGTTTTTCATAATTGAATATTTTTAAAATTTAGAGTAAGATTTACAAAAGTCGTTCCAACTTTTTAAAGTCTATAAATTTATAGGCTTCGACAATATATTACTATTAAAGAAACACTAAAGTTTATAAAAAAAATATTGAAAAAAATTTTAGAATAATTTTAATAGTATTCTAAATTTTATATCTCTAATTTTAACATTTAAACAAAACCATCTCTTATGAAATTTTCAAAATCACTTTCCATTTTACTAGTAGGAGCTATCGTAGTTGCTTGTAGCACAAATCCCTTCACAGGAAAACAAACCTTGGCTTTGGTTCCAAATTCGCAAATTTTACCAATGGCTTTTCAGCAATACCAAGAGTTTTTATCTGAGAATAAGGTTGTAAACAATACTGCAAATGCTCGAATGGTAAAGAGTGTAGGTCAAAAAATTGCTACAGCTGCAGAAAGATATTTAACTGCAAATGGTTACGCCGGATATTTGAAGGATTATCGTTGGGAATATAATCTTGTGGAAAGCAAAGATGTAAACGCTTGGTGTATGCCCGGTGGAAAAATAGTGGTTTATACAGGTATTTTACCAATAACCAAAAATGAAGCTGGTTTAGCGGCCGTAATGGGACATGAAGTAGCACACGCCTTAGCAAATCACGGTCAACAGCGTATGAGTGCAGGTCAATTACAACAACTGGGAGCAGTAGCAGGAAACATTGCACTATCTAACAATCCAGAAAACCAACAAATTTTTAATACAGCGTATGGGTTGGGTAGTACAGTAGGAATCATGTTACCATTTAGCAGAAGCCACGAAGTAGAGGCAGATCATATTGGACTTATTTTGATGGCCATCGCAGGATATGATCCGATTGTTTCTGCAGAATTATGGCAACGCATGCAAGCCCAAGAAAATGGAAATTCGCCACCAGAATTTTTGAGCACACACCCTTCTAGCACAACTAGAATTCAAAATATCCAAGCTTGGGCTCCAGAAGCTAAAGCTGAGGCTAGAAAATTTGGGGTAACTTCTTTTAAAAAATAAATTAAACAAAATAAATATTTAATTGAATATTTTTCAAATCCCACTTTAAGTGGGATTTTTTATTAGTTTAGTAACCTCAATTTAAATGTTCAATATGCCCAACTTACTTAAAGGAAGTAAAAAGTTACTTAATGCTTGGGCATTTTATGATTGGGCAAATTCCGTTTACAGTCTCGTAATTGCTTCTGCAATTTTTCCTATATATTATCAGGCACTTTTTAAATCTGCAAACGTTACAACAGTTTCTATTTTAGGCGGAAATATTCGTAGCACCCCTTTAATAAGTTATACAACTGCCGCAGCTTTTTTATTGGTTGCTTGTATTTCGCCTTTACTTTCGGGTATTGCAGATTATGTGGGCAATAAGAAGAATTTTATGAAATTTTTCTGCTATCTAGGAGCCCTTTCGTGTATGGGACTGTATTTTTTTAGTATTGAAAATATTGAAATCAGTTTACTTTTTTACTTTTTTGGATTGATTGGTTTTTGGGGAAGTCTTGTTTTCTATAACTCTTATTTGCCAGATGTTGCTTTTCCAGAGCAGCAAGACAGGGTGAGTGCACGAGGATATTCGTTAGGATATATTGGGAGTGTAGTTTTACTACTATTCAATTTGGGAATGGTTATGAAACCTGAAATTTTTGGATTTGGGGAAGGTGGGGAAGCAAGTATGAAAGCAATGCGCTGGTCGTTTGTTTCTGTTGGAATATGGTGGATTCTCTTTAGCCAATATTCTTTTTATTTTCTACCAAAAGGAAACAAAAGCGGAAAAAAAGTTAGTACCAAAATATTATTGAATGGTTTTAGGGAACTTAAAAGTGTTTACAGTTCACTATCAGAAAATATTCAGCTTAAAAGATATTTAGCGGCATTCTTTGTTTACAGCATGGCCGTACAGACAGTTATGCTAGTAGCCACCTATTTTGGCGAACAGGAAATTGCGTGGGGTAGCGATGATGCTAAGACAATGGGGTTAATTGTAAGTATATTGATAATTCAACTAGTTGCTGTTGGAGGCGCAATTTTTACATCACGAGCTTCTGAAAAATTTGGAAACATTCCAGTTCTAATTGTAATAAATATAATTTGGGTGTGTATTTGTGTGGTCGCATTTTTTATAGTATCGCCTATTCAATTTTATACAACAGCAGGAGTAGTAGGCTTAGTTATGGGCGGAATACAGTCACTTTCACGGTCCACCTATTCAAAATTTTTGCCCGAAACTAAAGACACCACATCCTATTTCAGTTTTTATGATGTTGCCGAAAAAATTGGGATTGTAATAGGAATGTTGCTTTATGGATTTATTGATCAATTAACTGGAAGTATGCGCAACTCCATATTATTTCTTGTTTTGTTTTTTATGACTGGAGTATTTTTACTATTAAGAGTACCAAGAAATAAAACCAATTAAACAATTTTTGTTTAAGTTTGCGTTTATTACCTACAAACAACTAGTTTATGAAAAAAATGTATCTTTTGAGAGGAATGCTACTTGCATTTATAGCCTTTCAATTTTTTTCCTGTGAAAACGAGCCCCTCACAGGCGAATTTGTCCAAGAAGAACAAAACGATGCCGAAGAAGGACAATTTAAAGCACAAATTGCAGGACAGGAATTTATCGCAGCTTCAACTAGCGCAACATTGACCACCGAAAATGAATTGGTTATTACAGGTTCAAAGCCGGGCGGTGAAGATATTGTTTTGGCTATTACGAATGCAGCAGATGGCACTTTTAGTCTAACAACCGGCGGCACCAATGAAAATTCGGGAGCTTATTTTGATGGATCAGTAAATCTGCTTCCATTTATATCTGCCCAAGCTTTGGGAGGTTCGGGACAATTAAAGATTACCGAGCTAAATACCGATGCACAAACAGTTTCGGGAACCTTCAGTTTTGTGGGGTTTCGTATAAAGGTTGATGGAAATGGTGACCCTATTCTTGATGGAAATGGCGATCCTGTTTTGGAAAGCATAGAAATTTCAAGTGGAGCATTTAATGCAATTGAATACGTATTGGACGATACCGGTGGCGGCGGTGGCGGCGGAAACAATCCCGAAAACGAATTTTTCGCAAAAGTTGACGGAGTTGATTTTGTAGCCGATAGCATTTCGGTTACTGAACCAATGGTTGGAGATGTGCATATGATTAAAGTTGAAGCAATTAATGCCGAAAGACAACTTATGCGTATTGACATCCCTCGCTCTTTGGGTGTGGGTACTTTTGACATGGTTCGTATATCCGATGGAACAAAATTGATAGCACTTTATAATGCCGCCGGTGGTGCAGAAAACCTAACTTCAGATCCCGGAACTATTACAATTACTGAATTTGACCTTGAAGCTGGAGTTTTGAAAGCTACATTCAGTTTTACAGGAACAGATCCATTAAATCAATTACCAGACATTGTTGAAGTAACTGAAGGTAGCTTCACTGCATTATTTGAAGGTGTACCAGGAGCAAACAATGCGTTTTCTGCTAATATTGATGGTGCAACTTATTCTCCAGACGATATCGTTATTGAAACTTCTGTTGTAAACCAATATCCTAGGGTTACAATTACAACAACCAAAGATGACAAAAGAATGATACTTACTTTCCCATTAACAGTTACCGAGGGTACTTTTGATATGGGAACCGAAGTTATTGATGGCGATGAAATAGTTGCAACCTACACACCAGTGGTTGGAACTTCAATTACCTACGTTTCAATTCCTGGAAGTTTAGTGATTACCAATTATGACCTTGCTAACGGAATTATTGAAGGAATATTCAACTTCACAGGAAAGGATGCTTCTGGTCAAGATCCAACGATTTATCAAATTACGGGAGGAGAATTCTTAGCGGTACTACCATAAGAAAAAAATATAAAAATTATAAAAAGTCGTCTTTGGTATATCCTAAGACGGCTTTTTAATTTTATTTTTAATCTTTTCAAAGAAAAGTAATAGCATAACTGGCATAACTCTTGAATTATATAAGAAAATAACCTGTAAAACATTTGATTTTCAGCGTTCTTTAATATTTATAATAGAAACAATTTAAAAATTAGACACTGTGCGCAATGCATTTGTGACACAATGTCCTAAAACAATATATGGCAAATTCAAAACTTACATCATTAGACAAGTTGTCATTTCAGGATTTAAGTGAAGATGCAGAGTTCATCCCGCTTATGTCTGCTGAAGACGAAGATGCAATGCACAAAGAAGAGCTTCCTGAAATACTCCCTATATTACCTCTTCGAAACACGGTATTATTCCCCGGTGTTGTAATCCCAATTACTGCTGGACGTGACAAATCAATAAAACTCATAAACGAAACCAACAAAGGAAATAAGGTTATTGGCGTGGTTTCACAAAAAGACGAAAATGAAGAGGAACCAAGTATTGGGGATATTAATACCATTGGTACTGTAGCTCAAATTCTTCGAGTATTAAAAATGCCAGATGGAAACACTACTGTAATCATTCAAGGAAAAAAGCGATTTGAGGTTGCTGAAGTGATAACCACTAGTCCTTATATGACCGCGACCATTAGAGAGGTAGCAGAAGCCCGTCCTGAAAAAGAAAGCGAAGAATTTAAAGCTATCATAGAATCCATAAAGGAAATGGCGCTTCAGATAATCAAGCAAAGTCCGAATATTCCTTCTGAAGCTGCTTTTGCTATAAAAAATATTAAAAGCTCTAGCTTTCTGATCAATTTTGTTTCTTCGAACTTAAATATTGAAGTTGAACAGAAGCAAGCACTTTTAGAAATCAATAATCTGAAAGATCGTGCTCTTGAAACACTTCGGTATATGAATATGGAAATCCAGAAGCTTTCGCTTCGTAATGATATTCATAGTAAAGTACAGAGTGATATCAACCAACAACAGCGTGAGTATTTTCTTCAACAGCAGATGAAGACCATTCAGGAAGAATTGGGTGGTTCTTCAATGGAAGAGGAAATAGAGGAAATGCGCAAACGTTCCAAATCCAAAAAATGGAGTAAGGAAGTTGAAAAACATTTTGAGAAAGAACTTTCCAAAATGCAACGCATGAATCCACAGGTTGCAGAATTTAGTATTCAGCGCAACTATTTGGAACTTCTTTTGGAGTTACCTTGGAACAAATACAGTAAAGACAAGTTTGATTTAAAGCGCGCCCGAAAAATCTTGGACCGCGACCACTATGGCCTTGATGACGTTAAAAAACGAATCATCGAATATTTAGCCGTCCTGAAACTTCGAAACGATATGAAATCGCCAATACTTTGTCTTTACGGACCTCCAGGAGTTGGTAAAACTTCGTTGGGAAAATCAATTGCAGAAGCTCTGGGCAGAAAATATGTAAGGATGAGCTTAGGCGGTCTTCGTGATGAAGCGGAGATCCGTGGCCACCGGAAAACCTATATTGGCGCCATGCCCGGTAGAATTATACAGAGCATAAAAAAAGCAGAAACCAGCAACCCGGTTTTTGTTTTGGATGAAATCGATAAAATTTCAGCAAGCAATCAAGGAGATCCTTCTTCTGCAATGCTTGAAGTACTTGATCCGGAACAAAATAATTCGTTTTACGATAATTTTTTAGAACTTGGTTATGACCTTTCCAAAGTAATGTTCATCGCCACCTCAAATAGTTTAAGTACCATTCAACCTGCATTACGCGACAGGATGGAAATTATAAATGTAACGGGTTACACAATAGAAGAAAAGGTAGAAATTGCAAAACGCCATTTACTTCCAAAGCAACTAAAGGAACACGGAATGGACAGAGATACCTTGAAAATAGCTAAGCCCCAACTAGAAAAAATTGTGGAAGGTTATACCCGTGAAAGTGGTGTGCGTGGTTTGGAAAAACAAATTGCGAAAATGGTCCGCTACGCTGCAATGAAAATTGCAATGGAAGAGGAGTACGAAGTGAAAGTTACCAATGAAATAATTGTAGAAGTTTTGGGAGCTCCCAAAATGGAACGCGATAAATACGAAAATAACGATGTAGCAGGAGTTGTTACAGGTCTAGCTTGGACAAGGGTTGGTGGTGATATCTTGTTTATAGAGTCAACACTTTCCAAAGGAAAAGGAGCTTTAAATATGACCGGAAACCTTGGAAAGGTTATGAAGGAATCTGCTACCATTGCTTTAGAATATATAAAATCCAACGCAGATCAGTTAGGAATTAATCCAGATGTATTTGAAAATTACAACGTTCATATTCACGTACCTGAAGGCGCAACACCAAAAGACGGGCCCAGTGCGGGAATAACGATGCTTACTTCCTTAGTTTCGCTTTTCACACAAAGAAAGGTTAAGAAATCCATAGCGATGACTGGAGAAATAACACTTCGTGGTAAAGTGCTTCCTGTTGGTGGGATAAAAGAAAAAATACTGGCAGCTAAACGTGCCCGTATTAAAGAAATCCTTCTTTGTGAAGATAATAAGCGTGATATAGACGAAATAAAACCTGAATATTTAAAGGGATTAACCTTTCATTATGTGAAGGATATGAGTGACGTATTGAATCTGGCATTGACCAAAGAAAAGGTGAAAAACGCTAAAAATATTTAAACTATTATCATTAATGATGATCAATGTATATTTGTTTTTACGCAACTGTACATTAATCACCTATGATTTCTTTCCTTTGCAAAAATAAATTATACTTGCATTCGTTTAGTTTTTAGTTACGGTAACTCGCGTCTATGGCCAAAAAGGTTTTATTAGTTGTTTCACTTTTTATATCTCAGCTTTTGGTAGCACAGATAGGTGGAAGGGCAACATATCAATTCCTTAATTTGGTAAACAGTCCAAGAATGGCTGCATTGGGCGGAAAAGTAGTTACAAATTACGACTACGACCCTACTCAAGGGTTATTCAATCCTGCAAGCATCAATCCTGCGATGGACAACCAACTGTCGCTAAACTATACAAATTATATTGGCGACGTAAACTACGGAACCGTTGCATACGCCTATCTTTGGGACAGAAGAACTCAAGTATTGCACGCAGGTGTAACCTATGTTAATTACGGAAAATTTGATGGATATGATGAAACTGGGAACCCAACAAGCAGTTTTAGCGGGGGCGAAGTGGCTCTTTCAATAGGTCACGCCAGAAATATTGCATTTACCAATTTTCATGTAGGTGTAAACTTAAAGCTAATTTCTTCAACACTTGAGAATTATTCTTCTTTCGGAGGTGCTTTAGATATTGGTTTAATGTATGTTTATGAAGATTGGGACTTACAAATAACGGGCGTTGCTAGAAATATTGGCTTGCAGTTCACTCCCTACCACGAAGAATATGAACCATTGCCTTTTGAGGTAATTCTAGGAATTTCGCAGACCTTGGAAAACATTCCAATTCGTTGGCATTTCACTATGGAAAACATGCAGCAATGGAATATAGCGTTTGCAAATCCATCCCGCTCAGAAACCGATCTTGAGGGAGAGACCACTGACGAAAAAATAACTTTTGTAGATCAAGCATTTCGACATATGATTGCAGGAATTGAACTTTTTCCTGAAAGTGGTTTCAATATTCGTTTAGGTTATAATTTCAGACGAGGTGAAGAACTTCGTATTATTGACAAACGCACCTTTGCTGGAATAAGCGCAGGATTTGCGATCAAGTTAAATAGATACAGACTAAGCTATTCCTATTCAAAATATAGCTCCGCAGCATCATCAAGCTTTTTCGGACTAAATATAGACCTTCAGTAATGCAAAAAATTACCATAGCCATTGATGGATATTCCTCTACGGGGAAAAGTACAGTTGCAAAACAACTTGCCGATTATTTGGGCTATGTTTATGTAGATAGTGGCGCAATGTATCGCGCTGTAACGCTTTATGCAATGCAAAATGGGATTATTTCAAAAGATTATTTCAACACTAAAAAATTGATTGAATCACTTTCTTCAATTCATTTAAAATTTCATAAAGAAGCCGAATGGCAAAAAGCACATATTTTTTTGAACGGAAAAGATGTTGAAAATGAAATCCGCAATCTTGAAGTATCTGAATTTGTTAGCCCAATAGCTACTATTCCTGAAGTACGGAAAAAATTGGTTGCCCAGCAGAAGCAAATGGGCATAGAGAAAGGAGTGGTGATGGATGGTCGTGATATAGGCACTGTAGTTTTCCCGAATGCAGAATTGAAAATATTTATGAACGCTTCTGCCCAAGAACGCGCTCAAAGACGTTTTAAGGAATTATCGGAGCGGGGAGACGTTGTTTCATTAAATGATATACTTAAAAATATTGAAGAACGCGACCATATAGATACTACACGTGAAGATTCCCCCTTAATAAAATCTTCAGGCGCTATTGAAATAGACAATTCTGAAATGAATCTTGAAGATCAGTTTCACGTCATACTGCAATTGGCAAAAGACCGAATTGCGGGACGTGTATAATTTTTAAAACCTTATTCTTTAACCTTTCGAGCGGTTGCTTTACTGGTCTTTCTCTTTCCAACTTCGCTGAATTCAAAAGTATATGTATCCTGCTTTGTAGTTAATATCTTGATAAGAATAGCCTTCTTTTCTGTTTGATTTTTTGGATGGAGTTTTTTCAAGACATATTCACATTCATTGATCCAGCGGATTGAAGATGTGTCACTTTTACCATCAAAGAAATCAATCTCAATAGAATCGTTACGGGTAATTGTTGTGTTAAAAACTTCTGTTCCAGAAAGTGCTTCAAATTCAAACGTTCCAGTTTTAAAATCTGAGCAATTACGCTCACTTTCATAACAGCTATTGAATAAAAGTAAGATTACTAAAAGTATAAAAAAACGCATTTCAAATTTTTATGCGAATTTCCGAAAAATTACCGAGACGACTCAGTTTTGATAAACATTAAAACTGCCATCATTATAAAAAATTACAATTCTTTCAATATCCTTAGAATTTTGATTGATTTGAATGGTTTTATTTACTTCTGCACTGTTTTCTTTTGTCAAAATGTCTATTGGTTTTCCTTCCGTTTTAATTGGTTTTTGCTTTGGAGTATCTATGACGTTTCTGTTTTCAAGCGTAGAAGGAAAGGATCCCTTCCCGAATAGGAGCCAATTCATTTCCACTTCAGGAAATTTTTGAAGCAATTTCATTACAAATTCTAAACTCGGCTTATTTCTTCCTGATAATAAGTGTGAAATAGTGGAGCGGTTAAAATCCATTTTTTCTGCAAAGGCAGTGGCAGTAATACCATAATATTCCAGGATTTTTTCAAGTCTTTTTACAAAATTCGAGCTGTTTATCATTGTAACAATATATATAACTAAATAACAGTTACAAATGTAAATTATTTCAATCTATTTATTAAAATATTATAAAAATAGTTTGTTTTTAATGAAATTTAAACTTCATATAAAATATAATAAAACACTAATAAACAGTATTATAAATATAATATAAGATAATTATTAAAAAATAGTGTGATATTACAGAGGCGAGGTATTAATCTTGTTTACTGATGTAATCGAGATTAGACTATTTGCTTGTTTACATTTGTAAACTAAGCATTGTTTAACTTTGTAAACTTCAAATTAAAGTATGAAAATAAATAGTTGGTATCGTGAGCATTTTGAATTCAGATTAAGTGGTAGATATGTCACGATGCAGCATATATATCCATTATTGGATATGTATAAATTGAAATATGAAATTTCGATTCCAGGAATTTCAGAATTGGGTCAGGATATTCCATTAATTAAAATTGGAACTGGTTCTGAAATTGTTTTGGGCTGGTCTCAAATGCACGGAAATGAATCAACAACTACCAAAGCTATTTTCGATTTTTTAAAATTCGTCAGTCAAAAAGAATATTTTCAAGTTGAAATAAAAAAATTTCTAGATAAATATACTTTTTATGTGTTTCCGATGCTAAACCCAGATGGCGCACAATTATACACCCGCGGGAATGCAAATAAAGTTGATTTAAATCGCGATGCACAGCGTTTATCACAAAAAGAAAGTCAATGCCTTCATAAAGTTTTTGGAGCGTTGAGCCCCACTTTGTGTCTGAATTTGCATGACCAACGTTCCATTTATGGTTTTAATGATGGTAAATCCGCCGCGGTTTCTTTTTTATCTCCAGCCGCTGATGAAAAACGAACTATAACAGATTCCAGAAAGATTGCAATGCGTCACATAGCAAAAATGAATGACTTGCTCAAAAACTACATTCCAGGACGGGTGGGGAGATATGATGATAGCTTTAACGAAGCTTGTGTTGGCGATACTTTCCAAAAAGCTGGCGTAGCCACCATTTTGTTTGAAGCAGGGCATTTTAATCATGATTATCAACGTGAAGAAACACGGGAGTTTATTTTCTATTCATTACTTTCTTTGTTTGATATTATTGGGGATAAGTTAAATTCAATACGGTATGAGATGTATTTTGATATCCCAGAAAATCTTAAGAATTATAACGATATCATTCTTCGAAATGTAAAACTACAGAATGAAGAAAAGCTAGTTTCTATTGGTATACAGTTTGAAGAAGTTTTAAAGGATAATCAAATTCACTTTACGCCTGTGATTGATGAAATAGGAAATCTGAGTGATAAATTTGGGCATAAGGAAATAGATGTTAAAGGTGCGGAAATCTTAATGAATTCGCAAGATAAATTATCAGTTGGGGCAAATGTTTCAGAAATAATTAACAAATATGATAGATCGGTAAATTATTTTCAATAAATAAGGTCTTAAATACGTTTAAACTTTATAGTTTTGCAAAAAAAATAAAGTTAGCTATGGCAAAATTTAAATTAGACGATACGGATCATAAAATTCTCGGTTTACTAATAGATAATACCCGAATTCCATTCACGGATATTGCAAAAAAACTGGATATTTCTGCGGGTACTGTACATGTTCGTGTAAAAAAGATGGAAGATGCTGGAATTATAACTGGTTCTTCACTTCAGGTTGATTATAAAAAATTGGGGTATTCCTTTATAGCTTATGTAGGAGTTTTCCTTTTTAAAACTTCACAAACTCAGTTTGTATTAGAGCGAATCAGCCACATTCCTTTTGTAACTGTAGCTCATGTAACTACAGGGAAATTCAATATCTTTTGTAAAATTAGGGCGCGAGACACAGCACACGCTAAAGATATTATTTATGAAATAGATGATATTGAGGGCGTTAGCCGCACAGAGACAATGATTTCTATGGAAGAAAGCATTAACGACAAAAAAAGATTACTTCATTCCATATTCAAAGAAGTATAATATTTCAACCAATTTTATATTAAAGCCTTTGCCTCCCAGCAAAGGTTTTTTTTATCTTTATTGAAAAAATATGCTTTTATCATATATTTCACCTTCAGAATACAATCCGTATTATAAACGCTATATCGATTTGGTAGAAACACGCCAACTTAGATGATGCACTTACTATGGGATTGAAAACTACTACTGCTTTTTTTGAAGGTATACCAAATGCTAAATGGACTTATCAATATGCTATTGGTAAATGGACACCCAAAGATATTTTACTACATATTGCTGATACCGAAAGGGTTTTTGCTTATAGGGCTTTGTATTTTGCCCGTAGCAATAATGCCGAACTCAAAGGATTTGATGAAAATGCTTTTGCCGAAACGGCACTCGCAAATAGTAAAACTGTTGCAGATCTTATTCAAAATTATGTTTCAGTCCGAAACGCTACGCTAAATCTTTTTAAAAATTTTAATGAAACTCAGTTAAAGCAGCTTGGCGAAGCTAATGGAAGTATGATGTCTGTCAGGGCTGCTGGATTTGTGATTTGCGGGCACGAAATACATCATTGCAATATAATAACGGAACGCTATCTATAATGAAATTCTTAAAACTTTTAAAGGACACCTATTTCAGTTGGGATAAAAATGACCCTTGGGCAAAAAGCGCCGTTATTGCTTATTATGCGCTTTTTTCGTTGCCGTCGTTACTCATTATTACAGTTCATTTTGCTGGTGTTTTTTTTGGCAAAGAAGCTGTTAAAGGAAGAATTACTTATGAGATCAGCGGATTGATAGGTCAAGAAAGTGCAGAATTGATTCAGGCAATGATTATTAATTCTGCGCTTTCAGAGAGATCTGTATTGTTTATAATATTTGGTATTGGTGTTTTAATTTTTGGGGCTACAGGAGTGTTTTTTCAGCTTCAGAAAGCATTAAACGATATTTGGAGTGTTCGTTCAAAAAAGAATACAATCCTTGACACTTTAAAACGAAGAGCTGTCTCCTTTGGAATGGTTTTGATAATTGGCTTACTATTACTTATATCTCTCGTGATAAGTTCTGCAATTAATGCCTTGAGCGATTATATAGGAAATTATTATACAGAATTTTCTTCTTCATTAATTGTAATAGTCAATTTTATAATTTCCCAAATTTTTATCACTGTTTTATTCGCAGCTATTTTTACACTCCTTCCAGATGTAAAGATTAAGTGGAAAACTAACTTGATAGGTGCTTTTATGACATCGTTGCTTTTTTTAGGTGGTAAATATTTAATTGGGTTTTATTTTGCGAAATCGGATCCCGCTTCCGTTTACGGAGCTGCAGGGAGTGTGGTTTTAGTTTTGATGTGGGTTTATTATACATGCCTTATTTTGTTTTTTGGAGCAGAATTCACTGTTAATTGGGCACTTCTCCGAAATATAAAAATAGAACCTACAGACAATGCAACACTGTCCTATCAATTAGAGATGGAGAAACTACGTGAATACAAAAGAGAGGTGGAAGCCGATAAAAAAAAAGCGCAGACTTTAGAGAATAATTAACTCCCCTTTTCATTTCTTAACAAAGATTAGCAAAAGATTAATATCAGATAATTGATAGATCCATCCGTGCTTACTATATTCATTCAAATTAATTGTTTAACTAAAAATGAAAAAGATTATGAATAAGAGAATAGCAATTTTAGCCACAGACGGATTTGAAGAATCTGAATTGAAATCACCCAAAGAGGCTATGGAAAAAGAAGGGTTTACTGTGGAAATAGTAAGCGAAAATGAAGGAAAGATTAAATCTTGGGCAGATGGTAATTGGAGCAACGAGTATAATGTTGACAAAACCATAAATACTGCCTCTGTAAATGATTATAACGCATTGGTTGTTCCCGGTGGGGTTATAAATCCTGATAAATTGAGAAGAAATGAAAACGCATTAAACTTTGTAAAGCATTTCTTTGAACAAAATAAACCTGTTGCAGCAATTTGTCACGGACCACAAATTTTAATTTCCGCTGATGTTGTTAAAGGAAGAAAAATGACTTCTTTTAGCTCCATTAAAGACGATTTAATTAACGCCGGAGCCAATTGGGTAGATGAAGAAGTTGTGGTTGATGAAGGCTTTGTGACCAGTAGAAACCCAAATGATCTGCCAGCTTTCAATTCAAAATTGATAGAGGAGATTAAAGAGGGTAAACACGAACTTCAGCACGCTTAATAGCAATCGAAAATTTGAATAAAAAAAAGAGGCAATCACGCCTCTTTTTTATTTAATACTATTTATAAAGATCATTCCTCTTCCTCCATTTTCTTTTTGTCTGGAATTTCGCTTATTGGCTCGTTAAAATCAGCGTCTTCATAATCATCTTCATCAAAGTTTGCCATACTAGTTTCAAGTCTTGAACTGACTTTTACTAAATATATAGTATCGTCAGTCCTTACCTCAACTGCTTCTACAGTTTCATTTTTGGCATTTTTGAAAGTGATAACATGATCGTCATCATATCCATCAGGATATTTATCAACCAATAAAGAAAGTATTTCTGGGGTTAACTTTCGGTAATCTACAATGACTCGCTTCATTTAATATTTAATATTTTGGTTTGTGGTTATAAAACTATTCAAAAATTGATGACTTAAAAATATTTTAAAGAAAATTTTCAGAAATTTTTATAATAATCAAATGCGCTGTAAATCAACTTATTGCTTACCGTGCAGTCAATTTTACATTGACCAATATCTTCCAAAAGCACAAAAAGGACCTGACCGTTCCTATTTTTTTTGTCGAATACCAGCAGGTTTATGATAGCTTCAATATCTTTTTTTTCAAAAGATTGCTTTGGAAAATACTTGAATATTGTTTTTGAAATATCGTATAATGATTTTTTCGGAAGTCCATAAGTTTCCATTGAAATATATGTTTCCAAAACAATTCCGGCAGCAACAGCTTCACCGTGCAATAGAGTTTTTTTGTCAGCGTTTTCAAGAAAATACGATTCTATTGCGTGACCAAGGGTGTGTCCATAATTTAGGGTTTTTCGTAAGTTTTTTTCTAAAGGATCTTTGGCGACAATTTCCTTTTTTATTTCTATAGAGTCCCAAATCAATGCTTCAAATTCATTTTTCTGGGAAAAATCAACATTTTTAACACGTTCCCAATAACCTTTGCCATGGATTACGCCATGCTTCAACATTTCCGCAAAGCCAGATGTTACGTGTTCCGATGGAAGAGTATTTAGAAATTCGGTATCTATAATCACCATTTCGGCAAGATTTATTACGCCAATTTGGTTTTTTATATTTCCTAAATCAACACCGTTTTTTCCTCCAATGGAAGCGTCAACCATTGCGAGTAGGGAAGTGGGTATGTTTATAAATGGTACACCGCGATTAAAAGTGGAAGCCACAAAACCGCCAAGATCGGTCACCACGCCACCGCCAAGATTAATTATCAAACTATTTCTGCCAGCACCTTTTTCTGAAAGTGTTTCCCATACTTTTAAGCTAGTACTTATGTTTTTATTGATTTCACCTTCTGGAATTATGATTATTTCGGGAGTGATTTCAAAATCTTTCTTTTTTAAAAAATAAGACAGACAGTGCTTATGGGTGTTTTCATCAGTTATAAGAAATATCCCAGAGGGTTTTAAGTTTTTTATTGAACCTGAAAAGATTTCCCAAGCAATATCATTGTGAAAGACCTGTCCTTTTTCATTTAGTACTTTTCCCATAAAATTATTGATTATTCTCATTTATTCAATGTTCAAATCTAACTATATTTACACACTTTATTTTACTTTTTATATGTCTTCAAACTCTCTCTTCGATAATACCGAAACTGCATTTCAGCTAAAAAGTGATTCTGAACTGGAACGTGCATACTTTCTTTTCAAAATGATTTCTATGGAACCATTGGTGAAAATTGGATCAGCGGTTACAAAATTCGCATTAAATGTAAACCTTCCAGTAGAAGGATTAATCCGTTCTACGGTATTTGATCATTTTTGTGGTGGCGTAAATGAAAGCGACTGTATGAATACTGTGGAAAAACTTTTTGATGTTGGGGTTTCTTCAGTATTAGATTTTTCTGTTGAGGGAAAGGAGGAAGATGCACAATTTGAAGCTACTACAAATAAAGTAATTGAGCTAACCAAGATTTCCAAAAACATGCAAGCAATGCCGTTTTCGGTCTTTAAGCCCACAGGATTGGGAAGGTTTAAGGTATGGCAAAAAATTACCGAAAACGAGCCATTGACAGATGCTGAAACAACGTACTGGAAAAATATTGAAGATCGGTATCATCGGGCTTCAAAAGCAGCACATGATTGCGATATCCGTTTGCTTATTGATGCTGAGGAATCCTGGATGCAAGACGCTGCCGACGACCTTTGTGAAAAAATGATGGAAAAATATAATAAGGAGCGTCCTATTGTTTTTAACACTTTGCAATGTTATCGCTGGGATCGTTTAGATTATTTGAAAAATTTACACCAAAAAGCCAAAACAAAAGGGTACAAGCTTGGTTTTAAAATTGTTCGAGGCGCATATTTGGAAAAGGAAAACGAGCGTGCCATAGAAAGAGGTTACAAAACACCAATTTGTGAAAGCAAAAAGGCCACAGATGACAACTTCAACGAAATAATGAAATATATTATCGACAACCTTAATGATATTGAATTGTTCGTTGGAACACATAATGAATCCAGTACATATTTGGCAATGGATATAATGAAACAAAAAGAGATTTCAAAAAGTGATGATCGTGTTTGGTTTGGCCAACTTTATGGCATGAGTGATCACATTTCTTTCAATCTAGGTGAGGAGGGATACAATGTAGCAAAATACATTCCTTTTGGCCCGGTGAAAGACGTGATGCCTTATTTAATAAGACGTGCTGAAGAAAATACTTCTGTTGCTGGGCAAACAAGCAGGGAGCTCACACTTTTGAAAAAAGAGAAGGAGCGAAGAAAACTTTAATGAAATTAAGTAGGTGAGTCCTATAAAGATTAGAAGCTAAATTGAATCCAAATTTTATTGATTTTGTATTACGTTCGCTTCAGTTACCGTTGCCAGACTGTCACAATTTTCAATTCTGATTTTTAATTTTTTTTCTAAAATTTTTCCTTCAATAACATATTGTTTACAGGAGTCTAGCTTAGTATTGCTTTCTGAAAACAAAACATCCCCATCTTCTAATAAAACAGAAATGGCAGAAGTATCCATTTGGTTTTCACGGAGAGTTATTAGCGTTTTTTCAGTAAAAGTGCGCTCCTTCATTCGTATGTTTTTAAGGGTTCTTGCGTCTAGGCCATAGGCACAAGATGTTTTTTTTCCACTTAAAATAAATAACAAAAGGGCTATTCCAATTAAAAAACCACCTGAAAAATAGGCCAATCGGTATGCTAACTTCATTTTTTGCGATTAGGGATTCGTTGATTCGAGATTTTATTGATCAAACTTTAGAAAATCAATAAGTTGAGATCGCTATAAGGCATATTAAACCAATCTGCAACTGCTTTATTAGTCAAAATTCCGCGGTAAAAGTACAAACCATTTTTTAAACCATTATCAAAACGAATGGCATTTTCCAAGTCCACCACTTTCCGCAATTTCCAAAATATAGGGTGTAAAGATATTACTTATTGAGATAGAGGCAGTTTTAGGGTAACGTGCTGGGATATTGGGCACACCATAGTGTATTACTTCATGTTTTATAAAAGTAGGATTATCATGGCTGGTCATTTCAGTAGTTTCAAAACAACCGCCCATATCTATACAAACATCAATTATTACCGCTCCTTTTTTCATATTCCGCACCATTTCTTCAGTAACAATTATGGGAGCTCGGTTTTGCCCACGGACAGCGCCAATGGCCACATCACAACGTAAAAGAGCTTTCATCAAATTTTTAGGCTGCACGGTAGAGGTATATAGAATACGATTAACATTGGTTTGAATTGACCTTAATTTTGTAATGGAGCTGTCAAATACTTTAACGTTGGCACCCAGGCCAAGAGCTGAGCGAACTGCAAATTCGCCAACGGTTCCGGCACCAATTACAACAACTTCAATAGGAGGGACGCCGCTAATATTTCCAAAAAGAAGGCCATTTCCCTTTTCTGCATTCACCATTAACTCTGCGGCGATCAATACAGACGCCGTTCCGGCAATTTCACTTAAGGCCTTAACCGCGGGATAACTGTGATCTTCATCTTTTATGAATTCAAAAGCAAGGGCAGTAATTTTCTTTTTTGCTAGCGTATCAAAGTAAGATTTTTGACGAGTTTTTAATTGAAGTGCTGAAATGAGTACGGTTTTTGGTTTAATCATTTCCAATTCTTCCAGAGTGGGGGGCTCAACTTTTAGAACCATTGGGCAGCCAAATACTTTTTTGGTATCCTCTGTTAATTGTGCGCCGGCTTCTGAATAATCATTATCTGAAAAACCAGCTTCATTACCGGCTCCTTTTTCAATCAATACTTTGTGGCCATTGTTCACAATAGCATTTACTGCGTCTGGGGTAAGGCAAATTCGCTTTTCTTGAAAATAGATTTCTTTGGGAATACCTATAAATAGTTCTCCTTCTTGTTTTGCTATTTCAAGTTTTTCTTCTTGAGGAAGCAATTGTGCAATCGTGAAAGGTGATTTTGGTTTTGGCATAATATAAACTTGACCGTTTCAATTTACGGAATAATTTTCACTTTCTTAAAAGTAAAAATTATTGAAAAAGGTCTTTTATTTGTTGCCAAAGAGATCTTCTTTGCAGTAGCTCTTCTTCAAATGATTTCAAATCGTCTGATCTCATTTGGCTAAAGATTTTGGCGCGGATTAAATAGACAAAGGGAACCAATACCATCATTATTGGAATTACATATATTATTTCAACTTCATCAGCATTTAAATTTTGTTTTAAAATATTGAAAAGTTGAAAAATATACATAGAAAGAGGAACCAATATAATCCAATGCCACCAGTGTTTACAAGTGAAAAACCATATAAGCAATAAAATTACTGGAATTACTTTACCAGTTAAAAACCAAGCGTACTGGTTTAAATTTGGGTATTTGGTAGTGAAGGTAAAAAATGAAGTTTCCCAGACCGAAGAATCAGCTGGGAAACTTTCATATGCATAATATATAAAAGGGGTGCAAGCTATAATAAAAACTACGATGCCTCCCTGTATAAGACTTTTTTTATCCGGCTGGCGGAACTTTAACCGTTCTGACGTCGATTTGTTGTGGGGTTTGTTCATCTTGAATTCCTTCTGGGGTGCAAGAAGCAAAAAGTCCTGCGGCAAAAATTGATGCTACGATAATAAGTTTTAGGTTTTTCATAATAGTAAGTTTTTTTTGAGGTTAAATATGGGTCAAACTTACATTCAAAAAACTTAAGTATAATAATTAAGTTTATGGTATCTTTACAGGTTATTATGCAATAAAATGCTTTGAAATACACTCTAATCTCAATTTTGGTGTTAAAACATTAACGCATAAAAAACGCAGTACTAAAATCTTTTATTTCAACAGCAATTATAGATTGGTTTGCTTCTAGTCTTTAGGTTCGTATTTTGGTTTGTTTTGAGGTTTTATTATAAATTCTATTATGTAGATTCATCCTTATGTAATTTTTTCATTTTACATTGAAATTTGTAATTTATGAATAGTTGCATAACAAAATTAATAATGTGGCAAGGTACGGATTATATTTGATATTGAATATTAAGGAGTGAATCAAAAAAGATCTTTGATTTGTTGCCAAAGGTTTCTTTTGGCGCCCAAATCTTCTTCAAAGCTTTTTAAATCTTTACCTAACAATTTATTTGAAAGTTTAGCTCTTAATAAGATAAACCAATGGAATAATTACCAGCATTATAGGGAATAGCCACCAAATTTCTACTTCATCCGCAATACCAACATCATCATTAATAACACTGAACAACTGAAAAGCAAACATGCCAATTGGGATAAGTATTACGTGATACCACCAATGTTTGCAAGTTATAAACCAAAGTATCAACAAAAGTAGTGGCACAAACTTCCCCATCATGGTCCAAACTGACACATATACCTCTTGATACCAGTTTGCTTGATAGGTAAACAAAAAAGTTTCCCACGTTTTTGTTTGTGGGAAACTTTCGTAAGAATAAAATATGTAAGGGGTAGCCGCTATTAATAGCGCTATGATACTACCCGTTACTAGGTACGATGATTTTGCTTTTGTGTATTTGTTGGGGTGCTTGTTCATCCTGAATGCTTTCTGGGGTGCAAGAAGCAAAGGTTCCTAATGAAAAAATTGCTACGATAAATAAGTACTTTACAGTTTTCATAATAAATTATTTTGTGAGGTTAATATTACACCAAACGTACTATGAAAATTATTAAGTATTTTAATTTTTTTTGTTGTACATTTACAAATTTTTTTGACAATAGATTCCCTGCTCTGTAATTTTTGCGATTTGGGGCAAACGATTAAGAAATATTTATAAATGGGTATGTTTCGTTGCAATTTTATTTCACAGGCATCAATTTTAAGGTTCTACTTCCGTTAATGTTTTTCATAATATATATGCTATTTGCACTTTCGGGCAACAATTCATTTATTTTTTCAGGCCATTCTATGAAAATATAATTTCCACTATAGAAATAATCTTCCACTCCAATATCATAGGCTTCTGCAATATCTTCAATTCTATAAAAGTCAAAATGATATACTACGTTCTGTTGGGAATGGTATTCGTTTACAATTGAAAATGAAGGGCTACTTGATATTTCATCAATGCCTAGTTGCTTGACAATCTCTTTAATCAACGTAGTTTTGCCTACTCCCATATTACCATAAAAGAGCAATATTTTAGAGGCTGTTGAGGCTAAGATATGTTCTGCAACTTTGGAAATTTCGATTTGGGTATATGTAAGTTCCATAGTAAAAACGGAACGAATATAGAGAATTTATCAATGAAATACCGAAAATTTCTATTAATTCTCTAAAATTTTTATTTCTTTTTAATATAATTATCTTGGGCATTAATACCGAAAAAGGGATGATCATTTCTTCCAAAGAAACCCCACCATGCTGATAAGTATTTCGGTAATAACTTACATAATGATTATAATTGTTGGGGTATGCAAAGAAATAATCACTCTTGGCAAAAATAAACGAACTGCTCATATTGATTGTGGGTAAGCAGATGGATTTAGGATCTTTTGCGGCCAATACTTCTTTGTCTTCATAAGTTAAACTCTTCCCTGTTTTGTAGCGAAGGTTAAGACTAGTGTTTTTGTCACCAATAACTTTTGAAGGGTTTTTCACATTTATAGTTCCGTGGTCGGTGGTGATTATAAGCTTAAAGCCCAATCGTGCAGCTTGTTGAATAATTTCTAATAAAGGTGAGTTTTTAAACCAACTTTGCGTTAAGGAACGGTATGATTTATCATTTGAAGCTAATTCCTTGATTACTTCCATTTCAGTTTTGGAGTGGGAAAGCATATCCACAAAATTATAGACCACAACTGTTAAATCTTCATCTTTATGGCTTCTAAAGTTTTCTACAAGTTTTTTTCCTTGTTTTAAACTTGAAATTTTATGATAGCTCCAGTTCAATGATAAACCAAGACGTTTTAGCTGAGCGGCCAAAAACTCTTCTTCTTTCATGTTTTTTCCGCCCTCCTCGGTATCATTAAGCCAAAGATCTGGATGTAATTTTTCCATATCACTTGGCATCAAACCGGAAAAAATAGCATTTCGGGCATATTGTGTAGCTGTGGGCAAAATGCTACAGAAAAGTTCTTCGTTGGTTTTTTTATAAATATTGGCTATTGTTGGCTCAAAAGCTTTCCATTGGTCAAATCTTAAATTGTCCACGACCACCAATAGAGTTGGACTACCCTGCTGCAATTGAGGCTGTATCTTTTCTTTAAATAAAGTATGAGACATAGTAGGTGCATCACTTGGATTTGCAAACCATTTTGGGTAATTTTTGTCAATAAACTTACAAAACTGGCTGTTGGCCTCGGTTTTTTGTGATTCCAAAATCTCAAACATTCCAGAATCCTCTATATTTTCAAGCTCCAATTCCCAATAAACCAATTTTTGATAGAGGTCTTTCCATTCTTCAAAACTGTTTACCATGGAAAGATTCATGGCGATTTTCCGAAACTCCTGTTGATAGTTAGATGTTGTTTTTTCTGAAACCAATCTACTGTGGTCCAAATTCTTTTTTAAACTTAAAAGAATTTGGTTGGGATTTACGGGTTTTATAAGATAATCGGCTATTTTGGAACCAATGGCTTCTTCCATAATATATTCTTCTTCACTTTTAGTGATCATCACCACCGGAATGGAAGCTTGTTGCTCCTTAATTTCAGCAAGGGTTTCTAGTCCGGAAAGGCCCGGCATGTTTTCATCTAAAAAAACAATATCGAAGTTTTCTTTTTTTATTTCTTCCAGCGCATCGTTACCACTCTGTGCGGTGGTTACTTTGTAATTCCTGCCTTCAAGGAAGAGAATGTGTGGTTTTAGCAAATCTATCTCATCATCTACCCATAGTACTTTTATTTCGCTCATATATGTATATTTGTCTTGATACTCCAAATCTTAAGTGCAGGAGTATTATTAAATTCTATTTTGTGAATAGTTCTCTTTTTTTTGAAAATGTGCTTCAAAAATAGCTCTGAATTGTTTCAAAAAACCGCCGATCCTATTAATTTAAAGTTAAAGTTTGAAAACCCTTCCAAAGCCTAAAATTATTAACGACCCCATCTATGGTTTTATTACCATACCCAACAAGTTGATTTTTGATTTGCTGGAGCATAAATATTTCCAAAGGCTTCGTCGAATCTCTCAAATGGGTTTTTCATATATCGTTTATCCTGGTGCGCACCACACTCGTTTTCATCATGCACTGGGCGCTATGTTTTTAATGCAAAAAGCGGTTCAAGTGCTTCAATTAAAGGGAGTTAAAATTTCTGAAAAGGAAGAAGAAGCGCTTTATATTGCAATTTTTTTACACGATATTGGCCATGGACCATTTTCCCACGCTATGGAAAATAGCATAGTCGAAAATATTAGCCATGAGCAAATTTCCCTTCTTTTTATGGAGGCTTTAAACCAAAAGTTTAACAAGCAATTAACGCTTGCTATTCAAATATTCAAGGATGAACATCCCCGAAAATTTCTTCACCAATTGGTTTCTGGACAGTTGGACATGGATAGGTTAGACTATTTAAAACGAGATAGTTTTTACACTGGCGTACCAGAAGGTACCGTAAATGCACAGCGTCTAATAGCAATGTTGAACGTAAAAAATGATGAATTGGTGGTAGAGGAGAAGGGCATCTATTCGGTTGAGAATTTTCTCGTGGCTAGACGCTTAATGTATTGGCAGGTTTATCTTCATAAAACGGGTATTGTTGCCGAACAGTTATTGGTGCGAGTTTTGAAGCGCGCCAAACAGCTTTCAGTACAAGGAATTGATCTTCCAGCAAGTAATAGTTTAAAGTTTTTCCTAAATAATACTATAAACTTTAATGACTTTTCAGAATTAGTGCTGGATACCTTTTCAAAATTAGATGACTATGATATTATTTCGGCAATGAAAATGTGGGTGGGCAGCGATGATTTTGTTTTGAAAAACCTTTCCAAAATGCTTCTGAATAGAGATTTGTTGAAGGTAAAATTAAAATCCCAACCGTTTTCAATTCAAAAAATAAAGAAAAAACGACAGATTCTAGTTGAAAAATTTAATATTTCAGAAGAAGAGGCTTCCTTCTTTGTTTTCACCGGTAAGCTAGAAAACCAAGCTTACAGTATGGAAAAAGATACCATTAATTTACTGAAGAAAAACGGAAAAATTATAGATGTGGCAAAGGCAAGCGATCAGCTGAATTTGGAAGCTCTATCAAAGTCTGTAGTAAAATACTATATGTGCTATCCAAAAAACAATACCCACAGCTATCGGGGCTAAGTCCTTTTTTTCTATTTTTGCAAGAATGAACGATACCGACTTAATTCTAAATCAATTTAAAATTATTATTTTGCGGTTGCCTTTTTTAAGTAATTCGGCAAAAACAACTAATCACGCCAAATGAAATTTACAGCAGCCCAAATAGCAGGAATATTGAACGGTACCGTAGATGGTGATGATAACGTAGCTGTTTCAAAACTTGCAAAAATTGAAGAAGGTAGCAAAGGAAGCTTGACCTTTTTGGCCAATCCAAAATACACACATTATATTTATTCAACCCAAGCCTCAATTACTATTGTCAATAATGACTTTGTAGCCTCCGGTGAGTTATCTACCACGTTAATACGAGTAGAAAATGCTTATAAAGCCTTTTCACAATTATTGGAATATTACAATCAAGTGAAGATGAACAAGACCGGCATAGAAAGCCCGGTTTTTATTTCAGAAACTGCTAAATATGGTGAAAATTTGTATTTAGGTGCTTTCTCATATATAGGTGAAAATGTAAAAATTGGTGATAACGTTAAAATTTATCCTAATGTATATATTGGCGACAATGTAATAGTTGGTGACAATACAATATTGTTTACTGGCGCTAAAATCTATTCGGAAACAGTAATAGGCAAATCTTGTATACTAAACAGTGGTGTTGTTATTGGAGCAGATGGTTTTGGGTTTACGCCAAATGAAAAAGGCGAATACAATAAAGTGCCACAAACAGGCAACGTAATATTGGAGGACAATGTGGATGTTGGCCCCGGAACCACCATAGACCGGGCAACTCTAGGCTCAACACTTATTAAGAACGGTGTGAAGCTTGACAATCAAATTCAGATAGCCCATAATGTTACAATTGGTGAAAATACAGTCATTGCAGCACAAACTGGTGTTGCTGGTTCTACCAAAATAGGAAAAAATTGTATAATTGGTGGCCAAGTTGGTATCGCAGGACACATAATTATTGGTGATAACGTAAAAATACAAGCCCAGAGCGGAATTGGAAGAAACGTGAAAGATAATGAAACCTTGCAGGGTTCACCCGCATTGAATTATGGCGATTATAATAAAAGTTATGTATATTTTAAAAACCTTCCCAAGATAATGGAAAGGTTCAATATAGTTGAAAAAAAGCTCGATAATGAATGAAAGTGTGGTAAAACAGCGCACCATTGGTAAGGAAATTTCCCTTACAGGAGTGGGATTGCATACTGGCAAAGAAGTTACTATAACGTTTAAACCTGCACCCGAAAATCATGGATATTCATTCGTGAGAATAGATTTGGAGGGACATCCCACCATTGAAGCAGATGTTAATTATGTAGTGAACACCCAGCGCGGTACAAACCTTGAAAAACGCGGGGTTAAAATTCAAACTTCGGAACATGTGCTTGCAGCTTTGGTAGGCCTTGAAGTAGATAATTGCATCATGGAGCTCAACGCTTCGGAACCACCAATAATGGATGGCTCCTCAAAGTTTTTTGTAGAAGCTGTTGAAAAGGCTGGGGTAGTAGAACAAGAGGCTTCAAGAGAGGAATATGTAGTGAAAGAGGTAATTTCCTATTTAGACGAAGAAACCGGAAGTGAGATAATAGTAATGCCTTCAGACGAATACCAAATAACAACAATGGTTGACTTTGGTACAAAAGTTTTGGGTACCCAGAATGCTTCGCTTAAGCACATTTCAGACTTTAAGAATGAAATTGCAAATGCAAGAACCTTTAGCTTTCTTCACGAAATTGAAATGCTACTTGAGCATGGTTTAATAAAGGGAGGCGATTTAAATAACGCTATAGTTTACGTAGATAAAGAACTTTCTCCAAGCACGATGGACAAACTTCGTACAGCTTTTGGAAAGGATACAATCTCTGTAAAACCTAACGGTATATTAGACAATCTTACTTTGCATTACCCAAACGAAGCAGCCAGACACAAGCTTTTGGATGTGATTGGCGATTTGGCTTTGGTAGGTACTCGCATTCGCGGAAAGGTGATTGCCAATAAACCGGGCCATCATATAAATACACAGTTTGCAAAAAAACTTTCAAAAATTATAAAACTAGAAGCCCGAAACAACATTCCAAAATTTGACATCAGCAAAACACCCGTAAAAGACGTAAACCAGATTATGGCTATGCTTCCGCACAGACCGCCATTTTTATTGGTTGATAAAATTATGGAATTGAGCGATACACACGTTGTAGGTCTCAAAAATGTAACAATGAATGAACCTTTCTTTGTTGGTCACTTTCCGGGAGCACCAGTAATGCCAGGCGTTTTGATTGTTGAGGCAATGGCTCAGACAGGAGGAATTTTAGCATTAAGCACCGTTCCAGATCCCGAAAACTATCTCACGTTTTTTATGAAAATAAACAATGTGAAATTTAAGCAACAAGTAAACCCTGGGGATACCTTAATTTTTGTATTGAAATTAATCTCTCCTATTCGTCGTGGAATAGTGCATATGCAAGGAAACGCTTATGCAAATGATAAATTGGTAACCGAGGCCGAGTTGATGGCCCAAATGGTAAAAACAAAGAACTTATAGATGAATGTAGCATTAGTGAAAAACTGTTTCGAAAAGAATATGATAATGCGTAAACTCATTTCACCTATAAAAAATAATAAAAAAGAGAAATGAACCAACCACTTGCATACGTCCATCCGGGCGCAAAAATTGCCAAAAACGTTGTGATAGAACCCTTTACAACCATTCATAACAATGTTGTAATCGGTGAAGGGACTTGGATAGGAAGCAATGTAACCATTATGGAAGGCGCACGAATAGGTAAAAATTGCAACATTTTTCCTGGAGCTGTAATTTCAGGAATTCCGCAAGATCTTAAATTTAAAGATGAAGACACTACTGTGGAAATAGGTGATGGCACTACAATCCGTGAATATGTTACCATAAATCGTGGTACCGTTGACCGAGGAAAAACCGTAGTTGGTAAAAACTGTTGGATTATGGCTTATTGCCATATAGCGCACGATTGTATAGTGGGCGACAACTGTATTTTTTCAAACAATAGTACTCTAGCAGGGCACGTAACCGTTGGTGATCACGTAGTTTTGGCAGGAATGACTGCTGTGCATCAATTTTGTATGATTGGCAACCACGCTTTTGTTACTGGAGGATCTCTGGTTCGAAAAGACGTTCCGCCATATGTAAAGGGCGCTCGCGAACCACTTAGTTATGTGGGAATTAATTCTATTGGGCTAAGGAGAAGAGGTTTCACTCCCCAAAAAATAACGGAAATACAGAATATTTATAGACTTCTTTATCAAAAAAATTATAATACATCCCAAGCTTCTGAAATAATAGAAGCTGAAATGGAAGCCACTCCGGAACGGGATGAAATACTTCAATTCATAAAAAACTCCAAACGAGGAATTATGAAAGGCTATTTCAATTCAAATTAAACATAAATAACAATTTTTAAACCATAAACTTCATAATGGCAACATCATCAGATATTAGAAAAGGACTTTGCATACGCTATAACAACGATATTTATAAAATTATTGAATTCCTTCACGTAAAACCGGGGAAAGGACCTGCTTTTGTACGCACCAAATTAAAAAGCGTTACCACTGGAAAAGTAATTGACAATACTTTTTCCGCAGGTCATAAAATTGATGACGTGCGCGTGGAAACCCATAAATTTCAATATCTATATAGCGAAGGCGATTTCTATCATTTTATGAATACAGACGATTATAGCCAAATACGTTTAATGAAAGATATACTAGACACCCCAGAATTGATGAAAGAGGGTGAAATAGTTACTGTACTTATCAATACCGAAGATAATGCACCACTTTCTGTTGAAATGCCAGCCCACGTAGTTTTGGAAGTAACTTCAACAGAGCCTGGCGTAAAAGGAAACACCGCTACTAATGCTACAAAACCCGCCATTGTTGAAACAGGAGCAGAGATTAACGTTCCTCTTTTCATAAATGAAGGTGATAAAATTAGAATTGATACAGAGAAAGGTCAATACCAGGAAAGGATGAAGGAATAATAAGTTTTCAGTAAATCAGTAATTTAGTAAGTAGTATTATGTACTCTAAATTATAATTAACTACTAATTTAAAATTTCAGTATACAATAATCATTAATCATTTATTTTGAAATTCCCATCTCCCCAGACTCTTGAGAATATTGCAATCATAATCGGTTCAGATTATGTGGGTGAAGCCAATTTCCCAGTTTTTGGCATGAACGAAATTCATGTGGTACAGCCGGGAGATATTGTTTTTGTTGACCACCCAAAATATTATGACAAAGCCTTGCAATCGCAAGCAACGGTAATTCTTATTAATAAGAAAGTAGATTGTCCTATTGGGAAAGCTTTGTTGATTTCAGACGATCCTTTTCGTGATTTTAATAAGCTGACACATTATTTTAGACCTTTCCGAAGTTCCAATAGTGCAGTATCAAGTTCTGCAGAAATAGGTGAAGGCACAATTCTTCAACCGAATGTTTTTGTTGGCAACAATGTGAAAATAGGTAATAATTGCTTAATTCACTCAAATGTTTGTATTTACGATAATACAATTATTGGCAATAACGTAACCATTCATGCCGGTACTGTTTTAGGAAGCGATGCTTTTTATTACAAAAACCGTCCAGAAAAATTCGACAAACTTTTAAGTGGCGGTAATGTGGTTATAGAAGACAATGTTGACCTTGGATCTCTTTGCACAATTGATAAAGGCGTAACAGCTTCTACTATCATCGGAGAGGGTTCAAAACTGGATAACCAAGTTCACGTAGGTCACGATACAGTTATTGGAAAACGATGTTTGATCGCCTCACAAGTTGGTATTGCCGGTTGCGTTTTGATTGAAGATTTTGTAACTATCTGGGGACAGGTTGGTATAACAAGCGGAATCACTATTGGTGAAAAGGCAGTTATTTCAGCTCAAAGCGGCGTAAGCAAATCCTTGCCCGGACATAAATCATATTTTGGAACACCAGCAGATGATTTCAGAAAAAAATACAAGGAATTGGCTTCAATTAGGCTTATTCCAGACATTATTGAAAAATTGGATAAACTATCATGAGCAACAAAGCAAAAGAGATTGTTAGAGATTTTTACAGATCAGATATTTTAAGGGATGAAACAGTAATTAAACGTTTTTTTCATCCTGAATTGGTTCTTATTTGGAATAGCGCCAATGGTCTTTCCATTATGCATTACGATGATATTGTAAACTTTTTTAGCGAAATTAGAAGGTCCTATAACGATTTAAGATTAGAGGTAAGCCATTTGCTTGCAGATGACAATCATGTAACAATTCGGTATAAATATTATATTCGCACAATAGAGAATTCTGACGAAGAGTTGGGAATTGCCCATTTTATTGCTATTTGGGAGGTTAAAGACGACAAACTTTACCGTGGCTACCAAGTGAGCCAGCCTGTTACAGATAAAGACGATACTAACGAAAGCTATCATAGAGTTAAGGTTTAATATCTTTTAAAACCCTTATCAAAAGCCGTATCTTTGCGAAAATTCTAAAGAAAGTAATTAAAATTACTTTTGAATAATCAATTTAAATAATAAATAGAAAATACTTAAAAATGAGCGTTTTAGTTAATAAAAATTCAAAAATAATAGTTCAAGGTTTCACAGGAAGTGAAGGTACTTTTCACGCCGAACAAATGATCGAGTACGGAACCAATGTAGTTGGAGGTGTGACCCCAGGAAAAGGGGGGCAAAAACATCTTGACAGGCCTGTTTTCAATACTGTTTCTGAAGCAGTTGAAAAAACAGGTGCCGATACTACTATTATTTTCGTTCCGCCAGCATTTGCTGCAGACGCCATTATGGAAGCTGCAGATGCGGGTATTAAAGTGATTATAACTATTACTGAAGGAATTCCGGTGAAAGATATGATTACTGCTTCAGATTATATAAAAGATAGAGATTGTCGCTTAATTGGTCCAAATTGTCCTGGCGTTATTACTCCGGGTGAAGCGAAAGTTGGTATTATGCCAGGTTTCGTTTTCAAAAAAGGAAAAGTAGGTATTGTTTCAAAATCTGGAACACTTACCTATGAAGCTGCAGATCAAGTTGTAAAACAAGGTCTTGGCATCACTACCGCTATTGGAATTGGAGGTGATCCAATTATTGGAACTACCACAAAAGAAGCTTTGGAGATGCTTATTATGGATCCTGAGAGTGAAGCAGTAGTGATGATAGGTGAAATTGGTGGCCAACTAGAAATAGACGCTGCCAATTGGTATAAAAACAGTGGAATAAAAAAACCTGTAATCGGTTTTATTGCTGGTGAAACTGCACCCGCAGGACGTACAATGGGTCATGCTGGGGCGATCGTTGGCGGAAGTGATGATACTGCACAAGCAAAGAAAAAAGTAATGCGAGAGTGCGGCATACACGTAGTGGATTCCCCAGCAGAAATTGGAAAGAAAGTAAAAGAAGTATTAGGTTAATGCTATAAATTATTTATAAAGAGCTCTGTGAAATTCACAGAGCTTTTTTTATTGAGAACCCGCAACCTTTTGTTATATTTGAATTCCCGCCTTTTGCGGTTTTTTAATTGTCCCACGGAGCACAATCTAATTGCAATCGAAAATTTTAGTTAAAATCGAAATACTTTTATATGAAATTACTGGAAGGAAAAACAGCAATAATAACGGGCGGTAGCCGCGGAATAGGAAAAGGAATTGTGGAAACATTCGCGCAACATGGCGCCAATGTAGCGTTTACATATAGCTCTTCAGCAGAAGCAGCAAATACTTTGGCAGATGAAGTCTCGAAAATGGGTGTAAAAGCAAAAGCTTATAAAAGTGATGCTGCCTCTTATGACGAATCACAAAAACTAGCCGAAGAGGTTTTAAATGACTTTGGAAGTATTGATATTCTTGTGAATAACGCAGGAATTACCAAAGACAACCTGTTGATGCGTATTTCTGAAGATGATTTTGATAAAGTTATAGAAGTAAACCTAAAGTCGGTTTTCAACATGACCAAAGCTGTACAGCGCGCAATGTTAAAGCAACGCAAAGGTTCTATCATCAATATGAGTTCTGTAGTAGGCGTTAAAGGAAATGCTGGACAAACCAACTATGCGGCTTCAAAAGCCGGAATCATTGGTTTCACAAAATCTGTTGCATTGGAACTCGGTTCCCGCGACATTCGCTGCAATGCAATTGCTCCAGGTTTCATAGAAACTGAAATGACAGGAAAACTGGACGAAGCCACCGTACAAGGTTGGCGCGATGCCATCCCACTAAAACGTGGTGGATCTCCAGAAGACATTGCAAATGCCTGTGTGTTTTTAGCGAGCGACCTTTCTGCTTACGTTACTGGGCAAGTGCTGAATGTTGATGGGGGAATGCTTACTTAAAAAAGTGTTCAGTGTCAATATACCTTATACTGAAGACTGAGAATGTCACCCTGAGCGCAGTCGAAGGGTGAAACTTTAAACTTGAAACCACTTTAGTGTCTACAGATACCATATTTTACATAATCATCGCCGCAGTAATATCCATTGCTCTGGCGATTTTTATGTATGGCTATAAGTCCAAGCAATCAGGATCATTGCGTTGGATTTTTGGAATACTTCGCTTTATTACGCTGTTTTCTATTTTACTTTTGATTATTAATCCGAAATTTAAAAGTGAAACATATACCATTGAAAAACCAAAACTACCAGTGCTTGATTGACAATTCAGCATCGGTAGGGGAGTTGGACCAAAACGGAAAATGTTTCGGCATTACTTCAAAAAATAAAAGAGAATAGTGCGCTAAACGATAAATTCGATCTTTACTATTATTCCTTCGGAAATGATTTCCGCGAAAGCGATTCCCTTTCTTTTAATGATAAGAATACAAACATTTCCAAAGCGCTCAATGGCGTCAATGAGCTTTTCAAGAACCAAACTGCGCCAACAATTATAATAACTGACGGAAACCAGACACTTGGTAACGATTATGAATTTTCTTCGGCAACTTTCAAAAACGCTATTTATCCAATAATACTAGGTGATTCCATAAAATATACCGACCTAAAAATTGAACAGTTAAACACCAATCGCTACGCTTTTTTGAAAAACCAGTTTCCTGTTGAAGTCATTTTGAATTACAGTGGAATTAACCCCGTAAATTCTGAATTTGTCGTTACGCAGGGCTCAGCAACCGTCTATCGCACGAATGTTTCTTTCAACGAAAATGAAACTTCAAAAACGGTGAATTTTACACTTTCCGCAAACAGCGTGGGACTTCAAAAATACACCGCGCAAATACTTCCGCTTGCAGATGAAAAAAACAAGGCCAACAACAGCAAGCAATTCGCCGTTGAAGTGATAGACCAAGCTACCAACGTTTTGGTGATCAGCAAAATCACTCATCCAGATTTGGGAGCACTCAAAAAGGCAATTACTTCTAACGAACAACGCACCGTAACATTCAGAAAGCCTGAAGAAGCAGTAACGGCTTTAAATGATTACCAACTTGTAGTCCTATATCAACCCGATAGAAGTTTTGCTTCAGTATTTTCAGAAATCGAAAAGTTAAATAAAAATTCTTGGGTAATCTCTGGACTGCAAACGGATTGGTATTATCTAAACGGCGCACAGAATAATTTTAATAAAGAAGCTTCCAATCAAAGCGAAGATATTCAGGCTGAATTGAACAGTAATTACGGCACTTTCGTAGTTGAGGATATTGGTTTTGATAATTTTCCACCGCTTCATACAGCGTTTGGCGAATTGACTATTAGCGTGCCGAATGAAGTGATGTTGGAGCAGACCGTAAGCGGTATTGCCAACGGTAATCCTTTGTTTGCTACCATGGAAATAAACGGAAAACGAGACGCTCTATGGGATGGCGAAGGTTTTTGGCGCTGGCGTGCACGCAGTTTTCTTGAAACGGAAAGCTTCCAAAATTTTGATGATTTTATAGGAAATCTTGTTCAGTATTTAGCTTCAAACAAACACCGAAGTAGGTTGGAAATATCTTCAGAAACGTTTTATTATAACAACAGCCCAATAAAAATTTCTGTTCAGTATTTCGATAAAAACTATGTTTTTGATAATCGCGCCTCTCTAAACATAACCGTTAAAAATACTGAAACTGAAAAGCAAACAGTCTTTCCGATGTTGCTTCGAAACAACTATTATGAAGTAGATTTAAATAGCCTTCCGGCAGGTGAATATAATTTTACGGTTTCTGCAGCAAACGAAGCGGTTTCCAGTAGTGGCAATTTTACCATTTTAGATTTCAATGTAGAACAACAATTTCTTAATGCTGACGTATCCAAACTCCGCCGCATTGCACAAAATACAAATGGTAGTGCTTTTTTTATAACGCAAACGGATGCGTTGATTCAAAGTTTGTTAATAAATGAAAACTTCAAAAACATTGAACGGAGCGAACAAAAAGTAGTACCTTTGATAGATTGGAAATATCTCCTAGCACTCATCGTTCTTGCCCTTGCTGCAGAATGGTTTATCAGAAAATACAATGGCCTTATCTAACAATCCAAATACACTTAACATGGAAAAATTACCAAAACTCACAATACCCGTAATCGTAGGAATTATTTTATTAATAATTGTAGTTGCAAAATCCTCAGTAACTATTAGCTCTGGAAACGCTGGAGTGTTATATGAAACCTTCGGAAATGGTGTAGTCACAGACGAACCGGCTTTAGGTGAAGGATTTCATATAATTGCACCTTGGAATAAAGTTTTTATTTACGAAGTTCGACAACAGGAACTTTTTGAAAAAATGAAAGTACTATCTTCAAATGGACTTGAAATCCAAATTGATGCTTCTGCTTGGTACCAACCAATTACTTCAGAATTGGGTAAACTTCACCAAGAACGTGGTGAAAATTATTTGGAACGTGTTATCCAACCAGCTATCCGAAGTGCCGCAAGGAGCGTTGTGGGTCGTTATACACCAGAGCAACTTTACAGCAGTAAACGGGACGCCATTCAGGATGAAATTTTTGAGGAAACCAAAAAGATTCTGGATAAACAATACGTTCAATTAAATGAAATTTTAGTTCGTGATGTTACGCTACCAAATACCATAAAAGATGCTATTGAAAGAAAATTGAAACAAGAGCAGGAATCTTTGGAATATGAGTTTAGATTAGTAACTGCCGACAAGGAAGCCCAAAAAGTACGTATAGAAGCCCAAGGAAAAGCAGATGCCAACAAGATTTTAAGTGCTTCACTTACAGATAAAATCCTTCAAGATAAAGGGATTGATGCTACTTTAGAGCTTGCAAAATCACCAAACGCCAAAATAGTGGTTGTGGGTTCTGGCGAGAGCGGATTGCCTTTGATTTTGGGGAATAATTAATTTTCCAAAAACGATTTAAACTATAAACTGAAACCTTCCTTTGTGGAAGGTTTTTTTTTGAAAGTAATTATTCAATTTACTCTAGAAGCTCCTACAATCATTTACAATTAATTAGATATTAATTTGTTTTGAAATCTTCTGAGTTATCTAAAATCTAAAAGCTTCGAGAAACCTTCTCGAAGCTTTTTAACAACCAATACAAAGAAACAAACATTTTATCTTGTAACCGTTCCCGTAGGGAAAGAACCTAAGTTCTGGTTAAAATTATAAGAAGTCGGCGCAGTATCATTACCAGCGGTAGCAGCAAGTGGCTTTAATAGGAAAGGCGCCGGACTATTATCTGGAAATGGTTCTACGCTAATTACAACCATTCTACCGCGAATGTCCAAAGGAAAAGTTTCACCAGATGGAGCATTATTGAAGAAATCCTCTCCAGGAATAGGTGGGCCTAATTGCTCTGTTCCACTAAAACTGGTTGCTAGACCTGCATTCATATCGCGCATATCAAAAGCTGTAAATTGTCCTGTAGATAATGGACCTGTTTCACCTACAACCCATCCTTCGTAAACCCAACCATCAGGTAATGTTGGTAAGGTAAAATTAGGAGACGGTGGCATTCCTGGCAATCCAAACCAAACACCATTTTCATCGTTCCCGTTATTTGCTGAACCTTGAGGCTCATCTGTAGGGCTGCGAAGGAAGAATGAACCTGCAGCATTACTGAAATCACCAACAGCAGGAGCTACCGCAGTAGAAACTGATGCTGAATTTCCGTTAAAATCACCAGCAATCAATTTTTGTGCAGAAGGTGCTGGGTCTAAGTCTGGATTTGGTTCAATACTAAGGATAAATTTTGTAGCTGAATTGAGTTGTTCTAATGGAACGGAGAAGGAAGTTTTTGATAAAGCTCCATTTGCATCTACTGAAAATGTTCCTGTTGAAACTGGTGTGCCATTAACCAGTATCCATCCTTCGTATCTACTACCTGTACCCAAATCTTCTAAATTTGAAATGTTCAGGCTGAGATTGCCATTTTGTACTGTATTATCGTCATCGCTGCTGCAACCTGTTAAAAATAGTACGGGTACAGCCATCAAGGCAATAATCATTTTTTTTAATGTTTTCATAGTTTTCTTTTTTTGTTAGTAATGATTTTTTACACTACAAAGCAAACGATACAGTATTGCAATAGTTTCACAGAATAGTAACGTTTCTGTGATACTTTTTAAAAGCAGCCGCAAAATGGTAAGAAGCATGCCAAAATTTAGTTGTATTTTGTAATTGACAATGCTACAAACTCCAAAAAAAATGGTATGTGATAGTTTTGTGACATTAATTGTTTCATTTCGTAAAAGAATTTAAGCCTAATTAAAAAGGATTTTTAAACAACCTAACCTCAATAGATGAAAAAAGTTTTAATCATAGAAGACGATAGAGAGCTCATCAATTTAATTGAAATTCATCTACGTGATATTGATTGCGATGTGCTAAAAGCATTTAATGGTAAGGAAGGGCTTGACTTGGCACTTTCAGAAAAACCAGATCTGGTTATTCTCGATATTTCCATGCCAATTATGGATGGGTTTGAAGTGTGCAAACAGATTAGGGCCAAGCAAAGCACGCCCGTAATTATGCTTACCGCCAAAACGGAGGAAATAGATAGGGTTTTGGGATTGGAGATTGGTGCAGACGATTATATTTCGAAACCTTTCAGTGTCCGCGAATTTATTGCTCGCGTAAAAGCTATTTTCAGGCGGGCCGATATGCATCGCAAAGCAATTAACACAGAAACAATGACCGAATTGAAATTTGAAGGCCTCACGATTAATTTGGAAAAACGCAAAGTGCTACAAAAAAATAAACGGATAGAGCTTTCTCCAAAAGAATTTGAACTATTAGCACTCATGGCCTCCAGTCCAGGTAAAAGTTTTAGTAGAACACAATTGTTGAGTCTTATTTGGGGCTACGATTTTGAAGGTTATGAACATACGGTAAACTCTCACATAAATAGACTTAGAGCAAAAATAGAACCCGAAATGGCCAAACCAATCTATATTATAACTACTTGGGGGGTAGGCTATAAGTTTAATGAAGATATTCAAAAATTATGAAGAAGAACGAGACAATTTCAAACAAACTTATTACCAAACTAAGTATTTCCTTTTTCTTGATAATAGTCATGATGGGGTTAACCTATGTATTACTCTCAGTTTATTTCAGCAATAAATTTCAGCAGGAAACCACTCAAAAGCTAAATGCTAATGTAGCGGCACATTTAATAGATGAAAAATTTAAGGATGCTTCACCTTTTTTAGAAGATGGCAGTGTGAACGAGCCACTTTTTGGAGATATTATGCATGATATGATGGCTGTAAACAGAGGGATTGAAGTTTATTTACTCAACGAACAGGGTGAAATATTATATTCCGTTGTCCTCGATCATTCCAATCCAAATGAAGCCGCCAAAAAAGTGGATCTTAAACCCATAGAGCATTTTGTGTCGAGCGATGAAAAGATTCATATTTTGGGTGATGATCCTAGAAATCCTGGCGAAAAGAAGATTTTCTCTGCGGCACATTATGAAAAGGATGGCCATCAGGGCTATGTTTATATTGTGTTGGCTGGCGAAGCCTATCAAAACGTTTACAATTCACTTTGGTCCAGTTATTTTTTAAAATTAGGGACTGGTGCAATCCTGCTAACGATGTTGTTTGCAATAACTTTAGGTTTTTTGAGAGTTTGGTTTCTTACCAAAAACCTAAGAGCCATTGTATATTATGTAAAGCGTTTTAGGGATGGAGATTTTGAAAGTCGAATTCCAAATGCTGAAAAGTCCGATCTTGCCACCTTGGCTGTGACTTTTAATGATATGGCGGATACTATTTCGCATAATATGGAGGAAATTAAATCCGTTGATGTACTTAGGCGTGAGTTGATTGCAAATGTATCTCACGATTTACGGACGCCTTTAGCTGTAATGCACGGTTATATTGAAACCCTTCAAATTAAAAAGGGCTCCTTAAGCGATGCCGAACAAATGCAATATGTTGCTATTATAGAAAGAAACATAAAACAACTTACCAAATTGGTATCCCAGCTTTTTGAATACTCGAAATTGGAAACCAAACAAACGAAACCACAAAAAGAACCCTTTCCAATAACAGACCTTCTTTATGATATACATTCCAACTATCAAGGTTTGGCTACTGAAAAAAACATCCAACTAAAAGTGACAGTAGTCGGTGAAACGCCCTTGGTTTTTGCAGATATTGGTATGGTAGAACGAGCTGTTCAGAATTTAATGGACAACGCCATAAAGTTCACTCCAGCCCATGGTTCCATTGAAATGATTGTAGGTCATGATTCAAAAAATGTAATTGTAAAAATTAAGGATTCAGGTCCGGGCATTGCAAAAAAAGATCAAGAATTTATTTTCGAACGTTTCCGACAAAATGAAACTTCAGAAAAGAAAAAAGGCATCGGTATTGGCCTTGCCATTGTAAAAAGGATAATGGAACTCCATGGTACTAATATAACTATAACCAGTGCACCTAATGAGGGTAGTATATTTGAATTTTATTTACCAGCTTATTCTGTGAAATAAAATACCTTATTTTTTCTTCCAAAGCTTAAAAATGAAAAACGCCGAAATCACAGCAATGGTAATAAGAATTGTCGCTCCCATCACGTTTCCATAAATAATATATCCGGTTGCAAAAAGCGATGTATAAACAAAAACAATCCCCAAGAGCATAGAGGCAAAGTCAATAGTAAAAACATCATGGCTTTCTTTTAAAGAAATATTTGCCTTGGCTGCAACGCTTTTAAAGTTTTTCCAACCGTTGCCGTAAGGAGTAATAGCATTGTAGAAATTAGCAAGCGTCTTTGTATCCGTAGGGCGGGTAAGAAATGTAACCGCTATCCAGCTAACTGTAGTAATAGCCACCCCAATAACCAATTTCTCATAAGGTTCAAGCCCCATTTCCACAAAGTTGAAAACAATCGCAACAATAAACGAAACCGCCATTCCAGTAATCTCGCTATATGCATTCACGCGCCACCAAAACCATCTCAATATAAAAATCAAACCTGTTCCTGCACCAATTTGAAGCAGAATCGCAAAAGTTTCCAATGCACTGCTTAAAACCAACGCCAGCAAAGCAGAAAAGGCCATCAATAAAACCGTAGAAAGCTGCCCCACACGAACAAGTTCTTTTTCTGAAGCCTCAGGTTTCACAAAGCGTTTATAAAAATCCAAAGAAATATAAGAAGATCCCCAGTTCAAGTGCGTGGAAATAGTACTCATAAAGGCTGCAATCAATGAAGCAACCACCAATCCCAATAACCCAGCGGGCAATTTAGTAAGCATAGCAGAATACCCTAAATCGTGTCCCAATACCGCATTGGGGAATTGTGCATGAATATCGGAGAGCTGAGGATAGAGCACCAAAGAGGCAAAAGCAATCAATATCCACGGCCAAGGGCGCAGTGCATAATGCATAATATTAAAAAGTAGGGTAGCGCCAATTGCATTTTTTTCATCTTTTGCCGAAAGCATTCGTTGCGCAATATAGCCACCACCACCAGGTTCGGCTCCTGGATACCAAACGCTCCACCACTGAACAGCAATTGGGATAATAAGAAGAACTAAAAGGGTATTGGTATCTCCAAAGTCAGGTAGAAAACTCAATTTATCGGAAACGTTTTCATTCGCTAAAAGATTTTGCAGTCCACCCACTTCGGGTAAGTTCACTATATAATAAGCTGCCCAAACGGAGCCAATCATAGCAACAATAAACTGAAGAAAATCAGTAAAAATAACCCCACGCAATCCTCCAATAGAACTGTAAATAACCGTAACAATAGAAGCGTAAAGCACACATTCCCAGGGAGCAAGATTAAAAAGCACCCCGCCAATCTTTATGGCTGCCAAACATACAGAGGCCATAATCATAACATTAAAGAAAATGCCCAAATACAAGGCCCTAAACCCTCTCAAAAAAGCCGCGGGCTTACCACTGTATCGCATTTCGTAAAACTGGAGGTCTGTAAGCACCTTACTTCTTCGCCACAGTTTTGCATAAACAAAAACCGTGAGCATTCCCGTAATCAAAAAAGTCCACCAAACCCAGTTTCCCGAAACCCCGTTTTGACGAACAATATCCGTAACTAAATTGGGTGTATCTGCAGAAAAGGTAGTAGCTACCATAGAGATACCTAATAACCACCAAGGCATATTTCTTCCCGAAAGGAAAAACTCCTGTGTGTTCTTGCCAGACTTTTTGGCTACAACAATTCCAATAATTAAAAAAATAACAAAAAACGAAATGATTAAAATCCAGTCAAGCGTAGCTAAGTGCATAAGAAGTATAGGTTTTTCAGCAGTTTACAATTGCCCCGGTTAAAGTAAATAAATAGAATCAAAAATTAATAAATCGTTAAATTTAATATTCACAGTTTTTTTAACAATAGAGGTTTCTACTGAAGAGAATAAAATTGGAAACCGTTTAATTTTTCTAAAATCATTTTTTCCTACCTTTAAAAAATATTCACTTTTTATGGCTATTAAAAGAAAAAAACAACAAACCACCAAAATACAACCTAAAAGAGCCAGAAATCTTTCGCCTGGAACGGTTGCCTATACAGGAAAAAAAACCACTACGGTTACAGAGCTGGACATAATAGACTATTCCAAAGACCATTACCAGCGCTTTGAAACCAATAACATTCAGGAAGCTTTTAATTACGAAGACTCAACAAACATTACGTGGATAAATGTAAATGGTCTTAGCAATACTGATGATATTGTAAGCCTCGGTAACCATTTTGAACTGCATCCGCTAATTCAGGAAGATATTGTTACCACAAACCAGCGCCCAAAAATTGACGAATATGAAGAGTATTTGTTTATTGTATTTAAAATGTTACACTATGATGATGCAGAGCAACTAACTAACGAGCACGTGAGTATGGTAATTGGGAGTGATTATGTAATCACTTTTCAGGAGTCCGAAGGCGACGTTTTTGGAGATCTACGTGAGCGCTTGGAACATGGAAGGGGAAGAATAAGAGGTTTGGGCTCAGATTATTTGATGTTTGCAATTTTGGATGCCGTGGTAGATAATTACTTTACAGTAATTGAATTTTTAAGCAATAAGTTAGAAATACTCGAGGATAAACTTTTTGATGACAAGGAAGACAAAAACATCACTGAAGAAATTCAAGAGTTGAAAAAAGAAATACTAAAAATTAGAAAAGCAGTAGTGCCGCTGCGCGAAGTAGTAAACAGACTTGAAAAAATTGAAAGCTCACTCATTGATGAACGTACCAACAAATACATACGCGACCTTTATGACCATATTATACAAGTAAATGAAAGCGTAGAAATATACCGTGATATGATTTGGGGCTTGATGGATATGTATATGACTACCATCAGCAACAAAATGAACGAAGTGATGAAGGTACTCACCATTATGGCGTCCATATTTATTCCCTTAACTTTTATGGCTGGAATCTATGGGATGAATTTTGACCACATGCCTGAACTACATTTTAAGTATGGTTATTATTATCTGTGGGGTGCAATGATTCTGGTATTTCTCGGAATGTTATGGTATTTTAAAAGGAAAAAGTGGCTTTAAGGAAATTGAATTAAATATTTTTATGGACTTAGAAAAGTACAAAAAAGACGCTATCGCTTTTTACAAAATAGCCTACGAAGGTAATCCTCGTAAAGCAATAGAACAATATGTTGGCGAACAATATACACAGCACAATCCAGACGTGGAAGATGGCAAAAAAGGCTTTATATCATATTTTGAACGTATGCACGCCGAATATCCAGATAAATCGATCAACTTTGTTCGTAGTGTTGTGGAAGGGAATTTAGTTGCATTACATACACATCAAATCTGGCCTGGAAATGACCAATATATCGCCATGGATTTTTTCAGGTTTAATGACCAAGGAAAAATCGTGGAGCATTGGGACTCCATTCAACAGATTCCAAAATCTTCAAAAAACCCGAATACAATGTATTGATTTACATCACGAAATCATCAATACTTATTTTGACTTTTCTTTATTAAAATCCAAATCCAACACATTAAAATTATTAGCAGCTTTTACCAAAAGGGTAGAGCCAATAGTTTCAAATAGATGATTGGTTTTAACTATAAATTCAGCTTGCTGCTCAATTTTATAATTGGGAATACCCACCAAGGTTAAATCGGTAGTCGCCTGAATACTGCTTTATCAAATCATAAAACGCTGTTTGCTGTACGGCATTATCAATAATTTCTATTTCTACATCTAACGCGTAAATCCTCTACAAGTTTGTATATTTTATTGTAAACAATTGCATTATCAACATTGTTATTATTAACAAACAACACTCTGATATTGGTATCATGCCATCGGGGAGAAGCTATAATAAAACGGGCGATATTAAGCATCATTTCAGCATTTTTACTATCGGTTTCACGCCACCATAAATCGACGGTTTTATAATTTCCAAATTTTGTTCTCTTATCAAAATCCAGATATAACAAATTATAATCCAAATGCAGTAGGGCTTCTGTCATTTCAGCATATTCCTTTGAATCTTCCAACCCTTTTGGCCAACCCATCATTATCGTATTGGGTTCAACACCAGAAAAGCCAAATGTGGTTGCAATATTTTTTATACCCGTATAGATATTGTCCACTTTAATTTGCCGTGCAAAAATTCCTAGGTCAGAGAAGACCTCGTCCGTAACAATTTGCTCTGTTTTCTTCAGAGGTTTAGAATTCTTTTTATCTACAATGAGTTTGAAATTGGTAACGATACCTGTACGACCAGATACCGTTTTACTCAATTCCAATAAGTAGATTGGTGCTCACTTTGACCACTAAACAAAATGATATTAGGATTCCAACTAGAGTTCACTTCCGGCATTGGCATTGATTTTTTTTAAGCCTTTATTCACGATATTTTCCCAAACACTTCGCCAAACATCGTTTGATTGTATTTTTACTTCCTTTCGTTGCAACCAAAAATATAACCCGCAATAACGGCCAATGCAACTAATCATAGCAATCATGTCCAGCTTAAACATAACGGCAAAACAGGCAAAAAAACCAAGTAAACCAATCCATCGTTTAATTTTAAAAGTGGGTTGAAAATCAGGATTTGCCCAATTTTCTAAGAAAAAAGCAATATTTATAAAACCATAGGCCGTAAGGTAAAACATGGAAACCACACGGGCAATAACATCCAATTCTCCAATTAAAATACCGGCTTCAGCAATAATAAATACCAGTATAAGGGCATTTACGGGTTCATTGTTTCGTCCTTTTCCTTTTGCAAACACTTTTGGAGTAACTTTATCCATGGACATTGCTTGTAAAATTCTGGGGCCACCAAGAATACCACCTAATGCCGATGATATAGTAGCCCCCCATATCCCAGCTACCACAGCAGGTGCAAAAAGCGCCATTTTCATTAAAATATTGTAATCAGATTTTAAAGTTTCGGAATCAATGCTCACGGCAATGAAAATAGCCAACGATAATATAAACTACAAGTCCAACACCAATAGCCCATAAGGTACCTTTTGGAATGGATTTTTTAGGGTCTTTTAAATCACCACTCATGGCAATACCAGCAGTAAATCCTGTAACCGCAGGAAAAAATACAGCAAAAACAATTTCCATCGGCATAGCACCTTTGGTTGCAAACATGCTAACGGTTTCAGGTACATAATCCCGTGTTCCCAACAAGATGGAGATAATAGATACCGCAATGGCGGTTAAAATAATATACTGAGTTTTTAAGGCTATGGAAGTGCTTATTAGTGCTAAAATGGTAATGGAAACCAATGCAATGGTCCCAGTAATTCTAAAATCATTAACAGTCATACCAAATCCGAAAAAATCATTGAAACTTTCGGCAAAACCAATTAAGTATAAAGCAATGGAAAGCGCCGTACCTACATAAAGTGCAATACCTATGGAGCCACCAATAGGGATGCCCATACTTCTGGAAAGCACATAATAAACCCCGCCAGCACCAATCTTTTTATCCGTTGCTACAGATGAGATACTTAAACCAGTAGTTATAGAAATAACATGGGCTATAATGATAATTACAATCGCGCCTATCAAACCCGCATTTCCAACAACCCAACCCAAACGCATGTACATGATAACCCCCAAGATGGTAAGAAGGGAAGGTGTAAACACGCCTGCGAAGGTTCCGAATTTTTTAATTTTTCCCATAGAAAAAAATGGAGGGTTTAATTTTGGTAAGTGAAGATAGCTAATCTTTTTATACCGCTTCTAAAACTATAGCAAGTAGAAAGCTGTAGTAAATAATTTATTTACTAATTTGAACAAAAAATTAAACAGCATCCATAAATAACAAAAAGTATGGCAAAATCCCTACAACTACCGGACGGTATAATCAGTTTTGAAGTTTTAATTAACGGTACTAGAATTAAGGATACTACTGAAGTATATGAGATAGGTATCGAAATGGAAATCAATAAAATTACTGCTGCTGTACTTGTTGTTCAAGATGAATGGGGACTTGACGAAAAAAATGAGTCTTTTAAAAATAGTGAGAGTTCAGACTTCATTCCTGGTAACGAAATTGAAATTCGCCTTGGCTACGATGAAAAAAGGGACGCAGTTTTTAAAGGTATAATTGTTTCACAGCAACTCAAAGTGAAAGGCGATAAATTACAGCTTACTGTTATCTGCAAAGACAAAGCGGTAAAAATGACAAAAGGCAGACATACCGCTATATTTCATGATAAAACAGATGCTACAATTATTAAAAGCATTGCCGAAAATCAGGGATTAGCATGTGAAATAGATGCTACAACTGTCTCACATCCCGTTTTAATGCAGTATAACTCTTCAGATTGGGATTATCTTGTAATTAGAGCGCAAGCCAATAATATGCTCGTAACCACCTATCAAAATAAACTAAGCGTAAAAAAAATTGACTTTAGCAAAGAGCCTAAAATTGATATAAATGCTTCGCAAGTTATCATTGATATTGACTTAAGATTACAAAGCGAAAACCTTTCTACTGCTTATAACATATCGACGTGGAATCCAGATACTCAAAAAATTATAACGAGCTCACATACCATCCAAGATTCTTTAACTCAAGGCAATCTGTCTGCTAAAAAACTGTCTGATACCCTCAATAATTCTTCAAACAGCTATTCATCAGCTTCTCTTGATACTGATGAAATGAAGGTATGGTTAGAATCGCAAGCAAATTTGGCGGTTCTAGAAAAGATTCAGGGGGAAATTACTGTTCCGGGTACTACAGAAATTATTGCTGGTGATAGTATCAAGCTTTCAGGATTTAGTGCTCGATTTAATGGAAATGCCTTTATTTCAAAAGTCACGCATACGCTGCAAGATGGCCAATGGCTAACGGAACTACACGTGGGTAAATCTGCAAAACCACATGCCGCTTTGGATGATGTTGAAGCTATAGGGGCATCAGGATTGCTTCCTGCATTAAGGGGTACTCAAATTGCAACGGTTAAGCAAATACATGAAGACCCTGATAATAAATATCGGGTTTTGGTAACACTGCCAATAAATAATGGAAATGGCGAGGACATAAGTATTTGGGCAAGAATTTCAATCCCCTATGCCTCAGCAGACGCTGGTTTTTTCTTCTTTCCAGAAATAGGGGATGAGGTGCTTCTTACTTTTATGAATAACGATCCAAGGTTTCCAGTAATAATTGGATCGGTTTATAGTGCTAAAAATAAGCCTAAGGAAACACCAAACAAAAAGAACCAATATAAATCTATCTCTTCTAAATCTGGAATCCATATAACCTTTGATGATGTAGCTAAAATACTAACCATTGAAACCCCAGAAAAGAATACAATTGTGCTCGATGATAAAAACAAAAGCATCAATATTACAGATGTCAATGAAAACAACTTGGTTATGGATGAATCAGGAATAACAATGCATTCACCGAAGGATATAACCCTAAAAGCCGATGGAAACATTAACCTTATTGCAAAATCTAATTTAGTAATGAAGGCAACTGCAGATGCAACATTGGATGGGTTAAATATTAAACAAAATGCCCAAAACGCATTTACAGCAAAAGCGGGAGCATCATCAGAACTCGCTTCCTCCGGCCAGACTACTGTAAAAGGGGCGATGGTAATGATTAATTAAAAAATAAAAAAAAACAATGCAACCCGCAGCAAGAATAACAGATATGCACACGTGTCCTCAGGAAACCCAAGGACTTCCACCTATTCCGCATGTAGGTGGTCCAATAGTTGGCCCCGGAGTACCTACAGTATTAATCGGAAGTATGCCCGCAGCCGTTGTTGGAGATACTTGTGTTTGTGTAGGACCTCCAGATTCCATTGTAACAGGCTCAGCAACAGTATTGATTGGTGGTAAGCCAGCAGCAAGAATGGGAGATACCACTGCCCATGGCGGCGCTATTGTTTTAGGATGCCCAACGGTAATGATAGGAGGCTAATGTTGATTCATTTAGGAATATAATGTAGCTGGTCGGGCACAATCGAAGTTACATTCCATTCGATAATAAAAATAGCGTCTTCGGACAATATTTGAAGCTTTTCGCACAAGCCTAATCCTTTATTTCATAGCATTTTACTTACCTTAACCGTAATTTATAAAGAGTGTTATTCGTAAGAGCACACAATACTAATTACTCGGAATTTATAGATAACAACTTACATAAGTGGAAGATCAAATACACATACATAATTCAGGTGTAATCATTGCATGGCCCTTTCTAACACGCTTTTTTGAACAATTGAACATGCTTGAAAGCGGAGAATTTATCAATCCGGAAAGTAGAAACAGGGGTGTGTATTTAATACAACAACTTGTGTATAGCCAAATTGATTTTCCTGAGCATGAGCTTGTGCTAAATAAACTATTGGTGGGAATGCCCATAGAAGACCAATTGGAGCCAATAACTGAATTAACACAGGAAGAAAAAGACCTAGCAGAAAGCCTTTTAAATGGGCTCATTCAAAACTGGGATAAAGTAAAAAATTCTACTACAAAAGGGATTCAAGAAACCTTTATGCAACGCGATGGAATTATTGGAATGAAAGCGGATAGAAATACGCTAAGTGTTGGAAAAAGAGGAGTTGATGTTCTATTGCAAACCATCCCTTGGAATATAAACCTCATTAAGCTACCATGGATGGAAAAGTCATTACAGATAGAATGGTTGTAAAATAAGAAAGGAAATAAATTTTTAATAATAACAATCAAATCAAGACACCATGAAAACAAAGAGCATTAAAGCATTCGGAACCGAATCTGAAGTTGCCGAATTAAAACAAATGAACATCAATAGGAGGGAAGTCACTGCAAAAGATGTTGAAATAGATATTCTATTCTGTGGTGTCTGTCATTCCGACTTGCACTTTGCCCGTAACGATTGGGGAATGACGCAATATCCCGTGGTGCCAGGGCACGAAATTGTGGGCAGGGTAACTCAAGTGGGGGCTGGAGTATCAAAATATAAAGTAGGCGACTTAGTAGCTGTGGGCTGCTTGGTAGATTCCTGTCAAACCTGTGATAATTGCAAAGCCGACCTGGAACAATATTGCCCAACTTGGGTTGGAACCTATGGTGGTTACGATAAACATTTAGATACCACAACCCATGGCGGGTATTCAGAAACCATTGTGGTAGATGAAGATTTTGTACTCCGCGTTCCCGAAAACCTAGATCAGGCTGGTATTGCCCCTGTATTATGTGCAGGGATTACAACCTGGTCACCATTGCGTCACTGGAAAGTTGGTAAAGATAGTAAGGTAGCAGTAGTGGGTCTTGGCGGATTGGGCCATATGGCCATAAAACTGGCACATGCCCTGGGAGCACATGTAACCTTGTTTTCACGCTCCACCAATAAAATTGAAGATGCTAAAGCATTGGGAGCAGATGAAGTTATTATTTCTACAGACGAAGCCCAAATGGAAAAGGCCATGGGAAGTTTTGATCTCATAATTGATACGGTACCCTATGCACACGATTTAAATCCATATGTAAATACATTAAATACAAACGGCACTTTGGTTGTTGTTGGCTATTTAGGGCCTTTAGACCCAATGCTTGTTACCGTACCATTAATTATGGGGCGTAAGTCCGTGGCTGGATCGTTGATTGGCGGCATTGCAGAAACACAGGAGTTATTGGATTTCTGTGGAAAACACAATATTACCTCAGATATTGAAGTCATTAAAATCCAAGATATCAACAAAGCTTACGAGCGTATGCTAAAAAGTGATGTAAAGTATCGTTTTGTAATCGATATGAAATCGCTTAAAAGCTAAGTAGAATCAAGTTATTATAACTAAAAAAATCATCTGTTTCACAGCAGATGATTTTTTTTATAACTTAGTGAGTACCCTGTAAAGTCAAGCAAGACAGTCCTGAGCCAGGAGTATAGCGCAGGTAGATTTCACGTCTTCACTTCTCACTTCTCACTACTCTGGAATATTCCATAAAATACCCCTCCAAACGCTTCTGCATGGCGTGCATTTTTTCCGAATAAAGCACATACTGGCACTTTTGAATGCTTTGCGTAATAGACATAATGGCTGCATAGGCCGATTTTTGAGTTAAAAACGTAGCATCATCAATACTGAACAGTTTTAAATCCGCGATACTCACCCCATTGGTTAAAAACAACTTGTTCATGCTCTTTGGCGTAGAAATAAGAATATCAATCCCCATAGCGATTTCAGATTTTTGCACGTCATTATGAAGCTCTTCATAGCCTACATAAATCCGTAATGATGTATATTTGGTATAGCTTAAAAAAAGCTCATACAGTTCCATAGCCTTTTCCTTGTTTTCTACAAGAACTACTGCCCTTGGGGCATTTCCAATAGCCATGCATTTTAACCTCTGCAATGTAGTTAGGATAAGCGTGGTGGTTTTTCCACTATTGATTGGACCTATACAATACACATTTATCCCACTTTTTATTATAGGAATACTGTTGCGCTGCAGTGGAGTGGGAGTGTTAATTTCAAATTGAGCAAGTTTTTCTAGTATATCGGGATGTAGTTTTTTAAAGGGCATATAACTTTATGATGAAGGCTGTGCGGTAAAGATACTGTCTATAGACGACATAGAGATGAATAGTGGCCTTTTCTGTTTTTTGTGAAATAGAAAGGAAACGTTATTTTGAGCGCAGCGCGGCCTTCTTTGGAAAATACCTGAGATTATCAATAAAACTATCCACTACAAATAATTTCAATAGTACCACCTTTCTAAATTCAACCCGACATTTGAGTTTTTTTAAAATGTGTTGTTCGAACGTTGTTCGAGTGTTGTTCCCATATTGTTCGAAAAAAAGGAGTGTATTTCGAATAACCTTCGAACAAGTCTCGAATCAGTCTCGAATAATAGAGTTATAATACCAAAGCAGTATTTCTTTGCCTATTTGGATGAATAAGTTTTATATTTAACATTTAATGGATAAATAGCTGTATTTAAAATACATATATAACAATTCAGAAATAATGAAACAATTACGGACGTGGATCGTCCTATAAATAATCTAACCATTCAAATAATACAATATGATAGTTTTAGTAGTAGGAGCAAGTGGCGCCACAGGAAGTAAGTTAGTAGAACAACTTCTAAGCGATAAACATACGGTAAAAGCCATAGTAAGGTCACCCGAAAAGCTGCCAGATGCGTGGAAAAACAATACCAATCTTCAGATTATCTCAGCAAGTTTATTAGACTTGAGTGATGCCGAATTGAGCAACATTGTTAGCGACTGTGAAGCAGTTGCATCTTGTCTTGGACATAATTTAACTTTGAAAGGCGTGTATGGCAAACCAAGAAGATTGGTTACAGACGCAACGCGACGCCTATGCAAAGCTATAACATCAAATAATCTTAATCGCACCACAAAGTTTGTTTTAATGAACACTACAGGAAATCGTAATCGCGATTTAAACGAACCTATTTCGTTTGCTCAAAAATGTGTTATTGGATTGTTGCGTTTGTTGTTACCACCGCATGTAGACAATGAAAAAGCAGCTGACTATTTACGAACAGAAATTGGGCAAAATGATCCCTTCATTGAATGGGCTGCAGTACGGCCAGATGGCTTAATTAATGAGGAAGAAGTATCCAATTATGAAATCTATGCTTCACCCACAAGAAGCGCAATATTTAATGCAGGCAAAGTAAGCCGGATAAATGTGGCTCACTTTATGGCAAGTTTAATCACTGATGATAACGTATGGAATACATGGAAAGGACAAATGCCGGTAATTTATAGCTCGTCACTTTAAGCTTTAAACTAAGTACTGACTATAAGGCTCTATATCTACAATTATGTGTAAATAACCTGAAAACGCCCAATACCATACAATTCCGCTAGCGCGCATTTGTAATGCGGTTACATTAATAAAACTATTTTTTACAATTTAGTATCTGCGGGTAATGAGCGAAACTACCTATAAACCAGTTTGTTTCATTTCTAAGTGATATTCTTAAATTGCAAATATGGCAACTACTGAGGTAGAGATGATGAAAAGATTTAAAATAAATAAAAACTCTATTTCTTCTTCTAGGGAGATTCTTTTACCTGATCTGACTCACCATAGCCTGCAGGATCATTGGATTCTGGCACCTTTTTGGGATTTTCTTTTATAGGCTCTTTTACGTCCTCTGGTTTGGAATTTGGTTCTTTAGGACTATCCTGCTTTTCTATATTCTGTTCGTTTTTATGCTTTGGGTCTAACATTGGTGTTTTTTTTCCATAAAAGTATTTTTTTAGCGGTTGTTTCAACCTGATTTCTTTTTACTCCTCTTCCTGCTTTTCTTTTTTCGCACCTTTTCCATCCGTTTGCGATTTTGGGTTTAGGTTATCGTCCTTAGCGATACCTTTTGCGTGGGGGATGGGATGTTTTCCTTGTTTGTCTTCAAAATTTGGTGTCTTCATAACTTTATGAATTTAAATTAATCAATGCTGTTTTAGCATCTATGATACAAGCTATTAAATTGCTGGCTCTTTACCATACTTGCTAACATTATTTAACAAAGTAATCCCTTATAAAAGTTAAAAAAGTCTCGTAAATGGCTGATAGCTGGACGCGTAGATAAGATTGTCTTAGATCTAGGTAAAGGCAAAATATAAAGTATTTAAATTTCTAAGCGCGAGACTTTCACAATACCTAAAATATTACGCTGACGCGCGTGTATGCAAAGCATGCCCACCAATTTGCTTTAAGAAAACTATTTCACTACAATTTAGTATCTTCGGGTTATGAACCAAACTACCTATAAATCAATTTGTTCTGTACAGGTGTTCCATTCCTATTTTGAGGATACCCTTATGCGTGCTATAGAATTTACACCCACTGGTCATTTTAAGGAAATTATTGGGCAACTGGGCATCGTGCTAAGACTGACGGAAAATGGATTTCAATTATTTTCACCTACGGAGGAAACCATTACTTCCTTTTTAGCGCAACTAAGCAACACCCACGGCATCACGGCCTTTGATTTTGATATTACGATCAATGATCCGAAATTTTATAATTATACAGACCTTCCCATAGGCAGGATTGTTTCATTTTCTAGTGCTGACCCCCAAAATGAAACAATTGGAGACCAAACAGTTCTCCACCCAAGCTTGCATGAAAGGGAGGATACTAACCTCCTTGGCAATTTACATATCGCCATTGATGATATATTGTCTTTAGCATCCAATGATGCCCCAATTACATTTGCTATTTCGTTTTCCGCAAGAGCAACGCAGTGGTGTTATTATATTATTAATGACAGTTTGTTACCTGTGGATAACCTGCATATAGTTAGTGATGCAGACATTCAATTCAGTGATCCCATTGAAGTTGTTATGCCAAATGAAGCAAAAGCACTTTTAATGACAAGCAATGTTTTAATTCCGTTGTCTAATTCTAGAAAGTATGATTTTGAATTGAAATTTGATGAAACTACTATACCACTACCAATTGCAGGCTCAGATCGCATATATATGGTTGAACGTGATGGCGCGCAATGGGCGGTTTCGAAGCTGTATATTTATATATAATTGAACTAAAAAATTAACACTATGACCTATTTTACATAGTATAGCGTTATAGCTATCAAATAATCACTTAAGTATAGCAGCCGTAATTTCTTTTAACATAATATCTGTCGATATAAGTCTAAAGTCGTTATATCTGATATTAGATAAAATAGCGCGGAAAAGCGCTATTCGCATATTTACTTTACATTTGTTCTATAATTTATATTATGTAAAATAGAATATATAGAAACAGGAAAGCCTATAATCTTTTCATCGCTTGTGAAATAATTATAGGCTGCCCTATTTAATGTATACTCTTTAATTAATTCTTTATAATCTTAAAGGTTTTATTGTTTCCTTCGTTTACTATATTTAAAAAATACAATCCTCGGGCAAATTCAGAAATATCTATTGTTTTATCTTCAGGAATGTTATTGTATGATTTTAAAACTTTCCCTTGGGTATTTACCAAAGTCAAAGTCCCGTTTTCGATACCGGATATTCTAACAATCCCTTTTGATGGATTCGGAGCTATTTTAATAGTACCTAAACTGTTTTCAGGCACACTTAATGCAAGATCGCAGGTTGTGTATAACAAATTATCAAACAAGGCATAGACGTAAAAACAAGATCCGTCAGCACTTTTTCCTAATTCATTATAAAAAGCACCGGGCAGATTGCCCATTGCAGATTGCCAACTTAAACCATCATCATCACTGTACCTAATGGGAATTCCCTGTGGATTGCAATTTACACCATCGGTCAATGCTAAAACAACTCCGCTGCCCGCAGTAAGGTCAAACACCTGGCAAAAATCCTGAAAGGTACCAGGATCTGGTATAGCCCACGTTTCCCCATTATCTGAACTCTTAAAAAGTCCTTTTCCGTTAATATCGCCACTAAACAGATTTCCGTTAAGGTCTACGGTTTTTATATAACGCCCCCCAGCTGGATGCCCTGTTCCCTGAACACTCCACGTGGCCCCCTCATCGGTACTTGAGTACATACCCGCATCGCCCGCTAAGAACATTTTATTATTAAAAAACAAAAGATCTAACATTTGCAAGTCGGGCAATGTGGAAGGTTCTTGGAAAGAGGCAAAGCCATCTGAAGAATAATAAACGCCCCCGCTGCTAAAACCTTGATCATAAGCAGCAATGAGATTGGTATCTGCCTTGGCAATATCGTTAATCTTACCAGAAGCTGTTAATGCAGTTGCAGACCAAGAAGTACCGTTATTTGTACTTTTAAATACAGCACTCTCACCTCCTATATACATAGCGCCATCGCTATCGTCTATAAAAAGGCATAAAATGGGAAGTCCTGCCGTAATGCCACTTTCCCAAGTAAGATTTGTAAAAGTAGCGCCACCATCGATAGATTTAAACAGTCCGCGGTCCGTACAAAGGTACACACCCGAGGTATGGCCTTCAATACTATACATATTGTCTATGGGCTGTCCTCCTACTTCAGGATTCCCCAGATTTTCCCACGTTTGGGCGTTCACACTAAAACTGTATATTCCTAACAGTAAACACAGTATAATAGTAATATTGAGATTAATTTTCATTGTTATTTAGTTTAAAATTACAGTATGCAAGCTTCAAATAATTTTAACTAAATAAAATAAGGCAACTGCCCTATTTTTCTATTCCCATTGAAAAAGAATCTATATATAAGTTATTTAGGATGTATAAGTTTCTATAGAAAGTAGTGATATTAAGTCAAGAAATTGGTTTTTAGAAATTTAATAAAAGGATCTTCTGGATTATCTGTTTGCATTAAACTTATATACGCTTTATAAGCATTGGTATGAATGGAAATCTTTTCGCGTAAACCGGCCATTGCTGCTGCTTTTTTATAATTCGCTTTAGAATTTTCAAAGTCTCCTTTATAAAGAAATATTTCGCCAAGTGTTGCTAATTTCCACAAACTTGGAAACGGATCTTTCTCCGTGGCTTCAAACGCTTGGTTTGCATAGTTTACCATTGCTGCTTTATCTTCTTGCTGCAAGCTTAAAAACGCCAGGTTTATAGCGTGAAAATAGATTTGTGAATGGTCTTTCTTCGTTTCAGCTATTTTTAAGGCTTCTGCATAGTGTTTAATGGCCATTTTTAAGTCTTCAGCGCCAGAGTTATTTAAGTACTGCCTTTTGTAACGTTCTCCTATAATACCCAACAGTTTTGAATTGCTTTTTGCCATTGGGTGCTCATTCAGAATTTTAGTGGCCTCTTCTTCCCTGCCCGCACCTTCCAAAGCGTACATCAAGCGCTCCAAGCCTTTGGCATCAAGTGTTTTCAGGTTTGGTAACAACGAATTTATTACAGCATTGTATTCTCCCAAAGCAATATTAACCTCTTCCTTATTCGAAAACGTATTGAGAAAACTCTTGTTCATCAAGGTATTTAAAAGCAGTTGGTAGCTATCATCATTGGTATCATCAATCTGTACCAATGAAAAGTGGTCTGCTTCTATTATTTCCTGATATTGCTTCTGAAATGGCTCCAAACTTGATGTTATGGGAACGTATTCATCTTCGGTTGCAGCAATGGTTTTAAAAGTAAATGGATACTTATTTTGAAACTTCCCATCCCAGTCATTCCTAAGCCTTCGCATATATGGACTTCCTTCTTTCAGCTCTTTTTCTTCAGTTCCATAAGTAAAAAAGTTTTTTAGTTGTATTTCTGGCAGTCCATTGCTTGGCGTACCAAAAAATAGTACGTGGCTGATTCTATCTAAATCGGCTTTATCCAACTGCAGAATAGCTTGCTGCGCCACAATTCCACCCAAATCGTGGGCTACAATAGCAATACGCTTATACTTTGAAAATTTATTTCTTATTGAAGTATTTAAAAAGTCGGAATTGCGCTTAATATCACTCGCACAGGCCCAAATATTCTTCCCCAATTCAGGAACTACATTGCCGCTATACCCCAACGGAAACATATCCCAGCCGTTCATTTCCTCATTGTCCATCAGCAGTTTTGGCGCTTCAGAAAAGGTGTTTTCCGCATCCCCGGAAAACCCGTGTATAAATAAAATGGCGCTATTACTATTTTCAGTTTCCCTAAATTTTGTAACTGGTTCTTTTTTAACGGTATTGGATACTTCTGCTAAAGCTTCAATTTCATCTTCATCAGCGTTCTCATCTATTAAATTTGAAACAAAACTCACCACAAAATCCTCAAATATCTGAAGATTTGCATATGGGTTTTGGTCAGGATATATTTCCGGAACCTTTTTAAAAATATATTGAACCACTTCAAAAATACGTACAAATGCGTCTTCGTCTTCGTGTTTGCTATCGCCTCTTAAAACTTCAATCATACATTTTGTGAAAAGACTATTATCATCTCCTTCTAAAATAACGCTCAACTGTTCTGCGCGACAGGCAGAAACTATGGTCATACCCCGACCGTCATCCAAGTTTTGGGCAAGACCGTCTGCATTGGTGTGTTTATGCTGTAGTCCTGAAACACCTGCGGTCATTCCTGCAGCGTGGCAACAGTCTAAAAAGAAAATCAATCTTCGCGATTTTAATTGCGAGATTTTATATTTTATCTCTTCAGCCTTTATCCAAGTGGTTTTGTAGTTATTGGGATCATAATCATTTGGGCATAAATGAAAGTATTTTTGATTTTCCTCCTCGGGTTTCTTCTTGGCCTCGTCTTTTATAAATGTATTGTCGCTATACATGCCGCCGTGCCCAGAATAATAAAGCAATACCGAGGAATCCTCATCGGTGTTTTCAAGCAAATCATCAAAAGCCTTTAGAATACCTTTGCGTGTTGCTTTTTTGCCTGTAAGAATTTTAATGTTCGATTTATAATAACTACCGGTTTCCTTATTGGCCAAAATCTCGTATAATGCTTTGGCGTCATTAATTGTTTCGGGTAAATCCTCACTCCCTACCCCAATAATTAGTGCGTGCGCGTTTTTAAGCTTTGCCATTTTTTAATTGAAATTATTAAAGATTTGAAGGGTACAAAAAAATCATTTCCAAAAGTTCATTACTTCTTCAAATCCTTTGGTTTTAATATACTTTTTGAATTGGGGATCGTTTTTGAAAAATTTCCAGTGGTATAAATGTCCGTTGGCGACGGCTTTCAGCAAATGCTTGTAGAATTCGGGTTCATTATCGGTTGCGGCGTAGTATTGGCCAAGGGCATACTCCACTTCCCCGAATTGGTAATCAGCCCGTAAATTTTCCAAAGCGTTTATATTCTTTTTGGCATCGGTGGTATTTCCGAGCTTATGATTACAAATTGCCAATTTTACCAAAGCATCACTGTTTTCAGGTTCTTTATTATACACATCCTTTAAAATGTTTTTTGCTTTTGAATATTCTTTTTTATAAAACAAAGCGTCGGCTAACATTTTTGGTGAAACCGTCTCAGTTTCTGCATTTATTATTTTATTGAAGTAATCATTTGCTAGCTTAGTATCGTCTTTCAACAAATATTCCTTTCCGGCTTGTAAATATAATTCCTGCACTTCCTCTGGGCTTGCAATGATATTTATCCTTCGTAGAAATTGGTTCAGGTCCTCCCCTTTTCCTGCCTTTGCAAATGCAATTACCAACGGTCTATTTAAAAGTTTTGCCTCCACCTCCTTCTGTGCATTTTCTATGAGTTGTATGGCAGCATCATATTTCCCCAATTCAATATCAGCATAGGCTTTTACATAAATACGTGTGGTACAGTCTAAACAATTTTGAAGGTTCATGCTGTCCATGGCTACCTTTTTATAAATAGCATTAACATCTTCTGGGCGATTTACGTATTGAAGGGCAATAACCATTGCAGATTTATTGGTTTGCAAATCAAAGGGTGCTATTTCATATTCTTTCAGAATGGTTTTGTAAACAGTGCGGTTTTCCCCTTTTAATAATGCTTGGTACATATTTAAAAGGTTTAGTTGCCGTTTATTTCTATAGGAATCGGGTTTTATTAATTTTAATAAAGAATCTGCGCTTTTAAATTCGCCAAGATTGTAATAATGGGCAACGCGCAGCACTTTGGGCTCAAAATAGGTAGAATCTGCAGCAATGGCTTTGTTCAATAAGCTAATATATTCTTGATTTTCATTGCTGTATTTTGCTTCCAATAGATATTTGTAGGCTTCATATTTTGGAGGGGATTCCTGAAGCATCAGCTTTTTCTTGTCTTCCGTAATAAAATATCCGATTATGGATTCGTTTAAATCTTCAATACATTTTAAGGGATTTTTGGCAGCACATTCTGTGGGTTTAAAGGAAAAGTTTGTTTTGTTTGTTTTTCCATCCGTAAGCATTCCCTGAAAAAGTAGGTTACCATTTTTTAGATAGAAATTTCCCGAAATAATTTTACTGGGCTTCAAATATTCCTTTACAATGGTGCTTTCATCTTCCTCTATATTTTTTCCCTTTAAAATATTCTTGTATTCATCCACCAAATCCTGTGTAATTACTTGTGCCACGTTATTTTCGGTAATTCCGTGGATAATCCAGTCGGAAGCCATTTTGCTTACAATATCGTATTGAGGATCACCCGTATTATTTCCAAATTTAAGCACTGCAATTTTATCGCTTTTGATTACTTTGGGAAGAAAGTTTGAATCTGTTTGTGAAAAATTCCTATTAACGATAAAAAAAACTGCAATAACACATAGGGATGTTATGATACCTAAGGTAGAGAAATACATTTTTTGAAAAGTGGTTCTTTTTTTCCTTTCCCTTTCATCAATTTCTATTTCAGTTTTATGCAGTGGTGCTACACGAAATTTCCATAGAAAAAAGATATAGAGTGGAAAACAAAGCAGCAGTACTATAATCAAGAATGCTACAGACTTTTGTGGAAGGCCCAAAGGTTGCCATGTTATGGAAAGCACCTGCAAGATTACCCAAGAAGATACAATGTAGATGGACAACATTTTAAAGACTTCCTTCTCGTGGCATTGTTTAAAAAAAGACTTTAGCTTCATACTATTTGGTTAGTGCTGCTAAGTTACTTAAATTCAAAAAGTTTATACTATCATAAATTGCAATAAATTGAAAAGTATCGATTAAATGCTTATCTTTAAGCATTGTATAACTAAAATCTTTCAATTATGCCAACACCACCAGATATGCCGCCCAAAGATGACGGCAACAAGCCCAAAAAGAAAACCCAGGCTGCTAAGCCAAAACCGAAACCAAAGGTTAAACCAAAACCGGGAGCTAATATTAACCCAGGTTAATTATTGCTTCTGATCGCTAAATTAAAACATCAAAAAATCCCTCTTACAAGGGATTTTTTTCTTTTAATATAGTTCAGACGGATTATTGTTAACCTTTAACATCGTAAACAAAAGCTCGGTATTTAAGCAATGCAACAAATACAAACCCTCCAAGTGCATTTCCGAAAAGTGCCAAGGCGATAAAAGAGACATAATCAACAAACGATATGGCCGGAGAACTGATTAAACCAGCAAAAACTTCCACATTGCCCACTATACTGTGATGAAGTCCTGAAAATCCAAGTACAGCTGTAATCAAAAAAATTATTACAATTCGGCTCAATGTATCTTTAGAGGCTGCTACCAACCACGATAACAAGCCCATCAACCATCCTGCAAGAACGGCACTAACAAAAATTACAATAACGTTGTAATCAGTAACATGCACCGCAATTTTTTCAATGGTTCTTAAATCGAAAATACCTAATTTGGGGCCTATCCAAACCAAAAGAAATGCTATTAAATACCCACCGATCAAGTTGCCCAAAATAACCAAGCCCCAAAGTCTTAACAGGCTTCCAAGACTTCTTTTTTTGTTGAGAACTGGTAGTGTTAAAAGGGAGGTTTGTTCTGTGAAAAGTATGGATTGCCCAAGAATAATCATTATAAACCCAATAGGATAAACCAATGAAAGTGCTTTGATGATGGTATCTTCTGCAACTTTATCGCTTAGGAAGAAAAATAGCGTACAAATTAATAAATAACTAAAACCTATTTCTAAACCGGCTGTCAGTGAACTTAATAAAATACTCACTGGATTTTTATCATACGTTTCCTGGCCTTCAATAATTTGTTGTTTCAGGATTTCACCATGTGATTTTGCCGTATCAGACTCTGATGTTTTTGAATTATTTAATTCGTCATCAATGTTTTGCTGTTCTTCAGATTTATTTTTTTTATCTTCTGACATAGGATATTCTTAAAAAAGTTTCGTTTTCCGAAGATATAATTATTTACATTATCAGAAAACGAAACCTTAGTTCAGTAAATAGGAAATTTTACTTGCTCATTATTTCCTCCAAATGTTGTCTGTTAGTAGATTTGCCGTAGATTTTTTGCTCCGGATCCATTATTTGTGTGTTTTCCAACCCACCTATATAAACGGCATCAAAACCAATATCTTCGATAAGCTGTTGGGTGACTTTTTTACTCTCCTCATCTTGAGAGGCAAAGGGAATTGCAAGTTTATCTGTATCACGGAAGGCTCTATTTTTTAGATGTTCGGCATAAATGGTATTGAAGGCTTTGGCGGTTTTGGCAGTACCAAATTTCATTGCGGTATATTCGGAAGCATTCCGGTTACTGTCCCGAACTTCCTGCGCCATTTCACCATCCCGTTCGGGATATGGATTTGTCGCATCAATTATTATCTTATTACCATATTCTCCTGCGTAAAGCTCAGAAAGTCTATCTATAGCCTTGAACGGCACTGCCAAGAGATAAACATCTGCATTGGCTTCCCAAGCCTCATCTAGGCTTACGGCTTTTGACTTCCCTCCTGCTTCTTGTACCAATTGATTCAATTGCTCGGGATGCCGAGAAGTAAATAATACTTCGTGACCCGCTTTTGCCCAATGTTTACCGAGGCTCCCTCCTATGTTTCCACTTCCTATAACTCCTATTTTCATGTTTTTTGTTTTATGTTTGTTTTACTCTTCTTCTGAATTTATTTCTTTTAAAATTTTAGTAATCTTCTTTTTCTCTGATTTGGATTTCATTTCGGCATCTTTCTCGACTTTCAATTCGCCATCTCCTTTAATTTTAAGGTTTTCCTCTTGTTGAAATTTTCCGAAATTTGAGGATTTTCGATATTCGTCCTGAAAATCTGCGTGTTTTTTCTTGCTCATAGTTCTTTTATTTATTGATTTTTATTCTGAAAATTTCCGTTATAGGCAAAATCTTCCTGTGCCTTTCGCTGTCGCATCTCTTTGAGTTCTTTCGATTTTAAATCATCTGGCAATTCATCGGGATTTCCGCCAAAATAGCCAAAGGCTACAGCAGTGGCCACGTGGTAATCATCGGTAAATTCAAATTCTTCATGTGCCTTTTTGAACTGCACTCCAGCCATTTGGTGTACTGCAATGCCCATGCTGGTAGCCTGGTGCATTACATTGCCCATGAACAACCCCAAGTCGTGCAGGGCATGAAAATTTTCCTTATCTTTTTTCTCCATTGTTTTTTTGAAAGCGTTTATCCAAAGAAGTTGGGCGTTTCCGGCCCAAGTTTGGTTAAAATCATCCAAGCAATCAAAAATCCGTTTGTACATTTCTGTATCCTTAATTCCCCAAATTACCCGCCAAGGTTGAATATTGGAGGCACTTGGTGCCCAACGACCTGCTTCTAATAATTTCTTGACTTCTTCTTCAGTAATAGGCTTTTTTGAAAACATTCTGGGACTCCATCTATTTTTGATATTATCCAGAATGGGATAATCCGTAGGTGTAATTTTGCAAATAGAAGTTGTATTTTCCATTTTTTCTTTTAAATGTAATGGCTTTTCTTTGGCATAAAAAGTTTTTAAAAAAGATTTAACGCTCTATTTCAGTATTAACATTTTCATATTACAATTAGACTTTAATTGCACTTATTTTTGTTAAAAATCTTTATTAATGATTGTTTGGGGTATTTTTATAGCTTTTATCATTTTGTTTTTAGCGTTGGACTTAGGTGTTTTCAACCGCAAACCACACGTAATTAAAACTAAGGAAGCCACAATTTGGACCGCAATATGGGTAACTGTAGCACTTAGTTTTTCTGGAGTTATTTATTGGCTTTTTAATGATGCGCTTATAGAAAATCCCACTGGCCTTTCTCCAGAAGCTGCTGTCTTGAAATACATAACAGGATATTTAATTGAGCTTTCATTAAGCATTGATAACGTTTTTGTAATCGCTGTAATATTTTCATCTTTTGCCATTCCGAAAAAATATCAACACGAAGTCTTGTTTTGGGGAATTCTCGGTGCTATTGTCTTTAGGGCATTAATGATCTTTTTTGGCGTTGCATTAATTAATAAGTTTGACTGGATTATTTATGTTTTTGGAGCCTTTCTTCTCATTACTGCTTTTAGAATGTTACTTCACAAAGAATCTGAATTCGATCCAAAAAAATCTAAAATGTTTCGTTTTCTAAAAAAGCTTTTTCCCATAAGTTATAAAATGGAAGGCGATAAGTTTTTTATAAAGCGAATGGGCGTTAGGGCAGCTACTCCACTATTTGTGGCTTTAATAATAATTGAGTTAACAGATATACTCTTTGCCCTAGACAGCATTCCTGCAATCCTCGCAATTACATCAGATCCATTTATTGTTTTTAGTTCAAATATATTAGCCATTTTAGGACTGCGCTCTATGTATTTTTTAATATCAAGAATGCTTACCAAATTTAGATATATCAATTACAGTTTAGTTATTATTCTTGCATTTGTAGGCGTAAAAATGATTCTTTCCCACAATGTCGAAATTCCTGAATGGCTTTCCCTCGGTGTCATTGGGGCTTCGCTTGCAGGAGGAATTATTGCCTCCTTGCTTATCCCCGACCCCAACCCATCTTTGTCTGAAGAAGATTAATTTCACAAAATGCTATTAAAAGTTTGGAATGGATTTTTGCCTATCGTATCTTTAAAATTCATAACAAAAATCAACAAGTATGAATATAAATTTTGAGTATCACGAAGTGGCGGCGAGCCAAAGATTGGAAGTTTTTGTAGCTGAAAAACTAGATAAACTTGAAAATAAATATGACTCAATAGTAAGTGCAGATGTCTATTTTAAAAAGGAAAAAACTTCTAACCCCGAAAAAGGAAAAATATGTAGTGTTCGGTTAAGTATGCCAGGATCTACAATTTTTGCAGAAACATCAAATAGTTCATTTGAAGCTTCTGTGGCAAAGGTTATGACAGAACTTCGCGGACAACTACAAAAACGCAAAGAAAAACTGAAAGCACATTAATCTAAAATATTCATTCTAAACTATTAAAAAAATAAATGGTTTTAATTTTATACCATTTCATTTTCTGAATTAAAAATATCAAAAATCATATGAAGGATATGGGACAAATAGCAAGAGACGAAAGACAATTAACACTTATATATAGTAGCAATACCCGTGTGGGAACGCATACCCTCAGTTATTTAACGGGAATGGATGAAAGATATCTAACCATTGATCTTGCAAAAACAAAAGTACCCGATACCCAATGGGCTGAAATTGCTGATGCACTTGGAGTTAAAATTGGTGATTTGGTAGATAAAAGACAATTGGAGATTGATGTTGAAAAAACAGCGAATTTTGACTCAAATGATTGGCTTAAAATTATTCAAAAGAATGATACCGTAATTTCAAGACCTATTGCCATTAAAGGAAAACAGACCAAACAAATAAACAATCCGCCAGAAATTATGGAATTTTTTGAGGTTGACTCTGCAGGTTTGGAACAAAGCCCGTCAAATAATACGGACCCAGACATTGAACGAACAACAGAAAATGAAAATTTTATTAAAAAAAACGAATAATTATTCGTCTTTTTTTACTTTTTCCAAAGGTTGAATTTTTGGTTTAACCTGTTTGTAAACCTTTAATTGTGGACGGGTTATTATATCTTTCATTTCATCAGTTTCTTCCTGCTGAAGCTGGTATAACAGGTTTAGTTTTTCCTTTCCTTCAAATTCAGCTTCTATATTATACCTTCTAATTAGAAATTCTTCAACTTTTTGTTGAAACAAAAGCTGTTGTTTACCCGTTAAAGAAAGTTCTGGAATATAAAGATTGGTAATTTTAATTGCTTCCTCTTTGGCTTGGGGATTTGACTTTTGCAGAAATGGATCTTGTGAAAACCCGGAAAGGGTTGTAAAAACAAATAATAAGAGAAGTAATTTTTTCATGGTTTTAATTTTTAATTTACTTAAAAATAATAAATCAAAAAGGCAAAGCAAATATTTTAACCCTCTTTAACGAGCTTGTAAAGTGGAATTAACGAATTGATAAGAAAGAAATGGAATAATATTTTAAAAGATTTCTTTAAGCAGGTATTTTTTGTTGAATGAGAGAAATGGCATCATTTACATTGCGTAGCTTTTCCATATCATCATTCTTGAATTCAATATCAAAAGCATCTTCAATATCCAAAATAATATCCACGAGATGTGCCGAATTTATATTCAGTTCACGTGTTAAATCACTATTGCGATTTATCTCTTTGACCGAAACATCTTCAGGTAGATACGTTTTTATAATAGGTTCAAGAAGCACGAAAATCTCTTCTGAAGTCATAATTTTTAAATTTTTTTAAAGATAGCACATGCATTCACATCACCAAAACCAAAACTTGCCTTGGCTATGGTTTGTAAAGAAGTATTAAATAGTTTCCTCGAAATTTTTTCAGAAGAAATCAATGATGCTATTTTTGGATGAAGATTTTCACAATTCACATTTGGAAAAATAAATCCTTCGTGAAGTTGAAGTATGGCCGAAACAATTTCAATGCTTCCACTTGCCGCCAAACAATGGCCAACCATTCCCTTTAAAGAATTGATATAAGGAAACTCCTCCCCTTTTCTGTTTAGTGCAAAGCTCCAATTTTCAATTTCATCAGGATCCTTGATAGTAGCGGTTAAATGTCCATTTATGTAATCTATTTCAGAAGCATAAACATTTGAATCTATTAAAGCATCTTTTATACAATTTTGAACTGCAAGACTATTAGGAGCTGTCATACTACCTCCTCCTCTTTGGCCTCCATTGTTTATGGATCCTCCCAAAATTTCTGCATAGATAGTTGCCCCTCGTTTTTTGGCACTTTCAAGAGATTCCAATAAATAAGCTCCAGCCCCACTACCGGGAACAAAGCCACTGGCAGCTTCACTCATTGGACCTGCAACATTTTCTGGAGAATCATTATACTTATAGGTTGTGACCTTCATAGCGTCAAAACCGCCCCAAATATAGGGGCCCGAATCACTTGTGCTGCCACAGAGCATAAAAGTGGCCTTACCGTTCGCAATGTGCTCATAACCCATTAAAAGCGCTTCGGTGCCTGTTGCGCAGGCAGAGGAATTGGCGGTAACCATATTTCCAGCGCCAATTAAACCGCCCAGATAGGCACTCACGCCACTGGTCATGGTTTGCATCACGGAATTGCTACCTAAACGGCGGATGTTTTTATCATCAATTTTATAAATGGCTTCGCGAAACTTTTCAACACCACTTGTGCCACTTCCGAAAATTATTCCCAAATCCCAAAGTGGTTCTTCATCGCTCTTTGCAGTATCCAGCTTGGCATCTTTCAATGCGTCCATTCCAGCGATTATGCCATACAAAATACCGCTGCTATTGAAATTTCGAAGTTGGAGTTCGGAAAGATATTCACGTTTTTTCTCTTCGGAAATAAATGGCATTGCGCCCAACTGACATGAAAAATTAAGATCTCGTAGTTCAGGAATAAACTGTATTCCTGATACTCCATTTTTAATGGACTCAGTAAATTTCGGAATGCTTACGCCATTTGGTGAAACCACTCCAAGACCAGTAATTACTACACGTTTTTTCATTTAAGATTATTCTATTTCAGAATCATTCCACTGATAGTTCCTTTTGCAACAATTTTATTTTTTAAATTCAGCATTTTCACCTCACATTTCAATTTTTTAAATCTGAAATATTTTTTTTCAGAATGTACCGTAACTTTTTCGCCTGGAAAAATTGGAAGGTAAAAATCAATTTCGGTGCTGCTCAATGCAAATGTTGGACTCTTTGAAACACTTTTATTCTCTTTGTAAAAAAGATAAATACCTAGACATACCAAGCCAATCTGAGCCATACATTCTGTTAAAATCACACCGGGAGTAACTGGGTTATTTTTAAAATGCCCTTTATAGAAAAATGCATCTTTATGAAAAGTATACGTTCCAGATATATTTTCTTCTGAAACAGAAAGTACTTCATCCACAAACAAAAAAGGTTCGGAATATGGTAGCTGTGATATGATTTCGTTTTTCTTCAAATTAATTTTTTACAATCATCTTAAACTTTCGCCTCCATCTACTTTCACTATGGTCCCATTTATCCAACCTGCTTCTTTTTTACAAAGCAAATACACAGCATTTGCCACATCTTCTGGGGTTGTTAACCTGTTAAAAGGATTTCTTTTTTTTGCCATTGCCGCAAGCTCGTTACTTCCAGGAATTATCAAAAAAGATGGCGTTTTGGTGGTTCCAGCCTGAATGCAATTAGTTGTAATTCCTAATGGAGCCAACTCCATTGCCATATTTCGCATTAAAGCTTCCAATACTGCCTTTGCAGCAGAAACAGCTGCATAACCTGGCCAAACCTTAGTATTTCCTTCGCTTGTGAAAGCTATATTTCTAGCTTTATCAGAAAAACCTTTTTTAGAATTAATGTCTGTGTCCATTCGTACCAGCTTATAGCCATTGCGTGAATAGTGATATCAAAATCCTGCTTAGAAAGGATTTCGTTTTCAGCACCATACATTTTTTTCAAACTTCCTTTTGCAATGCTGTGAAGAAGTATTGTTACGCTCTGTGTCGGCAACTCATTAAGTATTTCATTCCTAACATTTTTATCTAAAGCATCTTTATTAAAGGTTTTCACTGACACACCATAGGATTTCATCGCATCGATTTCTTTTCCAAATGCCTCTAAATTACTCTTACGGTCACGATGCACAATGCAAATATTCATTCCTTCAGAAGCAAGTTTTTTAGCACTGGCCAGTCCCAATCCACTGCTGCCACCTAGAATTAATGCCCATTTATTTTTGAATTCACTCATATTTAAAATTTCAATAAAACGCGCTGTGCCGAAAACCCTGGGCCAAAACTTAGCATTAAGCCTAAATCCCCGCTTATAGGTATTTTGGTCTATAAAACGTTCCAAAACGTATAGCACTGTAGCACTACTCATATTACCGTACAATTTAAGCACTTCTTTGGTATCTTCAATATTTTTACCCAAACTTGCCAAAGAGATCCTCTACTGTCTCCAGTATTTTTTTTCCTCCAGGATGAAAAATAAGATGGTCTATATCCTTAATTTCAAGATTATTTTTTTTCAAAAATGGATGTACAATAGCAGGAAAATGTTCTGCAATTTTTTCGGGAACATTTTTATCGAGGATCATCTGAAGCCCTGTATTTACGAGTTTAAAACCCATCATATCTGTTGAGTCATAAAAATGGTACATTTCTTCGGCAAGGATTTCTGGTCCTTTGTCCTCTTCATTTGAAGACAAGCAGAACACAGGCAGCGCCATCGCCAAAGATAGCAGCGCTAACAATATTTACCATAGAAAAATCCTCCAATTGAAAAGTTGCTGTGGGTGCTTCCAAAGCCATTACGGCTGCACGTTTTCCAGGATTTGCCTTTAAGAAATTATTTGGCATAAATAATTCCAGAAATTCCCGCAGCACAACCCATTTCGGTTACAGGTAAACGAACAATATCCTGTTTCATTTTAAGCTCGTTAATCAAATAGGCATCTACAGAAGGAATCATAATTCCGGTACAACTAACAGTAATTATAAAATCTATATCTGTAGGTTTCCAGTTTACTTTTTCAAGGCTTTTTGGAGGGCATTGTTTACCTAATTTAGTTATTTCACGTATGTAAATATCATTTCGTTCCTCAAAGCTGGTGTTGGTAAAAACCTCTATAGGATCCATAATGGAATATCGTTTGTCAACGCCTGCTCCTTCAAAAATCTTTATCACTTTTCGCTTAAAACGGTTTTCCTGTCCATTCATCCATTGTTTCTACAAATGGGATTATTTCAGACAGTTTCTCTACTATATTGTAGGTAACTGTTTTGCTACTGTGGTTATCTTTACGCTCATTAATTTTTCTTAAGGATCCATTGATATCGAAATGCCCATCGCCATTGGATGCTGCTTTGCTGACTTGGGATTTTCTTCTGAAATATTTTTTAATTCATTTTTTTTGAAACCACTCGCAATTGAAACCAAGCCGTCTTGTTCGCAGTTTTTGTTTTTAAAAAAAGTGTGCTAAATATCTTTAAATAAGTTAAAAGCTAGTTTGGCTTCGGTGTAAATCATTTACTATCAATCCTAATATTCGATTTTTCCATTATTTTATTCAATAATCTATTCAATCTGTTCATTGTTGAAATGATGTAAAAAAAGTGTTGATAATGCAATATCGCAATTTGGGATTGATTCTTCAGTTCAAAATAACATCAACTTTTTCAAAATTAATATTTGGATAATTATTACTTTGTTCTTTCGCTATTTTTAAAATATTTTCATTAAAATCCAATCCAATACATTTTAATTTCATATTATTTTTATTTCCAAAATCACTACATTTTCGAAGTAATTCCCCATCACCACAACCAATATCCACAATGTGTAATACTCTTGCTTTTGGGATGATTTTTCAATAATTTTGTAATCCATCAATTGTAATATTATTGCCGCCCAACCATTTGTTTACTGTTTTTAGGTCTTTGAGAAGGTTTTTCATTTCTTCTCCCTTCAAATCCAAGTTGTCCATTATTTCTGGTTGGTAGATCTATATTTATCGCTGAAATCTATCATTACTTTGTGCCCCGTGTGTTTTTTCAATTATTTTGGAATGATGAAGGAATAAATTTTGCTAATTGGAAATCCTACTTTTTAAGCGTATGGGATTCAATAAAACTTTTTGAATAATTCTTCCGGTTCTCAATCTTTTGTCAAATTCGTGTTCTCCAGTTGAATGTGTATTCTTCTTCCAGTTTCGTTCTGTCAAAATTCCTCTTTCGAAATGATTCAAGAAACAATTCTGAAAAAATTTGGGCGCTCTTTATCGCCATTGCCATTCCGTTTCCGCAAAGTGGATGGATAAGTCCTGCGCTATCCCCAACCATAAAGATATGATTTTCAACAGGATTTTTTTTCTGAAATGATATCTGACTGATAGTTAATGGTTTTTTAAAAATTGGTTCTGCCTCTGTGAAAAATTTATTCAAATTAGGATTTTTTGAAAGTTCTTTTTCCTGAAAAGCATCTATATTTCCATATTTTTTAAATGATTTAAATGTGGCAAATAACAGGCGTTTACGGCATTGGTTTCAGTTTTGCTCAAACCACAATATCCACCGTTGAAGTTGTGCAATGCTACAGTATCCTCGGGAAAATCATAGTCATAGTGTGATTTAACAGCAAGCCAAGGCGAAGTTTGCTTCATAAATTTTCGATTTAAAAAAGAATCCAAATTGGATCGTTTTCCGAAGGCGCCAATCACAAAATCTGCCTTTAAAACATCCTTTTTCTGGGTTGTTACCGAAAATTGATTTTCTTCAAAAGTTACTTTTTCAACGGTTTCAAATATGATTTCAATTTTATCTTTAAGGTTTTCAAAAAGTAAATTATCAAAAGCAAAACGGCTAATCCCAAACCCTCCGAGAGGTAAACTCACTTTTAATGGAATCCCTTTTGCGTCGGTAATCTCAAATTTTGATATTTTTTTGGCACCTGACTGAAAACGGATCAATTGCTAAAAATTTTAAATAAGGCAACATTTCGTTGCTAACGTACTCGCCACACACCTTGTGATGTGGATATGTATATTTTTCAATTAAACAAATTACACCATTTTTAGATAAATGCAACGCCGCTGTAAGACCAGCCAGACCACCCGCCTATTATTATAACATCCCATTTTTTGTTTTTAATCATTACAATTTAAAACTAAAAAAAATCCCGTCCATAAGTAAGGTCGGGATTTTTAATATACTTTAATATTTTCTTATTACCAGCCTGTTTTTTGGCCTCTTGCTTCATTTTTTCATTTGGAACAATAGCAAGATTTACCCTTCTGTTTTTAGCGCGACCTGCAGCAGTTGTATTGTCTGCGACTGGAGCTGTTTCTCCAAACCAATTTGTTGTAAATCTCGATGGGCTAAACCTTTATTCTGTACAAAATAATTGGTAACGGCCTGTGCTCTGTTTTTAGAAAGTGTCATATTCATTTCCTCAGATCCTACACTATCTGTATGGCCAACCACAAGTACATTGGTATCAGGATATTCGCTTAAATACATTTGCCAAGTTTATTTAATGTAGCCTGTGACGCTACGATTAATGTTGTATTTTGCAGTATCAAAATAAACACCACTGTTTTCATCAAAAGTAACTACAATTCCATCGTCCACTCTTTCTACTTGAGCACCAGGAATTTCCTGTTCAATTTTTTGAGCCTGTTTATCCATTTTTGCTACCAATAAGTACACCAGCTCCACCACCAACTACACCACCAATTACAGCTCCTAATGCTCACCATTTCCACCTTTCCCAGCATTGTTACCAATAATGGCACCTAAAATGGCGCCACTTGTAGCGCCAATTACTGCACCTTTTTGTTTGTTGTTAGCATTTTTTGTAGCTTCACAGCTTGCTAAGACTTAAAACAAGTGTGAAAGCTAAAGCTACTAATGCGATTTGTTTAAAATATTGTTTTCATAATTATTATTCATTTATTTTTGAAAAATTCATATTTATTTTAAAGGGTTTGCCTTCTAAACTGACTGTTTGTTCCCAACGCATTGAAGTTTCATTCAAGTTGTGCTAAATGTAAGCCTAAACCCTAGAATTGTCTTCAGATTTTCCCTTGGCATTTGTTGGTTTTAAGAGAAAATCATATAGTCCGGAAGCAGGATCAATTTCTACTATTGTAAAAATAAAATTGCGCTCACCAGTTGGACAATTTGGATTGTCTATTGTATAATTCCCTGTATTGTTATTAGGAATAAATCGCCAAGTACTTCCTTCAAAACATTCTACAGAAGTGTCATTGAATAAGGTATACATTAAAAGTACCAGAAGTGTTATACGTAATTTTGTCTAATGTCCAATACCCTTTAATACTTTTTTGATTCTTGAACGGTTTTCGGTGTTCCGCAAGAAAATGCTGTGACCGCAATTAGGGCCAAAATGAGAATTTTTTTCATAGATAGTGTGATTGTTTAATAGATTAGGTTAGTGAAATTTTATCTTTCTGAATAATCTTGCGAGTAATGATAATACCAAAAGAACTATAAAGATGTAAAAAATAATTTTTGCGATATCAGCTGCACCTTCTGCGATGCCTCCAAATCCAAAAATTGCTGCAATGATTGCAATAACTAGAAAAATAATGATCCAACGTAACATAATTTTGAGTTTTTAATGATTAGTATGGAACTAAATTAAACAACAACTTTAATGTTACAATCGTCTTTATCTTAAGTTTAACAACGAATGTTAAATATATTAGTAAGATAATAAGATTAAATAGGATTTCTTTGAATTTTTCTTTAGGTAAGATAGAAAGATTCTAAATTTGCTGCAAAAGGAATAGGTGTTTCCAAGCTTGCAACTCGTTTTACAGGTGCATCTAAATACTCAAAGCAATTTTCCATAATCAATGCCGAAATATCTGAAGCAATACCTCCAAACATTGAATCTTCTTGAAGTATAATAACCCTTCCTGTTTTCTTCACCGAATTGTATATTGGCTTCTGTATCTAAAGGAATCAAGGTTCGTAAATCAATCAAATCTGCGTTAATTTCTTGGTTCTGATCCAAAGTTTCCAAAGCCCAATGTACTCCTGCTCCATAAGTTATTATGTAACATCTTCTCCTTCCCTTAAAACAGAAGCTTTCCCAAAGGAAGTGTATAATAATCTGTTGGTACATCTTGGCGAATACTTCTGTACAATGCTTTATGCTCAAAGAACATCACAGGATTAGGATCTTCAATAGTGGTAGCCAATAATCCTTTAGCATCATAAGGAAAAGCAGGATAAACCACCTTTAAGCCTGGAGTATGCGTAAACCACGCTTCATTGGTTTGGCTATGGAAAGGCCCCGCTCCCACTCCTGCTCCACAGGGCATTCGTACTACTACATCTGCTTTTTGATTCCAGCGATAATGAGTTTTTGCCAAATAATTGACTATTGGATTGAATCCTGAAGTAACAAAATCTGCAAACTGCATTTCAACAACGGCTTTATAATCCATTTATGGAAAGCCCCATTGCTGCTTAAACAATCGCAGATTCACAAATAGGTGTATTTCTGACTCGCTCTTTTCCAAATTGCTCTACAAATCCTTCGGTTATTTTAAAAACACCGCCATATTCCGCAATATCTTGTCCCATAATCACAAGATTATCATGACGTTCCATACATTGCTTTAAACCTTGTGAAATAGCATCAATTAATCGAATATTTTCTTTTTCTAAATTCTCTTTAACTTCTTGATATTTAAACTGATTTATAAACATCATTTAATTCATTAGTTTCAGTTAGATTCTATTTTTGGTTCTTCAAAAGCAATATCTAGATTTTCATTAATTTCACTGTTTAAATTCATTTTTAAACTTCTGAATTTCTTCTTCAGAAAGAATTTCCTCTGAAAGTAAATAGTTTTCAAAATTAAGAAGTGGATCTTGCATTCCCCATTCATCTATTAATTCGTCCGGAACATATTTTGTACCACTCGCCTCTTCATGACCGCGCATTCTAAAGGTTTTAAATTCCAACAAAACTGGACGTGGATTGCTACGCATACTTTCAACTAAACCTTTCACTTTTGTATAAACTTCAAGAATATTATTTCCTTCAATAATATGGCTCTCCATGCCATAGCCATTTCCACGGTCGGCAATATTTTCACAATTATATTGTTCATTGGTTGGTGTTGAAAGTCCATATCCATTGTTTTCAACACAAAAAAGAACTGGAAATTGCCAAACAGAAGCCACATTTAATGCTTCATGGAAATCACCTTCACTGGTTCCACCTTCACCCGTAAATACCGCACAAACTTTATTGTTTCTCTTTAATTTATTTGCCAAAGCAATTCCATCTGCAACACCAAATTGTGGTCCCAAATGGGAAATCATTCCAATAATTTGAAACTCCTGGGTTCCAAAGTGAAAACTTCTATCGCGCCCTTTTGTAAAACCATTTGCTTTTCCTTGCCATTGGGAAAACAATCTATGAAGCGGAATATCGCGATTGTAAAAACGCCAAGGTTTCGGTGCATTGGCAAAATATATTCATCTTTGTCTAAAACCGCGGTAATCCCTACCGAAATGGCTTCCTGTCCTATTCCACTAAACCATTTTGAAATTTTTCCCTGACGCAGAAGAATGAGCATTTTTTCTTCTATCAGTCTCGGTTTCAACATTCCAGGTAAAGTTTCAACAATGTGGCATCATCAACATTCTTTCTATTATAATCGAAGAAAATATGCGGGGTGGTTTCAGGTTTCATGTATATTGGATATTTCTTTTTAAAAGTCACATGGACATTCTACTTGACATTCCTCTGTGATCCAAAAAAACAATTATGAATGTTTCATCATAATTATTTTTGCAGATTCAAAAGTAGAAAAAAACCTATTGCAATAAGGATTATTAAAGCGAATATTTACCTGCGGATTAATTTTTTCAATTTGGTATCTTTGTAAACTCAAAAATATAAACCCATGAATAATATACCTAGCGTAGATTTGTCTGATTTCCTTTCTGAAGATAAAAATAGGAAACAAAAATTCGTTGATGAAATAGGCACAGCTTATGAAGATATCGGCTTTGTTTCGCTTAAAAATCATTTCCTAAGTGATGATTTGGTTAATGAACTTTACAAAGAAGTAAAAAACTTTTTTGCACTTCCACTTGAAATAAAGAAAAAATACGAAATTGAAGGTCTGGGTGGACAGCGGGGTTATATTTCTTTCGGAAAAGAGCATGCCAAAGGAAAAAAAGAAGGTGATTTGAAGGAATTTTGGCACTTTGGACAAGAACCTAGTGGAGATGCAAATCTTATTGAAGAATATCCAAAAAATGTTCAAGTAAAAGAATTGCCAGATTTCAATCACACAGGGATGGAAGCATACCGAATGCTTGAAAAAACAGGAATTTATGTCCTTCGGGCATTATCATTATATATTGGCCTGGATGAATTTTATTTTGACCATTGGGCAACGAACGGCAACAGTATCCTTCGCCCAATCCACTACCCTCCTATTTCAGAAGAACCTAAAGGCGCGGTAAGGGCTGGAGCTCACGGAGATATAAATTTAATCACGTTATTGATGGGCGCCTCTGCAGGTGGTTTACAGGTTTTGCGGAAAGATGGCGAATGGATTGATGCAATTCCTAATGAAGACGAACTCGTTATTAACGTGGGCGATATGCTTGAAAGGCACACAAACAACAAGTTGCGATCCACTATTCATCGCGTTGTAAATCCACCCCGGGAAGAATGGGGAAGCCCACGATATTCCATTCCTTTCTTTATGCATCCGCGGAGCGATATGAAATTGAATTGCCTCCCAGAATGTATTGACGCCAAACACGAAAAAGCGTATGAGGACATTACAGCTGGAGAGTTTCTTCACCAACGTTTGGTGGAGATTGGACTTATAAAAAAGTAAACAGTTGTCAATGGCAATATGCATTTGAACCTGTAAACTGAAACCTATAAAATTGAAACATTGAAATCTCTAGAAGACCAATTAAAAAACCTTTTCCCCGATCACGAACCAAAAAATGTTCAAGAAACAAAGGAAGAATCATTCACTTTGGCTGCAGGATGATCCCTTGATTTGTAAATATGAAAAGCGAAAAGGCAAGCCTATAACCATTATTGAAGGATACAACGGTGCTGATTCTGATTTTAAAATGCTTGCGAAGGAATTAAAACAATTATTGAGCGTTGGCGGAAGTTTCAAAAATGAACAAATTATTATTCAGGGTGATTATCGCGATAAGATTATGCAATTTTTAAAAGATAAAGGATTTAAAGTAAAACGTGTAGGAGGATGATAAAGTATGGATTGAAGAATCTGAATTAATACTAACACCCGAAGGCAAAATCTATCATTTAGATCTTGCTCCATCACAATTGCCGCCAATTATTATTACAGTGGGTGACCCAGACCGTGTGGCATATGGTTTCAAAATATTTTGACACTATTGAAACTAAGGCCGAGCACCGCGAATTTAAAACACATACGGGAATATATAAAGGAAATAGAATCAGTGTTATTTCAACCGGAATTGGAACTGACAATATTGACATAGTTTTCAACGAACTTGACGCTTTGGTAAATATTGATTTTGAAAACACGTCAAGTAAAAAGTAACTGACTTCCCTTGATATTATTAGGATCGGCACCTCGGGAGGCTTAACTCCCGATATTGAAGTGGATCAGTTTTTTAATAAGTTCTTTGGGCATTGGTCTGGACAATGTGATGCATTATTATGGTAAAACCGATAAGATTTTCAACCGTGATTTTGCACAATCATTTATTTCGACCACACCCAATGGAACCCAGACAATTCAATTCCTTATGTCGTTGAGGCTGACGAAAGCTTTGCTGAAAAAATTCTCTTCAGAAAAAACATTCAATGGCATAACCATTACCAATGTTGGATTTTACGGACCGCAAGGTCGTGTGCTTCGGCGCACAGTTGAAGATGAAAGACTGAATGAAAAAATAAAATCCTTTCAATTTTAACAAGAAAATAATCACAAATTTAGAAATGGAAACTTCGGCACTATGTACGGAATGGCAAAACTTATTGGGACATCGAGCACTTTCACTGAATGCCATCTTGCCAATCAGTGCCTCGGAACTTTCAGTAAAAATGCATCAAAAACCATCGATTCGCTTATTCAATCCTCTTTGGAAAACATTGCAGAATGAAAAATCTTCTCATCGGCGGTGTGCCAGAACATTTTAATTTGCCTTGGTATATCGCACTTCGCAATAAGGATTTTCAAAAAAAAGAAATCAATCTACGTTGGAAAGATTACGCCGGCGGAACCGGCGAAATGTACCGTGCATTGCGAGAAAAGGAAATTGATATGGCTGTAATCCTCACCGAAGGAATGGTTCGTGATATCATTAATGGAAACGAAAGCAAAATTGTTCAGGTTTTTGTTAAATCTCCATTGATTTGGGGAATTCACGTTGCAGCGAATTCAGATTATGAAACTGTTTCAGATTTAAAAGGAACTGATGCTGCTATAAGTCGTTTTGGTTCTGGATCACATTTAATGGCTTTTGTAAATGCCGAAAATCAAGACTGGGATTTAAAAAATGATTTAAAATTTAAGGTAATCCAAGATTTGGACGGGGCTTTAGAAGGGCTTCCCGTTGGAAATGGCGACTATTTTATGTGGGAAAAATTTATGACCAAACCACACGTAGATAATGGTACTTTTCGTTTAATTGGCGAATCCCCTACTCCCTGGCCAAGTTTTGTCATTGCTGTGCGGAATGATGTTTTGGAGAATGAAGCCGAAAATATTAAAGCTATTTTGGAAGTAATAAACGCTATAACCTCGACCATTTTAAATCACTTCCAAATATTGACGAAATGATTGCAAAACGCTATGGCCAAAAAATAGAAGATGTGCGTGAATGGCTTTCATTAACAGAATGGAGCGACCGACAATTAACTTGGGAAGAGCTTGAAAATATTCAACAAAAGTTTTAGAACTTGATTTAATTGAAAGCTAAAACACAGAAAGACCAATATATTACATAATTTCTAAAAAAATCTTAATATTTACGCAACCCGAAAGCAGAACTTCTCGCATCTTGTCTATTATAAAACCAAATCATTATGACTACTTTTTTAATTGTTTTGGGTGCGTTGCTAGTCACAAATTTCTTGCTATTACAGTTTAGCTGCAATGATGCTACAGAACCCGAAGTACCTGAAGAAGAATAAGAAAATCTCCCATCTCCTTTTCTTTATTCTCGCTGTTAGCCGAAGCGAACTTGAACATTACCAAACAATTGGTTTTTTACCTTTTTTCTCTAAATATTGTTTGCTATACTGAAGTGTTTGTTGCCAAACCAATAACCTCTATTTGCGGCCAATGGCGAAGGATGACCGCTGGTTAGCACTAAATGTTTTGAGGTGTCGATTTTTGCTCCTTTCTTTTTTGCCGGGCCTCCCCAAAGCATGAAAACCAATCCTTCCCTTTTCATAGAAAGTTTTCAATTACGGCATCCGTAAATTTCTCCCATCCTTTATTTTGATGACTTCCAGCTTGATGTGCTCGAACAGTTAAAATTGCATTCAACAAGTAATACGCCCTGATCTGCCCAACGCTCCAAGTTTCCATTTTGTGGAATTGGGGAACCTATGTCAGTTCTAATTTCTTCAAAAATATTTTTAAGCGAAGGCGGAACCGTTATATTTTCAGCCAACTGAAAAACATAAACCGTGTGCCTGTCCCTGGACCGTGATAAGGGTCTTGCCCTATTATCACAACTTTCACTTTATCAAAAGGTGTATGGTTAAAAGCCGAAAAAATCTCATTTCCCGGAGGAAAACATTTTGTTGATGTCGTATTCAGATTTCACGAATTCCACCAAATTTTTAAAATAAGACTTTTCAAATTCCTCCTTTAAAATCGACTTCCATCCCGGCTCAATTGTTACCTCCATTATTCTTACTTTTGTATGATTGCTGAAAAAGTAAAATTAATGGAAATAAAACGGAAAGCCCGTATAGACAGTAAAACTTTAGAGGATCTTGAATTTCCTTCCGTTCTTCGGCAAGTGTCCGAATTTTGTGTAACCGAGCCTGGCCGTGAAGAGGTTTTGGCAATAGCCCCTTTTCAGGAATTTTCTGAAATCGAGGCCGAATTGCAGCGCGTAAAAGAATTTACAGCTTCATTTGATGGTGACAACAGAATTCCAAATCACGGGTTCGACCCTATTTTCCGGGAACTTCGTTTGCTTGAAATTGAAAACAGCAGTTTGGAAATTTCCGGTTTCAGAAAAATCCTTTCATATTTCTGAAACCACTCGAATTCTTTTAAAATTCTTTAAAAAATATGAGGAATTCTATATCTCACTTAAATTCCTTTTCGGAAGAAGTAAATTACACTTCAATCATTTCCGAAGAAATCAATAAACGGATTGACAAATATGGCGAAATAAAAGACGAAGCTTCTACCTGAGCTCGGTGTGATTCGCAGAAGATTGAATGTGGTAAAAGGAAAAATTAATTCCTCTTTCACAAATGCACTTTCGCATATACATTCAAAACGATTATTTAGATGAAATCCGCGAGTCGGTAGTTGAAAATAGGCGCGTTCTTGCCGTAAAAGCAATGCACCGTAAAAAAGTGAAAGGTGCTGTTTTGGGTAGCTCAAAAACTGGAAGCATCGTTTACATTGAACCACAGGAAACCCTTGAATATGCTAATGAATTAAGTAATCTTATATATGAGGAAGACGAAGAAGTAAAGCGCATACTAAAAGCAATGACGGAGTTTGTGCGCCCGCACGCTTCCCTATTAGCTAGCTATCAAGAATATTTGATAACAATGGACGTGCTATACGCGAAAGCGAAATATGCACTAAAAATAAACGGGGTTTTGCCAATTCTTACTTCGGAAAAGAAAATTTCGCTTCAGAAAGCATTTCACCCATTGTTGCTAATTTCAAATAATAAAAGGAAGGAAAAAACATTTCCACAAAGTATTGAACTCGTTCCCGATAAACGTATTATAGTAATCTCTGGACCAAATGCTGGGGGAAAAAGTATAACGCTGAAAACCGTCGGGCTTTTACAGGTGATGCTCCAAAGTGGTTTATTGATTTCCGCCGAACCACAAAGCGAAATGTGCTTTTTCAAACGGATTTTGACTGATATTGGCGATAACCAATCCATCGAAAACCATCTAAGCACTTATAGTTATCGATTAAAAAAGATGAACCAATTTCTGAAAAAGTGTAACAACAACACACTTTTTCTGATTGATGAATTCGGAACCGGAAGTGATCCCGAACTGGGTGGCGCATTGGCCGAAACTTTTTTGGAAGTTTTTTATGAGCGTGAAGCTTTCGGAATAATCACAACCCATTACACAAACTTGAAGCTGTTGGCAAACGAACTGCCGAACGCGATAAATGCGAATATGCAATTTGACAATAAATCTTTGGAGCCTTTGTATCACTTGCATTTAGGTGAGGCTGGAAGTAGTTATACTTTTGAAGTTGCACAGAAAAATGGCATTCCGTATAGCTTAATAAACAAAGCAAAAAAGAAAATTGAGCGCGGAAAAGTTCGTTTTGATAAAACCATTGCCAACCTTCAAAAAGAGCGGTCAAATCTTCGGAAGACTTCTGAATCATTGAAAAATGAAGAACAAAAAGCGAGGATTGAAGGTAGACAACTAGAAGAAGTGAATGCGCGCGTTCAGGAAAAACTGGAAAGCTATCAAGAATTGTTTGATGCTAACCAGAAGCTTATCAGTTTAGGGAAAAAAGTAGATGTGCTTTCGGAGAAATATTTCAACAACAAGCAGAAAAAGCAATTGATTGATGAATTGATGAAGTTAGTAATGATTGAAAACAGCAAACGTAAAAAACTAGCTCCAAAGGTAAAAAAGGCTGTAAAAGTTAAAGAACGAAAAGTTATTAAAGAAGTTGAAAAAAAGGTGGAAGTAATACGCGAACGTAAAAAAGAAGAAAAAGAAAAAGCTAAAAAACTTCCGCCTCCAAAACCGAAAGTAACGCTAAAAATTGGCGACAGAGTTCGGATGATCGATGGCAGAGCCATTGGCACGATAGATATTATTGAAAAAAACAAAGCAATCGTGAATTACGGAAAATTTACTACTAATGTGAGTTTGGAAGAACTGGAAAAAGTTTAATGCAATCTAAAATTATAAATAAAATCATTCTCTTCGACGGTGTTTGCAATCTCTGTAATAGCTCTGTCAATTTCGTCATAAAACACGACACAAAAAATGTTTTCAAATTTGCTGCGCTTCAAAGTGAAGTTGGTAAAGAATTAATTTCGAAGTTTGATATTGATACATCAAAAGTAGATTCCATCATTCTTATTGATGGCGAAAAACATTACGAAAAATCATCTGCAGCGCTGCACATCTCTAAAGAACTTTCAGGGGCTTATCCCCTACTTTTTGGGTTTATGATTTTTCCAAAATTCGTGAGAAATGCTGTTTATGATTACATAGCCAAAAACCGTTACAAATGGTTCGGAAAAAGTGAAAACTGTATGATTCCTACTGTGGAGTTAAAAAATAAATTTCTTTAATTAATAATTTGCCCAACATTCAAATTTCCAGGAGAATCATTTGTAGGGGCATTCCATATAAAATCGCTGTACTTATTTCCAGTTCCTGTTAGTTGAAGTGAATGTCCTATGGGTGTTGTACCTGGTTCGGTTACACCAATATCCGTAGAATTTATACCATTGGCAGAACCAGCAGTTGCTGTAAAAGTTCCTTCATAGCTGAGAAATTGGATTACTATTCCGTTTTTAACGATTGCAATTCCGTCAGGTCCATTTTGTAAACTCCCAGATGGTGAAAAAGAAAGGGTCCCAACCCCATTTGATTGATTAGGAATTATGCCGCTTAATGCAATTGTTCTATAATTAGTACCCGCGGCACCACTATATAATTCAAGTGAATAGAGAGATAAATCTGTTCCTGCTGGTCCCGCAATCTCAATAAATTCACCCACATCTATACCTATATTATCGTAATGAAATTCATTAATCCAGATTTCTGGATCGGGAATTGTTACGCAATAAATATTATTCCACACTGCTCCATCCCAGATTTGTAGGCAGCTTTCTCCATTTCCATTGTTCATTACAAAAACTAAGAGTCCCGCATCCGAAATATTAGGTGTTATTGTATTTCGAGCAGGAATATTTGGCACCCTCGGTGGCATTAAACCTTTGTAGGTATTACCTCCATCAGAGGTACTACTAACCTCAAGCATTGATGAACTACTGGGGTTTATTGTTCCAATCCCCACCTGGCTAAACAAATTTCCCATTGTAAAGCTTACATAAAATAATAAGACAAATTTTTTCATAACTATGATATTTAGTCATAGCTAAGAAGGCAAATTCAAAAAAAATTAGATCGGGCTTTTATTGCCGGGGAGAAGTAATAATCTAATTTAATAAAATTTAGTTTTATATCCAAAAACTTTAAAAAATAAGTGTTTCAGAAAAAATAATTCATTTGAAACAATATTTTTAAATAATTAAGAATCCAAATCAAACGTTTGCGAAGGGTTTTCGTGTGGTTCATAATTAAGCATCCCTTCGCCTTTGGCTATAATAGTACTAACAGTGGCATCACCGGTAACATTTACAACAGTCCGGAACATATCCAGAATTCTGTCTACTGGAAATATGATGGCAATCCAGGCAGGATTCAGTCCAACTGATTCTAAAACGATGATAAGCATTACCAATCCCGCGCTTGGCACTGCAGCAGAACCTATGGATGCTAAAGTAGCTGTCAAAACTATTGTCAATTGCTGTCCCATAGTCAAATCGATCATATGCAACTGAGCAAGAAATACTACCGCTACGGCTTGATATAGACAGGTTCCATCCATATTTACGGTAGCGCCAATAGGCAGAACGAAACTGGTTATCTTTTTGTCAACCCCAAGGTTTTCTTCCACACATTCCATTGTCACGGGCAGTGTGGCAGCACTACTTGAAGTAGAAAAAGCCAATGTTTGTGCGGGTGCCATGGCTTTAAAAAATCCTTTATAGGGAATTATTTTTACGAATAGTTTCAATAATAAAGGATAAATAATAAAAATCATCAACATTAATCCTAAAAACACAGTAAGGGAATACCAGCTTAGACCTTTAAAAATTTCATATACTTTTCCAATATCATCTCCAGCCATTTTACTTACAACGCCTGCCAATAGAGCAAATACGAAGAATGGTGCAGCTTGCATAACTAAATCAACCATTTTTAAGAAAAACTTCCATAGCACTGTCCATAAAGGAAGTAACGGGATGTGATTTTTCATTCGGAATTAGCAAAAGACAAACCCCGAAAAATATTCCGAAGAAAATAATTTGAAGCATCAACCCATTGTCTGATAGTGAAAAGAAAAAATTTTCAGGAACAATATCTACTAAGGGCTGCAGTGGAGTGGCTTCTTTGGTTTTTTCAGCAGTCTTCATTTTTTCATGCTACAGACGCATCTTTCAATTCACCTTTTGAAAGATCTGTAATTTTCTGCGCCCGTTCAAAAAACATCGGGATCTTGCAAATAATTGATGCCATCCTTTACTTCATGACCTTCAGAAGCAGCCCAAATTTCATAACTTATTCTATTGTCAATTCTGCTTTGCTCATCGATCAATTTTCCAGGTTTGATAGTATTTACCAATACCAAGCCCTAAACTAACCGCAAACAACGTAGTAATTAAATATGCCAATAAGGTCTTCCCCCCATTCTTCCTAAACTGGATGCATCTCCAATATTCGCTACACCACTAATTATTGAAACCAAAACCAACGGAACTGCAATCAATTTTAAAAGATTGATGAAAATTTTTCCAAACGGTGCTATCCAATTTATTGTAAATTCACTCCACCCCAATTGACTGGAAAGCAATGCCCAAATGATACCTAAAACAATCCAATTATTATTTTCCAGTGTAGTGCGAGTTTTTTCATATAAATTATTTTTTTTAAAGTCTTGAAATTTTGTTTAATAGATAAAAATCTGCCAAAACTAATGCTGCCATTGCCTCAACAATTGGGACAGCTCGTGGCACCACGCAAGGATCATGGCGACCTTTGCCTTCAGCTTCAGCCTTGTTTCCTTTGTTGTCTATTGTTTCTTGTTTTTGCATAAGGGTTGCAACTGGTTTGAATGCTACTTTAAAATAGATGTCTTCACCATTGCTTATTCCGCCTTGTATTCCGCCGCTGTGATTGGTTTTTGTGCTTCCATCTTCATTAAATTCATCATTGTGAGCACTCCCTTTCATTACTGTTCCGGCGAAGCCACTTCCGTAATCAAAACCTTTTACGGCATTGATTGAAAGCATAGCCTTGCCAAGTTCGGCATGTAGCTTGTCAAAAACAGGTTCGCCTAAACCAATTGGAACATTTTGGATAACACAAGTTATGGTTCCGCCCACGGTATCACCTTCTTTTCGGATAGATTTGATGATATTTTCCATTTTTGAAGCCATTTCGGCATCGGGACAACGTACGGGATTTTTTTCAATTTCTGAAAAGTCAACTTCGGAATAGTTTTTCTTCAGTTCCATTTCACCTACAGAAGAAACATAAGCGGTAATTTTTATATTTTGAAGTAATTGTTTTGCAATGGCTCCAGCTAACACCCTACAAGCGGTTTCACGCGCTGAAGAACGGCCACCACCACGATAATCGCGAATTCCGTATTTTTTATCGTAGGTATAATCGGCGTGCGAAGGACGGTAAATATCTTTTATATGACTATAATCCTTGCTTTTTTGATCGGTATTTTTAATTATAAAACCAATGGGCGTTCCCGTAGTTTTTCCTTCAAATATTCCTGAAAGAAATTTTACTTCGTCTTCTTCTTTCCGTTGGGTAACTATTGGAGATTGACCTGGTTTTCGGCGCTGCATTTCAGCATTAATTGCTTCAAAATCCAAAGAAAGCCCAGCTGGACAGCCGTCTATTATTCCCCCGATGGCCTCGCCGTGCGATTCGCCAAAGGTTGTGAGTTTAAAAATCTTTCCGAAGGAATTGCCTGCCATAGGGTGGTTTTGAACAAATGTAAACGTTCGGATTTAATAATTCAAGATTCAAGGTTTAAAATTCAAGATTATAAAAGTGCATTTTTTAAAATCGTAACTGGATGCAATGCTTTTCTATTTGTACCGTCCATAATTTGATGCCTGCAACTGGTTCCATTGGCTGAAATCACGGTATCCATGGAAGATTTCCGGACTGCCGGAAAAAGTTTCAGCTCCCCTATTTTCATACTCACTTCATAATGTTCCTTTTCATACCCAAAACTTCCCGCCATTCCGCAGCAGCCCGAAGGAATAATAGTTGGTTTAAAGTTTTTTGGAAGATTTAAAATATCGAAAGTAACCTTTTGGTTACTCAATGATTTTTGATGGCAATGCGAATGGATTTTAATGTGTTTTTCTTCGGAAGTGAACTGAGCAGCGGAAATTTTTCCTTTCTTAATTTCTTCAGCTAAAAATTCCTCAATTAAAAAAGTATGCTTTGAAATGGTTTCAGCTGAAATTCTATCATCTGCCAAACGTAGGTATTCATCGCGAAAAGATAAAATTGCAGAGGGTTCAATACCAACCAACGGAGTTTCTTTTGATACTTTTTCTTTTAAAAAAGTAACGTTTTTATTAGTCTCTTTTTTCGCCTCTTTTAAAAAACCTTTTGAAATTAGGGCTCGACCACTGTCCAAACTATCAACAATAGTAACTTTATACCCCAAACGTGTTAACAATAGGAATGAATCCATCGCTATTTCGGCATCCAGATAATTGCTAAATTCATCGATAAATAATAATACATTTTGTTGACTATTATTTTTAATTGAATAATCTGTAGTAGTTTGATTTACATTATTTTGAAATACATTACTAAAACTTTTAATCGAAATCTTTGGTAAAGTACGTTTCGGGTGAATATTACCGATATTTTTAATCAATTTTGAAGTAAATTCATTCGAAAAAATCCAATTGGAAAGCTTTGGATATTTAGAAGCCATTTTATTCAATTTTGTACTCTTTCCAAAGCGTTTATTGGAAAAGGAAATACCATTCACTTTGTTGTATTGGTATAAGAACTCCGCTTTTGCGGTACTTATATCAACATTGCTAGGACATTCACTGGCGCAGGCTTTGCAACTTAAACAGAGGTCAAAAACTTCTTTTAAATCCTTGGAATTAAATTTATTGACCGCTTCATTGTTTGTCAAAACCTCCCGTAACGCATTGGCTCGGGCTCGCGTAGTATCTTTTTCATTTTTTGTGGCGTGATAACTGGGACACATTGCTCCCGCTGCTTCGGCACTTTTTCTGCAATCACCGCTGCCGTTGCATTTTTCCGCCAAACGGAGGATACCTTCAGAATCACTGAAATCCATTAATGTCTCAATCCTTGGTTCGCTTCGGTCAACTTTGTACCTTAGCGATTCATCCATTTTAAAAGCATCAACAATTTTTCCAGGGTTGAAGATGTTTTGAGGATCGAAAACGTCTTTAATCTGCTTTAAAAGTTTGTAATTCTGTTCTCCAATCATCAAAGGAATAAACTCTGCGCGCACTATTCCATCACCATGTTCACCGGAAAAGGAGCCTTTATATTTTTTGCAAAGCAAAGCCACATCAGTTGTGATTTTTCTGAAATATTCCACTCCATTTTTTTCTTTCAAATTGAGTATGGGCCGTAGATGCAACTCTCCGGCTCCTGCATGTGCATAATAAACAGCCTTTTGGTCATACTTTTTCATCAAAGCAGAAAATTCTCCAATATAATTTGGCAAATCTTCCAAAGCTACCGCCGTGTCCTCAATACAGGCTACTGCTTTTCGGTCACCAACCATATTACCTAGCAGTCCCAAACCCGCTTTTCGAAGTTCCAGTGCCATTTCAATTTCCTCGCCCCTTAAAACTGGATTGTGATAGCTGTACTGCGAAATTTTCAAAGACTTCAGCAAGGCTTCGGTCTGAATTTTTAAATCTTCTTCCGTAGTACTTTTCAATTCCAATAGAAGAATAGCTTTCGGGTTTCCCATCACAAAAAAACGGTACGGTTCGTAGGTTTTATTCTTTTTGGTGCAATCCAAAATTACATTGTCCATCATTTCGCAAGTATGCAAATTGTGCTGCATTGCCACAACCACGTCATTTAGGCAAGTTTCCAACGTTTCGTAATGTGTTGCGACCATCGCTGTGAATTGTGGTGGTAAAGGATCTAATTGAAGTGTAATTTCGGTTGTAAAAGCAAGTGTACCTTCACTTCCGCAAAGCAATTTGCACAAATTGATATCTTCATTAAAATCACCAAAAACTGAAGTGTTTAGCAAACTATCAACCGCATAACCCGTGTTTCTTCGATGTATTTCAGGTTTCGGGAACTCATTCAAAATTTCTTGCTGTGCTTCTTCGGAACTCAATTCCTTATAAATGGTTTTGTAGATTTTTCCTTCTAAAGAATTTAATTGTGTTTTTTTAAAGAATTCATTTTTTGAGAGAGGCTCAAAGACAACTTCTTCTCCGTTGGAAAGAATAGTTTTCATTTTTAAAACCTTATCGCGCGTAACGCCATATTGAATGGAAGTAGTACCGCTACTATTATTGCCAACCATTCCGCCAATCATACAGCGGTTACTGGTAGAAGTATTTGGACCAAAGAAAAGTCCGAAAGGTTTTAGATAAAGATTCAATTCATCCCGAATTACTCCAGGTTGTAGCGTTACTGTACTCTTTTCGGTATTTACGGAAACAATTTTTGTAAAATGCTTCGAAACATCCACCACTATACCATCGCCAACACATTGGCCCGCAAGCGAAGTGCCCGCAGCCCTAGGGATGAGCGAAGTTTTATTTTTTGAAGCAAAATCAATAAGTTGTTTAATTGCAGCTTCATTTTCTGGATATGCCACTGCCAACGGAACTTTTCGGTAGACTGAGGCATCGGTTGCATACAAAGAAGAATGGAGCGAATCGGTAAAAAATTCGCCCTTAAATATTTTTTGAAATTCCTGTAGTTGTTTCTTCATACCTGAACTGTAAATGTAGAGAATTCCTTAACAAAAATTGGCACCGCCTTAACGATTGGCAAGCTATAATACACCTACATTTACTGTGTATATAATAAAATTTAAAATATGAAGAAATCAATTTTATTAATTATTGCAATCACTGCTTTAGGTTTACATGCCAATGCTCAAGAAATAGCAAAGAACGCCATTGGAATTCGTCTTAGCGAAAGTGACGGCTTTGGTCCGGAAGTAAATTATCAAAGAGCTGTTGGCGATGATAACCGCTTGGAACTTGGCTTGGCTTTTCATAGCAAACGTGAATGGGACGCTGTAAAACTTACTGGAATCTACCAGTGGGTTTGGAATATTGATGGTGGTCTAAATTGGTATGCGGGTCCTGGTGTTGGTGCGGGTATAGTAACGTATGACAGGTATAAATATGGCGGACCTGATTATGATGTTTACAAACAAACAGATGGTTTTGGTTTTTTAACTGGCGATGTTGGTATAGAGTATAGTTTTGAATTCCCGTTGCTAGTTTCGTTTGATTTCAGACCCCAGTTCAATTTGGGATACCGTGACGATGTAAGTTTTGATGTAGGATTGAGTGCGCGGTACCAATTTTAGAAAATCAAATATTATTTTGAAGGAAAAGGTCCGGAAACAAGGAAGGTTTAGCTGAAGATTACCTTTTCAAAAATCCCATAAAGCTAAATGATTTTAAATAAGTGTGATGGGCGAAAATGAAATGGAGTTTATTAAATGGAATTATTGAAAACTGTTATTTTCTATTTAAAACCCATTCAAACTCTACTGGCTTTGACTGTTTCTTGAACTTAACCATTGTAAAGGGCGAAGTGATTACCATGGTTGCATTTTCTCCCGCTTTTGGACTTTTTCCTTCGTAATAAATAACAACACTAGCTTCCGTTTCAATAATTTTTTTTACAACAACGGAATGTCCTCCTGTAGATGTTTCGCCTATATTTATAAAGGCAACATTTTCGTTTTCAAAATTTACTTTTGGAATGGAAATCCCTGGTTTGCGAGTAGAATTGATTGTAGCTAAAATTTCTTGTAATGCTTCAGATGACTCAATAATTAGATTTCTTTGCTCAGGAAAATTGCTGTGAGAGTTTGTGATTAGCACCTGAAACTGAATATTTTTTCCAGAATTATTTTCTGGAACAACCGTTTTACATGTCGTTAGCAGTAGTAAAGGAATTAAAATTACAATACCTTTAATGTACTTTGAATATAGCTTCTTCATAGAGTTTCTCATACAAAGGCACAATTTTCTTAGTGTCATAAATCATAGCAGCCTCTATTGCCTGTTTTTTGAACCTTGCAAGTTCTTCATCAGATTTTAAAATCTTCAGTGCATTTTCTGCCATCTCCCCCACGTTGCCAACATCGCTCAAAAACCCGCTTACACCTTGAATATTTACTTCTGACAAACCACCAGTGTTGCTTGAAATTACAGGAACGCCACAAGCCATTGCTTCCAATGCTGCAAGCCCAAAACTTTCCTTTTCAGAAGGAAGAATAAAAAGATCTGTAAAACACAGAATCTTGTCAACTTCGTTGCTGTTACCTACAAATAAAACCTTCTCCTCAATATTTTTATCCATACACATTTGTTCGCAAGCTTCGCGTTCTGGTCCTTCGCCAACGATAATAAGTTTGGCAGGGATTTTCTTCTGAATACGGTCAAAAATTTCAATTACATCTTTTACCCGTTTCACTTTCCGAAGATTACTAACATGTGTTATTATCCTTTCATCCCTATCTGCCATCATATCACGTTCACAGTCGGTATAGGGGTTGATTTTTTTTGGAATATCTATAAAATTTGGAACCACGTGAATTTCTTTTTTAATATCAAAGAGTTGTAATGTATCATCTTTTAGGCTCTGTGATACCGATGTCACAACATCACTATTATTTATACTGAATGTAACAGCAGTTTTATAGAAAGGATGGCTACCAACCAGCGTAATATCCGTTCCGTGAAGCGTTGTAACCATTGGAATATAAATGTTTTCTTCTTCCAACATTTTTTTAGCCATATAGCCCGCATAAGCATGCGGAATGGCGTAATGAACGTGCAGAACTTCAATTTTGTGAAGTTTCACCATATCTACCAATTTGCTTGAAAGTGCAAGTTCATATGGCTGATAATGAAAAAGCGGGTACTCTGGAACTGAAACTTCGTGAAAGTGAATGTTTTTTGAAAGTAATTCTAACCTAACCGGTTGTTTATAAGTAATAAAGTGTACTTCATGACCGTGCTCGGCAAGTGCCAATCCCAACTCTGTGGCAACTACCCCACTTCCTCCGAAGGTTGGATAACATACTATTGCTATTTTCATATATTTTTTTTTTGAATCAGGAACCAAGATCCCTTCGTTACAAAACCCACGACAAATTTTGATTAAATAGTACTAGTATAAAAATATCAATAAACCGTCTTGGGCCGTGATACTTTTGATATTGTTTTTTTCAATAATCAATTGCCTCATAAATGGCTTCCTGTATTTTACTGCGTAAATCGCTCCTTATTAACTTTCTGTTTTCCGGATCGGGAAAGGTGCGGTTTGATAAAAATATATACACAATCTCCTGTTCAGGGTCTGCCCAAGCAAAGGTTCCTGTAAATCCACTATGTCCAAAACTGGTCATTGAAACACAACCGCAAGTTGGCCCGGAAGTTCCTAATTGGGGTTTGTCAAAACCAACACCCCGCCTTACGTTTTTATCACAGTAATAGCAGGTATTGAAAAGATCTAATATATCGGGGTTAAAATACCGTATGCCTCCATAAAACCCTTCCAAAGATACATCTGCATAATTTTGGCAATATCATTGCTATTGCTGAACAATCCAGCATGGCCACTTACCCCACCAAGCATTGCAGCTCCTTGGTCGTTCACATAGCCTTGAACTTTCTGTTTTCTGAAAATATCATCTTGTTCTGTTGGTGGAATATTATCTATTGAAAATTTTTCCAAGGGATGATATAATGTGTAATTAGCACCCAATGATTCGTAAAGATTTTCTTGAACAATTATTTCCAAAGGCTTTTCGAATTTTCGCTCCAGATATTGTTTCAAAATATAATATGGCAAATCGCTGTATTTATATTCCTGTCTTGAATTTAAATCACTTTCACGAATATCTTTGAAGATAGTATCCATATAATCCCTTCGCATATATAGATTTTCTGCAACTTCTACATTAAAATCCTTATCTGGCACTTCAGAATAGTATTTTGATGAAACACCTGTCTTTGCATCATTATATGTATGTCGATAAAATGGAATCCAGGCTTTGAAACGCGCATAATGCGACAGCATTTGCTTTAAAGTTACGTTCGCCTTATTTGAATTTTGATATTCTGGGAGCATTTCGGAAAGCTTTGTGTTCAGGCTTAATTCTCTTTTGTCCACTAATTGCATCACTATTGGCAGGCTTGCCAAAATTTTCGTTAACGAAGCTAGGTCATATACCGTTGTATCTTGCACTTCAATTTTTTTGTCATATTCATGGTAGCCGAAATTTTTCTGATAAATAACTTTTCCTTTTCGAGCAACCAAAATCTGTGCTCCAGGATACATTCCTTCACGAATACCCAGATTTGCGAGAGAATCTATTTTTTTTAGTTTGTAGCTGTTTACCCCTACACTTTCGGGAGTTCCGTATTGCAATCTTCTTAAAGACTTTGTTTGTAAAAAAGTATTTAATGGAAAATCTTCTCCCAATGAAACAGGCAATTTACCTTTTGCTTCACGTGCTCCAAAAATAATTGGGCAGAAAGTTGCTGTGAAATTTTACTGTTTTGATATGACATTATAATACCTTCAAAATTGGTAGAGGATTTTAAATCCAAGATAGCATAAGGCCTAGCAAAAACATCTAGAATTACAGTATTTGTGCGCGCAATTTCATAAAGCCAAACAAGCTCATTTTCAGAAAATTCAAATTTTTTCCAAGGAGTTTCATTGATTTTGTGAAAGCCAATAATTACGTAATTGTACTCTTTTAATTTCTGAATATAATCGTCTAAACTGTTTGCCTTAACCCATTCTACCTTGCCGTATTTTTTTAATTCGCTTAAAAAATCTTCCCCAGAATCATCACCAAAATTTACATAGGCAATCTTTTTCTTCTGAAGATCTTTTATAGGAAGGATGGCGCGATTATTTTTAATTATGGTCAATGCATTATCCATTGCCTCTTCATAAAGCGCATCATCATTTACAGAGTTTAAATCTTCAACCAAATAAGCTAACGTTTACAGGTTTGTAATGATTTAGACCCACTTTATATTTTGCATAAAGAATTTTTTTAACTGAATATGCCAATCGTTTTTCAGTAATTACTCCTTCATTGATATGCATTAATAAGAAATTCCATCGCCTTTGGAATATCCTCGGAAATAAGCAGAACATCGTTTCCTGCCAAAAAAGCGGCAAGTTCAATTTCGCCCGGCTGTTTGTAATCTGAAGCGCCTTTCATATTTAGGGCATCCGTAAAAATAAGTCCGTTGAAACCCATTTCATCTTTCAAAAGATCTGTAACTACTTTTGAGGAAAGTGAAGATGGGAAATTCAATTTGAGGTTCCAATGCAGGAACATTTAAATGCGCAACCATCACACTATTCAACCCTTGTCGAATCAGTTTTTTATATGGATACATTTCTAAAGTGTCCAATCGTTCCCTTGAAAAATCCAACAGTTGGAAGGGTTTTATGGATGTCAGATTCAGTGTCACCGTGACCGGGAAAATGTTTCGCACTTCCCATAACTCCTGCACTTTGCATTCCTTTCATAAAAGCAAGTGACTTTTCGGTCACGTTGTCTCTATCCTCACCAAAAGATCGATTGCCGATAATTGGGTTTTTTGGATTTGTATTTATATCCACAACTGGAGCAAAATTTATATGCACACCTAAGCGTTTGGACTGTTCACCAATTCGTCGACCTACTTTTTCAACAATTTTATTATCTGTAATTGCTCCCAATGTCATATTCCATGGAAAAGCATAGGTAGAATCTAGCCGCATTGCGAATCCCCATTCTGCATCCATCCCAATCATTAATGGCACTTTGGCAAGTGACTGAAATTCATTGTTCAGTTTGGCTTGACGCACTGGGCCACCTTTGGAAAAAATAATCCCTCCAATGTGATAATTGCGTAATTAAATCTTTTATTTTATCTGTTTTGGCCTTTGGATCGCTACTGAAAAAATATCTGCCATAAAAAGCTGGCCCATCTTTTCTTCCAAAGTCATAGCATCGTAAATGCTATCTACCCATTTTTTTTGGTTTTGAAAATCGGTTTTGAGGATTAATGGGTTGTTTTCCTGAGCAATCGCTGGGAAATAAATAGATACAAAAATACAAGCGAACAAAATTTTCTTCATAGCAATGGAAACGGGATTATGATAAAAAACGATTGTGCCAACTTTCCGTGGCTGGAACTTCCCAATTTTCAAGATATTCTGCTTTTGTATTAACAAGATTGTTAAAGACGATGGTATTTTTTGAAACAGATTTCTCTTTTGCCATTTTTCTGAAATCTGCCAATGGCTTATAAGCAATATACTCACCGGAATAGAATGTAACGTTCATTTTATCAAGCAAATCCACATCAAATTTCTCTTGAATGATTGAATAAAATGCACCGAAGCATCAATACTACAACCAGATGCCGAAGCATTGGCCTGATTGAGTCCGAGAACAATAAAGCGGTTGTATTTTATTTCTACCCAGCTTCAAGTCACGACCGTGAGCAGTCCATTTGGTTAAGAATTCGTTCGAGTTCGGTAATTTTAGCAACTTCATCGTCACTCAATTTTCTATTTGCCTGATAAATCCATATTCTGGAATCATCGGGCAGGTTTTTAAAATCTGTCAGCATTACTTATAAATCTTCAGCATTTGCAATCATTTCCGCAATGTCCATAACCTGCACGTTTTCTTCGGTGTTTTTTGCTTTAACCCCATCCTCATCATTGCATTGCAAAACGGGCATCCAGTGGCTATATATATTTGGAGAGGTCTCCATTGCTTCTTCAGTTCTTTCTACGTTAATGTCTTTATCTCCAGGTTCAGGTTCTTTAAACATCTGTGCCCCACCAGCTCCACAGCACATACCGTGTCTTTTATTACGCTTCATCTCTACCAATTCCACTTCCAGTTTTTCAAGTAGATCTCCGGGAGCTTCGTATTCTCCATTTGCTCTACCTAAATAGCAAGGATCGTGGAATGTGATTTTTTTTCCTTTAAATTTTCCGCCTTCAACTTTTAATCTTCCTTCTTCCAAAAGAGATTTTAGAAATTGTGTGTGGTGCATTATTTCATAAGTGCCACCAAGCCCTGGATATTCGTTTTTTATGGTGTTAAAACAATGTGGGCAAGCGGTTACAATTTTCTTTATTTCATAGCCGTTTAGCACTTCTATATTGGTCATTGCTTGCATTTGGAAAAGAAATTCATTTCCAGCTCTTTTTGCAGGATCACCAGTACAACTTTCCTCGGTTCCCAAAACTGCAAAATCTATGTTTGCTTGGTGAAGTAATTTCACAAAGGCTTTGGTTATTTTTTTTGCACGGTCGTCAAAGCTCCCTGCGCAACCCACCCAAAAAAGTACTTCGGGTTGTTTGCCTTGGGCCATATATTCGGCCATTGTTGGGACTTTTATTGGTTCGCTCATATTTTAAGTTTCTGGTTTTTCTCGAACTCCAAAATTTGGAATTTATATTTAGTCTTTAAATACTTCTATAGTTACTTCTTTCTCCACTAAATCGGTAAATTTTCCTTTGTAGCGGGTTGCTTTTACTAAATGGTTATCCACCCAATGATAGTTACCGCCACGCGGTTTTCCCATTAGCATACTATGATATTTAAAACCGTGTTTGTTTAGCCATTTTTCAGTTACTTCACGATGGGCTTCCGTTCGTGAAGTGAAAAAACAGATTATATGACCCTCATCATACCATTTGTTCAGTGTTTTTAAAGCATCGGGAAATGGTTTACAAGTTGCCATTCTTTCAGGTTCTTCATTGGGAACATCATCAGTAATGGTTCCATCAATATCAATCAAGTAGTTTTTAATTCCTTCAGGAAGAATGGGGCTAACTTTTTCGCCTTTTTCTAATTTACCGTGCAGCATTTTTTCTACTTTAACTTTTTTCATTCTTTTTAATTTGTAATTCAATAAATTAAATTAATTCCTAATTTTCATTCTTCCAGTTTAAACGGTCCATTTGGTTGTATGGCCAAGGTGCACCGTTGTTTTCAATATTTGTCATTGCAACATTAAGCTCTGTTGGCGCGGCAGACTGCTCCATTACTAAATATTGACGCATATCCATAATAATGCTCAAGGGGTCTATACTTACGGGACAAGCCTCTACACAGGCGTTACAAGTGGTACAAGCCCAAAGTTCTTCACGTGTAATATAATCATCGAGCAATTGTTTACCGTCTGGTTTGAATTCGCCGTTTTTATTGATATTCTTCCCTATCTCTTCCAAACGATCTCTGGTGTCCATCATAATTTTTCGTGGCGAGAGTTTCTTGCCAGTAATATTTGCAGGACATTCGCTGGTGCAACGGCCACATTCTGTGCAGGTGTATGCGTTTAATAGTTGAATCCTGTTTAAATCCATCACGTCACTAGCGCCAAACTTTGCAGGGGCTTCTGCGGCTCCTTCAGCAGGTGCTGCGAAGGGGTCAACGTTTGGATCCATCATCATTTTCACTTCTTTGGTAACTGATTCTAAGTTTTTAAATTTTCCTTTTGGAACCACTTTTCCGAAGTAAACATTAGGGAAGGCCAATAAAATATGAAGATGTTTTGAAAAGTATAAATAATTAAGAAAGATGAGTATTCCTAAAATATGAAGCCACCAAGCCGTGCGTTCAATTATATGTTGCGTAGCTTCTGGAGTGCCACTGAACCATCCAGCAATGTATTTTGAAATAACATTTCCATTATTCATTTCTTGAAAATGAAGGTCGGTTGCATTCATTACTAGAAAAAGGGTCATTAAAACCATTTCAAAATAAAGAATAAAATTACCATCATTTTTTGGCCAACCTTTCATTTCTGGCTTCCAGAAGCGTTGCAGTTTTAGGATATTTCTCCGCAACCAAAATATAGTTACCGAAACGAATACCAAAAGCGCAAGTACTTCAAAAGAACCTATTAAGAATCCGTATAGACTTCCTATAGAAGAAAATATACGGTGTGTGCCAAAAATACCATCAATAATAATTTCAAGTACTTCTATGTTTATAATTATAAACCCTAAGTAAACGATAATGTGTAGCAAGCCTGAAACGGGACGAACAACCATTTTTGATTGCCCGAGTGCAATGCGAAACACATTGCCCCATCTTTGTCCTGTATTGTCAGGAGCATCCACATTTTGACCCAATTTTATATTGCGAATTACTTTACGGATATTAAATGTAAAATAACCTATTCCCGCCAATAGGGCGATGCTGAAAAGTATGTTAGGAAGGTACTGCATGGTTTATTTGTCTGGATTGGCAGGTGGTACGTATTCTTTCTGTTTTTTACCAAATACAGAAATGTGAACGTATCGTTTTGGGTTCAATTTTACGTCTTGTAAAAGTTGTTCAAGCTGTCTTGAAGCACCTTCTAAATTTTCGTAAAGTTTGTCGTCTTTTAACAGTTTTCCAATTGACCCATCTCCATTATCTACTCCAGCTACAATTTTATCCATTTTATCCACCACGTTTTGCAAATCTGATACCAACTTCCCAGTTTCTAGTTGCGCCAAGGAATCTGTCAATTGGGAAAGATTACTAGCGGTTTTGTCCAAATTGGTAAACGTGTTGTCCAATTTTCCAGTGTTATTGGAAAGAATATAATTCAGGTTTTCAGAAACTCCAGAAAAAGAATTCAACGTATTGTTAAGGTTTTCGATGGCTTCTTTAAGGTTTTTTCGAGTTCTTTCATCAACAATAGCATTTATGCTCAATAAAAGTGTATCAACGGTTGCCAATGTGTTATTCACTTTTCTCTCTAAGGGGCCAAGAGCCTTGGTAACCGCCGTCAACATGCCATCCTCTATATCGCCGCGAAGCGTATCACCACTTTTGGCAATATTATTAACATCGTATTTCGGAAAGATACCTAAGTTTTTTCCACCGAGAAGACCTGAGCTATAAATTCTAACAATGCTATTTTTTGAAAAATCGAAGTCACTTTCAACTGTAAATTTAACCACCAGACCCCCTTTTGAATTTGCAAAGGAAATATTCTGCACCTTGCCCACCGTGAGACCATTGATGGTAACAGGAGCTGCTTGGGCCAAACCTTCCACATTATCATATTTCACATAAAACTCACGGTTTTTGTCTAGAAGATTTGTGCCTTTTAAAAAACTATAGCCAAATATCAATAACAATATGGCGCCAATGGCAAGAATTCCGGTTTTAACTTCTTTGGTTAGTTTCAAGAGTGTAATTTTAGATTTTAAACAAATTTAAGTTATAAATATAAAGAAAGCATGCTAATTGTCTTTTGATTTTAACACTTCTGATACATTCACTTTTTTCCCTTTTTTGAATGCAACTATGTATGCAGATGGAAAACCTTTTTGCTGAACAAAAGTTTTCATTACTTGAATTTTGTTATAGTCAGCAGTTTCACCGTAGTAATATTTAAAGAGTCCATCTTCTTTTTCGCGCGTTACATCTTTGAGCCCCTTAAAGTTACTTGGTTTTGGATCTTGCTTTTTCTTACTAGCAGCCAATTGAACTCTAAAGGTTACGCCTTCATATATATCCTGCTTTGTGGTTTCAATTACTTTCTCTACTTCCAGTTCCTTAACTTCTGGGTCTTTAATTATTTCATTTGCTGCGGAAAGACTGTTTATGTAAGTCTTAATAGCATTACTTATTTCCCGTGACATATCGGTCTGTCCTTTTGCGGAATTCAAATAAGCTCCTTCATTTTTGTTTGTAAGAAAACCTGTTTCAATCAATACACTGGGCATATACGTATTGTGAAGCACCCAAAATCCAGCCTGTTTTACGCTGCGGTCATTTTGTTTTAGGTTGTTTACAATATTATTTTGTACCAAACTTGCCAAAAGGATGCTTTGATCTAAGTATTCTTCCTGCATTAAAACCATTCCTATCAATGATTCGGGCGCATTTGGGTCAAAGCCGCCGTATTTTTCTTTATAGTTATCTTCTAAATAGATTACTTCGTTTTCTTTTTTGGCAACCTCAAAGTTGGCTTGGCTTTTATGCAGTCCAAGAACAAAAGTTTCTGTGCCGAAGGCATTACTGCTGTGGGCATTACAATGTACTGATACAAAAAGATCTGCATCTGCTCTATTGGCAATTGCAGCACGTTCACGCAGTTCAATAAAAACATCCGTTTTGCGGGTATAGATTACTTTTACATTCGGAAATTTTTCAAGCTCTGCTCCCACTTTTAAAACAATATTGAGTGAAATTTCAGATTCTTTATAACCATTCCCCTTATTTCCGTGGTCGTGACCACCGTGTCCGGCATCCAAAACCACAACAAATGGTTTTATTGGTTTTTCAGCCGCAAAAGCAGGGAAAGAAAAAAGAGAAAGACTTATTATTAATACGAAAGAAGAAAAAAAATTCGTTTTCATATACCTGTTAACGATTAATAAAAATTGATATTTTAAAAATTTCATTTAAAAAAACGTACCCAAGAAAATATGTTTATTTTTGAGCGTTTCAAATACTGAGCCAAAACTACAAAATAATAGCATCAGCACATTGCGAACCAACAGGCATTACTTAACAATCTTCTTAACATTTCTGCTTCTTTGCAGTGCAGTTTTACATGCACAGGACATTCCGCCGAAGAATGAAGCCAATATCCCCAAAACAAATCGACCGGCTCAACGCACCGCCACCAAAGAAGATACCATTTCAGTAAACTTAAAGCCTATTGTTGATGAAATTAACGAAAGTGCCCAAGATACCGTAAAGACAGATTCCATAAAGCCTCCCAAAGAAACTCTGACTGACGTAGTGGATTATTACGGCGAAGATTACGTGCTGCTCAATAGAAAAGAGAACAAAGTATATATGTATAACAAAGCATATATCATTTACGGAGATATGCGCATAGACGCTGGCTTGATAATACTTGATTACAACAAAAATGAAGTGTACGCCAAAGGAATAGACAGCGCAGGAATTTATAGCCAACGCCCCATTTTTGTGCAAGCAACCAATAGGGTTGAGCCAGATTCCATCCGGTATAATTTTGATACTGAAAAAGCACTTGTTTTTAACAGCCGAACCGAGCAAAACGGTTTCAGGGTTATATCTGAAGTGACCAAAAAAGTAAACGATTCCGTAGTCTATCTTCGGAATGTGAAGTTTACTACTTCAAAAAATATTGACGATCCGGAGTATTATTTCTACACTCGCAAAGCAAAGTTTGTTCCGAAGAAAAAAATTGTAACAGGATTAACCAATATGTTTATTGCAGATGTGCCCACTCCCATTGGCCTTCCCTTTGCATACTTCCCGTTGACGGAAGACCGTACCTCTGGTTTTATTATTCCTTCCTTTGGTGAAAACAGCAGCCGTGGTTTCTTTTTTCAGAATGGTGGGTATTACTTCGCCATCAATGATTATTTGGATTTTAGTTTGCTGGGCGATTATTACACAAACGGAAGCTATGCCCTTCGCGGCGAATCTGCTTATGTCTTGAAATATAAATATCGTGGAAATTTTAGTGCGCGGTATGAAAATCTAATTCAGGAAGAACGTGGGTTTCCTAATTTTCAACAAAGCACGATATACAACATTCGCTGGACGCACTCCCAGGACACAAAAAGCAATCCAAGCTCGCGTTTTTCGGCTTCGGTAAACTTGGGGAGTAGTAAATATTTCAACCAATCTATCAACCAGACAAACAATGCCAGTGCTTTGGTGAACACACTTAGTTCCTCCATTTCCTATTCCAAAAGTTTTGAGGGCGACCCACAGGTCAACCTTTCTGTAGCCGCAACCCATTCGCAGAACACAAATACCGAACAAATATCCATGTCCTTGCCTAACTTGAGTACCAGTGTTTCCAGGATATATCCCTTCGCCCAAAAGGATGGAACTAAAAAAGGCATCATCCAAAATATAAACTTCCAGTATGATCTTTCTGCTGAAAACCGTATCCAGACGTCTGATTCGCTTTTCTTTAAACCGGAAATGTTCAACAGCGCACAGATTGGAGCGCAGCACAATATTCCCCTTACCACCAACTTTAAAATTCTTAAATATTTAAGTGCTTCTGCAGGAACCAACTATCGGGAAACATGGGTGCTAAAAAGTACACGCAAACGCTATGACGAAACCGTAAATGACGGGCTGGGCGGTATTGTTCAGGACACGGTTAATGGCTTTGAAAGCTACCGCACCTATAATTTTACAACCAGCTTGGGAACTACGCTGTACGGGCTTTTCAATTTTGGGGTCGACAAAAAAATACAGGCCATACGCCATGTGGTACGCCCTTCCATTGGGTATAATATAAACCCAGCTTTTGATAGGTATTATGACGAATTCATCATACCCGAAACAGCCAATGAGGCCGCTGGTGAAACGGTGCAGTATTCGCGTTTTGAAAACACCCTCTATGGCCCACCCAGTAGAGTATATTCCAGCAGTATCGGGATGTCCCTTAGCAATACTTTTGAAGCAAAAATACGCGACAGCGATACTCTTTCCGTAGATCCAAAAAAGGTGGTGCTATTGAACAACCTAAATTTTTCAACCGCCTATAATCTTGCCGGCGATTCCTTAAAGTGGAGCCCCTTGCAATTTAATGGAAGCATTCCCATCGTGAAAAAGTTGGATTTCAACTTTAGCGGCTCACTAGACCCGTATGCGTTGGACAACAACAATAACAAAATAGATGTTTTCAACATTAACAACGGCGGAAGTCTTTTTAGGCTTACCAATGCCAATGTGAGCATCAACTATTCCTTTAGCAGTAAAGATTTTGAAGGAGGAGGCAAGGATACTGATAAATTAGACAATGAAACCTTTAGGAATGGTGGGCGGCCCGATGACCTTTTTGGGGATGCTGCCAATATTTATGACGGGCAAATTTATAAAGACAGAGAGGAAGAGGTTGACAAAACAAACGTAGAGTGGTATAACTTTACTATACCGTGGGATGTGCGTTTTGCCTATACCATTACTTACGGCAATGCACAGCGGCAAAATGAAATATCCAGCCAATCGTTTATGATGAGTACCAATTTAGAGCTTGCGCCCCGCTGGACCGTTGGTGTTTCTTCCGGTTATGACTTTAAGAACAATGGCGTAACGTTAACACAGTTCCGTTTTCAGCGCGATTTGGAAAGTTGGCAAATGAGCTTTAACTGGACACCCATAGGCAGCATTAACACTGCCTGGTATTTCTTTATTGGTATAAAATCTTCCGTACTTAGTGATATTAAGTATGATAAGCGTAGGGAGAGCGACAAGCGATTGTAGTTGAAGGTTGAAGGTTCAGGAAAAAAATACAAATTCATAAATTAACTAGACCATGAAAAAAATAATAACCACTCCCCACGCCCCTGCTCCCATTGGTCCCTACAACCAAGCGGTACTTAACGGCACTATGCTCTACACTTCTGGGCAGATAGCCATAGACCCAAAAACGGGCAATTTGGTGCTGGATGATATTAAAACCGAAACCAAACTGGTTATGGAGAACTTAAAAGCCATCCTAACCGAGGCCGGAATGACGTTTGAAAACGTACTGAAAACCACCATCTTTATTAGCGATATGCACAACTTTGCAGCCATAAATGCGGTGTATGCCACGTATTTTAACGAAGCCACTGCCCCAGCCCGCGAGACTGTGGAAGTTGCAAACCTACCCAAATTTGTGAATGTAGAAATTTCTGTGGTTGCTTCGCTTTAGGAAGTAAAATTTTTTTTTGGGAATAGTATGCCCAAGACCAATAGGATTTATAATCAACTCTATATCAATGCCTTGCAGGACACAATCGGTTGATTGCACAGTGCAATAAAAAAATTATCTTTACGGGATAACAGTAATAAAAGTTATTATATAAGGTGTTAGCGGTCATTGAAAGTCGACAATGAAACAGAACAGGAAAGAACAAAACTTAAGCAAATGGTAGAAACAGAAAGGCTGATTTTAAAACCCTTAACATATGACCAATTAGTAAAATACACCAAATGTGACAACTCTTTGGAAGAAGAACTGAACTTAAACGGAACTTCAAGGAAAATTTCTTCTGAACTAAAAGAAGCATTAAAACAAACAATTTTACCAAACGTAGCAGACAAAACAAAAAACTATTTGTATTCGACACTTTGGACAGCAATTTTAAAAGCAGAAAACAAAATGATTGGCGACTTATGTATAGTTGGTGAACCAAATGCATACGGAGAAATAGAAATTGGTTACGGAACTTATGACCAGTTTCAAGGAAAGGGATTTATGACAGAAATCGTAGGTGGAATTATTGAATGGACAAAAACACAACAAATCGTTAAAGCAATAATTGCTTTTACAGACAAAACAAATACCGCCTCTTTCAAAGTGCTTGAAAAAAATAGTTTTATAAAAATTGGGGAAACAGAAATGTTACTTAATTGGAAATTAGAATTAAATAAAGGAACAGTTGCTTAACAAGAAAAACAACGAACCGCTAACATTGGCTATAGCCAGGAACGTTAACTCCCAACCCAAAACCGCCACCAGCGGTTTTTTTTGTGGCTCCCCAAAAAACAATTTTTAGACCAAATGGAAAAACAATTACCAAACACTCAAAAACATTTATTAAAGACTCTAAAAGCGGTTAGAGTGAATGGTAAAATACTTATAAAACAGTCTAACCAATGTTAGTGTAAATGATAAATAAATTTCCAATTACTCTAAAACATTTATTAAAGACTCTAAATAGTTTTAGACTGAATGATAAAACAATTATCAAAGACTCTAAAAAAATAGCTACGTTATGAATACGAAACCTAAATACCACAATAACACTTCCATGCCACATATTGGAGAAATTTTAAAAAGCACATATTAAAAAGCACCGTTTGCCTAAAAGTGCTTTGGCAAGAAAAACCTTACGCAGCCCTTCTACCATTGAAGGCTTTTTAAAACGTCCTAGTTTACAAATGGCCATCCTTTGGGAACTATGCCACGCTACCCATTATAACTTTTTTGCAGACCTCACCGCCCAGCCGCCAGCCTTTACCACTAACGCCCCAGACCCCACGCTGCCCTTGCAGAAGCGCCTTGCTGCGCTGGAGGAGGAGAATAAACTGTTGACAACTAAGGTGTAAACCTTGATGGCGGTGGTGGGAAAAGGGTAAATTTGTATATTAGCAGAGACATGAGAAATAAACTGCATGTTGATATACACTAGTTGTAGCATTTAAGAAAATGAGAAACCTATCGATAAAATTTTTCTGATATTAGCAATCACAATTCAATCTTGTACTGTACAGAAAAACAGAAACTATAAAATATGGCTGGAAAAATTTTACTTGGAATATCCAAAAAGCAGGATATGAATTTGACCAATATGATTTAAAAGGACAAACTGACTATCAAAGTTTTATTCGTGAGTTTGAACAATTCCCTTGGAAAGAACAATTGAAAAAAGCAACTGAAAACCCTAATAAGGTTTCGCCAAACCTGGCAGTTATGGACAAAAAAGAGAATAAAGTTTTTTGGGTTTCAATTGCTGGTGACCAAAATAATCAAGGTTATATCATTGGTTATATATATCCGAAAATGAAAAAGGGATTTTTCGGACTTGGCAAAGAAAAGAGAAGTTCGATGGCTTGAAATGTTTCTAACTGAAGATACTGAATTAATAAAAAAATTTTACCGCTTACAATTCGACCGACAATATAATAAACTTTATGCGGAATTAAAGCGACTTGAAAAGTTTGGTGAAATGGAAGTCTAAAAGCTGAATTAAAAAACGTGCTACAACAATGAATATAAGCCATAACTAAATTATTGCCAACACCGAAAATTCCCTCGGAATTTTCTACCGTACTTTTTCGTTTGGGAAATTTCGGCAATCACACGCTACTGCTCATATGCATTAAAGAAAGATTTTAGCAGGACAGGAATTTGATTTGCATAAAAATAGAATATATAATTAAAAAAATATTATATCGTGTCTTGATATTATTATAATCTTGAATAAATTTTATATTTATGAAACTATTCTTTCAATAAGAATTAGACAATTAAATAATGAAAAAATGAATGTATCGATTCATGGCGGCGGAATCGTTATGGCGAATCCATCCTCAATGTGGTCAATCATAGTTTGTTCATAACCAATAGATTCTAAATTGGAAAAGCTGTACTGAAACACTACAAGGGACATTTCTGAGGTGATCAATTTTTGGAAAAGAAGAAGGAATCTGCGTAAAGCATCCAGAATTTTATTGAAAGTTTAGCGGTTTGGCCAACATATTGAATTTGAATTTGATTTCCAACTAATCAACTGATAATAATAGTTTCTGTTAGTAAGTCAAGGATTTTTCCTAAATATATCAGAGAACTTTACGATGGTTCTGACAAATTAAAAACTCAGATTATGCCTCAGAATCTTGCATAAATAAAGACAATAATACCATGGACTTCATGGAAGGTGCTATATTTGACGAAATAACGAATTAATAAATTTACGGATTGATGGAAAGTGTCCGAAATGCGCAACTGATCTTTAGAAAGTTGCAATATTGAGAAACTCATAGCTTAATGATTACTTTCATTAAATTTCAATTTTATTCTCAAATTGTGAACAAAGATATTTTAAATGCTTGAAGCATTGAATTGGTATTTCTAAAAACTAATGTTGGGAGTTTGCATGTGGAAAAGCGGACTCTAAATTAGAATCAATAAAATTCAGAAACTAAAAGAAATTATAAATCAGCTGTTAGCAAAAAAATAAAGTTCAAAACATATTTGATATTAGTAACGATTTTGCTAGATTATTAAAAAATGCTGAAAAAGTTTAATACGATATAAAGCTGGACATTAGAACAGAATTCGAAAAATTGAAGAGTTAATTACAATTTCAGAAGAATAAATTATTTTACCTCGATATGCAAGGCTTGGACTGAATTTCGAAACTCATGAATCATGTAAAATAAGTATTGACCAACAATGGTATTTTTCAGCGTGGTCGTTGCCTATTTGGAAAATTCCTTCGAATTTTCTCTGGCAAGTATTTGTTTACTAAATTAGTCGTGCTTAACTCACGCAACTACTCATAGCCGAGACCGTTGGCGTTAATTAAAACTCATAATACCATGAAAAAATATTTGACTCTATTCTTATTATTAACTTCTAATCTTTATCTATTTAGTCAGACACATAATTGTGTTACTACCATTGATTATGGAAACAATAAAGAAAGAGGAAATTATGCTCAAATAAATGGCATTAAAATGTATTATGAAACCTATGGAGATTCTACTAAACAACCCTTATTATTAATACATGGAAATGGTGGTTCGGTTAAATCTGGAAGATGTCAGATAGAATATTTTAAAGATGATTATTTTGTTGTTATACCTGATAGTAGATACCAAGGAAAGTCAGAAAACGGTTCTGAAGAACTGACTTATAAGTTAATGACTAACGACTATTATAAACTACTTAACTATCTAAATCTGGACTCCGTTAACATTATTGGTCAGAGTGATGGTGGAATTATTGGTTTGTTAATGGCTATTGATTATCCATCTAAAGTAAATAAACTAATAGCAGCTGCTCCAAATTTAAGACCTGATTCAACTGCATTTACATCAATGGGCAATAGATGATATGAAATCTGACCTTCAAAAAGTAGAAGATAAAATTAAAGAAGGAGATGATTCGCACGAGTTAATTAGACAAAAAGCATTAATTACAAAAATGCTAAAATATCCAAATATTGAAATTGAAGAATTGAAGAAAATTAAGGCTCCTGTACTTCTCATTTTTGGTGATTCAGATTATATGCCTTTTGAACATATTATTGAAATGTATAAGAATATTCCAAAAGCCAACCTTTTTATATTTCCTTCTGCTGGTCATAGAGCTTACCGTCTTGAACCTGAAATTTTTAATCTAATGGCTGAACGATTTTTTAACTCCCCATTTAAAAAGCCACACGCCAAAGATGGGTATTAAAAAACTAACGCCAACATTGTATAAAAACAATTGCGACATTAGTGCTTAAACAAAGGTATTGCGTGTTTGCTATTTCTGATTTTCCTTCGAAAATCCTCGCATGCAAACCCGCAACTATTCTTATACGAGACCGTTGCCCACAATTTGAGAAAAATCGTAAATCAATGAAAATAAGTCTATTAATTGGAATTCTTTTTTACTCAACTTTATTTGCGTGCGGAAACAAAAATGATGACCGATTTGTTTTCTTCCTTCACAATCGATTTTTAGAAGAACACGAACTGAATGAGTTGCATCCCGAATTTGGGCGGACTGAATACAACGAAATTATTGCTGAATTTAAAAAAGGAGGACTTAAAGTAATATCCGAAAAACGGAATGGAAATGTTAACGCAAGAGATTACGCAATCGGAATCGTAACCCAAATTGACAGTTTAATAAAGAACGGAACAGAACCGAGAAAAATAACTGTGGTTGGAACTTCAAAAGGCGGATATATTGCTCAATACGTTTCGACTTTAGCAAATAATCAAGATTTGAATTTTGTATTTATTGCAAGTTTTAGGAATAGCGATATTCAAAATATACCTGAAATCAATTTTTGCGGAAATATTTTAACGATTTACGAAAAGTCTGACCCATTTGGAGTTTCTTCATTGGAACGAAAGAAAATTTCGAATTGCGAAATAAAACACTTTAAAGAAATCGAACTGAATACAGGAATGGGACACGGATTTTTATTTAAACCATTAAATGAATGGATTAAACCGACAATAAAGTGGGCGAATGGAAATTACAACGTGGAATAAAAACTACTGGCAACACCTTATATAAGCTATATACAGAATTTTAAAATTTAAATTTAATAAAGAAATGGAAGTTAAAACTGTAATCATATATTCATCAGTAGATGGGCAAACTCTAAAAATTTGCACTAAACTTAAACAAGAATTGCTGCAAAACGGCCAAGAGGCAGCGCTTTTCTCAATTCAAGATTTTCATGAAGATGTAACTAAGTATGATAGGGTTATTATAGGCTCTAGTATACGATATGGGGTGCATAATGAGAAAATAATTGAATTTATAAACACTCATAAAAAACAACTTGATACTAAAAGAACGGCTTTCTTTTCTGTAAATCTAGTTGCCAGAAAACCTGAAAAAAGGACCCCGGAGACAAACCCCTATGTGATAAAATTTTTTAAAACCATTGACTGGACCCCTACTATAGTTGAAGTATTTGCAGGAAAACTGGACTATAAAAAATACTCTTTTTTGATAGAATTATGATTCAATTTATTATGTGGATGACCAAAGGGCCAACTAAGTCTGATACAGAAATAGAATATACAGATTGGGACAGAGTAAAAGAGTTTGGAAAACAATTAACTAAACTGTAAAAAATCAATAAGAAAACACCAAACATAACAAGGACTATAATTTAGTACTTGGTTTTAGCCTACTTATGAAAATTATGAAAATTACATGCAAACCATTCCGCCTCCTAGTATTACTGCTTCTCATTATTCCTATAAAAAATGCTAATGGACAAACAAAAGACACCTTAATATCCTTCATAAGCTATAGCCTTACTGGCCCAGAAATTAATGGCGTTTTTAAAGTTGAAGTTGATACCGAAGCCAACAAAAATAATGTAACGAATATTGTTTATCCAGATGCTGCAAATGGGCAACATAAAATTACTGAAATAGATTTTATGGACATAGAAAATGAAGGCGGGGCTTTTTTAAGAATACCCGCACAAACTGGATTAATAGAATTAACAGAAATAAACCGAGACAAATTTGCTTTTGGAATCTTTAATGATGATAAAAACCTAAAAGCCCGGTCGGTGTCTTTTAACATAGAAGAAGTGGTGGAAGATAAAAGGATGAAGATGCGCTTATCGCTTATTAAAGGTAAGTTTGAAGGTGTTATGGAATACAAATATGAAGACAACGGCGAAAAGGTGCAAACTTATACTGTGTATGGAACCTTTCAATATATCTCATCACTTTATAAAAGAAAACTAAAAAATTAAATTACTAAATACTTGCTTAAACCACCAACACACTAGCATAGAGTACTGGCAAAGCAAATCTTATACAAACACTTTATAACCAATAAGATGGAAACACAAAAGAAAAATATTCAAGCTGACAAAACGAAAAAAAACAAAACTAGCTTACCAGACGATTTAAAATCTGGGATTAAGAATCTTTCTGGATTTTCCATGGACGATGTTAAGGTACATCATAATTTGGATAATCCAGCGCAACTCCAAGCTCACGCCTACGCACAAGAAACTGATATGCATGTAGCCTCAGGACAAGAAAAACATCTACCTCATGAAGCTTGGCATAGAGTGCAACAAGCGCAAGGACGAGTAAAACCCACTGTAGAGGTGAAGAGTAAAGCAAAGATTAATGATAATTTAAAATCGGAAAAGGATTCATTTCAAACAAAGGAAGAAAAATAAGAATTTTTAATTCAATCCTCCTCAGCCGTTTTATTTTCTATAAATCCATCACCAGCTTCCGCCACCCCCACCGCCAAAGCCTCCTCCCGAAGACCCCCCACCACCCGAAGAGCCACTGCTGGAAGGCGAACTGACCATCGTGGACTGCGCAGATGAAATGGAATCTGAAAAAGAATTCGAGAAATTATGCATCGTGAAGGCACCCGTAGATGAGGTATACCAACTTGGTGGTTGTATATTAAGTGCTTCAAACTTCTTGGCCCATTTGTCAAAAAGTCCAAAAGCGAGGGCGTAACCCATCGTAGTTTCAAAATAGGTAGGACTGTCTTTTAAAAGCATTTTTAGCTTGTTTTCCTCTGCAATCTTTATGAAGTTTTTAAAACCTTTTAAATCTGAGAAAACATCGTTGCCTTTTTTATTCTTCTTTACCATATAAACCGTCATAAACAAAAGAAAAACTCCAGTAGGAACTACCGCCAAAGCTGCCCAAAGTCCCCAAAAGAATAAAAAAACAAAAAATAGAAACACCCCCAGAAGCAAGATACCTACAATAGTTCTGGTTTGCATTTTCTTGGCTTGTGCATCATAATATATCTGTGCCTTGTCCTTCAAAATCATTTTTGCGGAGCTCATGGTAGTGTAAAAAGTATTTTTTAAACTACTAACCAAGATTTCTTTTTCGCTAGTTCCAGAACCAATCCCAAAGAGCCCCCTATAGATAGTTTCTTCATATTTTGGGGCATCAACTGGCAACGGGCGTAATCGGGTAAGCTTAGTATCGTCTTTCCCAAACCAACCCTTTTTTGGAATCTGTTCCATTTTTATAATGCCGCGTGAACCCCAATAAGGTATTAACGATATAAGGTCTGGAGTATCTGCACTATCGTCTAATAAAAACCCTGCCATTGCAGGATCCACACCACTTGGTGGAAAATAACTAGTTGTTGCAACTACCCTATCATCTTTGCCGTATTTGTTCCATATTAAATAAAAGATGAGCAGCATAGCGCCTAGAATAAGCGTCCAACCATAATCGGCCCAAAAAGGCCACCAAGGTTTTAGTTCTTTCACCGAACCCACGGGAAGATTTAATAACACCGTTACACTCTGCCCGGGACCGGACAGAAAGTTTTCGTGACTTTGTGCTGTAAAAATCCCCTCACTGTAGTTTACTTCAAAATCCTTACTAATAGCGGTATCACCTATAAAACCAGAATATATATAAATGTCATCCAAATCTGCATCTACATTTGTTGGCAGGTGAATGGAAAAACCAAGCTGTGTAAATGTTGTATTCCAACCATCAGGTTTTACATTCCAATAAAACCGTATTTGTTCTTTTTCAAAAAGAAAAGCATTGTAAACCCTGTATTTTATTTGATAATGCTGAGGCCCAATAACCGTTACATTTTTATCGCCAATTTTAATTTGAAGGTTACTGGATAACTTTTGAATAAAATCAAGGTCAGCTTCAAACTTGTGGTCCGGCACATCAACTTTTCTAATTTTTATTTTGCGCTTTTCCTGCGTGCTATCAGCAGTAAGTAAGTCATATTCGGTTCGGATATTTCTATAAATTCCGTGCTTGTACGCACTGAAAGTGAGGTCATAATCTTCCACGACATCAAAATAGCCTTCGCTATTGATATAAATATCAATTTGAGCTTTGTTTACAGTAAAATCCTGGGCTGAAACATTAAGAAAAAACAGTGTTCCAAAAAGAAATAGGATCAGTTTTGCATGGTACCGAAGATTGAAAATAGATCTTATTAAAGATTTTTTAGTCATATCAAAATAATCCAACAATTTTAGTGCTTGCGTTATTTGTTATTAAGTTGAACAATTTACTATCCATGCAATAACTTAATAACTCAGTAACCCAATAGCTTAGTCAAAACTTACTTTTACGTTTTCGCGGCTAGCCGCTTCTGCTTCAAAAAAGTCAAAGTGTTTATATTTTAGCATTCCTGCAAAAAGCACTCCTGGCAAAGTTTCGCCATACGTATTATTTTCACGTACTGTACCGTTGTAATAACGGCGGCTACGCTCTAAGTTTTCTTCAATTTCATTCAATTTTTGTTGCAGATCCAAAAAGCTAGCGTTCGCTTTTAAATCTGGATAGGCTTCCCCTAAAGCAAAAATGCTCCGCAGGGTCTGCTGCAATTGGTTTTCAGCCTTAATTTTTGCGTTTATGTCATCAGAAGGTACAGCCATTGCTGTGTTTCTGGCGTTTATTACGCTTTCCAAAGTTGTCTTTTCGTGGGCAGCATAACCTTTTACTGTTTCCACAAGGTTTGGTATCAAGTCGTATCGGCGTTTTAGTGCCACGTCTATATTGCTCCAAGCATCGTTAACAATGTTTCTGTTTTTTGCAAAACGGTTAAATACAATGACAAGTAAAAAGGCAATTACCACTAAAACGCCAATAAGAAGAAGTACAATACTCATAACAGGTTGTTTATTAATTATTTATCAAGTAATCATTTCATAATGAATCACTAAGATACATTTTTATTCGCTTTATATTCTGTAGGGTCAAAATAAAATATAGCGATGGTAGAAATAGTTAAAACTAATTCATTAATTTAATGGTTTCGCAATAATTGATTTTTTATAAAAAATAAAAGGTTACTAACCAGCAAATTTCTACGATTTTGAAAAAAACTACCTACCTCCTATTTTTTCTATTATTTCCTTTCTATTTAATTGCCCAAAACGATAGCATTCAAAAAAAACTTAAATTTTCAGCTGATTTTAGATTCCGGGTGGAGCAAGACTGGGATTCCCAAAAACCAGACGGAACCTATCGTGACGACCGAACTCGTTTGCGGTATCGTGGAAGACTGGGTACAACATATGACTTCAAAAACTGGGTGTCTTTCGGAATGAGAATACGAACCGGGCAAGAAAACAAGCAACAGGATTCCCAGCTTACTTTGGGTGACCAGTTTAGCAGCGCTCCAATTGCCTTAGATAAAATATATGCCAGTTTTAAATACGATTGGCTAAGCGCTTGGATTGGAAAAAATTCATTCCCTTTTGAAAAACAGAATGAACTTTTTTGGAGCGACAATGTTTCTCCTGAAGGAGTTTCCCTTTCAGGAAAATTCAATTTTGAAAACGATATTGTACAATCCCTAAAAGTAAATACGGGGCATTTCATTTTCGCTACTAGCGGTACTTCTTTGGGTAATGACAGTTATTTTGAAGGAATTCAACTCGTTTCTTCCCACTGGCAAAACAGGTTGAAGTTTTTCCCTGGTTTTTATTATTTTAAAAATATGCCGAATATTCCAGATGGCGGCGATACTTTTAATATTGATTATTCCATCGCTCATATTGGAACAAAAGTGGAGATTCTTAAAAATCCAAAAGTAACTGTTGGTTTTGACTACTATCAAAATATGCAAGATTACAACGGTAATGATTCCATTCCGAAACAACTACAAAGTCAAAAAACGGGTTATGTTGCCAATGCCGGTATTGGGAAATTAGATAAAAAGGGTGACTGGAAAGTTCAATTAACTTATAGTTATTTGGAGCGTTTTGCAGCAGTAGATTATTTGGCACAAAACGATTGGGTACGCTGGGATTACTCGAGTGCAGGCTCTCCAGATGGAAGGCTTACAAACTTTAAGGGTTTGGAAATTATGGCAGGTTATGCCTTGGCTGAAAATATGGATTTAAGACTACGTTTCTTTACCGTTGAGCAAATTGTGCCCTATGGAATTGCCAAGGAAAACGGAAACCGCATACGTTTGGATTTTAACATTGGCTTCTAATATTTTTGAAGAAACACAGAGAAAAACATCATGTCGCAAATAGATTTGTTCAACTTTAAAATGGACACGGAAAGAAATCTACTTCCAAAGGACGGTACGGTGAATTACTTCGGAAAAGTTTTTTCTGAAGAAGAAGCCAGCCGTTATTATGAAATTCTTCTTGATAAAATCGATTGGAAAAATGACGAAATAATGATCTTTGGAAAAAAGATTGTTACCAAACGCAAGGTGGCTTGGTATGGCGAACAAGAGTTTAAATACACCTATTCCAAAATCACTAAAAAAGCCCATTTGTGGACACCAGAATTATTGCTCATTAAAAAACAGATAGAAAATAAAACAGGCGAAACATTTAATAGTTGTTTGTTAAACCTTTACCATTCTGGTGAAGAAGGAATGGCATGGCATAGCGATGCCGAAAAAGATCTAAAAAAGAATGGCGCCATAGCCTCTGTAAGCCTGGGAGCGGAACGCAAATTTGCTTTTAAACACAAACAAACCAAGGAAACGGTCTCAGTAAATTTGGAACACGGAAGTGTTTTGATTATGAAAGGAACTACACAAACGCATTGGCTGCATAAATTGCCCCCAACTAAGAAGGTAAATGAAGCCAGAATTAATTTGACTTTTAGAACTATTGTTAAAAATTAACTTTTTAATCTTTTAAAAGTTACTCCCCTCCTTCTTCCTCAGTCTTTATCGCCTTAGGATTAAAATCCACAGGATAACTATTATCATCTGGTGTTATGGGCAGTTCAGATTCTATTTCAATCTTCTTATTGAATAGTTTTTGCATCAGTTCTTTAAAAGTATTGAAATCCACTGAATATGAAATTCCAACACCTTGCTCAAATATCTGGTCCTCACCTATAAATTGTAATTCTGCCTGTCGGTTAAAGAACTTCATCCGCAAGCTTCCATCATCATTTATTAGCCATTGCACCTCAATATCACCTGCAACAGAAGTTTCATTGGCACCACCCACGGGTACTCCCACTTTTCCGTTTATAAGAATTCGTTCCGTGATTTTTGTGGAAATTGTAAGATCCAACATAATCAGCTGTTTCCTGGTCGGGAGTATTATCACCAACAGTATATCCAACACCAAGTACAAACTTTCCATCCTGATCTGCAAAAAGATCATTCACTAAATTTGATACTCGATCTGCCAAAGTTCCCGCGAATGCATTGGTGCCACCATAATTATCGTTCACAAAATTACCAGTTGCCAATAAAAAAATGGACTGGTTTTGTTTTTGCTCTTCAGTTTTAAGTTTGTATTCCAGCTCACTTTTTAGTGTTGAGCTTACATTGGGAAACTCAATGTCAAACTTTAAAGCTGGCTGGGCTAGTTCACCATTTAAACCTACAAGAACGTTAACAGGAATTTTTCTGTTTATGGAAGGGTTATCTAACAAAATAGATGGATTGGCTTGTGTTTTATAGATAGCGCTCAAGTCTAAGTTTGCTTTTTCTGGGGCGCCGTCCCAAGTTATGTTTCCGCCTGGCACAACTCCTATCTTTCTTTGAATTATGCCACCATAACGGAAATCAAATACTCCTTCATAAACTTGAAAATCGCCATACATCTGGAATTTTCCGTTGGTGTTTATTTCAATAAGAAGAATCCCCGCACCGCGTCCTTTCAAGGTAGAATTGTTTTGCTGGTCCACAACAACTTCCACTTCAGCATTTTTGTTAATATCCAAATCAAAATTAAGCGATAATCCTTTTGATTCTGAAGTAACTAAAGTTTCACCATTAACACGTGCTTCCTTTTCTTTTGGCGAAAGGAAATGCACAAAAGAGTCATCACTGATAGTTTCCGTATCACTAATTGGAATTTTAAAAGTAGTGCCTTTTTCAGTAGTTGCTTCAACATCTATAACCAACTCGTCAATAGGCCCTTTAATGTCTGCCTTTCCACTAATAAATGCTGTTCCGTAATACAAAGCATCTTCCTCTGGCGGTGTGTCTAGAACCAATAATCTTTCAGGAGCTTTAATATGTAAATCCAGTTCCCAATTGCTAAAATTGGTGTGGGTTGCATTTCCATATAGCACACCTAAAGTATTATATTTTGTATCCTCTATTTGGGTTCCATCAATTTCAAATTTATTTTTGGTCACAATAATTTGAGCTCCAGTTTCAATATTGAAATCAGTATTCAATTCATTTATTTTCAAACCGCTGTTCTCCAAGGTAAAACGCCCCAAAATATCTGGCGATTTGTAATTGCCCGAAACCTTTGCATTTCCTGTTATTAACCCCCTGATATCGGTAATCACATCGGCCCCAAACGGACTGAACGCCTGCATATTAAACTGATTTAAATCAACATTGAGCTGTATTTGTGGGTTTTGTGCCGAAACATCTATTTCACCCACAGCATTTATTGATTTTACATTGTTGTTTGTTAAGGAAGTATTGATACGATATTTTGTAAGGTCTTCGTTACCGTCAATTTTCAAAACCAAATCTCCGAAGGGAATTTCATTGATTTCCACATTGTCTATTGTAACAGAGCTATTGGGGTAATACGCACCATTTTTTTGAATAAAATTAAACTTACCGTTCATATTTCCCTGAAGCCGGAGACTATCAATTTCAGGCGTTATATCACCAATATTCACATCTTTAAAGCGAACTTTTAAATCTTTATAAGTAGAATCTCGCATAACTCCTGCCATTTGAATTAATTGCTCATTATGGCTTAGCACCAAGGAATCTATGCGGATATCCTTAAAATTATCATCAAAAACAACTTTGTTCAATCGGTTATTGTTTTCGTTTATATACCAAACTTTATCCTTATAGGTAATGTCAGATTTTTTTACCCCGATAACTGATTTCCCCGCAGGATTAATAGTGTGATACAGCGAAAGATTGAAAAGGTCTTCTTTCTTTTCACCACCTTTAAACTCAGAACGCACATACATGGTATCATTTAAGGTTTTATTGATGACATTTACATCTTTCAAATTATAAAAACCGGTGTAAACCGAATCTGCAGATATATAAGTGTTATACAGTGGGTTATCATTGTCTACCTGAATATTTAGTTTACTAATATAATTATCAAGAATAATAACCTCTGGAGAACGAAAATTAAGTTTAAACTTAGACTCATCTGAAGAAACAGATCCTTTCAAGCGCGTATTATCACCAAGTTTTAGTTGTGGCACGAAAACGTCAACAATCTTATTATAGACTACAAATTCATAATCTAAATATTGATTTGTGGTAACCTCCTGTGGAATATAGTTGGCGTAAATACTTGCTATTCCATTCTGAAAAAGATTGGGAATGTCTTCAATTAAAAACTCACCTGAAATTTGACCATTAAGAATGTCCGGCGAGTTAATTTCGATAGTTCGTATAGGGCCATCAAAAGAAGAAACGATTGTAAAATCATCGAAATAAAAGTTGTCTCTTTCGTTTTGATAAAAGGTTTGGCTGAAATTGATTGTACCTACCACATCATCAATCGTTTTTCCATCCATGTCTACAACTATTTTTCCAGTGAAAACCGAAATACTATCACGCTCAATTATATTTAGTTGATTCAATTCGGCATATTCTACATCTACCTCAAAATCCAAATGGTTTGTTTTGGCCGAAGCATCTATTAAACCCTTGAAGTCAAGTTTCAAATTGGGATCATCTATAGAAAGTTCCCCATCAAAAAGTGGGTTTTTCAAATTACCCGAAACAACTATGTTTTTATAATTATATCCTTCAAAAACAAAAGAAGAAACGGCACCCGAAACCTCTGTATTTACAGTATTTTTATCAAATCCACTGCCATCAAAATCAAGGTTGGCGGTCATTTTCCCGAGTGAAGTGGTATTTGCAATCTTACCAAGATTAAAATCTTTCAGGACCACGTTTCCTTTATAATAAGCCTCTTCAAAATTGTTAATATTACCCATTTCTAAATCTACATTGGCCTGTCCTATTCCACTTAATAAATTACTTTTTGTTTTGAGCTCATTACCAATTATTGAAGTATTTCCACTAAAATTAAAACTTCCCAATTCTTTCAACTCAACTGGAACCACATCACCCAAAACACGTGGCATAAAACGTCTTAGATCAAAATAATTGGTTGAAATATTATGATTGGAAGCGATAATTGTGTACTCTTTTTCTGAGTCCAGGATATTTTTAAAAGTGTAATCGCCTTGAATATTGGTATCCCCGGTTTTAAAAGTGAGATTATTCGCCGTGAAATCATTTAAAGTTCCCTTAAGCTCAGTATCCAATAAAATCAGCTGATCTGGGCCAAATTCATTATAAAAAGCATTCAAATCATTTGTAGCTACTTTTGAATCTTTCAAATTTGCTGTAATCACAACGTCATTCACAAAATTTGCCATTCCGCTTTTGGAATAATCCAAGTCAATATCGCCTACAATTTTAGATTCTACTGTTTTAAGGTTTAAATCTTTCAGCGTAATATTTGTTTCTGTGTAAGCAAAATCTGCTTGCATATCCTTAATTGTGATTCCTCGTGCAGCAGTTAAAGACAGTGATTTTATGTTTGCTTTTACATCTGTGTCTTCAATTTTAAAATTATTGGCAACTACATTTACATTGTTCAGAATGAAAACATCAGGATTTTCAAGATTTTCATCTACAATCTTAACTTTACTATTGGTTAGGCTCACGTTATTACTGAAAAGTGAAAACGGTGATGTTTTGGGTTTTCCCGTATCAAACTTCTTTGCGAAAATTGAAAGATTGTCGGTTTCTTCGTCTTCATAGGTTTTAACGTAAAGCTTAGCATAATCCAATGCAATATTTCCAAAACCAAGATCACCATTTATTAAATTTTGAAAACTGATTATGTTGGTCTGTACTTCTTTACTGTAAATTAATGTATCTTGATGATGATCGGCAATATAAACTTCACGGATGTCTACTTCCCCTTTCCAGTTAAGGCCCAGGCGTTTTATATTGATATCGGTTCCGTAAGTTTCATTAAGATTGGTTGTCACTTTTTTTGCTACCCAAGTCTGCACTGAGGGAATCGAAAAAATAATCACTATAAGCACAAGCAGCAATACAATGATTACGAAGGTGCGAACTATTATTTTACGAAGTTTTTTGATACGCTTTTAAAGTTTTAATTTTACAACCAATAAATATACCCTTTTGCTTTGATACAAAATGACTGCTACATCCTCGGCATTGAATCTTCCTGCGATGACACTGCTGCAGCCGTAATCAACAACGGCGAAATACTCAGCAATGTTGTTGCCACTCAGGCAATTCACGAACAATATGGCGGTGTGGTTCCTGAGCTTGCTTCGCGTGCGCACCAAAAAAATATTGTGCCCGTGGTGCACCAAGCTTTACATAAAGCAAATATCGATAAAAATCAGTTATCTGCCATTGCTTTTACACGTGGACCTGGCTTAATGGGTTCGTTGCTCGTAGGTACCTCATTTTCAAAATCTTTGGCTATAGGCCTAGGCATTCCGCTAATAGAGGTGAACCACATGCAGGCTCATATTTTAGCACATTTTATTAAGACTGAAGGGCAGACTGCACCCAATTTTCCTTTTTTGGCGATGACGATTAGCGGTGGGCATACACAGATTGTAAAAGTAACCGATTATTTTGAAATGGAAATAATAGGCCAAACCATAGATGATGCTGTTGGAGAAGCTTTTGATAAAAGTGCAAAAATACTTGGATTGCCTTATCCTGGTGGACCCTTGATTGATAAATATGCTCAAAAAGGGAATCCAAAAGCCTTTAAGTTTCCTAAACCAAAAGTGAACCCAATGGATTTTAGTTTTAGCGGCTTGAAAACTTCAGTGCTTTATTTTGTGGAAAAAGAAGTAGCACAAAACCCAGGTTTTATTTCGGAAAACATGGAAGATATTTGTGCAAGCCTTCAGTTTACCATCGTTGATTATTTAATGGATAAACTGAAAAATGCAGTAAAAAAGACAGGTATAAAAGAAATTGCAATTGGTGGCGGAGTTTCTGCAAATAGCGGTATTCGCAAGGCTTTAAAGGAAGCAGAAAAAAAATACGGTTGGAAAACCCACATCCCCAAATTTGAGTTTTGTACAGATAACGCGGCTATGATTGCTATCGTTGGCGAGTTGAAATACAAAACCAAAAATTTTGCAGAAAATAATGTTGTAGCTTCGGCACGAATGAAGTTTTGAAAATATGAATCCCAATTCCGAAGAAATATTAAAACGAATTAGAATCGCACTTAATCCTTGGAAAAAGAATATCGAAGAAAAAAGAATGTTCGGTGGCACCTGTTTTCTTTTCAAAGGAAAAATGTGTGTTGGGGAAACTAAGGAACGGCTTATGGTGAGGATTCCTGCGGAAAGAATGGCAGAAGTAACACAAAGCCCTTTCGTAAAACCAATGGATTTTACGGGCAAGCCGATGAAGGAATTTATTTTTGTAACTACCGAAGGTTTCAATACGGAAGAAAAACTTCAGCAATGGGCAGAAATGGGCGTTGCGCACGCAAAAACAAAATTGAAATAAATGCAACTCTTTTACAACCCAAATATTTCGGATGATACTAAAGAAGTAACTTTAGATAAAGAGGAAAGCCGTCATATTGTGAAAGTATTGCGAATGAAGGAAGGCGATTCTTTTAAAATCACAAATGGCAAAGGCTTCTTTTTTTCTGCAGAAATTATAAACGCAAACCCAAAGAATTGTGTGGTGAAGATAATTTCCGCAGAACAACAGCCCCCACTGCCCTATCAACTTCACTTGGCAGTTGCGCCCACAAAATTGAACGATCGCTATGAATGGTTTTTGGAAAAAGCTACGGAGATTGGAATTTCAGAAATCACTCCAATAATCTGCGACCACAGTGAACGAAAAACAATAAAACCCGAACGCTACGAAAAAATCCTGCAAAGTGCGATGAAGCAGTCGTTGAAGGCATATTTACCAATTTTGAACGAAGCAATTTCATTTAAAGATTTTCTTAATTCCAAAAAGACTTCCGTAGATTTAAAATGTATTGCACATTGTGAAGAAACAGATAAAAAATCCTTAAAATCGGTACTTGTTCCTAAGAAAAAAGTGATAATTCTTATTGGTCCCGAAGGCGATTTTTCTTCCGAAGAAATTGAAATTGCTAAAAAATCTGGATTCATTCCTGTCACTTTGGGTAAAAGCCGCTTGCGCACAGAAACCGCAGCTGTTGTGGCTTGCCATAGTGTTGCTTTTATGAATGAATCGTGAAAAAACCTCACAGGTCTTTAATATCTTTCAGGTTTAAATCATTACTTTTGAAGCTTATGCGAACAACACTTTTTTCTATTTTCTTTTTTGTTTTCACAGGAAGCATTTCGGCACAGGAAATCGCATTGTTGCAGTATGGCGGCGGAGGCGATTGGTATGCAAACCCAACCTCGTTACCCAATTTAGCAAAATTCTGCAACCAAAGGATTGATACTGCTATAAATGAAAAAACTCCAACCGTTACGCCGGGCAGCGTGGATATTTTTGATTATCCATTTATTCATATGACGGGTCACGGAAATGTCTTCTTTTCTGTCGAAGAAGCAGAAAATCTTCGAAATTATTTAATGAGTGGCGGTTTTCTTCACATCGATGATAACTATGGAATTGATCAATACATACGTAAAGAAATTGTAAAAATATTTCCGAATAAAGAACTGAAAGAGCTTCCCGCGAACTACCCTATTTTTAGTTACGTTTATAAATTCCCACAAGGAATACCAAAAATCCACGAGCACGATGGTGGCAGGCCACAGGCGTTTGGAATTTTTTTGAAAGATAGGTTGGTATTACTCTACACTTTTGAAACCGATCTCGGCGACGGTTGGGAAAACCCTGAGGTTCACAACGACCCACAGGAAGTAAGGCTGAAAGCTTTGCAAATGGGTGCCAATATTATTAAATATGTTTTTGAAAATTGATTTCATAACCGCACTCATCTTCATTTTTCCCCCAGCAATTAGCAACTAGCAGCCTTAACAAAACTTTGATTTTTTCTATAGTGGAATATAGTATATTTACTGGGTGAAAACCACTGCAAAAGCAATAACCCTAGGTATATTGAGAGCACTCGCTGTAATGGTGGGTATCTTGATCTTGCTTTGGTTTTTGTATGAAATTCAAGCACTTATATTATACATTGGCTTGGCTATGGTGCTTTCGTTGATGGGAAGGCCCATAGTATTGTTTTTAAAAAAAAGATTTAAATTCGGAAATAATTTCGCTTCTGTAATTACGCTTCTTTTATTTATCGCAACTTTCAGTTTATTGTTAAGTATTTTTATACCTATTATAATTGAGCAAGGAAAGCATATCTCTCAAATTGATTTTGAACAGGTAAAGCGTGATTTAAACGAACTTAACATTCAGGCCAGCGATTATCTTGGGGTGGACCATTTTCAGATCGTAGAGGCTGTTAAACGCACCACTTATGTTAAAAACTTAGATATAGAAATCATTCCGAGTTTTATTGATATTTTCTTCGGAAATATTGCGAGTACAATTATTGGCACATTCTCGGTATTGTTTATTTCTTTTTTTCTGTTGAAAGATGAATATTTAATAGCACGTACTGTATTTTCCTTAGCAAAAACTGGAGATGAAGAAAAATTCAAGCGAATATTAATAAAAATTAAAGAATTGCTTTCCCGTTATTTTATAGGTTTGCTTTTGCAAATTTCCATACTCGCCTTATTTTATTCTGTACTCCTGCTCTATTTGGATATTAAGGACGCGGTAGCTGTTGCTCTTATTTGCGCCTTTCTAAATATTGTTCCCTATTTAGGGCCAATAATGGGTTGGGGGTTAATGCTCCTTGTAATAGTTTCCAATAATCTTGGAGCAGATTTTTCTTCAGGATTACTGCCATTGTTGCTAATTGCCTCGGGCGGATATGCCATAGCCCAGGTTTTTGATAATTTTATATCACAACCAGTTATTTTCGGTCGTAGTGTTCGCTCCCATCCGCTTGAAATTTTTATTGTAATCTTAATTGGAGGTTTCGTTTTTGGCATTCCGGGAATGATTCTAGCCGTTCCTACTTACACTGCAATAAAAGTAATTGCCGAAGAATTTCTATCTGAATACAAAGTTGTGAAACGCCTTACCCGTAATCTTTAATAATTGTTCAACACTGCCCTTTTAAATACCGAAGTACAAGATTTTATAGAAAATTTTGATGGTGATGTTTCAAAACTGGCATTCGCCGGAAGTCCTTTTGATAATATTTCGGTACAAGAGTTAATGCAGCAAATTGAAAGCCGAAAAAAAATTGAAAAAAAGCTACCTACATGGTTTGAAACACGAAATATTTTGTTTCCGCCAAAAATAAATCTTGAGCAGACTTCTTCAGAGATAACCGCGGAATACAAAGCTTCGTTGGTAAAAGGTGAGTTCCTGGCAGATATAACAGGAGGCTTCGGAATTGACAGTTACTTCTTTTCTGAAAAATTTTCGAAAATAGATCATTTTGAAATAAATCCAGCGCTTTCACAAATTGCAAAACATAACTTTAAAGTTTTAGAAAAAAGTAACATAAACTGCTTTTCCGAAGATGGACTGAAAACTGTTTTAAACAAAAAATATAGTGTGATTTATGCAGATCCTTCCAGGCGCCACGACAGCAAAGGCAAAGTTTTTTTTCTAAGTGATTGCCAGCCAAACATTCCTGAGAATATTTCTGAAATATTAAATCACTGTCAACAATTTTTATTGAAAACTTCTCCGATGCTCGATATTTCAGTTGGAGTGGGGGAATTACAAAATGTTTCAGAAATTCATATTCTTGCAATTGATAATGAAGTGAAGGAACTTCTTTGGCTCTTAAAAAAAGATACTTTTGGGAAACCGAAAATAATAACAATCAATTTCACTAAATCTGGCAATGAAACTTTTGATTTTAATTGGAACGAACCAGCAACGGCAAATTTCAGTTTACCCCAGAAATATCTATACGAGCCAAACGCTGCAATTTTAAAGAGTGGTGCGTTCCATTTAGTATCCGAAAAATTTAATGTAAATAAACTTCACAAAAACACTCATCTTTACACCAGCAATGATTTAATAGATTTTCCGGGAAGAGTTTTTTTGATTAAAAACCTAATTCCTTATTCCAAATCTGAAATGCGTGCTGCGCTATCGTTTAAAAAGGCAAATATTTCGACCAGGAATTTTCCTGAATCTGTAGAAACCCTTAGGAAAAAATGGAAAATTGCTGATGGGGGTGATATTTATTTGTTTTTTGTCACCAATCTTGAGGATAAAAAGGAAATGATTGTTTGTTCCAAAATATAAAAGGTTATTTTTTAGTTCAATTTATTCAGCATTTAGCTGATTTCAATAGCTTTAAAATTTATCTTTAAAAAAGGCTATTTTTTGTTTGCGTTATTACATTTGAAAACTTACATTTGCAACCGCATTTTAAGATGTCACGTTCATAAAAAACTGGAGAGGTGCCGGAGTGGTAACGGAGCAGATTGCTAATCTGTCGACGGGTAACCGTCGCCAGGGTTCGAGTCCCTGTCTCTCCGCATTATAGAGTTTAACAAAACTCCAAAATTACAGTGAACAATATAATTGCTGTTCACGGGGTGTAGCGTAGCCCGGTTATCGCGCCTGCTTTGGGAGCAGGAGGCCGCAGGTTCGAATCCTGCCACCCCGACTAAAACCGAACACAATGTTCGGTTTTTTTGTTATTACTGGTCGCGTAGCTCAGCTGGATAGAGCATCCCGATTTCCAATCGGGACGGTCACAGGAGAGTTCAATTAAAAAAAGTAAAGGTCGCGTAGCTCAGCTGGATAGAGCATCCCGATTTCCAATCGGGACGTCACAGGAGAGTTCAATTAAAAAAAAGTAAAGGTCGCGTAGCTCAGCTGGATAGAGCATCCCGATTTCCAATCGGGACGTCACAGGAGAGTTCGATTAAAAAAAAGTAAAGGTCGCGTAGCTCAGCTGGATAGAGCATCTGCCTTCTAAGCAGACGGTCACAGGTTCGAATCCTGTCGCGATCACATTCAATCCCCATCTTTTGGGGATTTTTTGTATGAAGTATTTAGTCTATATATTATATTCTGAAGAGTTAGGCCAGTACTACATTGGTCATACGGGTGAGACTATGACAGAACGCTTAAGAAAACATCTTTCTAATCACTCAGGTCATACCAACAAGGCTAAGGATTGGACGTTAAAATACACCGAAGAATTACCCTCTAAAAAAGAGGCATACACCCGAGAGTTAGAAATTAAAAAAAAGAAATCTAAAATATATATACAAAAGCTCATTAGCTCAGCTGGATAGCACATCCCGATTTTCAATCGGGACGGTCACAGGTTCGAATCCTGTCGCGATCACATTCAATCCCCATCTTTTGGGGATTTTTTGTTTTTAAAAGTTACTCTGGATACTCCACCCTTAAGTGAAAAATATTGTTCAATTTCTTTTTCAAAACTTTCTTTATCATTTCAATTTCCTTGAAAGTAATGTTCGCATTTAAAAACTGCCCTTGCGCCATTTGATTGTTTATTATTTTTTCAACAAACTCATCAATAATAGAAGAAGAAGGTTCTTTCAAACTTTTACTGGCAGCCTCTACACTATCTGCCATCATTAAAATTGCGGTTTCTTTTGAAAAGGGAATTGGGCCAGGATAAATAAAATCTTCTTTGTTGGCATCCCCCTCTTGCTCGCGCTCTTTTTTATAAAAATAGTATACCAAACTTGTTCCGTGGTGGGTGCGTATAAAATCAATAACCCTATCTGGAAGATTGTTTTTACGGGCTATCTCTATTCCTTTTATAACGTGGTCAATTATTATTTGGGCGCTTTCCTTTGGATCTAGCTCGTTGTGCGTGTTTATTGAATTAGCTTGATTTTCAGTAAACATTGTTGGATTCAACATTTTCCCAATATCGTGATAGAGCGCTCCTACCCTAACCAACATACTGTTTGCGCCAATTTCGTTTGCAGAAGCTTCGGCTAAATTTGCAACATTCAATGAATGATGAAATGTTCCTGGAGCTTTGTTTGAAAGTTCTTTTAGCAATTTTGAATTGGTATCACTCAGTTCCAGCAGTGAAACGTCCGATACCAATCCGAAGATTTTTTCATAGAAATAAATAAGCGGATGCGCAAAAAGTGTTGCTAAACCACAAAGTATAAAATATCCAAAATTTTCCCACTGTAGGGTCTGTATATTTCCTTCTTGAATTACAAAAAACGCGAAGTAGCCAAGAATATAAATCAATGTTATCTGCCCAACCGAAATAAAGAGATTAGCCCTTTTATATAATTCTGAAACAGTAAGAATGGTAACAATACCTGCAATAAACTGAAGGAACATATATTCAAAACTATTGGGCACTATAAATCCTAAAAGTAGAATGGTCAAAACGTGAACAAAAAGCCCCACACGTGGATCAAAAAACGCTTTTAAAATTAGCGGTAAAATACATATTGGCACCACATAAACATAATCGGAATGTATTTTCAACACAAGCGTGGTGAGAAAAACCATTAAAAAAATGTTGAAAAATATAAAAGTGACCTTTGTATTGTTATTATATATATTAGGTCTGTAATTTTTAAGAAAAAGAAAAAGCATTAAGAAAACCAATGAAACTAACATGGAATAGCCCACCAAAAGCCATAGATAATTATTTTTGCTCCAAATCTGGCTTTGGAATTCTGCTTTCAATGATTCTAATATTTGAAATTTATCGCCTTCTACTACTTCGCCCTTTGCAATAATCCGCCCCCCTTTTTCAATGATTCCTCGATTCGGGTTAAGCGCTTTTATTTCAGCATCTATAGCTGCTTCAGTTAGTTTTGAATTTAACTTAACGTTTGGTTCAAAAACTTCATTCAAAAGATTATAAAGAAGTACCTGAACGTCTTCAACTTTATTTTTTTCTACCAACTCTCTCACTTTTTTGTTCAGATTCTCTTTCTTGAACAATTGTGAATAGTTGCGCTCTTCAATCTCGTTTCCTTTTTTCAGATAAATAAGCCTATCTTCATCATAAGTGTGAATCTCGTCTGTAACGCCATTTTTATAAACTTCGGAAATAAAAACATCAGCTAACGTCTCAACCGTTTTTTTAGGAGTTTTATAGAGGCTGTCAATATATTTAGTCTCAAGATTATTATTAAAATTTTTGATTACATTCTCCTCTACTTCACTATTATATTCAAAATATGGAATGGCATTGGCCCGAATTTCTTCCTTTTCTTTCTTCAAGGCATCTTCGCTTTTCTTTATCGTGAAACTGAAAGGCGCATACAGGTTTTCATACTGCCAAGGTTTTCCTTTTTGGAAATTATACTTAAACTGACCGCCTTTCGGCAATAGATAAATGATTAAAAGCGTGGAAATTATGAAAAGAAAAACCTTATAAATAAGGGATTGATTTTTAGCGAACAAAGAAAAAAGGTTCTTCATAAAATGATAACTTAAAGTAAAGGTATAAATAAGGAACGAGTTATCCCAAAACCAATACATGCAAAGATTGATTTTTAAGATTGAAATCCGTAATTTCGCAGTCCTTATTTAAAATTAAAAAATAGTAGCATGAGTAATAAAGTAGTTATAGTATCCGCAGCCAGAACCCCTATTGGAAGTTTTATGGGGAGCCTTTCTTCATTAACCGCAACCCAGTTGGGCTCCGCAGCAATAAAAGGAGCCATAAAAAAAATAAACCTTGATCCAGCTTTGGTTCAGGAAGTTTTTATGGGCAATGTGGTACAAGCAGGTGTTGGTCAAGCTCCTGCACGGCAGGCAGCTTTAGGCGCTGGACTACCAGATACTGTTCCAGCTACAACTGTTAATAAAGTTTGTGCATCTGGAATGAAAGCAGTTATGCAAGCTGCACAAGCAATCGCTCTTGGCGATGCTGATATCGTGGTTGCTGGCGGAATGGAAAGCATGAGCAATATACCGCATTATGTCCATTTGCGTAACGGAACTAAATTTGGACCGGCTACTCTGATTGACGGAATGCAAAAAGACGGTTTGGTTGATGCGTACGATCACAATGCAATGGGAACCTGTGCCGATCTTTGTGCTACGGAATATAACTTTACTCGGGAAGATCAAGATGCTTTCGCTATAAAATCATATGAACGGGCTGCAAAAGCTTGGGCTGACGGAAAATTTAATGAAGAGGTTATTTCTGTTGAAGTTCCACAACGCCGAGGAGAACCGGTTGTAGTTTCTGAAGATGAAGAGTTCAAAAACGTGAAGATGGACAAGATTTCTTCGTTGCGTCCTGCCTTTTCAAAAGATGGTACAGTAACTGCCGCAAACGCATCTACCATAAATGACGGTGCCGGTGCAATGGTTTTGATGAGCGAAACAAAAGCAAATGAATTAGGACTTACCCCATTGGCTTACATTAAAAGTTATGCAGATGCAGCTCAGGAGCCAAAATGGTTTACTACTGCTCCAGCAAAAGCACTTCCAAAAGCAATAGCAAAAGCTGGTATTGATATTAAGGATGTAGATTATTTTGAATTCAACGAAGCATTTGCAGTGGTTGGTCTTGCAAACATGAAAATTTTAGGATTGAACGATAGCAATGTAAACGTGAACGGTGGCGCTGTTTCTTTGGGCCATCCACTTGGTTGTAGTGGTGTTCGTATTCTGATTACACTGCTAAATGTTTTAAAGCAAAACGATGCTAAAATTGGCGCTGCAGCAATCTGCAACGGTGGTGGCGGTGCTTCTGCAATGATAATTGAAAGAATCTAAACCGTATATTTCAATAAATTCTGAATGGATTACGGTATCTGTAATTTAAGTATTGTCCCACTTCGAGCCGAGGCTACCGATGTGAGCGAAATGGTGACTCAGGTACTTTATGGAGAACATTTCAAAATACTAGAAACCCGAAAAAAATGGAGCCGTATCCGTCTGGCATTTGATAATTATGAAGGTTGGATAGACAATAAACAATATTTCAATATAGCTGAAGAAGATTATACTGACTTTGAGAAAAAGGAATTAAAGCTTTCTTCAGATTTGGTAGATTTTGTAACAACTTCAGACAATCAACTTTTTTCTATATGCTTAGGAAGCAATATATCCTCTTCAGAATATTTAAAAAATCATTTTGAAGGAAAATCAATTTTCGGAACACTTCCGAAAGGACATTTAATTGAATCTGCTCTTCTCTATTTAAACACTCCTTATTTGTGGGGAGGCAAAACCCCTTTTGGCATTGATTGTAGTGGTTTTACCCAAATGGTTTATAAACTGAATGGTTACAAATTACTTCGCGATGCCAGCCAACAGGCCACACAAGGAGAGGCGCTCAGCTTTATTGAAGAAAGTGAACCAGGAGATTTGGCTTTTTTTGACAACGAAGAAGGTAAAATTACGCATGTTGGTATTATCATGGCAGACAACTACATTATTCACGCCCATGGAAAAGTGCGTATTGACAGACTGGATCACAGTGGTATTTTTAATTACGAATTACGCAACCACACACATAAACTGAGAGTAATAAAACGAATTATATAAAATTAAAAACCCCTGAAATTTCAGGGGTTTTTAATTTTATATGAAATGAATCTTATCCTTGTTTTTCTAAAGATTCAAGCTTAGCTTTCATTTCTTTATATTTTGCATCATCGGCAAGCTGTCCATAAATGTTCATTAAAGTTCTAACAACTTCTTGACTGTCAGGTTTCAATTTATAAGCTTTTTCCAAATATGGCAACGTTCCTTTATAGATGTCATTGCGTTGTTTTTTCAATTCATCATATTTTTGGTTGTCTGCTCTAGAGCTTCCTAAGCTGTTCATTTCTTCAACTAATTTATCTTCAGCAGAAAGTTTCAAAACTGCTATGTTAATTAATGCAGCTTCATAATCGGGATTTAATTCCAACGCTTTATTGTAATACTCAATAGCCTTTTCATTATTTCCAATTTCAGCACTACCAACACCAAGATTGAAATAGATTTCGGGGTTTTCTGGGTCTGAAGCTACAATTTTACTCATTATTTCGTTATACCTCGTAATATCTCCCATTTTGTAGCTCATATCGGCATCTGCACGCATAAGGTAAAGATCGTTTGGATTTTCAGCACGGGCTGTTTTCATAAGTGCAGTTGCTTTTTCATTATCGCCTTGCTCAATAAAAATAAGGGTCATATTTCTAAGAATTTCACCTTTTTTTGATTCTGTCACACGTTTTTCAGGCTTAATATATTGACCCGATTTTATTGCAATATTGCGTATGTTTTCACTTTCAAAAGCTTCAACTTCACCTGTTTCTTTATTTGTTGCAACAAATTCTGATGTTTCACCTGTGTAACCAGAATCCAATGCCATTTGATAATACTTTATGGCTGAATCATAATCTTTCCCATTAACTGCATTACTAGCAGCATAATATAAATCGGAAGGGTCTTTACTTAATGTATAACTAGTATACAGCTTATCAGTTGCCATTTTATATTGACCGGCGGTTTGATCTTTTACAGCACTATTAATTAACGCAGCTCGAAGATTTTGTATTTGAACAGCTAATTGGGCCTCCATTTTTGGATCCATTTCAAGTGCTGTATTAAAAGCTTCAGTTGCATCTTTTAATTTTGTATAATCCGCGCTACCGGAACCATATAATGCTTCTCCCTTTACAGCGTAGTATTGTGCTTTTAGATCGTTATCGGCAGAGCCAAGCATGGGTTCAGCTTCGTTCAAATAAGTTAATGCCTCTTTGTATTCGTTAGATTTTACGGCTTTTTCAGCTTTCTTTATTTCCTTTTTCTGTCCAAATGAAATAGCAGATACAAAAGCGAGCCCTGTTATTAAAATTCGTGTTTTCATGTTTTAAAGTTTATTCGTTATTTTCGGTTTGAGTCTCGTTATTATCAAGAGTAGTGCCATCATTGTTTTCGTCAATAATTTCAGCTTCATCATCCTCATCCTTCATTGCTTTTGCTACTGCTGCAATGGCATCATCTTCCCTTACTTTTATCAAACGTACCCCCTGAGTGGCGCGGCCCATAACCCGAAGGTCGGCAACCGCCATTCGGATAGCAATCCCAGATTTATTGATAATCATTAAATCATCATCATCAGTTACATTCTTGATTGCTACTAATTTACCTGTTTTTTCGGTAATATTAATGGTCTTCACTCCTTTTCCGCCACGATTTGTGATTCTGTAATCCTCTATTGAGGATCGTTTTCCATAACCGTTTTCAGAAACAACAAGTATTTCAGAATCATCTCCATCTACAGCTATCATCCCAATTACTTCGTCTTTTTCGTTTCCTAATCTTATTCCACGAACACCAGAGGCATTTCTTCCCATTGGTCTTGTTTTCTCTTCTTCAAAGCGAATTGCCTTCCCAGATTTTACAGCAAGCATTACTTGACTAGTACCAGTTGTAAGTTTAGCTTCAAGCAATTCATCATCTTCACGGATAGTAATAGCATTGATACCGTTTGTTCTTGGTCTTGAATATTGTTCCAAAGGTGTTTTTTTAACTTGTCCCTTTTTGGTTGCCATAATTACATAATGACTGTTTATGTAATCTTCATCTTTTAAATCTTGTGTACAGATAAAGGCTTTCACTTTATCATCGGGCTCAATATTAATAAGATTTTGTATAGCTCTTCCTTTTGAAGTTCTTGTTCCTTCGGGAATTTCAAAAACACGCATCCAGAAACATTTTCCTTTTTGTGTGAAGAACAACATATATTGGTGATTTGTCCCTACAAAAAGGTGTTCCAAGAAATCTTCATTTCGTGTTGCAGAAGCTTTTTGCCCTACTCCACCCCTATGCTGTGTTTTGTATTCTGAAAGCGAGGTGCGTTTAATATAACCTGCATGCGAAATGGTAAGAACCACTTGTTCATCAGCAATCAAATCTGTAATACTTACATCGCCACCTGCATATTCAATAGTGGAACGACGTTCATCTCCATATTTTGCGCGAATTTCTTCAAGTTCTTCTTTGATTATTTGCATTCTTCGCTCTTTGCTTGCAAGAATATCCTTATAATCACCAATAGTTTTCATCAATTCTTCATACTCACTACGCAATTTGTCCTGCTCCAGACCCGTCAATTGACGGAGACGCATTTCAACAATTGCCTTTGCCTGTATTTCGGTAAGTTCAAAAGCTTCCATCAATTTCTCTCTTGCTTCATCAGCGTTGGAAGAAGCGCGAATCAATCTAATTACTTCGTCTATATTATCAGAAGCAATTATCAATCCTTCTAGGATATGCGCGCGCTCTTCGGCTTTACGAAGCAAATATTCAGTACGGCGGACCACAACTTCATGACGGTGTTCCACAAAATAGTGGATCAATTCCTTCAAATTCAGCATTTGCGGTCTTCCTTTTACCAACGCAATATTGTTTACGCTGAAACTGGACTGCAATGCAGTGTATTTATATAAGGTATTTAAAACAATATTTGGAATGGCGTCACGCTTCAAAATGTAAACGATTCGCATTCCGTTTCGATCACTCTCATCCCGAATGTTTGAAATGCCTTCAATTTTCTTATCATTTACCATATCTGCGGTCTTCTTAATCATATCCGCCTTGTTCACTTGATATGGAATTTCAGTAACGATGATACATTCCCGCCCTTGAACTTCTTCAAAACTAGCTTTTGCACGCATCACAACACGACCTCTTCCAGTGTGAAACGCTTCACGAACGCCTTCGTATCCGTAAATAATTCCTCCTGTAGGAAAATCGGGAGCTTTTACATGTTGCATCAAGCCATCGATGTCTATATCGTTATCTTCAATATATGCAATGGTTCCATTTATAACTTCCGTTAAATTGTGTGGTGGCATATTGGTTGCCATACCTACTGCAATACCAGAAGCTCCATTAATTAAAAGTCCAGGAACGCGGGTTGGAAGCACGGTTGGCTCCTTTAAAGTATCATCAAAGTTTAACTGATGGTCAACCGTTTCTTTGTCAATATCAGCAAGCATATCTTCAGAAATCTTCTGCATTCTTGCTTCCGTATATCGCATTGCCGCAGGGCTATCCCCATCAACAGAACCAAAGTTTCCTTGTCCGTCAACCAATAAATAACGTAGGCTCCATTCCTGAGCCATACGCACCATTGCGTCATAAACAGATGTATCTCCGTGTGGATGGTATTTACCGAGAACCTCTCCCACAATTCTCGCGGATTTTTTATGCGCGCCCGTAGCTCTAATGCCCAGTTCATGCATTCCGAACAAAACCCTTCTGTGTACGGGTTTCATTCCATCGCGAACATCTGGCAGTGCACGTGACACTATGACCGACATCGAATAATCGATGTAGGCAGATTTCATTTCATCTTCAATATTAATAGGGATTATTTTATCACCTTCAGCCATAAAAAAATAGGTTTAATTATCGTTATTGAACTAATGGAGCAAGTTACACTTTTTCGTAGGTTTAACAGGGGTTTTTGATATCTGTTATTCACGAATTTATTAACAAATTTGGGGGTTAAAATCGTTAATAAGTATCATTGTATTTTCTTTGAATTCCACTATATATTTTGTCTTTTTACTAAAATGATATCAAAGAGGAACAGTTTTTGTCCTATTTTGGTTAATTTAGTACTTTTAAGAAGAGCCGATATTTAAAATATGGATGATAATTTTTCCCCAAGAGTTAAAGATGTAATTGCCTACAGCAAAGAAGAAGCGCTGCGTTTAGGCCACGATTTTATTGGAACTGAGCACTTAATGCTTGGTCTTTTAAGGGACGGTAATGGCAAAGCAGTAACTATACTGAATACACTTGCTATAGACTTGAACCACTTACGAAGAAAGGTAGAGATATTAAGCCCTGCGAATCCGGGCGTTACTTCAAATACAAACGATAAAAAAAATCTTCACCTTACCCGTCAAGCGGAAAGGGCGCTGAAGACAACATTTTTGGAAGCAAAGCTTTTTCAGAGCAATTCAATCAATACGGCACATTTACTGTTGTGCATTCTTCGGAATGAAAATGACCCAACTACTAAATTGCTGAACAAAATGAAGATTGATTATGACGTGGTGAAAGACCAATTTAAACTTATGATTACAAACGACGACGATTATATAGATACTCCAAGTGCCGAATCATTTCCAAATGATGACGATACTTCGGCGGAAGATGCTGGAAAAGAAAACTTATTTTCAGGCACTTCCGCAAAGACAAATAAAAAATCCAAGACACCAGTTTTGGATAATTTCGGAAGAGATCTTACTGCTATGGCAGAAGAAGGAAAACTTGATCCCGTTGTAGGGCGCGAAAGCGAAATTCAACGTGTTTCGCAGATTTTAAGCCGAAGAAAAAAGAACAACCCATTGCTAATTGGTGAACCTGGCGTTGGTAAGTCTGCCATTGCTGAAGGTTTGGCGCTTCGCATAATACAACGAAAAGTTTCCCGTATTCTTTATGATAAAAGAGTGGTTACTCTAGACTTGGCAAGCCTAGTAGCTGGAACCAAATACCGCGGTCAGTTTGAAGAGCGAATGAAAGCCGTAATGAACGAGCTTGAAAAAAATGACGACATTATACTTTTCATTGATGAAATTCACACTATTGTAGGTGCTGGTGGAGCTACTGGTTCATTGGATGCTTCAAATATGTTCAAACCTGCATTGGCCAGAGGTGAAATTCAATGTATTGGTGCTACCACTTTAGATGAATACCGTCAATATATAGAAAAAGATGGCGCACTTGAAAGACGTTTCCAAAAAGTATTGGTAGAACCCACTACAGTAGAAGAAACTATCGAGATTCTTAAAAACATAAAAGACAAATACGAAGCACATCACAATGTAATCTATACAGATGATGCCATTGAAGCTTGTGTGAAACTCACAAATAGATATATGACTGAGCGTTTTCTTCCAGACAAAGCTATTGATGCCTTGGACGAAGCTGGTTCACGCGTTCACATTACCAACATTCATGTTCCTGATAAAATTTTGGAACTAGAAAAACAATTGGAAGACGTTCGTGAACTAAAAAACACTGTCGTGAAAAAGCAGAAATACGAGGAAGCCGCTAAACTTCGGGATGACGAAAAGAACTTTGAAAAAGAGCTCGCAATCCAACAGGAAGAATGGGAAGCAGATTCAAAACTTCACAAAGAAACCGTTAATGAAGAAAATGTTGCAGAAGTAGTTTCAATGATGACGGGAATTCCTGTAAATAGAATAGCACAGACCGAAAGCACCAAGCTTGCCGCCCTACCCGACCGAATAAAAGGTAAGGTAATTGGTCAGGATGAATCAGTTGCCAAAGTTGTGAAAGCTATCCAACGTAACCGTGCAGGACTAAAAGATCCAAACAAACCGATTGGCTCCTTTATTTTCTTAGGACAAACAGGTGTAGGTAAAACCCAACTTGCCAAAGTATTGGCCCGCGAATTATTCGATTCTGAAAACGCATTGATTCGGATTGATATGAGCGAGTATATGGAGAAGTTTGCCATTTCCCGATTGGTCGGAGCGCCTCCAGGTTATGTAGGTTACGAAGAAGGTGGCCAGTTGACTGAAAAAATTAGAAGGAAACCTTATGCCGTTGTTCTTTTGGATGAAATTGAAAAAGCGCATCCAGATGTTTTCAATATGTTACTTCAAGTTTTGGATGATGGTTATTTGACTGACAGTCTTGGCAGAAAAATTGATTTCAGAAATACAATCATCATTATGACTTCTAATATAGGAGCCCGCCAAATTAAAGATTTTGGCCAAGGTGTTGGTTTTGGAACTGCTGCGAAAAAAGAACAAGAAGAATCGCACACAAAAAGTGTGATTGAAAATGCTTTAAAGAAGAGCTTTGCTCCTGAATTTTTAAACCGAATTGATGATGTTATGATCTTCAATGCTTTGGAAAGAGAGGATATCCACAAAATTATTGATATTGAACTGGATAAACTTTTTCTTCGAATTTCAGAATTGGGATATGATCTCAAGCTAACTGAAAAAGCAAAAGATTATATTGCCGACAAAGGTTTTGACAAGCAATATGGCGCAAGACCATTAAACAGAGCCATTCAAAAATATATTGAAGATGCCTTGGCGGAAGAAATCATAAAAAGCAATTTGCAAGAAGGCGATGCAATAATAATGGATCTTGATGAAAAGAAAAATGAATTGACAATAAAAATAAAAAAGCAGAAGAAAACAACCGAATCTTAACTTCTGTTTTTAAAGTTTTAAAATTCCCCAAAGTAACATTTGGGGAATTTTTTTTTGAATTATATTATTTAAAACCTTAAAAATCCGTAAATTACATATATCAAATTAGTTTCTTATGATTGATACTTTACATTTTGAATTTGGAGAAGTGCGAGTTTTTGAGAATTTTGTGGTAGTAGTCATGAAAGAAGGAATTACCGTAAAACCAGAATACAATGACGATTTGGTGGCTATTTCAGAAAAATATTTTAAAGGGAAACCCTTTGGATATATTACCTATCGTAAAAACAGTTATGCCGTGGATCCAATGATTTATTTGAAAACATCCAAAATTGAAAATCTGAAAGCTTTTGCAGTCGTTTCAGATGATGGGCTAAAGGTCAGTAATTTAGAAATTGAAAAAAGATTTCTAACAAAACCATTTGAACATTTTAATAGCTTAAATGATGCGAAAAATTGGGTGAATGAATTGGTTGAAAATACTACTTCCTAATAATCTATTTTATAATTTTAAATGACTTTTTCGTACCTCCGAAACCAGTGGCCAATAAAATATACAAACCATTTTGATAATTTGACATATCAAAAGTTATTTCATTTTTCCCATTATTAGTTATCGTAGTAATTTTTTTACCTGAAAGATCAAAAATAGTTACACTTTTTACTGATTTCGTATTATTTAATACACAGTTATTGTCATTGGCTCGTTTTGAAACAGTCACACCTTCCAGATTGTTTTTCTTAATTTCTAAAAAAAGAGGAATACAATCATCAATAGAATCCAGATTTGCATAGAAAGCTTCGGTATTTTTAAAAAAGCAACTTAAATGTCCAGCTTCATTAATATCTGGGTGACCTCCCGGTGCATTTATCAGTGAAAGAGAGCCAACTCCTTCTACCCAAACTGCTGTTTCTGTGCTTGTAGTATTGCCGGGTGCAGGGGAAAAATAAAAATGTCTGTATGCATTGCCGTCCACCAAAGGTCTTGCAACTATGGAATCAAGTAAAAAAGGGCCTCCATCCTCAGGAAAAGGACTTATTGGGTTTTGCATATTGAAGATTTCACCTTGGTTCAGTGAAAAATCATATAGTAGAAATTCATCATTGAAACCTTGAGAGACTACATTTAAATAAACTTTCTTGCTTGCCAAATCCTCCCGAATTAAGAATGTGCGGGAAATATAATGATACCCATCCAAAATTTTATAATTTTTCCCATCAACTATAGTGTCGCCATTGGTGTAATATACATCCGTAAAGCAACCAAAGTAACAAGAGGTAAAATGCCATTCATTAACATCATCAAGCAAGGGCTTATAGTTTTGTGAAAAAACTGAAGCACCAATAAAGAAAAACAACCCCAATAATACTATCTTTTTCATACAGTATAATTTTGTTTTAATAATAAAACTTAACCCAATAAAATATCAGAATCAATATCCAAGGATTGCAAAAACGCAATGCTAGCGTGAATATCATCTGCCAACAATCTGTCGTTTTCAATGAAAGAAACTACTGAACGATATGGTTTTAGAAAAGACTCTATAAAAGGTGAAGATTTTTTAGGTTTTCTGAAACTTAATGCCTGAGAGGCATTCATCAATTCAATGGCAAGTATTGTTTCAATATTTTCGATAACCCGCAAACATTTTGTAGCACCGTTGGCACCCATGCTCACATGATCTTCCTGCCCATTTGAAGAAATAATGGAATCTACTGATGCTGGAGTCGCAAGTTGTTTGTTCTGGCTCACGATGCTGGCTGCTGTGTACTGAGGAATCATAAAACCACTGTTCAAACCCGGATTGTCAACCAAAAAAGCTGGAAGTTCCCGAAAACCGGAAACGAGTTGATAAGTCCGCCTTTCAGAAATATTACCAAGTTCGGCCATAGCGATTGCAAGATAATCCAATGCCAAAGCCAATGGTTGTCCGTGAAAATTTCCGCCAGAGATAATTACATCCTCTTTTACAAAAATGTTCGGATTGTCTGTTACCGAATTTATTTCGGTCTTAAATGTTTTGTGCACAAAATGCAAAGTATCCTTCGTTGCTCCGTGAACTTGCGGAATACAACGAAAAGAATATGGGTCCTGTACATTTTTCTTTTCAGAAAGCCCCAATTGGCTTCCCTCTAAAAATTCCAAAACCTGTTCGGCAGTCTTTACCTGTCCTCTATGCGGGCGCACCAAATGTACCAAAGCATTGAAAGGACTCATGTTACAATCAAAAGCATCCAAGGAGATTGAGCCAATTAAATCTGCCAAATATGAAAGTTTATAACTTTTTAAAAGGCAATATACACCATAGGCGCTCATAAACTGGGTTCCATTGAGCAGTGCCAATCCTTCTTTTGCTTGTAACTTAATGGGTTCCCAATTGAATTTTTTAAGCATTTTTTCCGAAGAAATCCGTTCGCCCCCGTAGTACACTTCTCCTTTGCCAAGTAGTGGTAAAGAAAGATGTGCCAATGGCGCTAAATCTCCGGAAGCACCCAAACTTCCCTGCGAATAGATTACGGGAAGAATGTCGTTATTAAAAAAATCTACCAGTCTTTCAACGGTTTCAGTCTGAACGCCGCTGTAACCATAACTGAGCGATTGTATTTTCAACAAAAGCATCAATTTAATTATGGGTTTCGGAACAAACTCGCCCGTGCCACAGGCGTGGGACATTACCAAATTTTCTTGGAGTATTGAAAGATTTTCAGTTGAAATTTTCACATTGCACAACGAACCAAATCCAGTGTTTATACCATACACAGGAGTTTCGTTATCCTTCATTTTAGTGACAAGATACTCCCGGGATTTTTTTATATTTAGTTGCGCTTCCTCCGAAAGCGCTAAGGTTTTATGCTTATCTATTATATCCTTGACAGAGTCCAAATCAAGGATTTCAGAACTTATATAATGTGTTTCTTGCATTGGAAAGGTATTCATTAGGCAAAAATAGCATTTTTTTTAAGGCTATAATTTTTTTAGTTAGTGTTGTAATTATTTCAATCATGAATTCATAAATAAAAAACATTATTGAATTCGGGGCTAACTTTTTTCCGACTTATCATTTGTGGATTGTTCTTGTTCATCTCTTGTAAACAAATCTAAATAAGCTTCCGTCAGATTATCAATAATATCACCTGCAATCAAGGCTTCATAGCCCATTTGTCCTGCCGCGATATCCCCCGCTCTGCCATGCAAATACACTCCAAAAACCGACGCCAACAAAGGATCATAGCCCTGCGAAAGTAAACCCGTTATAACCCCACTCAAAGCATCACCACTTCCCGCCGTTGCCATTCCAGGATTCCCCGAAGTATTTATGTATAGTTTATCTCCATAAACCGAAACGCTGTAAGCTCCTTTTATTACAACCACAACTTCGTATTTATTTGAAAACTTTTTTACTTTTTCAAGTTTTTCGTAATCGTTTTTCCACTCTCCTATAAGCCTTTTCAGCTCGCCCGGATGTGGTGTCAATACAGAATTTTTCGGAAGTAATTTCAATAATTCCTTGTTTTCAGAAAGGTTGTTCAATGCATCCGCATCAATAACGAAGGGAACCTTACTTTCTTTGAACAAAGTTTTCAGAGCTTCAACGGTAGCTTTGTTTTTTCCGATGCCCATCCCGATCCCAATGGCAGAGGGTTCAAAATCGACGGTAATTTCACTAATAAATTTTTCCTCTTTGTCTGTAATTACCATCGCTTCGGGAATTGTGATCTGCAGGATGTTATAGCCACATTTTGGTACAAACGCTGTAACCATACCCGCGCCAATTCTAAAAGCCGCTGTAGAAGAAAGTACCGCCGCACCAATCTTTCCGTAGCTTCCCGCAACTATCAGCACATGTCCATAAGTGCCTTTATGGTCAAATTTATCACGTGCTTGATAAAATCGTTGTGCTTCAGCTTTGCTAATGAGCTGTGCCAAAGGTTCCGTTTGTTGCAGAAATTCTATATCCAAACCTATTTCCAAAACATCAAAATTTGAAACAAAAGGGGAGGTTTCGGGCAAAAAGAAAGAGAGCTTTGGAGTTTGGAACGTGAGGGTGTGGTTCGCTTTCAGCACCGCTTCCTTGTCTTCCAAAGGCGAATTGGGGTACAACCCACTCGGAATATCTATTGCCAGCTTAAAGGCTTTGCTATCGTTCAAATACTGAATCAGTTTTTTTACCCAACCTCCGGGACAGCGGTTTAGACCAATTCCGAAAATAGCGTCCACAATAATATCCTCGGGATTGATTTCTGGGAAATCATTTTCGCCCTTCAACAAAATGGGCCATTTCTTGGTCACATTTTTTATTTTGTCATAATTCAGCAGAAAATTCTTTGAGCGTTTATCGCTGCAATTTACCACATACACTATTACGTTGTAGCCATGCTCAATAAGCAGACGGCCAACTACTAGCCCATCCCCACCATTATTGCCTATGCCACAAAAAATCAGTATTGGCACTTGTGCGCCGCTCAGCCTTTGGTGCAGCCATTGGAATATCTGCGTTCCAGCGCGCTCCATCAAAGCTTCGGAAGTGATTTCCTGTTTTTCTATTGTGGTTTTATCTGCTTCGTATAATTGTTCTGCTGAAAATATTTTCATAATCACTTTTTTTGCTCTTCATCCTCTGCGCCTCTTTATTTTTATTTACCATAATGAAATAAAGAGCACAGCGTTTTTCCAAAGATAACAACTTCCCGCGCATTGTTGAAAACAACGTTTATAACTAATTGTATCTACGCCAAAAAAGAGCTACATAATATCTAATTTTAGAAAAAACCATACAATGGAAACAAGAGATAGTTTACTACTAAGTATGCGCCCCGAAATCCCTTCTGCTAAAATCAATCCCACAATGTCTTCAGATGAATTTTTTCAAAACAAGACGTTGCGGCCTGTGGCAAAGCTTCAGAACGATCTGTTGCTGGCTGTTTTTAAGAATTATGTGGCGAAGCACAAAAACGTTTTTTACGACCTTACTATTGAAAAAAGGCTGGATTATATTGAAAACGCCATCCATAAGGATATGAAGTTCCGTAACTCGCTTAAAGGTATTATCATCGGGCAATTTACTCTGGAAGAATTTGATATTTACATTTTAAACTCGTCTTCGCTCAACAAACGAATGATGGACATTGTGAAGGAACGGCTTAAAAGTAATATCCAGCTTTTGGAATATGACTTTGCTTGATTAGGTATTGCAAATAGCGATAAGCGCATCATTAATATCTTAGGTATCGAGAAGTGATTCTCCGTTCAAATCAGTGGTAAGAACATCACTCATATAGTTGAAGAATGGGCGGAGCAGTTGATAATGGTGTATCAAATTATCCTTAAAATCTGCAGCAAAAACTTCTTTATCCGTAAAGGGGTGGTTTACGAAGAAGCTTTTCAACCTGATTAAATCTATATTTTTATCTTCTTTGTTGAACCCTTTAGGGGCAGTCTTTACGGCGTATTCCTGATTGAAATTTCCGAAAGCTTTTTTGAAGTCTTTATTGTTTAAAATTTTACGTATTTCAGAACTGTCCATTTCAAACTCCTTTCGGATCCGTAACAAATCTGTTGGATTTGGTTCAAAGAAACCTCCAGCCATAAAACTGTTGCCAGGCTCCAAACGCAAATAATATCCACCGCGCCTCTGAGCTCCTGCTCTGCTAAAGCTTACACTTCTATGAACGTTATATGGTGTTTTATCATTACTAAAACGAATGTCTCGGTTTATTCGGAAAACTTTTCTACTTGCAATTTTATCAGTAACATTCAACCCCTTTTCTACAGCTGTATAAAACTCCTTTAGTGTCTTTTCATTCGCTAAATATTCCTTCTTGTGTTCCTGCATCCAATCCCGATTGTTGTTCTTTTTTAGTTTTAAAAGAAAATCGAAAGCTGATTTAGGAATGGTTGGGTTCATAGTAAGTTTTTTGGAAAGTAAATATACAAGGAACAATTAATAATGAATACTTAGCAATAAGTAAAATCGTTAAAATTGTCTATATTTATACCAACAACCTTAAAACCAATTTAATATGACTACTACAGCAAAGCCAAACACGGGATTTTGGATAATTGCCGTCCTTGCACTTTTATGGAACTTGATAGGTGTCTTTTTCTGGATAATGGAGCATTTTTTAATGAGCGAAGAAATGAAAGCTGCCTATCCACCGGAAGAATTGGAATTGATCAACAGCGCTCCTTCATGGGGAATTTATGTTTATGGAATCGCCGTTTTTGGAGGTCTATTGGCTAGTATTCTGCTTCTTATGCGCAAGAAAATGGCAGTTGGCATTTTTGGAATTTCACTTCTTGCTATTTTGATTATGCAAGGGTATTGGGTTTTCGGAATGGACATCGTGAGTGTCATGGGGCCAACCTCATTGATTATGCCTCTTATCGTTATTGCTATTGCAATATTTGAATATTTCTATAGCAAAGGGGCCGCTCGTAATGGATGGATTGCCTAATTTAAAAAAGAAAGTTTTGAATATTCTTGAGAACTCTCTTATGCAGGTTCTAAAGTTCGCTTTGATTTCCTGTAAAGATAATTGGGATATATAGAACGCTTTGCAAAACGGTTCAGTTTATCGCTGTTTACCATTTTTATATAAATTTGTCTGGTAACACCAAAGTATTCATAGGTATTACCATCCAAATAAGTAATCTCCAACACCATTCCTTTATGCTGAAAATCAGCAATACCTGAGTTTGTGATGGTTTCCGTGTATTCTTCTAGATTTGCCGCTTTTGTTTCTGGAGCAATACTAACTAGAAAATGATAACCATCTATAATCTTTCGACTATTTACTTCGGCTTCTGCGCGTAGTTCATCCCCATCTTGGAATTTATCTGGATGCCACTCTTTAACCAAGTTGCGGTAACTGGTTTTTAGATCTTTTAGATCCAATTCCTTTTCAACCCCAAAGAGTTTTTTGTATTCGTTGATGCGTTTCATGTGCGTATGTCTTTAGCGGGCGCGAAAGTACTGTTTAATATTGAAGAAAAGGGTAAATTAAAGAATATAAATTCGCACCTTCTTCTTTTTAAGGCGGCTGTTATTTAATTTGCTAACCAATTGATTGGCAAGTGCTAAGGGTACTGCAACAAATGCGCAATCCTGTTTCAATTCTATAGCGCCCAATTGTTCCTGCTGCATGTTTCCCTGTTTTATAAAAAGCCCAGCAATATCGCCTTTGGAAATTTTGTCTTTCCTTCCACCGGAAATGAAGAGCGTTTCCCATAATTCTACTTCTTGCAATGCTGCTTGTGGAATTTCTATAGGCTCTGATTTTTCAATAAACTCTGGCAAAAGCTGGTTTTTCCACTTCAGTACGTATGCTGTGCCTTTTTCATTAATCCTTGCAGTTCTTCCGTTTCTATGGGTAAACTCTACCGCCGAATGTGGTAGCTCATAATGAATTATGAATTTTAATTCAGGAATATCAATTCCCCTGGCTGCAAGATCAGTAGCCAGCAATAACGGGCTAGTGCCATTTCTAAATTTTATAAGTGCACGCTCTCTGTCCTTTTGCTCCATTCCGCCTGAAAAGCACATGTGGCTTATCTTGTTTTCATTTAGAAAGTTGCTTACCATTTCAATACTGTCCCTAAAGTTGCAAAAAATGATTCCTGGCTGACTGCCAAGGTAAAGCACCAATTTTAGCAAAGTTTTTAACTTGTCTTTATCGGGGGAAACTATCGTTTTAATTGCAAGTTTTGGGTCAACCTTTTTTGATAAATAATCTAAAACAATTGGTTTGTCTAATTTCACAAACTTAGGAATTACAACTCCCTGTGTAGCAGAAGTTAATACACGTTTACTTACAGCAGGTAATGAGTTTAATATTTCACTCATTTCAGTTTCAAAACCTATCTCTAGACTCTTGTCATATTCATCCAAAACCAAAGTATTTATACTTGCTTTTGAAAAGCGGTCATCTTCAAAATGATCCAAGATTCTTCCCGGCGTACCAACTAAAATTGCAGGAGTATGTTTTAGTTCTATCTTATCCTTGCTCTTTGCCCTTCCTCCATAAACTGCATTCACTTTAAAGCCTGACCCCATATTCCGAATCACTTGTTCTATCTGTATTGCAAGTTCACGGGTTGGAACCACAATCAAAGCTTGTACTTCTGTGTTTTCTATATCGAGACTTTTAATCATCGGTAATAGAAACGCCAAAGTTTTCCCTGTGCCTGTTGGGGATAGCAGAACGGTATTCGCAGTCTTTTCAATTACGGCAATTGCTTCTTCTTGCATAGGGTTTAATGCCGCTATGTTTAGTTTTGCGAGTATATCTTGTTGGTTCTTTATTTCGTTTGCCATCACTTTTGGTTTTTCTTTCTATTTGTTGATTTCACTAGCGCTTCTGCTTTAGAAGGCGCGATAATAGCTTGCGGCAATTGGTGCTCGCTGCGCTCGCAATGACCCATTTGATGAGAAAGTGAATTAATCTCTTTTAATTGATACGCCACCTTTTAAAGGATTGGGATTAAGCGCTATACATTTTTTTTAAATATTAAAATTATGATAAAATTTATTTTTACTTTAAAAAAACAATTATCTTAAGACAACTAACTTTTAAAACTATTATACAATGAAAGACATTTTATGGATTATTGTAGTACTACTCGTAATAGGGTGGCTATTTGGATTTTTCTTATTTCCAGCCATTGGTGGAATTATTCACATATTGCTGGTAATTGCAGTTATCATGGTTATTTACAAGTTGCTTACAGGAAGAAACCCGTAAACATCTAGGTATCCTATTTTTTAAAGGTTTTCAAAAGTTTAATTGAAAACCTTTTTCTTTTCTTGAAAAACTAACCCCTTTTCTTTTTTTCACTGCCTGAAAACCTGGGTATCGTAACAGATGTTTTGGTAGTATTGATGAAATAGACGCCTGTTAAAAGAACAGTCGCCGCAATAATGGATTGGGTGGTTATCCTTTCATTTAAAATATACCAGCCTAGGAAGAGCGCAATAATAGGGTTTATGAGGGTGGAAGTGGCAACTTTATCTGGAGAGACAACTTTTAGCAAATAGTTAAAAGAAGTAAATGCCACAATGCTTCCAAAGATTATTAACAACACCATACTCCATTGTACAGGCTCCCCCCAGTGGGTTGGCGCAATCCATTCTTCGCCAAAAAGCAGACTGGCTAATGCAAGGGTGATACCGCCTGTAAGCATTTGGTAGCCGGTGTTCACGAAGAAATTCTTAGGAAGGTCTGCCGTACCAACAAAAATGCTTCCGTAGGCCCAACTAAGCATACAGGCAAAGATCATTACCATACCCATTAAAGTATCTTCATTGGCTATAATCTGTTTTTGGCCAACGAGCAGAAAAATACCTAAGATACCTAAACCCACGCCTACAAAGGACATTGTTTTGATGCGCTTACCTTGCAACAGTCGCATCAACAATAAAACCACCAAGGGTTGTGCAGAAATCTCCAACGCTGCAAAACCACTATCTACATATTTCAAAGCCCACACAATGATACCATTGCCAAAGGACAGGAACAAGATGCCCACTATAAATGTATTCACAAACTGTTTACGCGTTATAGCAAGACTTTTGCCAAGCGCCTTTGCAATAATAAAGATAAGTAGCCCAGCCGTTGTGAAACGGATAGATGCCAAAAAGAAAGGTGGTAACTCTCCTACCGCAACTTTATTTAGCATATAGGTTGATCCCCAAATAACATAGATGGAGAAGAAAGCGAGGATAATTAGTAAGGGGTTTTTGGTTTCTGGTTTCAAGTTCTTTTAGTTAGTAGTGGGTTGTTTCAGGTTGTTTGGAATTGGGGATCAGTTTGTTAGGTGGTGCTTGAGATTTGGAATTTTATTTCCCCCTCTTGTTCTTTCTAAAATTCTTGTCGCCTCGCGTTTTGGGTTTTTTGTATTTCTGTTTTATGATTCGTTTGTAAGAGCCTCCTTGATTTTCCTTTTTGTTTTTCTCTTTCTTTTCGTGAAAAGCGGGGCCGCTTCTTCTACATTTGTTAGGATTGTTTATTTCTACAATTTGGGGTTGTTCCTCATAAGTTAACTGTTTTGAAATTTCCACTTCTTTTGGGAATTCCAGCTCGTCAATCTTTAAATCCATTAAGGTTTCAATGGCTTCCTTTTGCTTTTTCTTCCTTTTCGGTGTAAAGCAAAATAGCGGTTCCCTCCTGCTCTGCCCTTCCGGTTCGGCCAATGCGGTGCATATAATTTTCAGGGAAATTGGGAACGTCAAAATTGATTACGTGGCTTATTCTATCTAAATCCAGACCACGCGCCATTACATCTGTGGTTACAAGGATGCGGGTTTTTTCAGCATTGAAGTTTTCAATGGAACGGATTCTGTAATTCTGTGTTTTGTTTGAATGGATTACGGCAACTTCACTTCCGAAAAATTCATCCAAAATATCAAAAAGAAAATCAGCGCTTTTTTTATTCGGAACAAAAACGAGCACTTTCTTGAAGTCGCTCTTCATTTTGAAGTAAATGTTTAACAAGATTCGCCTTGGTATAAAAATTTGGAACAGCATAAGCATATTGCGAAATGTTTTCCAAAGGTGTTCCGCTAACAGCAACGGAAACAGTTGTTGGCGCTATAAAGAAATCGTGAATAAAAACATTTACCTCATCCGTCATAGTTGCGGAAAACATTATATTTTGTCTCTTGTTGGGAAGTAATTCCAAAATATTGGTAAGCTGAAAACGGAAACCGAGATCGAGCATTACATCCACTTCATCAATCACCACTTTTTTGATGGCCTTTAGTTGAAGTGCACGGCTCACAACCAAATCATACAAACGTCCCGGGGTTGCTACAATGATATCTGCACCTTTAGCAACGGCTTCTTTTTGACGGTTGATGTTTGTTCCACCAAAAACGCCAATCACGCGAACGGAGGCGTATTTTCCGAACTTCTCAATTTCCTCAACTACCTGTAAAACCAATTCGCGAGTAGGAACCATAACCAAAACCCGTGGGTTTGTTTCTTTTGAAAACTTCAAATCCTGAAGAATGGGAAGCATATAGGCAAAAGTTTTTCCTGTTCCCGTTTGCGCTATCCCAACCATATCTGTCCCCGACATTATTACAGAAAACGACTGTGCCTGTATGGGAGTAGGCTTTTCAAAGCCCAGATCGGCAATAGCATACTGCAGTTGTTTGGAAATATTAAACTCGTTGAATGATTCCATTGGTGTTTATTTGGGGCAAAAGTAGTGAATTGATAATTGGGGATTTGGGATTTGGGAAACATCTCCCTTGCTCCTTCAAAGTGGGAATTCAAATTGCTTCAATTAAGATTTGAAATTTGAAAATTAATCTTCGGGTGGATGGCCATGTATTTCTTCAAAAACTGTATCGAAATTTTCACGCAAATATGTTCGAAGCTTTAAACGGTAATCATCTTTTAGCCAACTTATAAAATTGTGCGTGCTTTTGCTGATACATTGCGAGTATTTTTCAATTCGGTGGTCAATATCATCGCCCAACATTTTTGCCAAACCTAGTGCATCGTAAACGTCTTCACTGTTTTCAATACAAATGTATGCATGTTGCTCTATGGAACGCTCAAGAACCACTTTGGACGATTCACCTTTAAAAGTTGCATCTTGATAGGTGTTTTTTATGTCAAAATAGACCTCTTTACTTTTTGCAAATTCTGCTCTTAGTTCTTCAGGCATCTCATATCTGAAATGGCTCTCCAATTCCTCATCGCTCAAAAGACGATCCATATAATAATCGGGCGAACGGAATATTGCCTGCCAATCCAATGGTGCTTCCCAAGGTCCAAAACGCTGATAATTATTTCCTAAATCGATTACGGAGAATTTTGATTTGTTGTTCAAAATTCGAGACCCACGACCAATCATTTGGAAATAAAGCGTTAAGGAACGGGTGGCCCTGTTCAGAATGATGGTATCTATGGTTGGTTCGTCAAAACCAGTTGTCAAAATACTCACTGAAGTCAAAATAGCATCTGGAGTGACTCGAAACCAGTTCAAAATCTGTTTTCGTTGTTTTTTGGTCGCAGTATTGTCTAAGTGCATAATGGGCAAGCCTTCCGCTTTCAGGTGATAATAAACTTGAATGGAGGTATTTATACCATTATTGAAAATCAAGGTTTTTTTTCCTTTGGAATGGTTTAGATAAGCTTGGTATAACTGATCTAACATTCCCACGGCAGAATAAAGATCATCAGAAGACTTTACAGTATAATCTCCGTTAGAGCCTATTTCCAATGAAGTCAGGCCCATGTTATATTGAAAGACATCAACTTCTGCCAAAAACTCATTTTCAATCAAAGATTGAATGCTTTCGCCAACAATTAATTCCTGATAATTATCCTTCATTGGAAGGCCTCTATTGGAACTTAGAGGGGTTGCTGTTACACCAAGGATAAAGGATTTTTCGAAGAATTTAAAAAGTTTGGTGAAGGAGTTGTAATGTGCTTCATCAATAATAACTAAACCAATATCTGAAATGTCCAGTTTGTTATCGTTCAAGCGGTTGTTTAGGGTTTCAACCATTGCAACAAAACAGCTGTATTTTTCCTGGTCATCTAGGTTTGCGGTACTGTTAACCACTTTGTTAACCACTCCAAAACTGGTCAACATATCAGAAGTTTGTTTGCAAAGCTCCACACGGTGGGTCATTACAAGCACTTTTTTATTATGGTGTTTTAAATATTGACGGACTATTTCAGAAAATATAACCGTTTTACCACCACCAGTTGGAAGTTGGTATAGCAAATGATAATCATCAGGTGCAGTTTCAAATTTATCAAATATCTTGTCAATAGCTCCTTTTTGGTAGCTATACAGTTCTTTGTCTGTCTTTTTTTCTTGAATTGCGTCTTTAGCCTCTGTCATAAAATCCTCATTTTTGAAGTTTTGCAAAACTACGTCCTTTTGTAGGTTTTTGACGAAGAAATGGCGGATTTATTACGAACGAATTTTCTGATGCTATTTAAACTTGGTTTTTAAGTATAGTTGTTCAACTTTTTCACGTGCCCAAGGAGTCTTCCGAAGAAAGGTTAAGCTGGATTTTATGGAAGGATTGCTATTAAAGGAATTGATTTTAATCTTTTCACCCAAAGTTTCCCAACCGTAATGATCAACAAGATATTCCAAAATATCGGCAAGTTTAATTCCATGTAAAGGATTATTTGGTTGTTGATTATCCATAATCATTTTTTTTTAAAATCTGGTTTTAGTCTTGTTTGGTGTAACCAGGCGGTCTTGATTCTTTTTTTTAAACTACCAATCAATGGGTCTATAATCTTTTAAAAATTTTCCACTCCAGTGCTTTCCTGTATTTATACCATCAATTAATGGATCCATTACTCTTGCGGCTCCATCAACAATATCCAACGGAGGTTGAAAATCGTGAAGTTCCATTTTGCGTTTTGCAAGCTCTAAAGGGTCTTCATCGGTTACCCACCCCGTGTCTACTGCGTTTATATAAATTCCTTCTTTGGCTAAAGCTTCCAGCGGCAGTATGCGTTAACATATTTAGTGCAGCTTTTGCCATATTTGTATGTGGATGGCGGTCTTCCTTAAAAAAGCGGTGGAACTTCCCTTCCATCGCCGAAACGTTTATAATATGTTTCTTGCCCGTGTTTTCCTTCTTCATTATTTCACCCAATCGGTTGCAAAGTACAAAAGGAGCTATTGAATTTACTAACTGTACTTCAATCATTTCAGTGGTTTCTATTTCACCAAGTCTTAAACGCCAACTATTTGTTTTCCGTAAATCGACTTGTTGCAAATCTGCATCCAATTTCCCTTCGGGAAAAACTTCTTTTGCACTTAAGGAATTATCAAAGCTATAAGGAATCTGCGAAAGTTTTGCGGAAGCCCGAATACCAATTCCAGGCTCCGAACCGTGCCAAGTGACGGGCAGATTTTTATTCTATGACGCAATATCTGACGTCAATGCTTTTAATTCCTGTAAACAATTTATTATGATCGTGCAACAAATCTCTTGCAAACTTAGGAATGTTCCTCAAAAGGCATTTCTTCCTTGGGCCATTAAATGTGCTATAAAAACCAGCCGGTCGTCTAACGGTTTGAGCTGCATTATTTATAAGAATATCAAGGTTTTCGTATTGTTGTTCAATAAAATTACAGAAGATTTCCACACTCGGAATATGCCTTAAATCCAATCCGTGAATTTTTAAGCGATGTCCCCATTTGTAAAATCCTTCTTCCTGAGAAAAACGATAGGCAGAATCTACTGGAAAACGTGTAGTAGCCACAACAGTCGCGCCTGCACGTAATAACATTAAAGTAATATGATAACCGATTTTTAATCGAGAGCCCGTCATAATAGCAACTTGTCCGGTTAAATCTGCAGTCTGAAAGCGTTTTGCATAATTGAAATCGCCACACTCTTTACACATAGTATCATAAAAATGATGCATTTTGGTATAAAGTGTTTTACATACGTAACAGTTTCGAGGGGTTTCGAGTTCAAGTTCTTTTTTAGCAGTTAATTCCGCTGTCTGAAGCAATTTTGGAGCTAAGAACACTATGTTTTCACGAGCGCTTCTTATTCCTGTTTCTTTTCGTGCAGTTCGGTCTTTATTGGCTTGCTTACGCTTTACGGCTTTTTTGGCATCTTTTTTTCTTCGTGAAAATTCATCACGATTGGGCCGTGATAGTTGTCCTGAAGCCTTTATCAAAGCGGTGCGTTGCTTTTTTGGAATTTCAAAAATTTGGTCAGTATTGCTGTTCAAATGCTCAAGAATAGCAATACACTTCGCTATTTCTTCAGCATTGATTTCTTGGTTGACATCAATCCCAGAAACGGTTTTATTCAAATGATCTATTTCTTCCTTTGTGGAAGTTTGCGTTTCAGAAACCAGCTGTGACATAAATTAATTTTCGGCAAATATAGTCACAGTTTGAATTTCAAAAACATTTTATTTAAAATAGTAAAAACAATATGCTAATTGCTTACTAATTCCTTTTGAACATTTGTTGGCACAGGTTGATAGGACGAAAACGCAGATTTAAAAGTCGCTCTCCCCTGCGTCAATGAACGTAAGTCTGTTGAGAAACCATAAAGTTCTGCTTCGGGCGTCAAACATTTCAAAATTTGATAGTTGTTATTGTTCTCTATCCCTTGAATCATTGAGCGACGCGCTTGCAAATCAGTCATTACATTTCCTACCATTTCTTCCGGCACTTTTACGGTTAGTTCCAAGACAGGTTCCAAAAGCTTGGGATTGGCATTCATAAATGCTTCTTTAAAAGCGTGTGCTCCTGCTATTTTAAAGGAAATATCATTGGAATCTACGGAGTGCATTTTTCCATCATATACCATCACGCGTACATCACGAATATAAGAACTTACTAACGGGCCTTCTTCCATTACTTCTAAAACACCTTTCATTACTGAAGGCAAATAACGCTGATCAATTACGCCACCAACGATGCAGTTGTAGAAGATCAACTTTCCGCCCCAAGAAAGATTCACTTCTTCCTTTCCTCGTATATTGAAACCCTGGGGTTCATCCATACCTTCGTACCAAGGTTCTATTTTTAAGTGAACCTCTGCAAACTGCCCAGAACCCCCAGACTGTTTTTTGTGTCTGTAATTTGATGTTGAAGACCGTTGAATGGTTTCCCGAAAAGCAATTTTTGGTTTTTCAAATCGTGCTTCCACTCCGTAAACATTGTTTAAAGTCCAATCTATAGTGGCCAGATGAAGATCGCCTTGGCAGGAAAGAATGAGCTGTTTAGCCTCAGAAGAAAAGGAAATTTCAACTGTTGGATCTTGACTGTGAATTTTCTTTAATGATTCGCTAAGTTTTTCTTCATCTTTTGTATTAACTGCAAAAACGGCCTTTTTCACTCTTGGTGGTGGAAATTTAATGGGCTTGATAGTAATTACATGTTTTTGTGATGCTAAGGTATCATTGGTTTCAGTAAATTTAAGCTTTAATGTAGCACCAATGTCACCAACGGTTAACTTGGTAACAGGCTGCCGTTCCTTTCCATCCATTATGAATAGCTGGTTTATTGTTTCGATTTCCTCGTTTCTAGAGTTGGTTAATTTATCGTTTAGACGGACTTCACCACTCATCACTTTAAAAAAAGTAATCTGTCCTAAATTTGGCTGATAGACAGTTTTAAATACAAATAAAGCCGTTGGGCTTTCTTTTGTGGCTTTTAACTCCTTCCCGTCCAAGCTTTGTTCAGGTTTTAAATCAGCTGCAGCTGGTGCAACATTATCAATAAAACCCATCAATCTACCAGTCCCCATATCGTTTAGTGCAGAAACGCAAAAAACTGGAAAAAGTTCGTGGTTTAACATTCCTGCTTTTATGCCAGCTCGCATTTCGTCTTCGTTCAAAGTTCCTTTATCAAAAAAAAGCTCCATCAATGTTTCATCATTTTCTGCAGCTTTTTCAATCAATTCATTATTAAGTTCTTTAGCCAATTCCTTTTGATCTTCAGGAATTTCCAACTTTTCGGGCTTTCCTCCATCTGGTGAGAATTTGTACATTTTCATCTTCAATACGTCAATAATACACTGCGCACCATCCACTACCAAAGGATATTGAATTTTCACGGCATTGTTGCCCACCAAGGATTTGATGCTTTTAAAGCTTTCATCGAATTTCGCATTGATATGGTCTATTTGGTTGATTACGAAAATCGTGGGTTTTAGATATTTATCAATGTAGTTCCACATTATCTCTGTGCCTACTTCTACACCGTGTTGTGCATTCAAAACAGTAAGAATAGTATCGGAAACGCGAATGGAAGAAATAATTTCTCCTATAAAATCATCCAACCCGGGAGTATCAATTATATTGATTTTATAATTCCGCCATTCTGTGTGCAATGGAGTCGCGAAAATAGAGTTGCCCCTTTCATGCTCAATATCGTGATAATCCGATACAGTGTTTTTGTTTTCAACAGTACCGCGACGATTTATGAGGCCTGCTTCAAAAAGCATGGTTTCCGCAAGAGTAGTTTTGCCGCTGTTATGAGCGCCAACAAAGACTACATTTTTGATGTGTTTGTCATCGTAAATTTTCATCTGTATGTATGTTTTAGTTTATATTTTTTCAGATGCAATTCGCCAAACATTTTTTTAAAGTTTGGATTTGCTTATTTGCTGTAAATCATATATTTAAATATTGCTCTTTTGATTCTTAAATTTACGAAATTATTTCAACAAAACTTTCAGATTTGCAGTTTTCGTTTCGGATTTTAGAGTAATAAAATAAAGCCCTGATGCCAGTTTTGCGCCAGTTTGGCTAATTCCGCTCCATGAGATTTTTTGTTTTCCGGAAACGTTTTTATCAAGCAAGGTATTCAGCTTTCGGCCTTGGATATTAAACACTTCAATTTTTACATTTTCTGTTCCATCAATGCTAAATTCTAAGGATGTCTCTTCAGTAATAGGATTTGGATAACATATTAGTTGAAAATTATTCGCAGCTATATCTTCAACATTCAAAATGCCGTTGGGCGAGATGCGGGTATAATAAACATCTTGTCCACCATTAAGGGTATTGGCCCAGGCGAGGTGGGCATAGTCGTCATCGCTCACCATATCAAAATAATCACCTATTTTAGCCTGCTGGGGATAGCCTATTGATGGGTTAAATGGCTCAGACAAAGGTGCATTTTCTGACCACGTTTCACCTTGATCATTAGAAAAGGAATAATAGAGCACTGAATCAATTACGTTTGTGGCATCACGTGTGTCCAACCAAATTATGTCAATCCGGCCATTGGGAGCAACTGACATTGTTCCAAACCATTGATAGGCCTCAGTTCCAGTATCTGTATTTATTCTTACCGGCGGCTGAAAAGTATTGCCTCCATCAGTGCTTTTGGCAAACATAACATCTCCATGATCATTATTCGAAAAGCGGGACACTGAAGCAGCTACATATACATTTCCTCTACCAGGTCCACTGGAAACATCTACATCTACCCACACTTGCCCCATTAATCCAGCGGGATTAACAGGCATTTGAAAATTTAAATCTCCGTCTAAATCTACATTAGTAACATTATCCCACGTAACATTACTTGATGAATCCTTAGCTGATGTAGATTTTACAACAATAATCCCAGATGCTGATGTTCCACTTATATATAGCGTGCCTTCATCATCTACAGCCAAAGTCCCCCAAAGAGGATCACTATCAATAAAAATACATTCCTCAAAAGTATCACTGCCGTCTGTAGAACGTGTAAAGGCACCAGTACAATTTGAAAAACCTGAATTCCAGTAAGAATAGTTATGGGCTTCCCCAATGCCATCTGTACGGTCTATCCGCATCCATTGTTTGTCTCCTCCTCTAGCGGGCACAGGCGTTCCCCAATTATTACCTCCGTCGGTTATTTTGTAAACATCGCAATTAAAACCACTAGCCAGGCTATTGTAATAAAAATTTCCGTCTCTATCAAAATCAAGAACTGGATCTGAACGAAACACTCCTGGGTCTAAAACACCTGGAAACGTCCATGTTAGTCCTCCATCTAAAGAAAATCCATTACCAGCCTGGCGAAAATTACTATTTACGGTATCAAACTGACGCCAACCAATAACTATTCTATTTGGATTTGTTGGGTCTATGGCTATGGAGGTTTCATTGCCAGCGTCGCCAATTATATTTTGGCCATTCTCATCCACATTTACTTGTCGAGTGAAATAATTTGGCGCATTTATAGTATATGCAGGAGAATATTGCATATCTTCCGGTGAGACTGAAATGTATGGATCGTCCTCCACTTCGTGATAGTTTTCGTGAAGATTTTGAGCAAAAATGAGGGGACTAATCCAAAAAAAAGTTAAATAAAGAAAAAAGGAGCTAAATTTAAAATGGAGTAGAGAAATTTTCATTTTTGAAAAATTATGAAATGCTTTTAAAATTACAACAATTTGATTAGAAAAGATATATATGCCTAAAACTAAATTGCTACACCTTTGTCTGAAAAAATTGGGAATCCTTTTTAAAATTACTGCTTTTAGTATTAAATAAATATTAAAGTCACTTCAAAATTATATAGGAGGATGCCAAAACCCTATCTTTATATAAATTAAAAAAACAAAAACATGAACAATAAAGGAAAAGGAATTTTAGCAATGCTTGGAGTAGCAGCTGGCGCATTTGCATTTTGGAAATACAAAAACATGACTCCAGAAGAAAAACAAACGCTTAAGGATAAAGCGACCCAAACAGGAAATAAAATAAAAGAAAAAGCTGGGGAAGTTCAAGATACTATTTCAGAAAAGTATGATCAACTTAAAAATTCTACTAAAAATGAAGTTAACGATATTACAAACTAATATTTAGTTATTTAAAAATAAAAATCCCGCCAAGAGCGGGATTTTTATTGCTTATACTAAAATGTTTAGATTTTGGTAACTTTTACCGCGTTCATTCCACGTTGACCTTTTTCGAGTTCAAAGGAAACATTGTCGTTTTCAGAGATCTCATCAATAATACCACTTACGTGGGTAAAATATTTTTCGCTGTTTTCATTATCCACAATAAAACCGAAACCTTTGGATGAATCATAGAAAGATACCGTTCCTTTTCGTACAGGATCAAAAGCTTCTCGTTCCCCCTCTTCTTTCGGAGGAATACCTAGCACAATGTCTTCGGCTTCAATTTCAACTTTCATTGATGGATCTGGCGGTGTATCTACCAAATTTCCATTATAATCAACATAAACAAAGTCAATTCCTGGAGTTTTATCTGCTTTGCGAGCTTCTTTTTTCTTTTGCTTTTCTTCCCGCTTTTTTAGCTTTGCTTTTTCTTTTTCTTTTTTACTATACGTCTGTTGCGATTTTGCCATTTGTTTTTTTTAAAATAAAAAAAGCCATCCACAGTGAGCAGATGACTTTTGAATTAGTTATATGTAATAATTAGTTTTATTGGTTTACCTAGCTGGATTTTAATTAATGCTCACCTTAGTCCTGCAAAGGTACAGAAAATTAAATAGTTAAAATCATAAAAAGGGTTAAAGGTTTTAGTAAAATAAGATATGTAATGAATATTCATAAAATACTATCCCCTTAAAAAAAATTAGAAAAATGATCTAAGAGAAAATAAAAGTATTATTGCTTTAGTTTGTCGGCATGCATTTGTCTCAGTCTAACTAATTTTGGTGAAATAACAGCTGTACAATATCCTTGCGATTGGTTATTGGCATAATAGTCCTGATGGTTTTCTTCAGCAGGATGAAACTTTTGCAAAGGACTTATCTCGGTAACAATCGGGTTTTCGTAATAAGCTGCCATTTCATTTATCACTGTTTCAGCAATCTGTTTTTGGTTTTCATCTTCATAAAAAACAACAGAGCGATATTGAGTACCTCTATCTGCTCCTTGCCTGTTTAGTGTTGTAGGATCGTGGCTGGTCATAAAAATAACAAACAAATCTTCAAAAGAAACTACTGTTGGGTCAAAGGTTATTTGCACTACTTCAGCATGACCTGTAAGGCCAGAGCATACCTCACGATAGGTTGGCGTGCCCGGCACATTTCCGCCAGAATAGCCCGAAACCACTTTTTCAACGCCATTTACTTGATTAAAAACTGCTTCGGTGCACCAGAAGCAGCCTCCGCCGACAGTCATCTGTTCAATATTTTTATTTTCCATACTTTATAAAATTATAATCCAAAGATACTCACTGTCTGCTATTAGCTCTATAAAGTATTGTTAAAGCTATTTCGGGTTTCTTAGCTATTATTTTTTTAAATCTTTCTAAAATTTATATCTTCGAAAGAATATAAAACTTTTCAAATGTTCAAAAAAATACTCTTCATTGTAATTATTTTCTTAAGCTACGCACCTCTTTTTTCACAAGAAAGACCCATTGAGATTGTTGATGAGGCAAAGGCCAACCGTCTCTTTCTTTATGCCTTAAATAAAAACGAAAAAGATTTAGACGTCACCATAACTGTTGAAGGAACCAATTTTCGCCAAAGCAAAAGTGTGCCACGAGCGGTTCGTGTTCCTGCAGCATCAAAAGTTATGCTTGCAAATTTAATTGTGGAGAGGGGGAAAAGAGCTAATTACACCTATGCGCTAAAAGTAAGTGATAGCCTTTCTAGACGGGCACTGCGACGGGAATCTGAACCCATTAAAATTGATCCCCGAAAAAAAATTATTTTATACATACCTGAAAATTGTATCCATTGTGATAGCATTGTTTCAGATTTAGACAAAAGCTATTATATATTCACTTCCTATAGCTTTTCTGAAAAGCCCGAATTAAAAAAGCAATTGGCTCCATACTTCGAGAACACAACAGTGAAAATTGATTCTCTTACTACCCCTATTATCAGTTTAGAAGGTGTACTTCACGTAAAAATTGAGGATTATGACCAGTTATTAGAGGAATTGAATAAATAATTTCAATTTCGGTATTCATTAATTTCTTATCATACATCAATGTAAGAGTCTGTTACGCATCTTATTTTTGTCTTATAAATAATTAAACTTAAAAAATTATAACTATGGACAATGCAAAAACAGTTTGGAATATTGATACGACACATTCAGAAATCAATTTTAAGGTAAAACATATGATGATTTCTACAGTAACAGGCGATTTTGAAAAATTTAATGGAACTGTAGAGACAACTGATGAAAATTTCAACAACGGCAACTTTTCTTTTTCTGCTGAAGTAGATTCCATAAATACAAACAACAAAGACCGTGACAACCATTTAAAAAGTGATGATTTTTTTGGAGCGAAGGAATTTCCAAAACTTACATTTACTTCAAAATCATTTGATGGCGAAAAAATGGTGGGCGATTTAACTATAAAAGGCGTGACCAAAGAAATTATTCTTGACGCAGAATACAACGGAACCGCAGTAGATCCCTACGGCCAGACCAAAGCTGGCTTTGAGTTTGAAGGGCAAATAAGTAGAAAAGATTTCGGTTTAACCTGGAACGCAGTAACCGAAGCCGGAAGTGTTGTTGTAAGCGACAAAGTGAAATTGGTTGCCTCGCTCCAGTTTATCAAACAATAAATTTTTTTACCATGAAAACAAAACAAATAGAACGCGTGTTAACACCACCACCGCCACATATGGTCGGAGATGGTTTTAGGGTTCACAATTATATTCCCTCAGGTTTGGGCGTTGGTTTTGAACGAATGGATCCGTTTCTAATGATGGACTATAATAGTAAATTTTACTTCCCTCCCACGGACGAACCTCGGGGTGTAGGTGTGCATCCGCACCGTGGTTTTGAAACGGTAACCATTGCTTATAAAGGCAAAGTTGCACACCACGATAGTGCGGGAAATAGCGGTGTTATTAAAGAGGGCGATGTACAGTGGATGACCGCCGCCTCTGGAATACTTCACAAAGAATATCACGAAGAGAATTTCAGTAAAGCTGGAGGAAATTTTCAAATGGTGCAACTGTGGGTAAATCTACCCGCAAAAGACAAAATGAGCACTCCAAAATACCAAGGAATAACAAATGCCGAAATGAAGAAAGTGGAACTTCCCGACCATGCAGGGGTTGTTGAAGTAATCGCGGGTGAATATAATGGTCAGACAGGCTCCGCTTCTACGTTTACTCCAGTAAATCTTTTAAACGCAAAGTTGAACAAAGGTGGAAAAACAACCTTCAGCTTTCCTGAAAATTATAATACCGCAGTTTTGGTGGTTGAAGGAAATGTAAATGTGAACAATTCCCAAACAATAAAAACTGATGGTTTGGGTCTTTTTAAAAACGAAGGCGAAGAATTCAGCATTGAAGCAACAGATGATGCAGTAGTTTTAATACTCAGCGGGGAGCCCATAAACGAACCGATTGCAGCACAGGGCCCATTTGTAATGAACACACGAGCTGAAATTATTCAAGCAATTAGTGATTTCAATATGGGAAAGTTTGGATACTTAGAATAATCTCTTAAGAAATTGTCAGTCTTAGTTTGCTGAAGCAGTTTTTGCAACAATTAGCTTTAACAGTCTGAGGTTGACAATTTAACTTTGTCTAAAATTTTTATGTGCCAGTTCTTTTCGCACACGGCTCAGGCTTTCTGGTGTAATTCCCAAATAGGAAGCAATCATCCATTGTGGTACGCGCATTAATAGGTCTGGATACATTTCTATAAAACTCAAATAACGTTTTTCTGCCGTTGCGCCTAATAAAAGATTGATCCGCTTCTGCATTTGCCGAATATGATTGTGCAAAAGCTTATCGTTAAACCTTCTAAAAACTGAGCTTGTTTCATTGGCTTTGCAAATAAAATCCTCACCTATCAAGACCACTTCAGTGTCCTCAATTGCTTCAATATAACTTTCTGAAGGATCGTTAAAATACACACTGCTTCTATCAACAATAAACCAATTTTCGGGTGCAAACTGGATTACGTGTTCTTTTCCAGATTCATCAAGCATATAGGACCGCAACAACCCCTTTTCCACAAAAAAGGAATGATTGCAAATAGCTCCTTTTTTTAAAAGAATACTTCCTTTTTCATAACGCATTTGCTTTAACGGAAGCGACAATTGCTCTGCCTCTATTTCAGGCAAACCAACAGTTCTCATCAAATAGTGAGTGAAACCTTTTGGAGTATTATGACTTTCGCTTTTAATCATTTCAAAAAAATGAATTTCTAAATTACGTTTAAAATTTTGAAATGTATTGTAGAAGTGAAAAAACTGGGGTACTTTTTTTTGTTTTTAAAAAGAGGGAATACTAAAACCATTTTCAATCATGAGAAATTCCATTACGCCCTCCGTAAACGCTGGCAGTATGGCCGAAATCGCTTTTTTTACTTTTGATTTTCTTTTTGGCAACCTCAATGATTCCTAACGATAAGGAATTGCAAGAAATCTTCCCCAAGCCTGCCCACTTGGTGCAGATTGTAATATTCCGATAAAAAAGAATAACATTTTTAGTATCAGCGTCAATGAAAATAGTGAAATCATGGCCAATGAAACCCGTACAAATATTGAGGATTTAAAAGATGCCTTAAAAAATTTCATCGATAATAACGCTGATAATTCCTGCTTGTATTGCAAAGGTGAAGAACTTGCCACGGCATCCGATAATCCTAACAAGACTTCAATTTCTTTATCAATCCATCGTGAAGCGCACTACCAAAATTTTATTTCCGTTCAGGATGAAATAGCATAGGCTTATTTTGAATTGGGGGAAAACTACGTTTCTGAAGTTTTAAAGACAAATGCAAAATCAATTTCTAAAGAGGAATTAAAAAAAAGTAGGAGGCCTATCCTTTTAGGATTATTGAAGCATCTTTCTAAAATTTACTTTCAAAATAGACCTATCTTCTTTTCTATTGCCGTTTTTAAGCATTATTTTTAGACAGAATAATACCTTAATAAGTAATAAAATGAACTGGACATTCGAAAATTTCAAGCCTGCTCTCGATAATTTAACGCCACAGGTTCGAGAAAAAGCGTTGCAAATAGCCAATAAGCTGATGGAACAAGGCGGTATTTCAGAAGAAAATGCCATACAGCAAGCAATTGTTAGGGCCGAGGAATGGTTTTATAATTCGGAAGGTTAAATTTTATTTATGAAAATAGAGAGCAAAAAGGAATTAACACCCAAACATAGCGAAGACCTTTTAAAAAAATTAAAAACACGTTTTGAAAAAAACATAAAACGGCATTCAGAAATGGAATGGGCAAAAGTGCAAAATAGACTTGAAACCAATCCAGAAAAACTCTGGTCGCTTTACCAAATGGAAGAAACTGGTGGTGAACCGGATGTTGTGGGCTTCGACCAAAAGACAAACGAGTATATTTTTTATGATTGTGCAGTAGAAAGTCCCAAAGGTCGAAGAAGCTTTTGTTATGATCCTGAAGCCTTGGAAGCAAGAAAAAAACTCAAACCAAAAAATAGTGCTATCGGTATGGCTGCCGAAATCGGCATTGATCTTTTAACTGAAAAACAATACCGGGAATTACAGCAATTGGGAACCTTTGACACCAAAACTTCTAGTTGGTTAAAAACTCCTGATGATGTTAGAAAATTGGGCGGTGCGATTTTTGGAGATTATCGTTTCAATACTGTGTTTGTATATCATAATGGAGTACAATCTTACTATGCTAGCAGAGGTTTTCGAGGATCCTTACATGTTTAATATATTGGTTATTCCTTTTCGTGTTCCTCCAAATCCTTCCGCAAATCCAACTTTCGAAGTTTGGGAAAAAAGAATCCAGTCCCTAGTACCGTAAGCAGCGTCATTCCACCTCCAAAAACTACTGCGGTAACTGTACCCATTAATTTTGCGGTAAGCCCACTCTCAAAAGCGCCCAATTCATTAGAAGATCCCACAAACATAGAATTAACGGATGCTACACGACCACGCATGGCATCTGGGGTTCTGAGCTGTAAAATTGTGGAGCGTATTACCATAGAAATGCCATCTGTGGCCCCACTCAAGAAAAGCGCTATTACAGAAACCCAAAACCAAGTGGAAACCCCAAATACAATAATACAGATGCCAAAACCAAAAATGGCTCCTAATAGTTTTATTCCAGCATTTTTATTAAGGGGAAAATGTGCAGAAGTAAACATAATGAGCAACGCTCCAACTGCTGGAGCTGCACGAAGTATTCCAAAACCTTCTGGACCTACTTTAAGAATATCTTGAGCATAAATAGGAAGTAAAGCGACTGCGCCACCAAAAAGTACTGCAAACATATCTAATGTTAGCGCCCCCAAGATCACCCTCGTGTTCATCACGAATTTGATGCCTTCTTTTAAACTTTTCAGAATTGGCTCTCCAATGTTTGGATTCATTATTGGTTTCTTCGGAATTTGTTGCAATAGTAACAAAGCCATTAACGAAAAAGCAAAAACAAAACACATAGACCAGTGCACACCAATCCAATGAATTGCAAAACCACCTACCGCTGGACCAACAACAGAACCCATTTGCCAAACAGAACTACTCCAAGTGGCTGCATTGGGATATATTTTTTTTGGAACTAATAAAGAGAATAATGAAAAAATAGTTGGCCCCAAAAATGCCCGAACAATCCCACCGAGAAAAACCAAAAAGTAAACTGAGTAAAGTATAGTATTGGTAGATAGATCGCCCACAACTCGTGGCCAAGTAAGCAGAAACAGTCCCAGACTCACAACAGAAAAACCAAAAATACACTGGAATAAAAGACTACGCTTTTCCCGCTGATCTACAATATGTCCTGCAAAAAGTGCCATGGTAACAGCTGGAATAACTTCCATTAAACCGATAATTCCTAAAGAAAGTGGATTTTTTGTAATACTGTAAACTTCCCATTCTATTACCACAAACTGCATGCTCCAAGCAAACACCATTGCAAAACGCACCAAAAGAAATATATTAAACTCCCGAAATCTTAATGCGGCATAGGGGTCGTTTTTCTTCATTTAAAGAAAGTGCTGTTTAAAATTGAAGTTATTGCTTCAGAAGAACAAAAGTACTACAGCAAACTGAATATGGCAATGGCATAAAGATAAAACCGAACAAAACGAAGCAATCCAAACAACAAATAATTCCTAAACTTGTAATGGATCATTCCTGCAGCCATACTTGTCATTGAAAAAGGTATGGGCAACAAAGCACCAACCACAATCAAGAAACCACCCCATTTTCGGATTTGCTTAAGGTGTTTCTTCATTTTTCCCTCCATATAGGCATACACACTAGGAATGGTAAAAATCCACTTACCGATGAAGAAGGAAATTATTCCGCCGATATATGATAAAGTTGCTAGAAGCGTCAAATAAAGAAGTGGCTCTGGCATCTTGTCACTCCACGCAATAAAAATTTCTGGCGGAACGAGGCCCAAAAAAGATTCCGATGCAAGAAACACCAACAAAATATTGATTGGTGCATATGTTTCGGTAATATAAATGAATAGATTGCTGAAATCAACAACATACAGATCTAAAACGATAAGTGCGGCAACTACCAAAACTATAGGAACAATAGCTTTTTTAAGGCTTTGGCCCACAAAAGAATAAAACCCAGTGTATTTATAATACAAATGGGCGCGTTTAATTTTATTGGTTTCAGATTTTTTTACAGTATTCATTTTAATTGGGGAAACTATAATTTAAAGGTGCAAATATAGTTGTAAAGCTACTACCCCACAACCCTTTTTAGAGCATCCACGGTTAATAGAATGTTAAACATTTGACATCTATTTTGTTATTCTTCAATTAAACCAAAAGTTAATATTTAGTTAAAACAGTACTTTGTTTTACATAGTACTGTAACAAAACTGTAATTCTTGCGTCTTTTAGATATAAGCCAATAAAATTATTTACAATGAGAACTTTAAACAACAACCAATTAACATCAAAAATGAAAACTTCAAAAGCTTATTCTTGGAATTTGAAAAGAAGGTTTCACTAAAAAAATTATCTAACAATTAAAACCTAAAAATTATGAGAACTTTAAACAATAACCAATTAACATCAAAAATGAAAACTTCAAAAGCTTATTCTTGGAATTTGAAAAGAAGGTTTCACTAAAAAATTATCTAACAATTAAAACTTAAAAATTATGAGAACATTAGACAGCAACGATAACATTCACCGACCCTACGATTCCAAAGCATATATATGGAATACAAAAAGGCGCTTTAAATAAATGCCTTTATCAAATTAAAAAAACCAATTATGAAAACCTTAAGAAACATTCAAAAACGGATTAAATCCGGATCACAAAAACAACATATGCTGTGCTACTTAAATGGAAACCAGCACTTGTTTGAAGATCCTACAATCAGAAAAACATGCAGATACGTATATTGAAACATATAGACCCGAAAATAGATTAAAGCTGGATTGAAGAAATTTAATTCAGCTTTTTTATTTTTTAGGATTGGGATTATATTTACGAACAGGTTTGGACTTGGGTTTGTCCTGAGCTTTAATCACTTTTTTTTCAGGCATCGGCCCCCGCAAATGAATAACCAAACCATTTAAGAAATTACGAAGAAACTGGTCGCCACATTCCATGTATTTTTCATGGTTTTCATTTCTAAAAATTGCCCCCAGTTCGCTTTTGGTTACGGCAAAATCAACAAGCGAACATATTTTCACAATATCTTCGTCCCGTAGTTTGTGGGCCACGCGCAGTTTTTTCATTATATCATTATTGGTTAAAGCCATAGTTAGTTTTTAAAATGAAATGTTCCAAGTGCGAAGGTATCAATTTATGCGATAATCCTTAAATACCTGTTATTTTTTATTTAATGTGTGTTAAATAGGGTTTGGTTTTTCTTCATTTCAAATATCTTTAAAATAAAAACATGAAAACTTCAGAACAAAATACTTCAAACAAAAAAAATAATAATGGAGATCTTCCTTACAATCCAGATGTAACAGAACACGATAAGGATATGCTTACCCAAAAAAACGTTCACGGCGATGGAGGTGACGATCAGCAACTTCGGGACCGTAAACAAAAAATAGATTTTGAAGGAAAAGATTTAGACGTTCCCGGTCGTAAACAAGCAAAAAAAACCAACGGAAATGGTCTTCGTGACGAAGAAAACAAACTTTACAGTCAGGGTGGCGAAAACAATGAAAATTTAGAACAGGACAAGCCGTTGTAAATATTATAAATTTTAGATTATTTACCCGTCGGTACCATATAAACCGGAACCGTTGTATGTTCTAAAACACTGGATGCAACTGTGCCCAAAAATATTTTTTCCAATGTGCTATGACTGTGGGTTCCCATAACAATTAAATCTGCTTTCCATTCTTCGGCGTATTTCAAGATATTGTTGGCGGTATCGCCTTCTTCCAAGTGTGTTGAAATATTGTCTCCCTTTAAATGTGCTTTTGTTTTGTTTAGATAATCCTGAGCCACTTTTACAAATTCCTCTTGAATTTTATAATCTACAGGAAAAGCATAACCTTCGTATCCCATAAATGGTTCGTATTGCATTCCATAGTAACGGACTTCTGCAAGTACGTGAAACAAACAGACTTCGGCATTCATCATTTTTGCAAGTTCATAACCCATATTCACAACTTTTTCAGAACTGGGATTGTAGTCAAGGGTAATCAGTACTTTTTTCATGGGTATTTATTTTTAAGTTCAGAATTCAATTTAATTCACTTATGAAATTTCTCCTTTCAAAATTGTAGGGTAGATTTCATCATAACATTTTATCTCAGTCTCCACTTGTTTAAAGATATAACTTCTATTTAAATCTGAGAGGTTTTTACAACCTGCTGCAGCAAAAAGTTCCAAAAATTCCTTTACCGTTTGTTCTTGATAATTCTTTACACGCTTCCACTTGTCTTCCACCACCAAGCCACGCATCAGGCTAGGGTTGTTAGTTGTTACACCCGTTGGACATTTGTTGGTGTCGCATCGCAATGCTTGAATACATCCCAGAGCGAGCATCATCCCGCGTGCAGAGTTACAAATATCAGCACCAATACATAACGCTTTAAAAATATCAAAAGCCGTAAATATTTTTGTGGCCGTAATTATTTTTATATCCTTTTTAAGGCCATAATCATTTAATGTATCCACCACAAAAACAAGGCCTTTTTCCCAAGGCATCCCAACATAATTCGAAAAATCTATTGGTGCTGCACCCGTCCCGCCTTCGGAACCATCAACAATTATAAAATCTGGTTTTATTCCTGTTTCAACCATTTTTTTGCAGATGTCAATAAACTCCTGTTTGCTGCCAATACACAATTTAAAACCTATGGGTTTTCCATCGCTCAGATCGCGCATTTGCTGAACAAACCGAAGCAATCCTTCCGCATCGTTAAAGGCACTGTGGCCAGGAGGGGATAGCACAACAGTATGAGGTTTTATTCCCCTGATTTTCGCAATTTCCTCATTATTTTTTACCGCTGGCAAAACACCACCATGTCCCTGGTTTTGCGCCTTGCGATATTTTAATTTCTATCATTTTTACATTCGGAAGTGCCGCCTTTTCCTTAAATTTTTCAGGAGAAAAGTTTCCATCCTCCGTTCTACACCCAAAGTAACCTGTACCCACTTCATATACCAAATCACCACCTTTTAAATGATATTCGGCAATTCCCCCTTCGCCTGTATCGTGAAAAAAGTTACCAGCCTTCGCCCCAAGATTAAGTGCCATTATAGCATTTTTGCTCAATGCACCGTAGCTCATTGCTGAAATATTAAAAATACTGGCACTGTATGGCTGCTTACAATCAGGCCCACCAACAAGTATACGTGGCGGTTGTTTAAGAAGTTTTGACGGATAAATACTATGTTTCATCCATTTATAGTTTTCCTTTTCAATGTTTAGCTCCGTTCCAAAGGGATGGGTTTCATTTTGAAGTTTTGCACGTTCGTAAATATAGGTTCTGTGATTTCTGTCAATTGGTTTTCCATCGGTAGCGTCTTCCACAAAATATTGATGAATTTCTGGTCCAATCATTTCTAGAAGAAAACGCATATGCCCCAAAACAGGAAAGTTTCTTAGAATGGTATGTTTTTTTTGAAATAAATCATAAATGCCAATACCGAAAATCAAAGCCGCCAAAACAGAAAAGCCATAAACAGGCCATATTGCAGTACAAGTAATAATTGCAATTATTCCTAAGATTATAAATGTGAATTGAATTGCCTCTCTCATTTTAAAAATATTTCAGATTATTTTGAATTGTGAAAGAATGCCTTTATTTCATCCATCAAATTATTCTTTTGATTCTTGTCGCCTTTAACAGATAACAAAATTTCCTTCACTTTCGATTTTCCGAAACCCCACGCCTGGTCCAACGTGATATTCGGTGGCAGTGAAAGTTCCCCTGGATTAGTAACGGCATCAATAATAAAAGGTTTGGGCGAAGCGATTGCCAAATCTATGGCTTTTTCAATATCGGCTGCGTGTTCAACCCGTATTCCATCACCACCGCAAAGTGTGGCGTATTCCGCAAAATTTGGGTTTTGAAGCCCGAGAGCTTCGTCTGCCATTGCATAGCCAGCTTCTTCCATTTCAATTTTAACAAAACCGAGTTGACTATTATTGTAAACCAAAATCTTTACAGGCCAGTCATAACGAACTGCAGTAATAAAATCATTCATACACATTCCGAAAGCGCCGTCGCCAACAATGGCCCAAACCTGTCTATTTGGATTTACCGATTGAATTCCCATTGCGGCGGGAAAACCTACAGCCATGGAACCGTGATTAAACGAGCCTAATAACCTTCTTTTACCGTGAAGCGTTAAATGGTGTGCTACCCAAATAGCGCTTTCACCAACGTCAACGGTAAAACAGGCATCATTTGAAGCTTTTCGATTTAAGGCATTCATAAAAAGCTGCGGGTGCAAAGGTTCCTCATTCTTTTTTAAACTACTGCTTTCCTCCTTCTGTTTTTTCCATTTTTTGAAATTGTCAACCAAATTATCCAAAAATTCAGAATTTTTCTTTGGAAGAATTTTCGAATCCAACTTCTGAAGTGTCGCCAAACAATCTCCTTGCACCCCAATATCAACTTTAACTCGGTTACCAATATTTTCAATGCGTTTGTCTATCTGAATTACTTTTGAATCTTCAGGCAAAAAATTACTGTAAGGAAAGTCCGTTCCCAGCATTAACAATAAATCAGCTTTCATCACGGCGTGATAGCCAGATGGATTTCCTATAAGTCCAGTAAGTCCAACTACATTTTTATCATCGTTGTGAATTACGTCCGAAGAACGAAGTGTATGGACTATCGGTGCTTTTATTTTTTCTGAAAGCGCCAAGACCTCTTTCCTACTATTTTTGCAGCCTGTACCCGCAAGTATTGTAATTTTTTTAGCATCGTTTATAGCAGTGGCAATTTTATTAACATCTTCATCAGAAGGAACCAAAACTGCATTACCTCTAAAGACTGGATGCTCATAGTGAGAACCTTTGGCTTCTTCAACAGCGATATCAACGGGAATTTCAACTCGAACAACTGCCCGCTGTTCCAAAGCAATTTGGATGGCTTTTAAAACCACTCTAGGTGCTTCTTCAGCTGATCGTATTACGGCTTGATACTCACAAACATCGTCAAATATTTTCGTGAGTCCCACTTCCTGAAAATAGTTGGTTCCCATATTTACGCGTGCCACCTGACCGCTAATGGCAAGAACCGGGACACGTTCTTTTTTTGCATTGTACAACCCATTTATTAGGTGAAGTGTTCCTGGTCCAACGGTTCCTGCGCAGACTGCAAGATTATCCGTCATTTGGGCTTCAGCACATGCAGCAAACGCTCCATTTTCTTCATGGCGCACTCCGTTCCATTTTATTTCTTTATCACCGCGAAGGGCATCTGTAAAGGTATTTAAAGCATCCCCTGTTACACCCCATATTTGGGTTACACCCACATTTTTAAGTATTTGAAGGATTTGTTCGGAAACATTCATAAAACTATAATTTTATATAAAATTACAGACCCTTCGAAGAAATTTAAAGAATATGAGGAATTATTTCAGTTTAATTAAGGGTAATTTAACTGAACAGAAAAATTATTATTCTAAAAATAATTTCTAGAAAACAAAATAAAAGTACACTAATCATTTTCCTCAAGTTTAAAAAAATCATTCACGGGCTTTTGAAAAAGCTCCGACAGTTTGAGTGCCAAAAGTGTTGAAGGCACATAGCGGTTGGTTTCAATAGAATTAATTGTTTGTCTCGAGACTCCTATTGCTTGAGCAAGCTCATCTTGTGTTAGATTCAGAATTGCACGTTCTACTTTTAAAGTGTTTTTCATGCGTTTCTCCTTTTTAATGACCAAAACGCTGTTAAATAAATAACCAAAAGAAACCACAGGATTTGAAAATCACCCAAATCCTCAAAACTTGCTTTCTCAGATTGTAGTATAAGCGAAACAATATAATTTACCAAGGGTTGAGCTAGCACATAAATAACCCCAATTATAAAAGCCAATGAAAACGATTTGCTTCTTAGGTTTTCAATAAATTCATCTTCTATTTTTTCTCTTGAAATTGTAACAATCAAAAGACCAATAAGCATTGCCTTTTTCAAAATGCTTATTTGCAAATCGAAATCTACCATCTAGGAGTTTTGTAGATAAAGTTAGAACAAGGGATACCAAAAGAAGACTCCATCCTATCTTTTTCCAATAATTAGGCAATTTAAAATTAATGAGCCAATTCAATCTGCGCTCTTCAGCTTCACAAAACTTTCGTTTGTTCATAATATTATTTTTTGAATTAATGTAAGTTTACTTAACAATATGACAAATATACTATTTATTTTGTAAAATATACTTTACGTTTTAATAAAAATCAAAATTGTCCCAGCTTAGCTCAGGAACCCAAGTATGTATAAAGATTAAAATTTAATGGAAAATTTATTGTTTTACTAAAATGGCCGTTGCTTTATTGCCCGTTAGAAGGTTCCACTCATAAGTAGCGAGGAGGTTGCCTATTTCATCATATATATTCAACTGTGCAGTGTTGGGGCCTGAAGAACCTTGGTTTAAGGCTTCAAAATCTATTTTGTTAAAGCCAGATTGCAATGGAAAGTCAAATCCTCTAAAATTGCCTTCAAGTCTTGCATGGGGAATCACAACCTCGCCGTTCAAATAAACACGTATCATATCGCCATCAACAAATTCGTGATCACGGTACATGACAGTGGCAGATTTTGCAGTTGTCTTAAAATCACCTAGATATTGATCTTTACCGTATTCAGGTTTTTCTTCCTTATCCTTTGTAAAGTATTTCGGAGCTTTGTTTGTGCCAGTATATTCAAGTAATCCATCTCCATTTTGCATATCAATTTGTTTTTCTTTTTCAGTACCCAAATCAGAATTGGTGGGAGTGTTGGGGTTTTTGGTATTAGAAAGTGTTGGAGCCTTAATTGCGGGAATTTCAAAACCGGTGGAACTCTCCATATTTGATTGGGAAGAATCGAACTGAACGGAATTATTCGGCAAATCTATTTGGGCAAATACAGCTCCTGTAATAACAAAAAAAATAATTAAAAGGAATCTCTTCAACATATTTAAAAAATTTCAAAAGTATATAACAACAACTGCACCAAAAATAGTATGCAAAGTATTATAAATTGCTATTAATTATTAAATAAGACTATTGATTTTTTCTTTTTTTCTTTCCCCTCCAAATAAAAAAAAGTAAAACAGCACATAATGGCAAAACAATATAAATTATTACATCGGCAGGATCCGTCAAATCAATTGGTTTTTCACTAGGTTTTGGAACTTCCGTTGGTTTTTGGGCGTATGCTGTTGTCATTATTAATAAAATCAACGAATAAAATATAATCTTTAGAAGCTTCATTTTTATTTTTTTTTCAAAGTAAGAAAAAAAAATGACCTATAAAATTTTAACAACTTGTGTTAACTATTTGGAAATTACCCTAAAATGTCTTACTATGCCGTGTTATTATAAAAAACAGAGAGAATATATGAGACAACTTAAAATCACGAAGCAGGTAACCAACCGGGAAACCAAATCTTTAAACAGTTATTTACAGGATGTTAGCAAAATAGATTTGATAACGGCTGAAGAAGAAGTAGAGTTGGCACAGCGCATTCGTGAAGGAGATCAAGCTGCATTGAACAAACTGAGCAGGGCTAATTTACGATTTGTGATTTCCGTGGCAAAACAATATCAAAACCAAGGTCTTAGTCTTCCTGACCTTATTAATGAAGGAAACGTAGGTTTGGTAAAAGCCGCCAAAAGGTTTGATGAAACCCGAGGTTTTAAATTTATATCCTATGCAGTTTGGTGGATTCGCCAAGCCATTTTGCAAGCTATTGCAGAGCAATCACGTGTGGTGCGTTTACCTTTGAACAAAATTGGGGATATAAATAAGATTAAAAAGGCATCTATACATCTTGAACAAAAATTCCAGCGTATTCCTACTGCTTTAGAAATAGCAAACGAGCTGGATTTCAGCGAATCTAAAGTAAAGAGTTCTTTAAAAAACTCAACGAGAAGCCTTTCTATGGATGCACCATTTCAAGAAGGTGAAAACGACAACAATCTATATGATGTTCTTAGTTCTGGCGAAAGTCCGAATCCAGACAAAAGTTTGATGCACGAATCACTTAGAATTGAAATAAACCGTGCGCTAGATACATTAGCGCCTCGTGAAGCAGATGTGGTAAAGTTGAATTTTGGCCTTTGTGGCCAACCCCCGATGACCCTTCAAGAAATTGGAGATACTTTTGATTTAAGCCGTGAGCGTGTGCGCCAAATTCGCGAGAAAGCGATAAGAAGACTTAGGCAAACATCAAAAAGCCACATTTTAAAGAAATATTTAGGCTAAAATATTTTTAAGAAATTCTTAGGAAACGAGTTTTATTTCTGTGGTTATCTTTATAAGACCAACCATCATTCAAAATGACACCAGAAATAATACTCGTTTTTTCTATTCTCTTCGTTACCATTATTCTTTTCGCTTTTGAAGTCTTTTCTGTAGATAAAATTGCGATGTTTGTTATTGCTTCTCTAGCCCTAACGGGTTTGGTGAAACCAGAAGAAGCAATTGCTGGTTTTTCGAATACTGCAACAATCACCGTACTTTCTTTAATGATTATTGCACTTGCTCTGGAAGACAATGGCGTAATTGCTTCACTGGCACGTTTTCTTAAAAACCTTCACATACTTCCACTTTTTTTATTGTTACCTGTTTTTATGTTTATTACGGGAGGTATATCGGCATTTATAAATACAACGGCGGTTGTTATTGTTTTTATAAAGATCATATCAGAGTTGGCCAAACGTTTTAATGTCTCACAATCAAAACTTCTATTGCCCATCTCTTTTGCGGGTATTTTAGGTGGAAGCTGTACCCTGATGGGAACATCAACAAATCTTATTGTGAATTCCGTAGCACGCGATTTAGGAGCTGATAGATTTAGTTTTTTTGAGTTTTCATTCTTTGGAGTAATTTTTTTAGTCGTTGGAATTATTGTTGTAACAATCGCTTCAAGATGGCTACCTAATGATTCCAAGGAAAATTTACAAGATGCCTATGATTTGGATAACTATGTAACTACGGTGGTAATCACAAAAGATTCCAATTTGATAGATAAAAATATTGAGGATACCTTTCTGTATACAAACCCTGAGATTTCAATATTAAAACTTACTCGCAACAAACAGATTACTAATGCCCCTGGCCGCTATATTAAGTTGAAGGCGAACGACAAATTGGTTTTAATGTGCAATATTGAAAATTTAGCAAAACTGAACGATGCCCAGGATTTGAGCGTTCATAAAACAAAGGAAAAAAATAAAAAAAGACAGATAATAGAAAACGAGGAAGATGGTAAAAATCCAAAGAAGCCTGATGACTTGGGTTTTGTGGAACTTTTGATTTTACCTGGTTCCATTCTTATTGGTAAAACATTGAAACAACTTAGAAAACAAACCTTTCAAAGTGCATTGCCAATTGCCATAAGAAAGCGGCGAAATATTAGAAACACAAAAGAACGCTTGTTTAGAAAGGATATTGACCAAATAACATTAAAATCCGGAGACAGGTTGCTGGTTGAGATGCCAAAAAATGAAGTTGGCCAACTTTACGAGATGGAAAACGTTGCAATCCTCATGGAACACAAAATAAAGCCCTCGGTAAATAGCAAAAAGAGAACTTTGTCTTTTGCTATTTTATTAATCGTGATCGGGCTTGCGGCAAGCGGAGTTCTTCCAATTTTAGTAAGTGCGTTAACCGGGGTTTGTCTTTTGTTACTTACCCGCTGTTTGGAACTAAACGATGTTTATCACAGAGTAAATTGGCAGGTAATTTTTTTACTTGCGGGTATGATTCCCTTGGGTATTGCCATGCACAATTCGGGCGCGGACAAATGGATTTCAGATCACCTTCTCTCCATCCTTAGCGGACAATCAAACCTAGTTGTTATTGGATTAATTTTCTTAATAACAATGCTGATGAGCAGTGTGATAAGCAACAACGCAACGGCAATTATTATGACGCCCATTGCTATAGCAGTAGCTATTGGCTTGAATCTTTCAATGAAACCCTTTATACTTTCGGTTTTGTTTGGCGCCAATTTTAGTTTTTTCACGCCAATGGGTTATCAAACTAACACATTAATTTACGGGATGGGTATTTATAAGTTTAAACATTTCTTTATAATTGGAGGCATTCTATCTATTATTCTTTGGGTTTTGGCTACTTTTATGCTTTCCACTCTTTTTTAAAAATAAAATATTATGTCAGAAAAATTTTCAATTAACGATTCTATTTCAAATTTGTGGGACAAGCTGGATGGGTGGTTAGATGCCATAATCTTAAAACTTCCAAATTTCGTGGTTTCCATTTTAATAATGGTGATTTTTTATTTTTTAGCCAAAGGACTAAAGAAGTTTTCCTATAAGGTGCTCTTTCGAAAAATTTCAGAAGAATCCATAAAACAGATGCTTTCCAAGATTGTCTATGCTGTGGTAATCCTCGTGGGCTTTTTTATTGCATTGGGCGTGATGCAACTGGATAAAGTACTTACCTCTGTTCTTGCAGGTGCGGGAGTCGTTGGTCTTGCTATAGGTCTGGCCTTACAAGGGACCCTGAGCAATACATTTTCTGGATTAATGCTTTCCTTTTTACCAAAGGTGCGTATTGGCGATTATATTGAGGCCCAAGGCAATAGTGGCTATGTAGATGAAATAAACCTACGCAACATAACCATTCGCCAGACTGATAATGAGTATGTAATCATTCCCAATTCCATCTTTATTGAAAATCCTTTCACGAACTATTCCTGGTCCCAACGTTCTCGGATTGATGTAAGCTGCGGGGTGGGCTACGAAAGTGATCTACAAAAAGTTGAAGATTTGGTTGTGAAAATTATGGGCGAAAACTTTGAGCAAAAGCAAAATGAAGAAATTGAATTCTTTTTTACCGAATTTGGCGACAGCTCCATAAACTTTGTAACCCGCTTTTGGATATCTAGTACCAAGCCAAAGCCAAAACTTGAGGCACAGCATAAGGCTATAAAACTTATCAAGAAAAACTTTGATGAAGCTGGCATCAACATTCCTTTCCCTATCCGTACTTTGGACTTTGGAAAAAATAAGTTACAGATGGCATCAAGTAAAGACGAATAAATTTATTTTATTACAGTATTTAAATTTTATCTTTTATGAAAAAATTGCTCAGAGTTTTGCTTGCAGGCTGGGGCGCCAAAAAAATTGGTGGCGGAAAGTGTGGGTGCATTGGGACTATCGTGGTTTTTATAATTCTTTATTGGCTGTTAGGCTACGTTTTTGAATTATTCTAACAAAGTATAATTAACAAAACAATAGCATCCATTAACTAATTTTTTGGTGAAGTGTGCGGTTATATTTGCATTACAAACCTTTATAAAAACTTAGTATTATGAAAAAAGCTATTGCATTATGCATGCTGGCAGGGGCATTTATTGCTACCTCCTGTGTATCAAAAAAGAAGTATGTAGAACTGGAAAATCAATACAATGACACCCGCTCTACCCTTTCTAAAACCCAACTTGAAAAAGAAGAAATTGAAGCCAAATACGCCAAGATTGAAGAGCGCGTTGCAAGCTACAATTCGAAAATCCAATCATTGACTGATAGCAACAACAGTCGTCTTCAAGAAATTGAAGGCGTTGTGGTTTCAGAAAATGATAAGGAAAAAATGCGTAAAGCCCTTGCCAATGTAGATTCCCAAGAATTGGCACAGGCAAAAACGCTGAAAGATTCCATGAATCTTATCGTTTCCCACAATCTTAAGAAAAACCTCGACAACAGTTTAGTGGGTGAAGGTGAGGAAGATGACATTAATATTGATATTGATGAAACCGTGGTAATGATTACAATTTCTGATAAGTTATTGTTTAAATCGGGAAGCGCAAGTGTTAATTCTAAAGCTAATCCCCTATTAGAACGTCTTGCGAATGTAATCAACAGTGAACCAGCTCTTGAAGTAATGGTTGAAGGTCATACAGATAGCCAAACCGTGAAGCCAGGCGCTTACATTAAGGACAACTGGGAATTGAGCGTTGATCGCTCTACAGCCGTAATCCGTATACTACAGGATAAATATGGTGTTGCTCCTGAAAAATTGATTGCTGCTGGACGAAGCAGTTTCCACCCACTTACTGAAAACGAAACCAAGGAAGGCCGCGCCACCAACAGAAGGACGCGCATTGTTATTTTGCCAAACCTTGATAAATTTTTGGCCATGCTTTCAGCCAACTAAAAAAGTAAGTAACCAACTAACTATGATGCTAAGAGCGACCTGTTTATGTGACAGGTCGCTCTTCTTTTATATTCATCTAAGATTTAAAAGCTCCAAAGTAAGTATTCTGAAAATGGTGCAAAAAGTTAAAATAATTAAAAAAAATCATATCTTTAATTATAAATCAACACCACTTCAGAAGAATGGAAAAAAAATTACTTTCCGATTTTTGTGAATTATATCTTTACGATACCTATTCATTGCTTCGCGTTTTTGAAAACCAACACATTGACTTAAAGAAAAATGACTGGATCAGGGCAAACTACAAAGAACATTTTGGCAATAAACCATTCATTGTGATTGCAGATAGAAGATATAGACATACCATTGATCTCGCTATCTATAAAAACGGGAAGATGAAGAACAAAAAAGGCCTCGCCATTGTTTCCACTTTAGAAGAGGAAAGGGAAAGAGCCCTCGTAGAACAGAAGCTTTTTCCCCATAGTTTTACTTTTTTTGAAGATGTGGAAAATGCACGTGCCTGGGCCGAATCATTTTCTTTCAAATAGTTTATTTTGAAGGAGGCATTGAAGGTCTAACCTCAATCTTGCTCGGCAATGTACGCGGGTTCATCTTCAATAAATCCACCACAAGTTTCCCTATATCCTCTATCTGTATTTTCCAGGCATCATTTTCGTCGGGTTCATTTCCGTTAAAATGGGTTGAAACAGAACCAGGCATAATAGTGCTTATTTTTATTCCGTAATCTCGCAAATCTAGCATTGCAGCCTGTGAAAATCCTGTTAGGCCAAATTTACTGGCGTTGTAAGCACTTCCGCCCTTAAAGAAATTAGTTCCAGCCAGACTGGAAATACTTATAAAATAGCCTTTGTTTCTCTTTAATTGATCCATGCTCAGCCTTTAAAGAATAAAAAGGTCCCGAAAGATTTGTATCAATTGTTTCTTTCCACTGATCAATGGAAATATCTTCAACAGAACCAAAATGGCCAAGCCCTGCATTTGCAATTACAATATCTAAACCTCCAAATTTATCAACAACAGCTTCAACAGCCTTCTGCTGACTTTCAAAATTGCGCACATCAGCTTCCAATCCTATGGCTTGTGCCCTATCGTTTCCTTCGGAATTTAGCTTTTTGGCAGCTTCTTCAGCTGTTTCTTTTGTTCTTCCGGTTATAGCTACGTTAATGCCTTCATTCATCAAAGCTTCTGCAATTCCGTAACCTATTCCTTTTGTACCGCCTGTAATCAGCGCGGATTTTTTTCCTAAATCATTCATAGTTTTTCGTTTTCCTCAAAGTTACAAATAGCGAAAGCGAATGTTATTAAATTCTACTTAAATTTGAAGAATGAAGTTGTTGCTTATTCTACTTTTCACATTTCTATTCTATAGTTTTTTTTCGCATGAAAAATCACAAGATTCACTTGTGAATCTTGAATCACTCTCAACCGAGTTTAGTTATGAAATCCGTTACGCCACGCCAAACAATTTTATAGGTGAAACATTGTATGATTGTCCAAAATGTTTACTACAACCCGAAGTAGCCGAAGCACTTTTAAAAGCGAACCAATATTTCTGCGAAAAAGGGTACCGCATAAAAATATATGATTGTTATCGCCCTCTCGATGTACAAAAAAAGATGTGGGCAAAAGTACCAAGGCCAACTTATGTTGGAAATCCCTTTGGCAACGGTTCTATTCATAATAAAGGCGCAGCGGTAGATATTACTTTGGAAACCTTAGAAGGCTGCTACGTTGAAATGGGGAGTGATTATGACTACTTCGGAAGGGAAGCACATACGGATAATCACAACTTTCCTCAAGAGATTTTAACCAACCGAAAGTTGCTTATTGAAGGAATGCTGAAATTCGGCTTCAATACAATCCGGACGGAATGGTGGCATTTCAGTTTTCGTAAAAATTGGAGCTATAAAACTTTGAACGTTCCATTGCCTTGTGACTAAATTATTTTTTTGGAAGTTCTTTCTCTGCTTTTCCACTTATTTTAAAAGGAATTTCAGGTGTATTTTTATACAGTTTCAATTCAACAACATCTGAAGGCAAGTTGAAATCTGCTTTGTCCAAAGCCTCTTTCACTTGCTTTATTATCAACCCGCGCAGTACACGGCTCGCCCTTCTGTAATCTAAGGTATTAACCCAAAAAAATACTTTTAGGTTTACGGTACTGGCAGCAAGTTGGTCCTCTATAACAAAATTTTCATGAAGTTCATCCCGCATAATTTCTTTGTTATTGTCCAGAATATATCTGTATCACTTGTTTGGCAGCTTCAATGTCGTCTTCATATCCAATGCCCACTGTAAAATCTACCCTATAAAAACCATCAGCAGTATAATTTTCAACGGGTTTTGTAAGCACATCGCTATTTGGAATATAAATATCGCGGCCATCAAAGGTTTTTATGTGGGAATACCGAAAACTCAAAGCCTTCACTTTTCCGAAAATATCATCTACCTTAATAGTGTCATTAATATTAAAAGGTCTATTAAATGCGAGAATAACTCCAGCTAAAAAATTCTTCCCAATATCCTGAAAAGCAAACCCCAAAATAATTGCCCCACCACCAACTGCTGTTAGAAGTCCAGTGGCAATTCCATCTAAACCTGCAATCTTAAGGGCCAACATTATTGCAATAATAATTAATACTATTTTTACCGCCTGGGCTAAAAATTTTGCCATCAAAGGGTCTTCAGATTTTTGCTGAAACCGTCTTTTATAAAAATTGGTGAGCAATTGGGCTAGCAAAACTCCCAATATTATTACCAAAATGGCCAAAGCAACACGCGGAAGTACTTTCAGAAATTCTTCGTAATAACTTGTGATGGAATTTTGAATTGTCTCAGCAGGAGATTGTATAAATGTAAGCATCTATTTTTTTTCTTTTAAAGATAATACATCTTCACATAATAATTCTTCCTATAAATTAATCTTAAAGTTTAGTGGGACAATCCGCAAAATGTATCTTTGCACAAAATTTGAAAACAGTGGAGCTTACAATAAAAACATTCAGATTAATAAGTACTTTAGAAGCAATTTCATTCCTCGTGCTTTTGGGAATCGCAATGCCATTAAAATATATTTGGCACATGCCGCAAATGGTACAAATAGTAGGAATGGGGCACGGTGTTCTTTTTGTACTTTACGTGGCCGGGGCTATTTATATGTATAAAAAACTGAAATGGTCCATTTTAGATTTGTTTATTGTAATAATGTGCTCCATACTTCCATTTGGACCTTTTTATGTAGAACGTAAATACTTATAATGAACAACGAAACCATACAATATTATAGTTGTCTGCTTCAGGAATACTTCGTCAACCAGGGGATGCAGCTGCAATGGGCCATAGTTCTGAATATTATTATAAACTGTATTGTCGTATTAATTGCAGTATTTATTCTCGATGTTGTTTTTAGAAAATTTATCGTTGAAGCTTTTAAGGCATTCAGCAACAAAACGAAAAGCACTTTTGATGATTATCTTGTAAAAAGCAACTTTCCAAGGTATGTTGCCCATCTTTTGCCTTTGGGTATCCTCTATTATTTGGTTCCAATAATATTTATTGAATCGCAGTTAGTGACCAATCTTCTTATGGTTGTGGCACAGATTTGTTTGGTAATTCTTTGCATTTATATTTTCAGAAGCTTTTTGCGTAGCACTCGAAATTTTTTAGAAGAAAATGAGCGCTACAAAGACAAGCCAATGGAAAGTTATGTACAAGTGATGATGATATTTGCTTGGGGCATTGGGATTTTCTGGATAATTCAGCTTATTACAGGCTTTTCATTAGTAAGCCTTACAACGCTTGGGGCGGCCTCAGCAGTAATCCTGCTTATTTTTAAAGATACCATTTTAGGTTTTGTGGCGAGTATACAAGTATCTGTAAACGATATTGTGCGTATTGGCGATTGGATTACCTTCAGCAAATTTGGCGCGGATGGCTACGTTACCGAAATAAACCTCGCAACGGTACGCGTGCAAAATTTTGACAATACTTTTACAACAATTCCCACATACAGTTTGATTGCGGATTCCTTTCAAAACTGGCGCGGAATGCAGGAAAGCAAAGGTCGGAGAATAAAGCGTTCTATTTTTATTAAGCAAACCTCAATAAAATTTCTTTCTTCGGAAGATATTGAAAAGCTGAAAAAAATCCAGCTTATAAAACCCTATTTGGAACACCGCGAAAAGGAAGTTTCAAAATTCAACCGAATGACGGAAGCGGATAAAGAACTGTTAATAAACGGTCGTAACCAAACAAATCTTGGGGTTTTCCGCCACTATGCCGATGCTTTTTTGAATGAAAACGCCGCTATCAACAAAGACCTTTTTATGATGGTGCGACATTTGGCACCTACCGATAAAGGAATCCCGATTGAAATTTTCTGTTTCAGCTATGATAAAAAATGGGAGAATTATGAACACATTCAAGCAGATATCTTTGACCATTTACTTGCAGCTATCCCCTATTTTGATTTAGAAATTTTTGAATTGCCCACCGGCAAGGATTTACAACAATTTTCTGCTGCAGAATAAGTTATTTAGACAATCGATCCTTAACGTATTCTGTTTCAGTTTTGCCGTGGGGTGCTGGCTTTCCATCTTTATCTAAACTCACCATCGTAATTTTGTCGATACTGATAATTACTTCGCGTGTCATTTTATTTCGAACTTCACAGGCTAGCGTTATCGAGGTTTTTCCAAAAGTTGTTACCTCCAGTCCTATTTCAATTATATCACCTTTTTTTGCAGAACTTCTGAAATTAATTTCACTCATAAACTTAGTAACCGTTCGCGGATTTTCTAGTTGAATGATAGCGTACAGTGCAGCTTCCTCATCAATCCATTCCAGCAGTCTTCCCCCGAAAAGTGTTCCATTGGGGTTTAAATCTTCTGGTTTAATCCATTTTCTTGTGTGAAAATTCATAATTTAAAATTTAGTTTTAGGATCATCCATCTGTGGAATGTGAAGATTGGTTCCAAACCGCTCGTTCGCTTTTTTGATAAAATGTGCAGAAAGCAGTGGTGAAGCTTTTTCAAGGTTCTGGTGCACAAAAAAGTAAATATTCTGCAAGCCTTGATCAATCCAAGTTTCCAAACGGTCTATCCAATCATCCAGCCGTGTGTAGTCGCTTTCGTGGTTTGCACCATTATAACGAATAAAAGCCGTGGGTGTAGTAAGCCGCATATGAAGCAGATCGCGCCTTCCGGCAGAATCCACAATTGCGTTAGTAATGTTGTGTTTCTCGAGAATATCATATAGTTCCTTAGCTATTTCTTTTTCATTGAACCAAGCTGTATGTCGAAACTCTATCGCAGGTTTAATATCGTTCGGAAGCATTTTGAAAAACGGCTCCAATCTATTAATATTCTTTGGGCCGAAATTGTCCGGAAGCTGCACAAAAGGCATTTCCAGTTTTTCTTTCAAATTTGATGAATTCAAAATGTATTCATTTAAAGTATCCTCACAATCCTGAAGTCGTTTCCAATGTGAAATTCCTTGAAAAAACTTCGGAAAAAACCTGAAATCGGCTGGCGTTTTTTCATACCAACCTGCAAAAACATCAGCTGGAAAAATTCTGTAAAAAGTTGCGTTGAGTTCAATACTATTAAATTGTCTGGAGTAATATTCCAACTCATCTTTTGTGCCACGCGGATAAAACCCTTTTAAATCGGCTTTGTTCCATTTTGCGCAACCTACATATAAGTTTGGTGGATGCGCCTTTTTATGTTTTGAAAGAATCTCCTTTGTTCCGGGATGGTCTGGCGGAAGTGTAAAATCTATATTACTTCGGGTCATCAACATTTCCGAATTTCATAATTTCAATCGTTTTTGTAAAGATAAGTTTTAAAAGAAATTTTAAAAAAGTAATTACCTGTAACTTTTTATTATACTGTTAGTCTTATATTTACTTAAACTTAAAAAATATTTTATGAAAATTTTGAAAACACTTACCATCGTTTTTTTATTGACTGCAATTGTGCCAGTATCAGCACAGACGGCCGATGAAATAATCAATAACTACCTAGAAAATACAGGCGGAAAAACTGCTTGGGAAAAACTGCAAAGCGTAAAAATGACGGCCACCGCAAACGCACAGGGAATGGAAATTCCTGTGGAAGTCTATCAGACCAAAGATGGCAAACAATTGATAAAAATCAATTTCCAGGGACAGGAAATTACTCAACTAGCTTTTGATGGGGAAACTATGTGGAGCACAAATTTTATGACAATGGCTCCGGAAAAAAGCGATGCTGAGGCTACAGAAAATATGAAAAAACAAATGAAGGATTTTCCAAGTCCTTTTTTGAATTACAACGAAAAAGGTTTCACTGTTGAAATGATGGGCAAAGAAACCAAAGAAGGTACAGAAACTTACAAATTAAAATTAACCCAATCTCCTATCATGGTTGATGGAGTTGAGCAACCAAACGTTACCTATTATTATTTTGACACTGAAACCTTCGTGCCAATAGTTACAGAAACTGAAATAACCCAAGGTCCTATGAAAGGACAGATGAGCGTAAGCACTATGAGCGATTATCAAGAAGTAGATGGGCTATACTTTCCTTTTGCACTTTCCATGGGAGGTCAGGGAATTCAATTAAAAGAAGTATTTGTAAATCCCGAAATAGATTCGGCGATGTTTGTATTTCCTGTTTCAGAAGTTAATACAGAAACCAGTACAGAAAAGAAAGAATAACAAAATAAACTTTGAAAAAATCCCTGCTCGTTCGGGGATTTTTTTTAATATTATTTCTTCCCATTCAACCGAAAAAACAAAAATCAATCAAAATGAAAACGTCCATATTTACATTTCTCATAATCGTTTTATCACTAACATTTATTCAAGCCCAAGAAACTTCTTTAAAGGGAAAAGAACTTTTTGGAAATATGAAAGCACGGCATATTGGCCCAGCACTTATGAGTGGTCGTGTTAACGATATTGAAAACCATCCCACAAACGCTCGAATAATTTATATTGGTGCAGCAGGCGGTGGTGTATGGAAATCTGGTGATGGCGGAGCTACCTTCGCTCCTATTTTTGATGAACACGCACAATCCATTGGTGTTGTAAAATTAGATCCAAAAAACCCTGATGAAGTTATTTGGGTTGGAACGGGTGAAACCTGGACTAGAAATTCGGTTTCCGTCGGAAATGGTCTTTATAAATCTACTGATGGGGGAAACAACTGGAAAGAAATTCCCGGTTTTGAAAACTCTGAAAGAATTGCTTCTATCGTAATCAATCCAAACAATACCGATGAAGTTTATGTAGGCGTTTTGGGTGCACTTTGGAGCGATAGTGAAGATCGTGGCGTATACAAAACTACTGACGGTGGAAAAACTTGGAATAAAATCCTTTATGTTGGCCCTTCAACAGGAGTTTCTGACATCTTGATGGATCCAAAAAACCCCAATATATTGCTCGCTTCCATGTGGCAATTCCGCAGAACGGCTTGGGGATTCAATTCTGGGGGAGAAAATAGCGCAATCTACAAATCTACTGACGGCGGAAAAACTTGGAATAAATTGACGAAAGATCTTCCTTCGGGAAAGCTGGGGAGAATTGGAATCGCAATGGCTTCCAGCGATAGTAAAATAATTTACGCTGTAATTGAAACTGGTGAAAAAGATACAAATGGTCTATGGAAATCTAAGGACGGTGGAAACTCTTGGGAGCATTTAAATAGTGATTTCGGCTTGACTGTTCGACCGTTTTATTTTTCAAGAATTACAATAGATCCCAAAAATCCTGACATTATAGCCAAAGGTGGGCTTAATGGTTCCATAAGCCGCGATGGTGGAAAGACCTTCAAAAATCTTGGAAATATGCACAGCGATATTCATGATATCGTTTTTGACATTAACAATAGCGATATTGTGTATTCTGCAACCGATGGTGGCGTTTACCGTTCCTGGAATGGCGGCTCTACTTTTGAAATTGTTGAAAACCTTCCACTTTCACAGTTTTACCACATAAGTGTTGATGATGCCGAACCGTACAATGTTTATGGTGGTTTACAGGACAACGGTTGTTGGTATGGCCCTTCCTCTGCTCCAGGTGGAGTTACTGCCCGTGAATGGAACAGTATTGGCTACGGGGATGGTTTTCGGGTTTTAAAGCATCCTACAAAAAATATTATATATTCAGAAATGCAAGGAGCTGCAAACGTTTGGCGCTATGATGTGGATCGAAATAGAACCACAACAGTTCAGCCACAACCTAAAAAAGGCGACCCAGAACTTCGTTTTAATTGGAATGCACCGATGGCAGTAAGTAACTTTGCTCCGGATAGATTTTATATGGGAAGTCAATTTCTGCACCGTTCGGACGATATGGGCGATAGTTGGACAATCATTTCACCAGATTTAACGACAAATGATAAAACAAAACAAGACCAAGCTAATTCTGGAGGGCTTTCTGTAGATAATAGCGGCGCAGAAAAATATACCACGATTTTCACGATTGCAGAATCGCCTTTAGACCAAAATATAATTTGGGTGGGAACCGATGACGGAAACGTTCAGCTAACAACCGATGGCGGCAATACTTGGACAAACCTTACACAAAATCTTGTTGGAATTCCAAAAAATACTTGGGTTTATCACATTGAAGCAAGTGTTCACGCAAAAGGTACGGCTTATGCAGTATTTGAAGGTCATAGCTCAGGTGATATGAAACCATACACATTAAAAACAACCGATTACGGTAAAACCTGGAAATCAATAATTTCAAATGATATTAATCCAAAAGCGTTTGTGAGAAATATTCAGGAAGATTATGTGAACGAGGATCTACTTTTCCTTGGAACCGAATTTGGCCTTTATGTAACAATAGATGGCGGCAAAAACTGGTCTGAGTTTACAAATAATATGCCTCCAGTAGCAGTTCATTTTATAGATCTTCAAAAAAGAACCAATGATTTGGTTATGGGCACACACGGGCGCGGCGTAATTATTATTGATGACATCAGCCCGCTTCGGGAGCTTACCCCAGAGATTTTAAATGAAGATGTTCACTTTTTTGAAACAAAACCTTTCACTATGATTGAAGCCAGTGATTTCAGCGGAAGTTTTGGAGCGGAAACTCAGTTTGTTGGCGAAAACAAAAATACTGATGCCCGTATTGTTTATTATCTGAAAAAACGCCACACCTTCGGAAAAATGGAAATGGAAATCCAAGATATGAATGGTAATAAAATAACTTCTATCAATCCAGGAAAATCTAAGGGAATTAATGTGGTATCGTGGAATTTTACGGGTACAAATCCAAAAGTTGCTCAAGCTAAAACACTTGCTTACGGGGGTTTTGCTTCCCCAAGAGTTCCAGCGGGTAAATACAAGGTTGTACTTACAAAAGGAAAGGAAAGCTACAGTAGTGAAATTGAAGTGAAATATGATGACAAATCCGTAACTACTTTGGAACAACGCAAAGAACAGGAAGCCCTCACCAATAAACTTTACAATATGGTCGAGGATTTGGCCTATATGGTCTACGAAATAACCGAAACCCAAGCTAAAGCTAAAGAAATAATTGAGAGTAATTCCAAAGGTAAAAAAGAGGCGCAAAAATTATATGATGCTTTGGAGAATCTTCGTAAAGATTTGGTCATTACAACTGGAGATAACTATGTAGCCTCCGCTGATCCTGAATTACGTGAGAAAATGGCCGATCTCTATAGCAATATTGCTTCAAATTTCAATAAAGTTTCTGGTGCTTCGCAAGCAAATTTTGAATTGATTTCTGAAGATTTTTCAAAAGAAAAAAAACGTTTTAGCGAAATAATGGATAAAGAAGGAAAGAAGTTCAATTCATTTTTAGATAAGAACAACATCTCGAAACCTGAAATCCAAACTAAAAAAGAATTCTTGAAGAAAGGATAAGCAGAGATTTTACTACAAACACACGAATAATTTTAATAAATATTCGTGTGTTTGTGCTTTTTTAAAACACTTATCCCAATAATTATTAAATGCTATATTATAAGAATACTTTTTGCTTAAAAAGTTTTAAAAGCATTGAAAGAAATGCTTCCTTTTCCAGACCATTTCAAAACCAAAATTGTTAAAAAATAAACCCTTCAATCGCTCGTTACCTTTATAAGTAATGTAATACATTTGCGTAAATCTTTTTATTCGATGAAAAACACAGCACTTTCACACATACACGAACAATTGGGTGCCAAGATGGTTCCATTTGCGGGATATAATATGCCAGTTTCTTATGAAGGCGTAAACGCAGAACACGAAACAGTCCGAAATGGAGTTGGCGTTTTTGACGTATCGCATATGGGGGAATTTTTAATTACAGGACCAAATGCTTTGGATTTGGTTCAAAAAGTAAGCAGCAACGATGCCTCAAAACTTGTGGACGGCCAAGCGCAATATAGCTGTTTACCAAATGCAAATGGCGGTATTGTGGACGATTTGATTGTTTATAAGCTAAAAGACGAAGAATATTTATTGGTCGTAAATGCTTCAAACATCGATAAAGATTGGGATTGGATTTCAAAGCAAAACACTATGGGTGCCGTTATGCGCAATCTTTCCGAAGGATATTCGTTACTTGCCATTCAAGGTCCTAAAGCAGTTGAAGCTATGCAATCATTGACATCCGAAGATTTAAGTGCTATAAAGTTTTATCATTTTAAAGTAGCAGATTTCGCTGGAATTGAGCACGTAATTATCAGCGCAACTGGATACACCGGAAGTGGTGGTTTTGAGATTTATTGTAAAAATTCTGAAGTTGAGCAGGTTTGGAAAAAGGTCTTTGAGGCTGGAAAAAGTTTCGGAATTAAACCCATTGGTTTGGCAGCTCGTGATACACTTAGACTTGAAATGGGTTTCTGTCTTTACGGAAACGATATAAACGACAATACTTCACCAATTGAAGCTGGTTTAGGCTGGATTACAAAATTCACGAAAGATTTTGTCAATTCCGAAAATTTAAAAAAACAGAAAGAAGAAGGCGTAAAAAGAAAATTAATCGGTTTTGAACTGACGGAACGCGGTATCCCGCGCCATGATTATGAAATTGCAGATAAAGACGGTAACATAATTGGCGTTGTAACCAGTGGCACAATGGCACCTTCCTTAAACAAAGGTATTGGAATGGGCTATGTAACCGTAGAAAACAGCGCTCCAGACACAGAAATATTTATTCACATTAGAAATAAACCCGTTGCTGCAAGGGTTGTGAAAACTCCATTTTACAAAGGCTAATTGATGCAGGATTACCAAGCTATTTTAGAAGAAATTTACACGTCGCTAAATAAAGTGAAAATACGGGTGAAGTAGCAAGTTATATTCCTGAATTGGCAAATGTTACAAAGGATAAGTTTGGAATTCACTTACAAATGATTACAGGAGAAAACTACTCAGTTGGCGATGCTGCTGAAAAATTTTCAATCCAAAGTATTTCAAAAGTACTGTCACTTGCCAAAGCATTTCAACTTGTGGGAAATGATTTGTGGAAACGTATTAGATGTGGAACCTTCGGGAAATCCATTCAACCATCTTTCACTGTTGGAACTTGAAAATGGTATCCCCAGAAATCCGCTGATAAATTCGGGAGCTATTGTGGTTGCAGATGTTTTGCTTTCAAACTTAAAAAACCCGAAAGAAGATTTTTTGAATTTTGTGAGGGAATTGACGCACGACGAAACAATATGATACAACAAAAAAATTGCTGAGTCTGAACGTGTTGACCGGTTTTAATAATTACGCTGCAGCCAATCTTTTAAAAGCTTACGGCAATCTTCATAATGAAGTTGAAGACGTTTTGGATTTTTATTTCCATCAATGTTCCATTATGATGGATTGTAGGCAACTTACAAATGCTTTTTATGTTTTCGCAAACAAAGGAAAATGTTTAAAAAACATGCAACATTTAACTTCAAGCCAAGTAAAACGTATTAACGCAATTATGCTTACTTGCGGTTTTTATGACGAAGCAGGAGAATTTGCTTTTGAAGTAGGTTTACCTGGAAAAAGTGGTGTTGGTGGTGGAATTGTGGCATTATTGCCGCATTGCTTCACCATTGCAACTTGGGCGCCAGCATTAAACCCGAAAGGAAATTCATATTTGGGAATGCAGGCTTTGGAACAATTCACTACCAAAACAAAATTGTCCATCTTTTAAAAAATTTCGAAGAGGATTTTAATGATGAAGAAAGAAGAAAAACAACGGATTTTAATTTTGGGTGGTAGCGGCTTTATAGGCAATGGCCTCTACAAAGAACTTCTACCCTATTTTGAAGTTCACTGTACCTACTGTCAACAACACGGCGCTTTTTCGGAAAATCAGATTTTTTATAATTTCTGTGTGGAAGAGGATTCGCATACTGTTATTGCTGAACAGAATCCAACCCACGATTATAATTTCGGCCATAAACGGAAATTTTAAAAGTCAGTTTGAATCGCACCAAGAAATTGTGAATTATGCTTTACTAAATGAAGGTTGTTCGGTGCTTTATATATCTTCTTCCGAAGTTTTTGACGGGAAATTTAAACATCCCTCTTATGAAAATGATATAACATTGTCGGAAACTGCTTCGGGAAAATTCAAGATTTCGGTTGAAAAATTATTGTTGGAAGCTATTCCTTCGCAGACTACTGTTTTAAGATTGCCAATGGTTTTGGGTATTAATTCTCCAGAAATTATACATTTACGACAATGCATTCGGCACAATGCCAATTTTGAGGTTTTTCCAAATTTGATTATTACTGCAACCACAATTAATAAAGTTTCGCAACAAATCCATTATATAATAAACCAATCGCTTCGTGGAATTTTTCATTTAGCGAGTAACGATATGGTGCATCACGAAGATCTTTTTCGGGAAATCACTTCAAAAATAGGTGATAAAATACCTATCTTTAAAAGTGTTTTCAGCAGTAATGAGGATAAATACAATGCAATTCTTCCGAAAGAAAATAAATTACCTTTTTCAAAGCAAATTACTGTTTCACAGGTTATTGAAGAATGTAGCCTAAACGAAGAGATTATGTCAATTAAATAAAACCGATATTATGAAAGCTTTATCAGAAAAACAGATCAACGAAAAATTAAATGAATTTGAAGGTTGGGATTATCACGAAGGCGCCCTGCATACTATTTTTGAATTTGAGGATTTTAAGGAAGCGTTTTCCGCAATGACCCGAATTGCCTTTGAAGCCGAAAAAATGCAGCATCACCCTGAATGGAGCAATATTTATAATTCTTTGGAAATATATCTTTCTACACACGATGCTGACGGCGTAACCGAAAAGGATTTTGAACTTGCCAAGATCATCGATGATCTTATTGGATAATTATAAATAAAATTTGTAATGCCATTCAAATTTTTAAATTTGTACTCATAAAAGGCCTCGTGACTGCGCTCGATGAGACATTTTATTTTTATTGAGAATAGAAAATAAACAAATAGAAATTATTTATGGGAAGAGCTTTTGAATTCAGAAAAGCAAGGAAAATGAAGCGTTGGTCTGCCATGAGCAAAGCTTTTACACGTATTGGTAAAGATATTGTTATGGCCGTAAAAGAAGGCGGTCCAGATCCAGATGCAACTCTAGGCTTCGAGCTGTTATACAAAACGCCAAGGCCGTAAACATGCCCAAAGATAATGTGGAACGCGCTATAAAACGTGCCAGCGATAAAAGTCTAGGCGATTATAAAGAAGTTCTTTTTGAAGGCTATGCACCTCATGGAATTGCTATTTTGATTGAAACAGCGACAGATAATAATACCAGAACCGTTGCCAATATTCGTAGTTATTTTAACAAATGTGATGGCAGTTTGGGAACTTCTGGCTCTGTTTCATTTATGTTTGACCACACCTGTAACTTCAGAATAAACCCAGAAGGATTGGATATTGAAGAATTAGAACTGGAATTGATAGATTATGGTGCTGAAGAAATTTTTGAGGATGAGGATGGCATTATAATTTACGCTCCTTTTGAAAGTTTTGGTGCTATTCAATCTTATTTGGAGGAAAATAAAATTGAAATTTTATCTTCTGGTTTTGAACATATTCCGCAAGTTACCAAAAAATTGACTGAGGAAGAAGCTGCCGATGTTGAAAAACTCTTGGAAAAGATTGAAGAAGATGATGACGTTCAGAATGTTTATCACACTATGGAAGAATCTTCGGAAGAGTAGTTGTTTTTACGAATACTCAGGTTTTTTGCCAACAACACCTTTAAAATAAGCCCGAAGTTTTTCGGTATCATGGTCAATATCGCCAGTTGGATAAAATGGTTCGTTTATGGTTATTGTTTTTTTGCTGTAATCAAAGGGAACGCAAATTATGGGAACATTAGCCGCTAAGGCGATATAATAGAATCCTGTTTTCCAACTTGTTACTTTCTTTCGGGTGCCTTCAGGTGCCATTGCTAAACGGAACTCTTCTTTATTCTTAAAAATTTCAGCAATTGCTTCTACTTTGTTTTGACCAGAAGTTCGGTCTAGCTTTTCGCCTCCTGTCCATCGAAAATACCAAGCAAAAGGCCATACAAACAATTCTTTTTTAGCGATATAATTAATTTGGGTCTTTGTAATTCTACGTGTAAATAACCCCAGGTAGAAATCATGCCAACTGGTATGTGGAACTACAATTATAACGGCTTTTTTTACAGCTGGATCAAAAGATCCTGCTATTTGCCATCCCATCATTTTTTTAAAAATAAATTTTGTGATTCCCATAGATGGATTTTATCCTGAAACTACATTTTTAGATACAATTGTTTCAGTTTTTCACGGGTAATTACAGTTTCCCAATTATTTCCCAGGGCGTTTTCCCAAAGTGGTACCATTCCCATTGCAACCGTAATCATAATATCCATTTGTTCTTCCGAAAGGTTTTTACAAATTCCTCTTGGAATTTTAACTTTGTGTTTTTCTGCCATTTTTTTGAAAAGTGCTACATCTTTTGGGTAAAATTCTTCCAAGTACTGAAAAACAATACAGTTGCCAACCCCGTGTTTAGTACCCAAGACATAGCCAAGACCATAACTCATAGCGTGTGCCACACCAACTTGTGAATAAGCAATGCTCATTCCACCGTGCCATGAAGCCATCATCAATTTGGCGCGTGATTCTTCTTCAGAAAGGGAATCGCCCAAGAATATTTCCATACAAAGGTCATATGCCTTTTCGCCATAACTCTGGCTAAAAGCATTTAGAAAGGTCCCATTCAACGATTCTACACAATGAATAAAACAATCCATACCCGTAAAGAACCATTGGTCTTTGGAAACTCCTTTGGTAAGTTCTGGGTCAAGAATTACTTGGTCAAAAGGTGTAAAGTCACTATTAATACCCAACTTGCGGATAGGTCCTGTTAAAACTGTTGTTCGTGAAACCTCAGCGCCAGTGCCAGAAATAGTGGGAACGCCCACGTGATAAACCGCCTTTTGTTTTACTAAATCCCATCCTTGATAATCGGCAGCACTGCCTTGATTAACTAACATTATGGAAACGGCCTTTGCCAAATCCATTACGGTACCCCCACCAATACCTATAATTCCTGAAGGTGTATAGGTAAATTCATTTTTTATGTCTTTAACCAAATCATCAACTTGCGATGTCTTTGGTTCTTCTTCTGTTGAAACGAATATCAATTTATCATTGAAACGAAGGTTTATTCTATCTAAAAATTCGGTATTTTCATCAAAAACATCATCTACCAAAAATATGAAAGGTGCTTTTTCCTTTTTCTGTGAAGCAAGAATTGAGGAAAGCTGATCAAAACACCCTTCCCCAAAAACCACTTTTGGCACCATCGGGAAGTTTCTGAACTTATTATTTACGGTGTCTGGTTTGCTCTGTTTTAATATTTTATTGGCTCTTGCAAGATCTTCCGGAGTATCAATCTCTACACCATTTGTATTTGATATTGCCATCTTTATGTTTTTTCCATATTCCAGATAACGGATACATTCTATTTTTTCTACAGCTTCCAAAGAACGCATTGGCAAACGGTAAAAATCCATAATGGCCTGTTTTCTGAACGCGTAAATACCTTTATGCTTATAATACTGCATCGCCACATTTTTATCACGTGGGTACGGAATGGGTGAGCGTGAAAAATAGAGCGCAAAATCATCTTTATCTACAATTACCTTAACGCAATTGGGGTCGCTAATCTCTTTCCAGTCATGGATTTCAGTCATCAGCGAAGCCAAATCTATTTTATCAGCATCGGGTTCATTAAAAACCGACAATACCTTTTCCAAACCTTCACGATTTGTGAAAGGTTCGTCGCCCTGTACGTTAACTACAATATCCACATCCATGTGTTCAACAGCCTCGGCGATACGATCGCTACCACAATCATGCTCTTTTATACTCATAATGGCTTTTCCGCCATTGATTTCAATTTCTTGAAAAATCACTTCGCTATCTGTTACAACAAACACTTCATCAAAAAGGTTTGTAGCTTTTGCAGCTTCATAAGTTCTGACTATCACGGGTTTTCCACCCAAATCCTGCATTAATTTTCCGGGAAATCGAGATGCGCCGTAACGCGCGGGAATCATTGCTATTATTTTCAAGATAAAGGTTTTAAAATGATTTCAAAAATAAGAAGATTAAGTTCTTGGTGCCCGTTTTTTCCAAAGCTTTTTATAATACCTAAAAATTAAAAAAAAACTGAGCCAAGACAAAAGGCGTACTGTGTACTCTACTGTCTACTGAAGAACTAATCTACAAAAAATTCATCCTTAAAACCTATTAAATATAACTTTTCCTGAGCACGAGTAACCGCTGTGTAAAGCCAACGCAAATATTCTTTGTCAATCCCGTGGGGAAGATAAGGTTGTTCCACAAAAACGGTATTCCACTGCCCTCCCTGTGATTTGTGACAAGTAATCGCATAACTGAACTTAACTTGTAGTGCATTAAAATATTTGTTGTTTTTTACTGCTAGAAACTTCTTATATTTTGATTTTTCAGAAGCGTAATCTTTCATCACTTCTTGATATAGGTTGTTTGATTCATCATAGGTTAGCGAAGGACTTTCTGATGTTAAGGTATCTAAAAGAAGAACAGTTTCCAATGGTTTCATGTTTGGGTAATCTACCATTCTTATTTTCACTTCGGCAAAACGGAAACCGTATAATTCCTTAAAGGCGAAAATTTCCAAAACTTCTACAATATCACCATTAGCTATAAAACCAGCTTCACTGGTATTGTCCACCCAAAAATAATTGTTTTTCACAACCATTAAATAATCGCCGGCAGAAAGCTCAGATTCCTGAAACAGTATTCGCTCACGAATGCTTTGATTATAAAGGTTTGCACGTTTATTGGACCGTACAATAATTACAGTCTCTTCATTGCCCAATGCAGAATAGCTATCATTAATGGCATCCATAATTTCCTGTCCATCATTTGGGCGAATGATATCAGGGAAATTTATTCCTGAAAATTTAAAGGCCTCATATAGTTCATCTTCAAGGCGCTCCCTAATTCTTGTTGCGTTTTTCAAAATACCGCTGTCTTTTTGTTGACGAACTACTTCGTCCAGTTCAAGTAATATTACTTCACGGTTGTATTGATTTTCCAAAACTCTGGCGTCCAGCGCTGGGCTGATGGAGAGATGCACTGGTGGCAACTGAGCCGAATCACCTATCAATACTAGTTTACAATTATTGCCACTGTAAACATATTGCATCAAATCGTCCAGGAGGGAACCATTACCAAAAAGCTTAGATTCTTGGTTAATATCAGGAATCATCGAAGCTTCATCAACTATAAATATGGTATCGCGATGTTTGTTTTCCTGTAAAGTGAAAGAAACCGCTCCTTTTTCAACCTTCGGAAAATATATTTTTTTGTGAATTGTAAAGGCTTGCTTGTTTGAATAATTGCTGATCACCTTTGCAGCCCTTCCTGTTGGGGCTAAAAGAACGGAACGTTTTTTTACTTTTACTAAATTTTTTACCAAAGAACCAACAATTGTGGTTTTTCCAGTACCTGCATATCCTTTCAGCAAAAATGTTTCATTTTTGTCTGTGCTCAATACAAATTTTGCCAACAATTGAAGTGCAATATCCTGTTTGGCGGTGGTATTATATGGAAAATCATTTTTTAAAAAACTGTAAAATTCTGATACATTCATCATTCACTACTATCAATGAGGGTTTAAAGATAGGTATGATTTTTTCGGAATATACTTTTACGAACAAAAAAAAATTGTAGATTTGCGATAGACCTTTTAGTAAAATCAACACTTAAATAAAATCAACAATGAAATTAGTAATTCAGATTGTTCTTTGGATTGTCATCATTTTTTTGGGCTGGAAATTATGGAACTCGGTTATGGGCCCCGTCCATTTCAATAAAATTAAAGAAGCACGCTACGTAAAAGTAATTGATAATTTAAAAGACATCCAAGCTGCCGAGCTTGCCCATAAGGAAATAACAGGAAGTTTTACTGGGGACTGGGATAGTTTGGTAAATTTCATTGAAACCGCAAAATTTGCGAATACGCAAAGACGTGATACAAGCTATGCCGATGTGGCAAAAAATAAAGCATACGGTATAGATCAAGGCTATTTTATAGAAGAAGTATTAATAGACACCTTGGGTTTTACACCTGTTAAAGATTCGCTATTTAAAGGTTCTGATAGATACAAAACCATGATGAACATACCTGTTGAAGGTGTTAACGAAAAGTTTGACTTAAAAGCTGGAAAAATTGAAAAAAACGATGCCTCTTACTCTGTTTTTGAAGCGAAAGTATCAAAAACAGTAATATTAGCAGATCAAGATAAAGACCTTCTAGCACAAGAACTGCAAGTACAATCTGTAGATGGTGTTAATGGACCAAATATTAAAGTTGGTTCATTAGAAGAAGTGAATACTTCTGGAAACTGGCCAAAAATTTACGATTCTGCAAAAGATAAATAACATAGAGAATACATTAAACCACAGACTGTCCGTTCAAGTTTCTTTGAACGGGCTTTCTTTTTTGGTAACAAATCCCGAAAGCAATGAGCCTGTCTTTTTTATTGAAAAAATATTGGACCACAGCACAACACCAGAAGAATTATTAATGGACATTGAGACCATTATGTTCAAAAACAATATTCTGAATGAAGCATTTTCTGAAGTATCTGTCATTTATTCAACACCTGTTTATAGTCTTGTCCCACATTCCCTTTTTGATGAAACAAAGGCAAGCGAATATTTAAAATTCAATTCAAAAATTCTGGCCAATGATTATATGGCGCACGATTTAATTGAGGACCAAGACATTGTTATAGTATATGTTCCTTTTATGAACATCAACAATTTTTTCTTTGATAAATATGGCTCCTTCAGTTATTACCACGCTACAACAATAATGTTGAAAGCAATTTTGGAAAAAGAGAAATATACACTCCCGAAAATGTATTTACATTTTCAAAAAAACAGTTTTGATTGTATTGTTTTGAAAAACGGCGAACTTCAACTTTGCAATAGTTATACCTATAAAACTCCTGAAGATTTCATCTATTACACACTTTTCTGTATGGAACAGTTAAACCTGAATCCTGAAAACCTTCCAGTAATACTTTGTGGCGAAATTGAAAAAGAAGACGAAAACTATAAAATTGCATACACTTATATAAGAAATGTAAAATTCATAGATTCCAGTTACTCTCCTATTAAAAGTCTAGATAACGACAGATACCATCAGCATTTCATATTAAAAAATGCACTTTAAATGCGAATCATTTCTGGTACATATAAGGGAAAAAGACTAACGGCGCCCAAAAATCTCCCGGTTCGCCCCACCACCGATTTTGCCAAGGAAGGTTTATTCAATATATTAAGAACACGAATTTATTTTGAGGAAATTTCGGTACTAGACCTCTTTTCCGGTACGGGCAATATCAGTTTTGAATTCGCCTCTCGCGGTGTACCAAATATAACCGCAGTAGATGCCCATTTTGGCTGTATAAAATATATAGATAGTGTTGCAGAGGAGCTTTCCTTTCCTATAACAACCATTAAGGAAGACGCGCTCAAACATTTGCAACGGGCCACGGGAACGTACGATATAATTTTTGCCGACCCGCCCTATAATTTTACGGTCACTGAATTAGAGGACTTGGTAACCGTTATTTTTGAAAATAAATTGCTCGCTGAGGAAGGTATGCTTATTATAGAACACTCCAAACACAACGACATTTCCACTGTTAATAACTTTTCAGAAATGAGAAAATATGGGGGGTCGGTTTTTAGTTTCTTTGCATACCCCAAAGTATGAATGACAGTCCCCTTAAAATTATTGAATTCCCGTTTGCCACGGTAGAATTCTATTCATGTTATATGGTTTCAACCTATAAGGAAGGAATCGTACTGACAGACGATGACGTACTGCAGCTACAAGCGTTCGCATCACAATTCTATGGCGAAAAACGCTTTGCGTATATTTCAAATAGAGTGCATGACTATTCCAGAAATCTTGTTGCTGAATCCTATAACCGGCAGGTAGAAAATTTAAGTGCTTTTGCCGTGGTTTGTCATTCCGAAACGGCATTTAAAGTAGCCAATTTTGAAAAATTCTTTATACGGGCGCCCTTCAAAAGTTTCACTTCCCTTAGTTCAGCAAAATCTTGGGTGCTGATAGACCAACCGTAAAAACAAAAAAAGCAGGCCTGTAAGCCGGGTTCTGTATTCATCAAAAAGACGAATCCTTATCATTTATCTAGGCATACGGTTACCCGAATGCTCCATCTGCCTACCCTCCTGCATCGGGCGGGTACCCTCAAGCACAGGTTTACGTGGCATTTCACCGCATAGAGTTTACCTGGTTTCACTACAGCATTACCTGTACATACTTTCTGCTGCACTTGTCCTTTCCCGAAACTAGTTCGGGACGACGGCCGTTAGCCGCTATGCTTCCCTATGGTGTCCGGACTTTCCTCACAAAAATGAATTTCGGCGCGATAAGGCGGCCTGCTGCGCAAAAGTACTCCAATGTTAATAAATATAGGAAAATACAAACGTCTATTTTTTAAAAACCCGTTGCACATCTTTATATTTGTTTCCACACTATGGAACACTTCATTGTATCTGCCCGAAAGTACCGCCCCGCCGTTTTTAAAGACGTTGTTGGGCAACAGGCTATTACCAATACTTTGGAAAACGCCATAGAAAACAACCACCTTGCCCAGGCTTTGCTTTTTACAGGCCCACGCGGCGTTGGCAAAACAACCTGTGCGCGTATTCTTGCCAAAAAAATAAACCAAGACGGCACCCAAAAGGAAGATGAGGATTTCGCTTTCAATATTTTTGAATTGGATGCTGCTTCTAATAATTCGGTTGATGATATCCGTAATTTGATTGATCAAGTTCGAATCCCCCCCCAAGTTGGAAAATACAAAGTTTATATTATTGACGAGGTGCACATGTTGTCCTCAGCTGCTTTTAACGCTTTTCTGAAAACTTTGGAGGAACCTCCAAAACATGCCATATTCATCTTGGCAACTACTGAAAAGCACAAAATAATTCCTACGATACTTTCACGCTGCCAGATTTTTGATTTTAGAAGAATTGGCGTCCGCGATATAAAAGAACATTTGGCCGAGGTGGCAAAGGCCGAAAACATTGATGCCGACGACGATGCCCTACACATCATTGCCCAAAAAGCAGACGGGGCCTTACGTGACGCCCTTTCGATTTTTGACCGTGTAGTTAGTTTCGCAGGGAAAAATCTTACTCGCGAAGCTGTTACCGAAAACCTAAACGTGCTGGATTACACGTGGTATTTCCAAATTACCGATTTACTTTTGGAAAACAACATTCCGCAAGTTTTGGTTACTTATAATGATATCCTGTCAAAAGGGTTTGATGGACATCATTTTATTATGGGCCTTGCCTCCCACTTCCGCGATTTGTTGGTTTGCAAAAATCAGGAAACCATTTCTCTTTTGGAAGTTGGCGAACAAGTGAAGACCATGTATTTTGAACAATCGCAAAAAACAAATACACAGTTTTTGATTGATGGCATTGAAATTTCAAATACTTGCGACCTAAAATATAAAAACAGCCAAAACCAACGACTTTTAGTTGAACTTTGCCTGATGCAACTTGCTTCCCTAACCTTTCAGGGCGAAAAAAAAAACTCCAGTAATAACGGGCGTTTCGTAATACCTCCCTCCTATTTTAAGAGTGAAAAATTTACTTCAGAAAAAATAACTTCTGCTGGAAGTGTTGTGCCGAAATCAAAAAGTTGAAACCGACGAAAATTAAGTTGAAGTAGAAACTGAAACCGTAAGGTAACAACCTTCCAAAGAAATTAATTCAGAAGAAAAACTTCAGCTGAAATACGTTTACGAAGAACAAACCGGACAAGGGGCAACCGAAAAAAGTAATTGAGCGCCCACAAATACTGGCCGAACGAAACGCCAAAAAAGTATCGGCACTTTCACTAAAAAGTATTCAAAAGAAAGCAGGAAATAAAGCAAGAATTGGTTGCAAACCAACCCGACGCTGAAAACCTTCCTGTAAACGATTTTTCCGAAGAAGAAATGCAAGCAGCTTGGAAGGAATATACCACATAATGTTGAAAGTGATGGAAAATACAATCTGCTTTCACATTTAACGATGGGCATTCCAAAATTGGACGGTTCCATTATTCATCTTGAATTTCCAAACCAAACCATAAAAACCGAAGTAGAAAGAGCAAAGTATGAACTGCTTGGTTTTCTGCGTGAAAAACTTCAAAATTACGACATTGATTTAGACATAACCGTAAACGAAACCACACGAAAAACGTTATGCCTACACCACTCGCGAAAAATTTGAAAAAATGAAGGAAATGAATCCGCTGATAGAAAAACTGCGGAAGGAATTTGATTTGGATATTTAATTAAGCTTATAATTTTAAACTTTTAACTGAAATGCTTGGTTTAAAACTTCCCACAGACCCACGCTGGGTAAACATTGTTGAAAAAAACATAGAAGATATTCTTACCGATCACGCATGGTGCGAGCAAAAAGCTGCTTCTACTGCGGTTTCTTTGATTGTAAGCTTTCCAGAATACACAGAATTAATTCAGGAAATGATCGCTTTGGTAAAAGAGGAAATCAGTCATTTTAAAATGGTGCACGACAAAATCCTTGAAAACGGCTGGGTTTTGGGCCGAGATAGAAAAGATGATTATGTAATGCAGATTATTCAATTCTTCCCAAAAGGCGGAAGCAGAACAACACAATTAGTTCATAGATTGCTGTACGCAGCTTTAATTGAAGCTCGCAGTTGTGAACGTTTCCGATTGTTAAGCGAAGAGCTGGAAGACAAAGAACTAGCAGAATTCTACCGAAAATTAATGGTTAGTGAAGCAAACCATTACACTATGTTTCTCGGTTTTGCCCGTCAATATGGTGATAGAAAAGAGGTGGACCAAAAATGGAACGACCTTTTATCTTTTGAAGCTAAAGTAATGAAAGATTTGGGTAAACATCAATCCATCCACGGGTAAATTTAAATCCCTCAAAATGAAACCAAAAAGAAAAAAAACTTTCCACGCTAAATAAATCCTAATGAAAAGGAATGTAAGTAAAACTTGGTTATTAACTACCCTACTTTTTATTTTCTGTTTAGGTTTCCTTTCAGCTCAAGACACGGAAGCAGATATCTATTATAAAGACGGAAAATCCTTCTCTGGGTATGGTCGACTTTTAAAAAACAATAAAGTCAAATTCAAAAGAACCAAAGAAACAAAAAGCCTAAAAGTATCTTTTAAGCTTTTGGACAGTGTGGTTATCCATACTGAAAACGGTGACTTTCTGTTTAAAGAAGTGAAAGTAGAAAAAGTTAAAAAACCAATTGTTTTAGAGGTATTGGTTACTGGAAAAGCCAATCTTTATGGAAACACTACACTTATAATGCACCGTACCTTTACTCAAAATGGAAATACAAACTTTACATCTTCCACAAAAAAAGTCGGTTATGATAAAACCCAGAATATATTTGGGTTTAACTCCACCAGAACTACAGATTTTTTACTTCAAATGCCAGGAGATAAAGAACCAAAATTTTTACCACTGACAAATCCACTGTCATCAAACTTCAAAAAAACAACTAGCGAAATTTTTAATGATTGCCCTGACCTTTTAGCAAAGATTCAGAGCGAAGAATTTAAAAAAAAGGATATGGTAGAAGTTGTGATTTTTTATAATGAGCATTGCAAATAAGATAGATACATAAAAAATATGAGCACATTTTCCATTATTGTCATCATTATCATTATACTACACTTAGTTATTGGGTTCGGTTGGCTAATGTACAAGCTGTCTCCGCGAAAAGAAGATAAGAATCCTACAGATAAAACTACTGAAGACTAGCTGAATTAAGATTAACCTCCATCCCCTCAGCAAGCTTCTCATTATATAGGCTCCGAACAATCCCATCACTAAGCCCAATCTTTGGAACAAAAACATTCTTCGCCTTACTCCATTTCATAGCAGAAAGATAGATTCGTGTAGCAGGAATAACCACGTCTGCACGGTCTGGATTCATATCCAGTTCCGTAATACGTTCTTCATAGGAAAGCGATTTAATCAATTCGTAAAAGGAAGAAAGATAAAAATAGCTAAGCGGCTTCCCAAGCTTCTTCCCGCTCTTTTTGAAGATGGTATTAATGTTTCCACCGCTACCAATCAATGAAATTTTTTTAAAGCCTTTGGTTTCTTTCTTAATCCAAGTCTCCATATCGTCCCAAATATTTTCATCCACAAGGCCTTCCAATATCCTAACCGTTCCCAATTTAAAACTTTGGGAAGCTTACATTGTTACCATTGGCAAAAACGGTAAGCTCTGTGCTTCCTCCCCCAACATCTACGTACAGAAACACCTTATCATCCTGAATCAAGTTCTTTAAGTCTGTAGAAGCTATAATAGCGGCTTCATCATCACCATCTATAATATTTATGGACAACCCGCTTTTTGCTTCAATAGTTTCAGCAATTTCATGCCCATTGGTTGCCTCCCGCATCGCCGAAGTGGCACACGCTCGAAAACGTTTTATGTTGTGGGTTTTCATCAAAAGCCTAAAAGCTTGCATGGCATCAATCATCCGGTTGGCACTGTTTTCAGAAATTTTTCCATTAAGAAAAACTTCAGCCCCCAAACGTATTGGCACGCGCACCAAAGAGGTTTTTTTAAAAATAGTATCCTTGCCTTCCTGCTCAATTATAGTAGCCACAAGCAAGCGGATGGCATTACTGCCAATATCTACTGCGCCGTATTTTTCAATTTTCAACAAATCAATTTACTTCAAGTTTTTCTAAATAATAATCATACATTTTGAATTGCGAACGCATGGACGGTTTGTTGTTTTTAAGGTAAGCATTGTCGTTCTTAATGCTTATTACGCGCGCCTTTACATTATCACTCCAGCCTATTTCAAAATTTTCAAGTATTTCTTGTTTTATATCTTCATCATAAATAGGACAGGAAATCTCAACTCTATTGTCTAAATTTCTTCCCATAAAATCTGCGGAAGAAATATACACTTTTGTGTCACCTACCATTTTCAAAAATAAACAATCGTGGATGCTCCAAAAATTTCCCAACAATACTGATAGCCTCAATATTCTCGCTCATTCCCTTCACTCCGGGAATCAAACAGCAAATACCGCGGACAATCATTTTTATCTTCACCCCTGCCCGGCTCGCTTCATATAGTTTATCTATCATCTTAAAATCAGAAAGACTATTCAGTTTCAATTTTATACCGCTGGGCAGTCCTGCTTTTTTATTCTTTATTTCAGCATCAATCAAATGATTAGAGGCTTTCGCGTATAATGTGGCGAAACAATTAAATGGCTGTATTTGCTTCACTTGATAGTTCACTTCAAAAAAATCAAAAACCTTGTTTATCTCCTTACAAATTCTTTGATCTGCAGTAAAAAGTGTGTAATCTGTATAAAGTCGCGCCGTAGATTCATTGAAATTTCCTGTGCTTATGATGCCATAACGCACCAGTTTTTCATTCTCAAGTCTTTCAATCAACACAAGCTTTACAGTGTACTTTTAATCCTTTCACACCGAAAATTAAGACGAATATCCTCACTTTGCAATAATTCGGCATATTCAATATTTGCCTCTTCGTCAAAACGGGCTTGCAGTTCTATCTGGACGGTTACATCCTTGCCGTTCTTCTTCGCATTTATAAGTGAACTGGCAATGTGCGATACTTCTGCCAAGACGATAAATTGTGATTTTGATGGATTTTACCTTTGGGTCAAGCGCAGCTTCCCTTAAAAACTTAACCACATACATAAAGGTTTGGTAGGGCGTGTGCAGCAAATAGTCCTTTTCTGCAATTTTATCAAATAAACTTCCCTGAAGGCTCAAACCAGGAATGGGTAAGGGTTCCTTAGGTTCATATTGAAGATCTGGCCTTCCCAAGCGCGGAAAATCCATATAGTCACGACGATTGTGATAACGCCCACCGGGAATAATGCTATCTGTTTTATCAATACCCATTTTGTGGAGTAAAAACTGAAGTGTTCTTTTGTCGATACTTTTATCATAAACAAAGCGAACGGGATCGCCCGTACTTCGGTTTTTTACACTTTTTGAAATTTTATCAATAAAACTTCTACTCAAGTCGCTGTCAATATCCAGTTCTGCATCGCGTGTAATTTTTATCATATGCGCCGAAATACTTTCATATTTAAAAATGCTGAAAATATTATGCAGACAATGGCGAATAAGATCATCCAGGATAATTACATATTGTTTTTCTCCTTCCTGCGGAAGCACCACAAATCTATCTATGGTACGCGGAATTTCTATAAGTGCATAATTATGTTTTGCTTCAAAAGTATCATCCTCCTTACTCATCACCATTGTTACGGCCAGATAAGCAGCACTATCCCGAAGGCTTGGAAACTCTTCCAATTCGCCAATCATAATGGTCATCATTGCAGGACTTACTTGCCTCACAAAGTATTCTGAAATGAATTTGCTTTGCTCGGGCGTAATTTCGGTTTCATTGATTATAAAAATATTTTCCTTCCGAAGCTCTTTTTGAATATTACTGAGTATTTTTAAACTGTGTGCCTGTTGATCTATCACTGTATGTGTAATTTCTTCCAAAAGATCTTTTGCAGAAATTCCGCCTAAAAAGCTACGTCCCATTTTTCCAGCTTCCACAATTCGTCTTTATTGTGGCATAGCGAACTTTGAAAAATTCATCTAGATTATTTGAAAAAATTCCCAAAAAACGAAGTCGCTCGAACAAGGGAATTTTTTTATCCTTCGCTTCCTGTAAAACCCGGGCATTAAACTGTAACCAGCTTAACTCCCTGTTATTGTATTTATTGCGAACATGTGGATGTGTTTCTACTTTTTCAGTCATTATTTAAGATCCCGTGGGAAAATTGTTTTTATGGTTTTGCCCGTAGTTATATCGCTCCATTTCTTTTCATCAAACTGCAACATTACAAAGCCGCAAGTGGGAACATTTTCAATATAGCGGTTTCCAAGCATATTTACAACGGAAGTAAAGGCGTGGTTATGGCCAACAATCATTACGTTATCTAAATCATTATCGAGCGATTTTATAATCCGCATTACATTTTGGCCACTAAAATCATAAAGATCATGGTTTGTTTCAAAATTTACATCGGAAATATTTAATGCTTTTTGAAAAAATTGGCTGTTGAAAATGCCCGTGTAGCATCACTGCTGATTATTTTTTGGGGCGGATCAATTTCTTTTGAAACCTTTTTTGAAACCAATTTTCCATCGCGCTCCCCTCTCCCTTTTAAAGGCCGTTTATGATCATTAACATCGTGTTTCCATGATGATTTTGCATGTCTGACTAAATATAGTGTTTTCATAAAAAAAATTCTAATTTCTGGTTCCAAGTTTCAAGTTTTGAACATTCAGTTTTGAACATTGAAACTTCATTTAAGGTGCCAATCTTTCAATCAGCCAATCATTATTTTTTAAAGTATATCGAATTCTATCATGTAATCTGTTAGGTCTGCCCTGCCAAAATTCTATTGAAATAGGTTTCACTAAAAAGCCACCCCAATCATCATGGTTTTGGCACTTCTTTGTTTTCATATTTTTTTTCAAGTTCTGTCAGATTTTTTTCTAAAACCTCGCGCGACTTTACAACTGTGCTTTGGTGTGAAACTGCAGCGCCCAATTGGCTTCCTTTAGGTCTTGAATGAAAATAGTTGGTTGAATCTGCTTCTGAAGTCTTTTCAACAGTTCCTTTTATAATTATTTGACGCTCCATATTGGGCCAAAAAAAGGAAAGTGAAACTTTGTTGTTATTCACAATGGATTTACCCTTTTCACTGTTGTAATTTGTATAAAAATAGAAACCATTTTCGTCATATTTTTTAAGCAGAACAACTCTGCCTTTCGGAAATCCGTCAGTACCAATAGTCGTCAAAGTCATTGCATTTACTTCATCAACACCATCGCTATCCTTTATCTCAAAAAACCAAGTACGGAATTGCTGCATCGGGTTTTCATCAACAGATCGTTCAGAGAGTTCTCCTTTTTCGTAGGATTTTCGGTAATTGTGAAGCTTTTCAGCCATTATTATAGTTTTAACGCAAGTTAAGAGTTTTAAAGATTCTTTGAAACACTGGCCTATTAAATATGTATTAAAATTTAGAAAGTAAACGTCTTACCGTCTCCAGCCAATTCAACCTTTTCAAAAACGTCTTGTGCTTCTTTTTTGAAAAGTTCCAAATTGCGGTAACGTCCTGAATAATGGCCAAGGATTAAAGTGCCAACTTTTGCTTTTTTGGCAATTACACTAGCTTCTTTAGCGGTGCTGTGCTTGGTTTTATCACAAAGATGGTGGTGTTCTTCCAAAAAAGTAGATTCGTGGTATAAAACTGTTACACCTTCAATTTGCGGAACCATTTCTGGATTGTAAGCAGTATCACTGCAATAAGCGTAAGATTTCGTTTGTGGCGGATCAAAAGTTATTTCTTTATTCGGAATTAGTCTTCCTTCTTTATTTTCAACATCAAAACCTTGCTTTATTTTGTTGTAATAGCTCAAATCTATATTAAGCTTTCTTGCTGCCTCAACATCTAATTTCCTATCATCTGGTTTCTCCTTAAAAAGAAATCCATTTGTATAAACCCGATGTTCCAGAGGTATGGTTTCCACAATAACTTTATCATCCTCAAAAATGGTTTGCGGTGAAGTTTCTTCCAATTCGTGAAAATATAATGGATAATTGGTATAGGTTTTTCCAAGTTTTAGAAGAAGTAAAATCGCCTCCTTAATGCCTTTTGGCCCATAAATGTGGAGTTCAGCTTCTCTTCCCAATAAAAGAAATGTAGATATTAATCCAGGTAATCCAAAAAAATGATCGCCATGCAAATGTGAAATAAAAATATGCTTTATCCGCGAAAACTTGATTTTGTATCTCCGCAACTGGGCTTGGGTACCCTCGCCACAATCAATCAAGAAAAGATGACCCTTTATTTCCAAAACTTGTGCCGTTGGATGTGCAGAAACTGTTGGAGTTGCGGAATGACATCCTAGGATTGTTAAATTCATAAATAAGTATTCACTTTACAGAAGCACCTAGCAGCCAGCACTCAATTTTCAATATTTTACTGTGACAGTAAACTGTGACTACACACATTTCAAAATCCAAGATCCCTTTCAATTTCCTCCATTTCAACAATATCACCAGCTTCTAGAAGTGTTGGCACCACAATCATTTCATAAGGAACTTCATCAATATCGATGGAGTCGTTTACAATTACAAAAGATTGTTTTGTTTTCCTGTGAATGTTTGAGGTTTTTAGGAATTGTAATAAATCTGGCAGTTCCAAAGAATCATATTTCAATAGATTCAATACCACATTTTGTCCTTTGTACTTTGAGGGAATTTGTTTCTCCATAAAGGAAGCAAAGTCCATAATATCGTCCTTTTCATCTTCAAGGACCACAAAATTTGGGTGATTATCAATCTTCATGATGTTTTATTTTTGAAGCCAATAAATAGATAACTGCCATTCGTAATTGCAACTCCGTTCTGTACTTGTTCCAAAATTATGGATTGCTTGCTGTCAGCCACATCACTGGTTATTTCCACACCGCGATTAATTGGCCCTGGATGCATTACTACAATTTCTTTATTTAACGAATCAAGAATTGTTTTATTCAATCCGAATTGCTGCGTATATTCCCTAGTAGTTGGGAAATAACTAATATCCATCCGTTCGTTTTGAACGCGGAGCATATTTGCCACATCACACCATTCCAAAGCTTTGCGAAGGTTTGTTTCAACCTCTACATTAATTTTTTCTATATATTTCGGAATAAGTGTTTTAGGGCCACAAACCTTAACCGATGCTCCAAGTTTTTGAAGTGCGAAAATATTAGACAAAGCAACCCGAGAATGGAGAATATCCCCAACAATTACAACTTTTTTCCCAGCAACATCGCCCAACTTTTCACGAATGGAATAGGTATCCAGTAAAGCTTGTGTAGGATGCTCATGCGCACCGTCGCCTGCATTGATTATACTTGCTTCAACGTGTTTTGAAAGAAATACTCCCGCTCCAGGATTTGGGTGGCGCATCACCACCATATCTACTTTCATTGAAAGTATGTTGTTTACAGTATCTATAAGTGTTTCGCCTTTGGTTACCGAAGAACTTGACGAAGCAAAGTTTATAACATCTGCTGAAAGTCTTTTTTCAGCTAATTCAAAGGAAAGTTTTGTTCGGGTACTGTTTTCAAAGAAAAGATTGGCAATGGTAATATCTCTTAGTGATGGAACTTTTTTTATGGGTCGATTAATTACCTCTTTAAAATGATCAGCCGTTTCGAAGATGAGTTGAATATCGGCTTCGGTAATGTATTTTATTCCCAGTAAGTGGTTTACACTTAGTTCGCTCATTTTTTTGTTATCAGTTATCGGTTGTCAGTTTCAATTTAAATTTTCAATTTCAATTTTTTACGAGGTACACAGCATCTTCCCCATCGTTCTCCTTCCAGCAAACTTTTACTTTTTCACCATTTATTGCATCTACCTGTCTTCCGCGATAATCGGGCTGAATTGGTAAATGACGGCTGAAACGTCTATCTATTAATGTAAGTAACTCGATTTCTAATGGTCTTCCGAAAGATTGCATTGCTGTTAATGCTGAGCGGATGCTTCTTCCTGTAAAAAGCACGTCATCAATGAAAACCACGTTTTTATCTTCAACAATAAAATCAATTCTGGTTTTATTGGCTTCCAATGGTTTTTCACTTCTTCGGAAATCGTCGCGATAAAAGGTAATGTCCAGATAACCAAGTTTAATATTCTTGATTTTGTATTCGTTTTCCAACAGCGTTTTCAACCTTTCAGCTAAATAAACACCTCGCGGCTGTATTCCGATAAGTACGGTTTTGGAAAAATCGTCGTGTTTTTCGATCAATTGGCAAGCCAAACGGTTAAGCGCAATGTTTATCTCGGTTGCGTTCAGTAACACTTTTTGGCTCATAGGAAGTTCTGAATTGTATTCAGAAAGCAAAAATACGTTTTTTTTGGCTTTTAAAGGTGAAGATTTAAAATTTGGTGAAAATCTTGAAATTCCACAAAACAAAAAAAGCCCTTCGTTTCCGAAGGGCTTTTCATAATTTATAAATGAAACGATTACTTTTTACCGTCCATTTTGTCTTTAAGCTCTTGCAGTTTTGCATTGGCATCACCTAAAGTTGGCTTTGCCTCCTCAGCTTCCTGAGCTTGCTTTTTCGCTGCAGCTTTTACAATCTTAGCTTCTTCTTCTTTGTGAATAGCCATGTGTGAAGCAACCACTTTCTTGAATTCTTTGTTGAATTCAATAATTTGGAATTCTGCTTCATCACCTTTCTTCAACATAGAACCATCTTCTTTTTCAAGGTGACGGCTTGGTACGAATGCCACGATATCATCGTTGAAGTTGATTGTTGCTCCTTTGTCCACTACTTCAGCAATTGTAGCAGTGTGCTTGGTTCCAACAGCAAATTCGTCTTCGTATTTATCCCAAGGATTTTCTTCAGTTTGTTTGTGACCTAAACTAAGTTTACGGCCTTCAACGTCCAATTCCAATACAACCACTTCAAGTTCGTCACCAATGTTGGTGAATTCACTTGGGTGCTTGATTTTCTTGGTCCAAGAAAGATCGCTAATGTAGATAAGACCATCGATACCTTCTTCAAGTTCAACAAAAACACCAAAATTGGTGAAGTTGCGAACAATACCTTTATGGCGTGAACCAACTGGGTATTTTTTAGTGATATCAGTCCATGGGTCTGGAGTCATTTGTTTGATACCAAGGCTCATTTTGCGCTCTTCCTTATCCATTGTAAGGATTACCGCTTCAACCTCATCACCAACATTTACGAAATCCTGTGCGCTACGTAAGTGTGTAGACCAAGACATTTCGCTAACGTGGATAAGACCTTCAACACCTTCAGCAACTTCAATAAATGCACCGTAGTCTGCAATAACAACTACTTTACCTTTTACTTTATCACCAACTTTCAACTCTTCTCCAAGAGCTTCCCATGGGTGAGGATTCAATTGCTTAAGACCTAATTGGATACGTGTTTTATCTTCATCGAAATCAAGAATTACAACGTTCAATTTCTGATCAAGTTCAACAATCTCATTTGGATGGTTGATACGTGACCAAGAAAGGTCTGTAATGTGAACAAGTCCATCAACACCACCAAGATCAACAAATACTCCGTATGAAGTGATGTTTTTAACAACACCTTCAAGTACTTGACCTTTTTCAAGTTGGCCGATGATTTCTTTTTTCTGCTCTTCAATATCCGCTTCAATAAGCGCTTTGTGCGAAACAACAACGTTTTTAAATTCGTGGTTGATCTTAACAACTTTGAATTCCATTGTTTTACCAACGTAAACATCGTAATCACGGATTGGTTTAACATCAATTTGCGAACCTGGCAAGAAAGCTTCGATACCGAAAACATCTACGATCATACCACCTTTTGTGCGGCATTTTACGTAACCGTTTACGATTGTAGCTTCATCATGAGCCGCATTTACGCGATCCCAAGCCTTAATGGTTCTAGCTTTACGGTGGCTAAGAATAAGTTGACCAGTACTGTCCTCACGAACGTCGATCAATACTTCTACTTTGTCACCAACTTTTAAATCTGGATTGTAACGGAATTCGTTCAACGAAACAACACCTTCACTTTTCGCGTTAATGTCAATGATTGCATCACGGTCTGTAATGTAAACCACTTTTCCTTCAACAACCTCATCATCAATGTGTCAACGAAATTCTCCGCTACCAGTTTTTCAAATTCTTCCAGCTTGCCATCGTCGATAGGATCAATTCCCTCTTCGTAGTTGTGCCAGTTGAATTCTTTTAGAAATTTTTCAGGATTGCTTTCCTTTAAAGAAACTTCCTTTGCAGGTTTTTTGGTTTCTTCTGTTTGAGTTTCTTCAGTTGTCATTTCTGCAACTGCAGTTTCCTCTTGTTTTTTTGCAGCTTTTTCTTCAGCTACTTCTTTGTTTGCTTTATCAGCCATTTGTTTGTAGAATTGATTTTTTAAAGCTCCGAAGTTTCGGCAATACCTTTAAAAATCAATGTTTTGTATTCTGCGCTCTTACAAGATTTTAACTGCGACTATCCCACAGAAGGGTTTGTTTTTGTTTTGTTTCAATTCCTCTTATTCTTGACTCGTCGCTAAGAGGGGCGCAAAAATAATGTTTTTCTTTTGAAAATCAAAAGGTTTGGGGGCTGAAACTATATTTTTTGAAAAATTTATTTTTGAAGATAACTGAAATTAAAAAAGAAGCCCCTGCCCGCCTTCGTCTGTTTTTGAATCGTCTTCGTTATCGGAATCAGCTTTTGTTTGTTGTTTCTTTTCTTCTGAAGCCATATCCTCTTCATCCACAACGTCTATTTCTTCAGGCTCTACAGGTGCTGGAGGTTCATAAGGCAAGAGATTCCAAAGTGTTTATTTCCAGAACCTTATCTTTAGTCAATTGGTTACCCATTGCAGTAATTCCTTTTACGGCAATGAATTCTTCTAAATTCAACTCCAAATTCTCTTCGCGCTCCTGCCCTCTTTTTTTGGCGAAAACCACTTCAGCCATTGGGCGGTAATCTGTAAAGATTTTTTCTAAATAAGAATTCGGGTGCTCAGTAATTATCAGATCTTCCTTATCGGGATGTTCTACCAAGAAACGCTTCACATAAAAAAGCTCCTTTTCACCTTCCCAATAAATAGCGCTCAACGGTTTTTTGGGATCCCATTTTTCAAGAATAATCATATCGTCATCAAAACGAAGCTGAATATCCGGAACCACAGTTTTTACTATGCCGCTTTGCTTTACTATCAGCAACCTGTCCTCTTTTCTAAATTCGCCCAAAAGCTCACCACGATCATCAACATTCAAGCGCTGAACGGAATCGTCAAACCATATTTTACGGGGCTTTAATGTTGAAAGCCCCTTCTCTTTCAATTCGATTTTTTTAATGGTGTATTTGGTAACGATATTCCCTTTGGAATTTCTTCCTTTCACCAATTGATCGGCAAAATCCAAATCGAACTTTAGCTTTTTAATACTTCCGCTTTGGCGCAAATAAATAGTGACCAACTTCAGCTTCGCCATTGGGATTAGCAGTAAAATAAAGCACTTTGGAACCCTTTGTTCCGTTGGTCATATCGTATTCTCTATCGCGGGTCGTAGAAGTTACCGCAAAGCGTTTTACATAATTTGCGCCGCGAGCGCCGTCGCGATAAATCATATTGTAAATAGTGCGCTTATCTTTTTTCTTGAAAACAGCAACGTGAATAATATCTTTTCCAACAAAGGTTTTTGCGTCCACTTTTGTGACCATCATCGTTCCGTCTTCTGTAAAAACAATAATATCGTCAATATCGCTACAATCGGTTACGTATTCATCGCGTTTAAGGCTTGTTCCCACGAAACCTTCCTCACGGTTTACGTAGAGTTTTGTGTTTCTTATTACAACTTTCGTTGCTTCAATATCATCAAAAATTCTAATTTCAGTTTTGCGTTCTTTTCCAGTTCCATAATCTTTCTTTAATCTTTTGAAATGGTCAATTGCATATTCAATCAAATGCGCCAAGTGATGCTTTACCTGAGCTATGCTATCTTCCAGCGCATTCAATCTTTTGTTGCGCTTTATCAATATCGAATTTTGAAATTCTTTTAATTCTGATTTCTGTTAAACGAACAATATCATCTTCTGTAACGGCACGCTTTAAATGCTTAACATGAGGTTGTAACCCCTTATCGATTGCAGCAATTACGCCTTCCCAGGTTTCCTCTTCTTCTATGTCGCGATAGATTCTATTTTCAATGAAAATTCGTTCTAAGGAAGCGAAATGCCACTGTTCTTCAAGTTCATCCAATTGAATCTCTAATTCACTTTTAAGCAATTCAACCGTTCGGTCCGTACTTACACGAAGCATTTCAGAAACCCCAACAAATAAAGGTCTGTTATCCTCTATCACACAGCCCAATGGCGAAATGGAGGTTTCGCAAGCAGTAAATGCATACAGCGCATCAATGGTTTTATCAGGTGAAATACCACTTGGCAAATGAATTTGGATTTCCACTTCGGCAGCAGTGTTGTCCTCTATTTTTTTTATTTTTATTTTCCCCTTATCGTTCGCTTTCAATATAGAATCAATTAACGAAGAAGTATTAGTACCAAAGGGAATTTCGGTTATTATGAGCGTGGTTTTATCTAATTGATTAATTCGCGCCCGGCTTCGGATTTTTCCCCCTCGTAACCCATCGTTGTAATTGGTGATATCCATAATCCCTCCTGTTGGAAAGTCTGGATAAATCTGAAACTTTTTGCCCTGCAAATGCTTGATGGAAGCATCAATCAATTCAATAAAATTATGCGGAAGAATTTTGGTGGAAAGTCCTACGGCTATCCCTTCGCCACCCTGGTTCAAAAGCAACGGAAATTTTACGGGAAGGTTTATCGGTTCTCTTCTGCGCCCATCGTAGGAAGCTTGCCAGGTGGTAACTTTTGGATTGTAAACCACATCCAATGCAAATTTTGAAAGCCGAGCCTCAATATATCGCGAAGCCGCAGCGCTATCGCCGGTCAATATGTTTCCCCAGTTTCCTTGGGTGTCTATTAATAAATCCTTTTGGCCAATCTGCACCATTGCATCAGCAATACTGGCATCACCGTGTGGGTGGTACTGCATGGTGTGCCCAACAATATTTGCAACTTTGTTATAACGCCCATCATCCAAATCTTTCATGGACTGCATAATACGACGCTGCACAGGCTTAAAACCGTCCTCAATTGCGGGCACGGCACGTTCCAGGATTACATAGCTGGCATAATCCAAAAACCAGTCGCGGTACATTCCGGTTACCTTTTTTATGGATTCGCCGGAAGTATCGTCGTTTACGCCCAAATAGTCTGGGCCTGTATTTTCTTGTTCTTCGTTATTGTCGAGTTCGTCACTCATTAGTTATTACCTGTTCTAAATTTCTATTTTAAATTCTTTGAGTAGTTATTTGTAAACCTTATTAGAACTAAATTATTATGTGCATTCCACAGGGCTCGTAAAATTCATATTCCAATAATATATGAACCACAATACGAATAATTAACATCGCCTACATAATCCTGAAAATTCAACTTCTCTTTCTAATTCAATTGATTTAATGGTCTTAGAACAATAAGTATCATCATATTAAATTTGCAAAACATTTAAAATATCTGATTCGTGGTCATTAATTTCAAAACGTAATCCTTTTCAGACATTCCATTTGGTGGGGAAATCGCTAAATACGCTCAAAAGACAGATTGAAATCATTATGAATGCGATGTAAAATCTCAGCGGAATGATTTTATTGCATTTGTCAAATTTGATTTCAGAAGGTTTATAATTATGATTCTTCGGTCCAAACTTAATGAACTTCCTTCGCTATACTAAAACCATCCAAAATATATACTGTAATTGAAAAGCAGCATCAATATTGGAGCACAATCGTCATTGAGTATCACAAGACACATAAATTATATACTGAAAATTACATATAAAACAGTGATAATTTCATAATATAATAGTAATTTCTATCATATAAAATAATAAATCTGCCAATGTTTCGCTTTCAAATACAGTCTATCGATTTTTAAATTTATTCTATTCCTCCACCCTATCCAATTCCACCTTCAAATTATCAATAATAAACTCCTGCCTATCCGGTGTGTTTTTTCCCATATAAAACGAAAGCAATTCCTCAATACTCATAGATTTATCGAGCATCACAGGATCCAAACGGATGTCGTTCCCAATAAAATGCACAAACTCATCTGGCGAAATTTCACCCAAACCTTTAAATCGGGTGATTTCGGGTTTTGGTTTTAGTTTTTCTATGGCATTAACTCGTTCCTCTTCGGAATAGCAATAAATGGTTTCCTTTTTATTTCGAACACGGAACAATGGCGTTTGCAGAATATACAAATGCCCTTCTTTTATCAATTCAGGGAAAAACTGAAGGAAAAATGTAATGAACAATAACCGAATGTGCATTCCATCCACATCGGCATCAGTAGCGATTACGATGTTGTTGTAGCGCAAATCTTCCATCGAATCCTCAATATTCAGCGCGGCCTGCAAAAGGTTGAATTCCTCGTTTTCGTAAACGATTTTTTTGGTCATTCCGTAAGTATTCAACGGTTTTCCTCGAAGTGAAAAAACGGCCTGCGTATTTACGTCACGACTTTTGGTAATACTTCCACTTGCGGAATCTCCCTCGGTAATAAACAAGAGTTGACTCCAGATTTCGTTCGTTTTTAACATCTGCTAAATGCACACGGCAATCCCGCAGTTTTTTATTGTGAAGATTGGCTTTTTTAGCACGATCTTTCGCTAGTTTTCGAATTCCGCTTAGTTCTTTCCGTTCCCGTTCGGCTTGGACTATTTTACGCTGAATTGCATCTGCAGCTTCAGGATTTTTATGAAGGTAATTATCAAGCTGGGTTTTTACGAAATCATTTATAAACGTTCGCACCGTTGGCAAATCGCCGCCCATATCTGTAGAACCGAGTTTTGTTTTGGTCTGGCTTTCAAAAACCGGCTCCATCACTTTTATGCTAATTGCCGAAACGATGGACTTTCCGCACATCGCTGGCATCGTAATTTTTATTGTAAAATTCGCGAACTGTTTTCACCAAAGCTTCGCGAAAAGCAGCCAAATGCGTTCCGCCCTGCGTAGTGTTCTGACCGTTTACAAAACTGTGATATTCTTCGCTGTATTGGGTTTTGCTATGCGTCATTGCAATTTCAATATCTTCACCTTTGAAGTGAATTATTGGGTATGCGCATATCTTCATCAGTGATGGTTTCCATCAAAAGATCCTTCAATCCATTTTCGGAATAGAATTTTTCACCGTTGAAATCTATCGTCAGTCCCGGATTGAGATAGACGTAGTTTTTCAGCATTTTTTCTACATACTCATTTCGGATATTTGAAATTTTTGAAAATGCTTTCATCCGGAATGAAAACTACTTTTGTTCCTTTTCGCTTTGTGGATTCTTCAATTGCAAGGTCATTTGTGAGTTCGCCCAAGGAAAACTCTGCAGCTTTCAATTGATTGTCGCGAATCGATTCTACTTTAAAAAATGAAGAAAGTGCATTTACAGCTTTTGTACCAACCCCATTCAAACCAACAGATTTCTTAAAAGCACGACTGTCGTACTTTCCTCCTGTATTCATTTTTGAAACAACATCTATCACTTTTCCCAAGCGGAATGCCACGACCATAATCGCGCACTTTTACTTCTTTGTCCTTTATGCGAACTTCAATGGTTTTTCCGGCACCCATTACAAATTCATCAATACAGTTGTCAATTACCTCTTTCAGAAGAATATAAATACCGTCATCGGGCGAAGAACCATCACCCAGTTTCCCAATATACATTCCCGGGCGCATCCGGATGTGTTCCTTCCAGTCGAGCGAGCGTATGTTGTCTTCGGTATATTGTGTTTCGGCCATAAAGATTTGGTGTAGGGTGGCTAATATAAATATACGGTAGCACTTGTGAAACCAATACTTCGGAAAGTAATTAACAATAAAATAGCAGTTATTGTTAGTAAAATTACGCAAGAGCTTTACGTAAGAAAAATGAATTACTAAACTTTTGTAAGAATGAGCTTTGTCATTGACTTGTTGAAAATCTTTTCATAATTTCATACCACAAATAAAAAGCTTAATGGAATTTATAGATTACTACAAAATTCTTGGACTTGATAAAAGTGCCACGTGCTGCTGACATAAAGAAAGCCTACCGAAAACTTGCAAGGAAATTACATCCAGATTTAAACCCTAACGATAAAACCGCGCAACAAAAATTTCAACAATTAAACGAAGCCAATGAAGTTTTGAGCGACCCCGAAAAACGTAAAAAATATGACCAATACGGAAAAGATTGGCAACATGCCGATGCTTTTGAAGAAGCGAAGCGGCAACAGGGCTCGCAAGGATTTGGTGGCGGTTTTGGTGGACAAAGAACCTATTCCGGAGGTGGACAAGGTTTTGATGAAAGCCAGTTTTCAGATTTTTTTGAATCTATGTTTGGTGGCGGCGGATTTCAGTCGGTGGCGGTGGACGCAGGCAGACTGCACAGTTTAAAGGGTCAGGATTTGAATGCTACACTTCGGTTGAATTTGACCGATATTCTTAAAAGCCAAAAACAGACTATCAGCATTGGAGATAAAAAGATTAGATTAACCATTCCTGCTGGTGTTGAAGACGGGCAGACCATAAAAATAAAAGGTTATGGAGGCGAAGGAATGAATGGTGGCCCAAAAGGAGATTTGCTATATTACTTTTGAAATTTTCAACAATACCCGATTTAAAAGACTGGAAAGCGATCTTTATTCAACTGAAGAAATTTCACTTTATACAGCACTTTTGGGCGGTGAAATTACTGTTGAAACACTTAACAGGAAAAGTAAAACTAAACGTAAAACCCGAAACCCAAAACGATACAAAAGTAAAACTGAAAGGCAAAGGACTGCCAAAATATAAAAAGGAAAATCAGCACGGGGATTTGTTTATCACCTATAAAATTGTACTTCCCAAAAACCTTTCAGAAAAAGAAAAAGAACTGTTTACTGAACTTTCAAAACTGAGATAATGGCACGAGAAAAATATATATTGGTAAATCATTTTTGCAAACAGACAGCATATTGAAGATTACGTTTGTGCAAAATCTTGTTTGAATATGGTTTAGTAACTTTTGAAGAAAAAGAAAATGACGTTTTTATTGATGAAAAAGATATTTCAGAAATTGAAAATATGTTTCGACTTCACAACGATTTAGGAATTAATTTTGAAGGCTTGATGCCATAAAGCACATGCTAAAACGCATGAAAAAGATGGAAAGGGAAATGGATTTACTTCAAAAAAAATTGCGCTTGTACGAATAACGTATTTCCAAAAGGAAAGGTAAATTCTTTTTTAATGAAATGTTAAAGCAAATTTTCGTAAATTTGCTATCTGATATATCTTTATCTTCTATGAAAAAAACAATTCTCCTTTTGGCATTACTATTTGCCGCCAAACTTATGCACAACAAAATTCTTTAAAAAACAAAAACACACATTATTTTTTTAATTGAAAATGCTTTTATCACAAGATTCAACAATTCCTAACTAACAATTATTCTGTATCAGTCTTACTGAATCAAATTCATTGAAACTCAAATACTTTGAACACTGATTTTACATACAATCTAATTGTAAAGGATATCGAAAAAAGCAATTCTCCTTATGAATGGAAATGGGTTCGGGATGGAATTTGGACTGGGAGCAGGATTTGGCAGCGAGTGCTTATGGTCTTATATTTAATAAAAAATAAAGACGATTTACCTTCCGAAAAATTTGCATAAATTTCAAGGATGCAAATTCTTCAAAATAAAATAGATAATCTTAATTTTTTAGATAAATGGGTGGCTGGTAATCATTACGAAAATGCCAGTAAAATAAGTGATATTCCTTTTGCACTTTCTTTTGCGGCACCTTTTGCATTTCTTTTTGATGATGAAATAAATGATCATACGGGACAGTATATAGGTTTATATATTGAAAGTTTGGCTACAACGGCTGCAATTTATACTATTACTGCGGGCCTTGGTAGATCAGAAGTCGTCCTTATGTTTATGATATCAGCGGAGACACTTCAGATGAAAGACGATTTAAAGAATAATGGTCAACGCTCCTTTTATTCTGGACATGTAGCGGCAACGGCAACGGCAACTTTTTTTGCTGCAAAAGCTTATAGTGATTTTAACCCAGATGCTAATGGAAAAGTATTTGTTTGGGCTGGGGCTGCTGTACTCCCAGCTACTGTGGGAGTTTTAAGAATGGAAGCGGGACAGCATTTTTTAACGGATGTACTTTTAGGATATGTTTTGGGAGCAGGAACAGGTATTTTGGTGCCAGAACTACATAAAAGAAAAATGAAAATATAGATATCTATCCAAGCTCGGGAAAAAGCTTTAATGGAGATAACTATAATGGCATGGCTTTTAGATATACGTTTTAGTAAAGAGATTTGAATATTTAATCGCTCACTTGCTAATATTCCATATATATTTACACATTAAAGCGGAAATGCATCACATCACCATCTTTCACAATGTATTCTTTTCCTTCAACTCCCATTTTTCCAGCCTCTTTTACTTTTGCTTCGCTACCATAGGTTACATAATCATCATATTTTATTACTTCGGCACGAATGAAACCTTTTTCAAAATCTGTATGGATTACTCCCGCAGCTTGTGGTGCAGTAGCACCAACGGGAATTGTCCAAGCTCTCACTTCCTTCACACCGGCTGTAAAATATGTTTGCAGGTTCAATAGTTTATAGGCGCTTCGAATCAATTTTGCAGAACCCGCTTCATCAAGTCCCAAATCTTCCAAAAACATTTGTCGCTCCTCAAAAGTTTCCAATTCCGTAATATCGGCTTCGGTTCCCACTGCCAAAACCAAAACTTCAGCATTTTCACCCGCAACAGCTTCCTTTACTTTTTCAACATACGCATTTCCTGCAGCAGCAGAACCTTCATCTACGTTGCAAACATACATTACAGGTTTGTCTGTGATAAATTGTGTATTTATTATAAATTCTTCTCTTTCGCTTTCACTCAAATCAATGGCTCGAACAGAAACTCCAGCTTCCAAACCAGCTTTAACTTTCAATAAAGCAGTTTCTTCTTTTTGAGCATCTTTATTTCCTGTCCGGGCGGCGCGTTTCACTTTTTCAAGTTTTTTATCTACCGTTTCCAAATCTTTCAATTGAAGTTCAATATCAATGGTTTCTTTATCGCGAATTGGGTTTACGCTCCCGTCAACATGAACAATATTATCATTATCAAAACATCGCAAGACATGAAGAATTGCATCGGTTTCGCGGATATTGCTCAAAAATTGGTTTCCTAAGCCTTCGCCTTTGCTTGCTCCTTTTACCAATCCTGCAATATCAACGATTTCAACAGTTGCAGGTAGAACGCGTTCTGGATTTACCAATTCTTCCAATTTCAACAAGCGTTGGTCAGGAACGTTCACCACGCCCACATTTGGCTCGATGGTACAAAATGGGAAGTTGGCACTCTGTGCCTTTGCATTGGACAAACAATTAAATAGAGTGGATTTTCCAACATTTGGCAATCCTACGATACCTGCTTTCATTTATTATTTTTTTGGATGCAAACCATTTCGGTTTACGAAGGTGCAAATATACATCTTCAAAGCAGATTTTCAATGTTTGCTAAAAAGGCTTTTTAGAAAATTTTTTTATATAATTTTTTATACAATTCAAAAAGATTAACAGATATAATCTTATGTTTACATAATAATTCTTAAAAACACAGTAATTATGAAAAAAATATTGATAAGTTGTGCAGTTGCTCTTTTAACAATTGCCGGAATTCAAGCACAAGAAAGTAAAACTGTTAAGGCGGAATCAACCTTAAAAAGTGATGATGCAGATGTAAGTGTAAAGGAAATTAAACAGTCCAGTTCAACAACTGATGCTATTAGGGCTAAAAGTACTGCAGAATCTACTGCTCCTACTTTAAAGGATAGCAATACTGGTATGGACGTACCACCAACAAAACCGGCAATCGCTCCAAATAAAAAGAAGAGTACAGTTTCTAAAAGTCCAAAAGCAGAAACAACTCAAGACGAAAAACAAGCTAAATTGCAAAGTGAAACTGCTGTAAAGAATGTAAAACAGTCACCAAGCCCAAATATGGCTACTAAGCCTAAGAAAGACTAAAAGCTTTTGTGATAATTTTTAAAAAATCCATCTCAATAATCTGGGATGGATTTTTTATTCCAATATTTTTATTGAGTGTTTTTTGTAAAGACAACTTCGCTTCGATTTATGAATGTACAAACATTCAGCTTAAAAACAGAATTTCAATATTTCGACTTGTTTTTTTGAGAAAATTTGGGTTTTATTTCACTTATGATTTACAAGAACTTAACTATAATAAGTTTAGTTTTACAGCATAAACCATAAATAACCAATTATTATGAAAAAAGTAATTTTAAGCTTAGCTATTTCAATTTTTACTTTAGCGGGAATTAACGCCCAAGAAAATAAAGATGTACAGTCAACCACTACCGTTAAAAAAGTGACCCAAAAAGGAACTGATGTAAAAACTCAAGTGATTGCGGAAACTAAAACGGACAAGGAAATAATTCAAGTGGAAGGTAACGACAAACAAGATCAAACGTCAGATGTTATCAAAAATAAAAATATTGACTCAAAAGTTATTTCAGATGATGTTTCTGTAGATGTTGCAAACCAGCAACAAGTTATTTCAATAAAGCAACAACAAGATGCGGAACTTGCAAGAAAAATTGCTGATCAGAAAGCTGAGGCCGCAGCCAAGGCTGAAAAAGAAAGACAGGCAAAATTAATGCAACAACAGCAAGAACTAGAAGCTCGAAGAGCAGCACTTACCAAACGCCCAGAGGGGATGGCAAAATTGAGAAAAGACAAATAAAATTTTTGACTTAAATAATAAAAAATCCGCCAATGTGGCGGATTTTTTTATAGAATTTTTTGTAGTGTTTCTTTATATATTGTAGCATCAACCAAGTTATGGTGGCCACCTGCGGGAATAGTTATAAGTTTTAATTTTCCGGCTGTTTTAATTTGTGAAAGTTTTAGACTGTTTTCATAATTAACTACAAAATCATCTGTGGCATGAAATATTATTATAGGACAATTAACATTTTTTATATACTTGTTCGTGGGAAAATTATACTTTAAAAACCAACCTACTGGATACATTGAAAAACGATTGCTTGCCACTTCCGCCAGATTGAAAAAGGGAGCTTCCAAAAATAAATATTTCGGGTTATTTTTTGAAGCTACATAGGTTGCGAATGTTGTTCCCAAAGATCTGCCATAAACTACAATTTTATCTTCTGAATAACTTTTAAGTAGATAATCATAAAAAAGTTGTGCATCCTTATACAAGGCCTTTTCGCTAAGTTTTCCAGTACTCTTGCCGTAGGTTCGATAATCCATTACTAAAACATCATATTCCATAGCTACAAAATTTTGGACTACAATTCCCCATCGGGAAAGTTCGCCTGCATTACCGTGAAAATAAAGTACAATTCCTTTGGGATTTTCAACCTTAAAATGAAGTGCATTGAGTTTTGCCCCATCTTCTGTTTTCAGGAATATTTCATCAAAATTTGTTGTGAAAGAATATGTAAAATCCTGCGGAAGTGTTTCAGGCATAAATATCATTTTTTCCTGCAAAAAATAAAGTGCTAATAAAGATGATAATATACAAGGAAGCTAATACAACAAAAATTTTCTTTATTCTGCGATTCATTATTTTGTAGTGTGTTTCACCCCAATACTGGTTGTTGAAAGATCAATACTCTTTTGTTTGTAATTGATAATTTCAGTTAAAATTTTGTGGTAAGATTCAAAGTTATTCAAATTCTTATGGCCACCTCCTATTATGGGATGCAATCTGCTAAGCTTTGCATTTATTTGTGAAAGTTTCACACTGCTGCTAAAAGGAATTAATTTGTCTTGGGTACCATGGATAATGTGGATTGGACATTTTACGTATTTCAACCATTTATAGGTGGGCATTGGATATTTAAGAATAATGGAGAGGGGCATAAAAGGCATATACCGTCCGGTTACTTTAGTTAAGCTATAATAAGGTGCGTCAAGAACCAACATTTTTGGACTATTCATAGAAGCCAGCTTTGTTGCAAAACCAGAACCCATAGAACGTCCATAAATGATGATGTATTTTTCATTCACCTTCTCCCTTATTTTGTTATAAATAAACTGTAAATCGTGCTTTATTGCTTTTTGTGAACGTTTGCCCGTACTCTTTCCAAAGCCTCGATAATCTACCATAATTACATCATAATTGTTGCGGGTAAAATCTACGGCAAACTTACCCCAACCCTTAATACTTTTTGAATTTCCTTTTAAATAAAGTACGACTCCCAAAGGGTTTTCAACACTAAAATGAAGTCCATTAATTATGGCACCATCTCGTGTTTCAATATTATATTCTGAAACCGTTTGGTTTTCGTAATAAAAATTGAAATCTTTTGGAAGCTTTTCAGGTTTGAATAAAAAATAATCTTGAAGATAATACAATAAAATACTAATGACTATGTATGCCCCCAGTATTATTAGTAAAATATACACCCATAATGGCATAATCGTGATTTCTTATAAAAATACAAAAATAAGCTATATCTTAATTTTTCTAGATACCATAAACAAGGACGCTTTTTTAAGTAGATAAGTTTTAGTCTATTTTTTTACAATTTCTTAACATAGGTATAGGTTTTACACCAAAGATTAGCAAAAAATTATAATTGATAATTTGTCATATTATATTTTGATAATTAGATTGTTAGAACAAAATAGTTATTAACTAAAAACTCTAAAAAACATATATTATGAAAAAGATACTTATAGTTTTTGCGCTTGCAACATTTACCACAGGATTTGCACAAGTTAACAAAAACACGAACACAAAAGAAAACACAATTGTAAAGAAAACTTACATTAATGATGGAAAAGGGATAGATGTTGAGACCCAAAAAGCGACCATCTCCCAACAACGTGAATTAGCTTTAAAAAATACGGATGTGAACAAAACCAACTACAGTGTAAGAATGACCCCGCTTACAATAAATACTGATTACGGATATACTTACGATAACAATAAGTATACCTTTAGAAAAGATGAAAATGGCTTTACCCTTTTACAGATTAATGATGGTAAAACGAACCCTGAATACGCTAAATTAAAACCATTAAGTCAAAGAGGATATTACCTTTATTCAAAAGATAATCAAACCTCTGTAGGTTACTTTAACCAATATGGAAATTTTGTCGTTGAAAGCTTTAATTCAGAAAATGATACTGCCTCTACCACCATTTTTACTTTGGATGAAAAAAGCAGAAATATGATTAACCAAGAAAAAATGTAAAATACATTTTAACATATAATATTTAAAACACCACTATGTGGTGTTTTTTTTAATAATAGATAATTTAGGAAATGATTATCAAAGATTTATAATATATTAACTTGTGTAAATTTTAACTTTGAAAGAATCATATAAATAATAAATATTATGAAAAAGATATTGATAATTTTTACGCTAGCAGCTTTTACAACAAGTTTCGCGCAAGAAAATACAAACAAAAAAAAAGAAACTGTAGTAACTAAAACCGCAGTAAAAAGCGAAAAAGGGACGGATGTTTCCACAAAAGCAATAACGAAAACTGAGAAACAAGTAATTGCCTTAAGCGATAGTGATGCCAATCAAACCAATCAAAGTGTAGTAATGAAACCAGTTGAGGTTGATACACGATGTAAATTATGGTTATAACGGAAACCGCTTCAAATTTATAAACCAAAAAGATGAAGACGGATATAGATTAATGACGGTTAAAGACAATGCAACCCAAGAAGAATATGCTATTATTAAGCCGACTTCGCAGAATGGATACTACATCATGTCGCAGGATGGAAAATCTTCTTTTGGATATTTTAATGCCAATGGAAATTTTGTTGTTGAAAGATACGATTCAAAATTAGGAGCTATAGTTTCCGATGTATATAAATTGGAAATGAAAGACGACATGAAAAAAAGATAAAATGTAGATTAATTTTATCCCCACAATGAAAATCGTCCTTCAAACTTAGGTTTGAAGGACGATTTTTTGGTTTCTAATTTTTTTAATGATGATATTTTCAAACTTCGTCGATGATATAAAAAATAATTTGAGAAAAATTCAAAATATTTACTAAATTAGATGCAACTAACTGATTACTAACACATACTAAACATTATGAAAAAAACAGCTACTTTTATTTTAATGCTTTTTATAGCATGTACTGCATTCTCTCAGGATTGCAATATTGGAAATTCTGATGGAACTGACCCAGATTTCGGAACAGGTAATATTCTGCCGGATTTTTTATTAGGAGTAAACTTTACGCTTTCACAAGTTGGCGTTCTCCACTCTCTAAACATAATAGGCAATGGCACTGGTGCTAATTTTCAAATGGCTATGTATGACGACAATGCGGGGGTGCCAAATAATCTTATTACCTCAACTGCCATTTCAACCGTAGGAACGGGCATTGTGAGCCTCCCTGTAACACCTGTCCAACTTGCCGCTGGAGATTATTGGATTATGGCAGTTTACGACAATACTGGTTCCAGTAACAACCACAGTAACGTAAATCTTTCAGCTTCCACCAGTGTAGTATATTATAATGATCTGCCTTTCGGAAATCCGATACCCTCCAATGCCTCTGGGTTTCAAACCTATACCGGGCAAGACTTTCTGTATTTTGCTGTAATAAGTTGCGGGCCATTATCTGTAAATGATTTCGAAGAAAATAATTTTTCCATTTCACCAAATCCAGCATCAGATTATATTTTGATTGCTAATCTAAAGGAGAATACTATGTTTGAAATCTATGATCTCACAGGAAAAAAGTTAATTGTAAAAGAATTGAGTGCCTCAAACAATCAAATAGATATTAGCAGTCTTGCGGCAGGAACCTATCTATTGAATTATGGTTCAAATGCAACGGCAAAATTTGTAAAAAATTAAAAATTTTCCAATTGGAAGAAAAAAGCAACCTCGAAAAGGTTGCTTTTTTTTAAAATATAAAACGCAACAAGCTGCTATTCCTTGTGCATAAATGCTTGCTTAGCCAATAAAGTTTCCTCACTTTCCACGTGGTCCTCATCCGGCACACAGCAGTCCACAGGACATACAGCGGCACATTGTGGCTCATCGTGAAAACCTTTACATTCTGTACATTTATCGGGGACAATAAAATATATTTCGTCGCTAACTGGTTCTTGGGCTTCATTGGCATCTACCTGTTTTCCATTTGGAAGCACAACTTCTCCATCTAGTTCAGTTCCATCGGCATAGCGCCAATCATCCGCACCCTCATAGATTGCTGTATTAGGACATTCAGGCTCACAGGCTCCACAGTTTATACATTCATCCGTTATAATAATTGCCATAGCTTTACTTTTTCTAACTTTGCGCAAATTTAAATCCTATTATGGTAACTCCAAAATAAGTATGCAATTAAAACAAAGAATTAACGCTTTTGTTAAACTAGGGGAATTTCTTAGTGAAATCGAAAACGAAAACACTAATAGAAAAACCTTGAAAAAAGCAGAAGCAGAAAATGGGTGGTTTACTGAAGAAAATATAAAGTTTGCCTTACAAAGCTGGGCAGAGGCACTTTCCGAAGAAAATCTCCAACGATGGATTTCAAGTTATAAAATTGAAGAAGCCTCACCAAAAACCGTTGCAGTAGTTATGGCTGGAAACATTCCGCTTGTGGGCTTTCACGATTTTCTTTCCGTATTGATTACTGGCAACAAAGTTTTGGCAAAACTTTCGTCCAACGACAGAACCTTACTTCCTTTTCTTGCAAGTCATTTAATTTCCATTGAACCAGATTTCAAAAATTATATAAAATTTACAGAAGGAAAACTTGAAGGTTTTGATGCTGTCATCGCAACAGGAAGCAATAACACAGCACGTTATTTTGATTATTATTTTGGGAAGTACCCTAACATTATTCGCAAAAACAGAAACTCTATTGCAGTTTTAAACGGTAATGAAACCGAAACAGATTTAAAACTGTTAGCTGATGATATTTTTACATATTTTGGCCTTGGTTGCCGTAATGTTTCAAAATTATATGTTCCTAAAATTACGATTTTGAAAAATTTTTCAAAGCTATGTTCAACTGGAAAGAAATAATCCACAACCATAAATACATCAATAATTACGACTACAACAAAGCAGTTTATTTAATGGATAGTTTTCCATTATTGGATAATGAATTTATGTTACTAAAAGAAGACACAGGCTTCTCCTCTCCTATTTCGGTGGTTTTCTATGAAAAATACGATTCTTTGGAAGCCTTAAAAAGTAAATTGAATTCACAGTCAGAAAACATTCAATGTGTAGTTTCAAAAGCAGGTTTGCCAAATGAAATTCCTTTCGGAAAAGCACAAAACCCAGAATTGTGGGATTATGCAGATGGTGTGGATACGATTGATTTTCTGTTAAAACTTCATTGATAAAATATTCATAATTCACACATTTTTAGTAGCATAATTCACATCTTTGTACTATAAATTTTCATACAATGAAAAAACATAATTTTAGTGCAGGCCCCTGCATTTTACCGCACTCCGTTTTGCAAAAATCTGCCGAAGCGATTTTAAATTTCAACAATTCTAACCTTTCCCTAATCGAAATTTCCCATCGTAGCAAGGATTTTGTGGAGGTAATGGACAATGCCCGTAATCTTGCTTTAGAGCATTTGGGGCTTCAAAATAAAGGGTATCAAGCCTTGTTTCTTCAAGGAGGCGCAAGTCTCGAATTTTTAATGGTTGCATACAATCTTTTGGAAAAGAAAGCTGCCTATTTAAACACGGGAACTTGGAGCGACAAAGCCATAAAAGAAGCCAAATTATTTGGTGAAGTTGTGGAAGTTGCCACTTCAAAAAGTGATAATTTCAACTTTATTCCTAAAAATTACAACGTTCCAACTGATGCAGATTATTTTCACTGCACCAGCAACAACACTATTTTTGGAACACAGATGCACAGTTTTCCAGAAACCGAAATCCCGATGGTCTGCGATATGAGCAGTGATATTTTTTCACGACAGTCTTGATTTTTCAAAATTCAGTTTGATTTATGCCGGAGCCCAAAAAAATATGGGTCCTGCGGGAACAACTTTGGTTGTGGTAAAAGAAGATATTTTGGGGAAAGTTTCACGTGCCATTCCTTCTATGCTGAACTATAAAGTTCATATTGAAAAAGAAAGTATGTTCAACACCCCTGCGGTATTTCCCGTATACGTTTCAATGTTGACATTGCAATGGTTGAAAGATTTGGGAGGTATTTCAGAAATTGAAAAAGTTAACAACCAAAAAGCAGAACTCTTATATAACGAAATTGACCGAAATCCTTTATTTGAAGGCTTTGTAGCAAAAAAAGAAGACCGTTCAAAAATGAATGCCACTTTCAATCTAAGGAATGACGAATTAAAAGCAACCTTTGACGACCATCTAAAACAAGCAGGAATAAACGGCTTAACGGCCACCGAAGCGTTGGAGGTTACCGTGCCTCTATGTACAATGCGCTGCCGTTAGAAAGTGTTCAGGTTTTGGTAGATGTGATGCAAGCTCTGGAAAAAGGGGCATAGAATAATTTTCCCTTTTCAAGGGAGACTAGTGGGATGTTTCCCATAATAAATTGAAGTTTAATTAAAAAAATACCCGCATTCGCGGACTTAATCATGAAAGTATTAGCAAACGATGGAATTTCAAAAAGCGGAATAAATTTATTGGAAGATGCAGGTTTTGAAGTTTTGACAGTGCAAGTGGCGCAGGAACAACTTCAAAATTACATTAACGAACATAAAATTTCAGTGCTTTTGGTGCGCAGTGCCACAAAGGTCCGGAAAGATATTATTGACAATTGCCCCTCGCTCAAAATCATTGGGCGTGGTGGTGTAGGAATGGACAATATTGATGTGGAATATGCTCGTGAAAACGGAATTGAAGTAATAAATACCCCAGCAGCTTCTTCAGCTTCAGTTGCGGAACTTGGTTTTTGCACATTTGTTTGGTAGAGTTCGATTTCTTCATGATTCCAACAGAAATATGCCTTTGGACGGCGACACCAAATTTAAGGATTTAAAGAAAAATTATGGTGCCGGTCGTGAACTTCGTGGAAAAACATTGGGAATTATTGGTTTTGGAAGAATTGGTCGCGAAGTAGCAAAAATAGCTTTGGGTTGTGGTATGAAAGTAATTGCCAGTGATCGTAATGTAGGTGAAGCAGATATTACTCTCGATTTTTATGATGGGCAAAAAATTACTTTAAAAATAAAAACTGAACCCGTTTCAGAATTAATAAAACACAGTGATTTTATAACGCTCACATGTGCCTTCACAATCAGGTTATTTAATTGGAAAAGAAGAAATTTCAAAAATGAAGGATGGCGTGGGTATTATTAACGCTGCCCGTGGTGGGATACTTGATGAAAACGCACTTTTGGAGGGTATGGAAAATGGAAAAATTTCATTTGCAGCACTTGATGTTTTTGAAAACGAACCTACTCCATCAATAAAAGTGCTTATGAACGATAAAATTTCACTTACACCTCATATTGGTGCCGCAACAGACGAGGCGCAAGATAGAATTGGGACAGAACTTGCAAATCAAATTATATCTATTTTGAAAAATTAATTAAATAATTATACTTCATTTTCAATAAATTACAAATTAATTTAAAACAATAAATATGTCAGGAATTTTAGATTTATTGAATAGTGATCTCGGAAAACAAATTATTGGTGGTATCAGTCAAGAAACCAAGCAACCTGTAGACAAAACAGCCTCTGTTGTTACAATGGCAATGCCCATACTTTTGGCTGCTATGAAACGTAATGCAAGTAATGAAAGTGGGGCGGCCAATTTAATGAATGCTTTAAATAGCAAACACGACGGTAGTATACTGGATAATCTGGGTAATCTTTTTGGTGGCGGCGTAAATGAAGACGTAAAATTAGACGGCATTGGTATTTTGGGCCACGTTTTGGGTGGTTCTCAAGATAATGCAATATATGCACTTTCCAAAAAATCTGGTTTAGATACAAATTCTGTAATGCAAATATTACAAGTAGCAGCACCTATTTTATTGGGCTATCTAGGAAAACAAAAGCAACAGAAAAATGTAAACTCCAATTCAGGAATAAGTGATTTGCTAGGTAGCCTTATGGGTGGTGGCAAAAAGCAACCCCAACAGCAATCAATGATTGAATCATTACTTGATGGCAATAATGACGGAAGTGTTATCGATGATATTGCAGGAATGGTCCTTGGGGGTGGCAATCAGAAAAAAGGTGGCCTCGGCGGTCTTTTAGGTAGTTTTTTCGGAAAATAAAAAATTTCTAAATAATTTAAAACACTGTTCTTTTTTTATTAATTGGACAGTGTTTTTTTTAAATGAAAGTTAAATCCATTCTGATTAATGCTACATTGCTTAACTTTGTAAAAATTAATTTATGAAAAATCTCTTCCTCATAGCTGCGTTTTGCGTTGCTTTATACAGTTGTGGAACTGGAAATAAAGCAATCAATTCATCTTCAGAAAATACAAAAAAAGATACCGTTCGCATTGCTAATGATAGCCTTGAATATGAAATATTGATAATAGAGCCAGGTTTTGAATCTTGGCTTGTTTCCCAACCTCCACGAGGATTTTATAGCCAATCTCTTTTGGAATCCAAAAACCAATCTTTTGTTTCAGAATATAATAATCGTGTGCTACAACCAGCTCAGATATTCCCATAATTTATACACGGAACAAATAAACTATGATCCGAATGTAGATTATGGTTATGAGGTAAATTATCTGCTCTATAATTACTTTGTATATTTTCAAGACAAGTACAATCAAAAATTTATAGGCGGAAGAAATTGAAAAAACTTAAACAACGTTGGAATATTAAAACCAACGGTCAACTTTATATTGTGTTTCTTGTCTTTGCCATTACGGGAAGTTCTGCGGCAAAGCTTGCATCTCCAGTAACAGATTTATTCGAAATAAAAAGAGAAATGGGCTGGTATATTTATTGGCCATTTAGAATTCTAATAATTTTTCCTATTTATCAAGTACTTTTAGTTTTTTTTGGTTGGGTGTTTGGAGAGTTTGCATTTTTCTGGAACTTTGAAAAAAAAATACTCCGCTGGATGGGTCTCGGGTTTTTAGTAAATAAATGAACTTTATAAAAAAGGAAATAGCACGGATTATAACAGTCACGATTTTTTCGTTGGCTTTATTATTACCCACTGCCGTAAAATTTGTGCACACCCTTGAAGGTCATAAACACAATGCCTGTACAGATTTTCTACACATATTCACAAAAAGCAACTGGATTGTTCCATTTGTGATTTTCACTTTTCAATCTTTGACTTTAAACTCCAAGAACTGCCTGAGTTTGTAATCTTTCACAGTTTTCAACTTATAGATACTGTATACTTAATTCCTGAATTCAATCTGAATTCAACCAATTATTTTCTAAGAGGACCACCTCTATTTTCTTGATTTTTTAACACAATTTTATTTTCTACAATTAATTTAAATCAAGAAAGCATGAAAAATATTTTATGCTTGCTTGCAGTTTTATTTTTATATACTGCGGCGAGCGCTCAAAATTCCTTAGTGGGAACAATAACATCAATAAACAAATAACGAACCAGTCTCAGCAACAGTTTACATTCCACAACTCGAAAAAGGCACAGCTGCCGATTTTGATGGAAATTACGAATTGAAAAACATTCCAGACGGAAATTACAATGTGGTTTTTTCATCTTTGGGATTCGCTACAACTTCAAAAAAAATAAACTTTTCGAACAATCAAACCATTACCGAAAACCTACAATTGGAAGAAAGCGCCGTAGAAATGGAGGAAGTCATTGTTTCCACACCATTTCACAAACTACAAAGTGATAACGTGATGAAAGTGGAACGAGTTTCCACAGACGAACTAAATTCTTCTGGCGCCATTACACTTGCCGATGGCATAAAAAACATAGCAGGTGTAGATCTAATTACTACCGGAACAGGAATTGGGAAACCTGTTATACGTGGCTTGAGTTCCAACCGTGTATTGACTTATACCCAAGGGATACGGCTCGAAAATCAACAGTTTGGAGACGAACATGGACTTGGAATTAACGAAGCTGGAGTGGAAAGTGTTGAAGTAATAAAAGGCCCAGCTTCACTACTCTACGGAAGTGATGCGCTAGGTGGTGTATTGTATTTAAATCCTGAAAAATTTGCACTTTCCGGGGAAACACATGGTGATTTAAGCAGTACTTATTTCTCAAATACTTTAGGAAGTTCAACAAATCTTGGTGTAAAAACTTCTGGAGAAAAACTGAAGTTTTTGGCGCGTGGCTCCTATTCCTCTTTTAGTGATTATAAAACTGGGGCAGACTATCGTGTAACCAATTCCCGTTTCAATGAAAAGGATCTGAAAACAGGCGTGCAATATTTAGGAACAAAATTCAAGTCCACGCTTGCGTTATAATTACAACCGATCCAACATTGGAATTGCTGAAGAAATTGGCGAACAAACACGTTCAAAAGATTTAGAACTTCCTTTTCAGGAAATTGACAACCACATTCTAAGTCTTGACAATACTGTTTTCTTCAATAATTCCAGTTTGGATGTGAAAGTGGGATATTTATTTAATGATCGCCGTGAATTTGAAGATGATCCAGCAACGGCAGCACTTCGCTTAAAATTAAACACTTTTAATTACGATATAAAATACAACCTACCTGAATTTGGAAAATTTGAAACGATTGTTGGTTTACAGGGAATGTTTCAAAACAATAAAAATGAATGGAGAAGAAATCTTGATTCCAAATGCAAACACTACCGATGTTGGGCTTTTAGCAACCTCTCATTATCATTTTGAAAAAGTAGATTTACAAGCAGGAATTCGTTTTGATACGCGAAAAATTGAAAGTGATGCTGCTCGAAACCCTTTGGATGAACGATTATATTCCATCTTTGAAAAAAACTTTTACAAGTTTTACAGCAGCCCTTGGTGCAAAAATGGATTTATTTGAAAATCTTTCTGCACGTGTAAATTTGGCAAGCGGATTTAGAGCTCCCAACCTAGCAGAACTCACTTCCAATGGTGTTCACGAAGGTACAAATCGATATGAAAAAGGAAATCAAAAATCTAACAAACGAACAAAATTTTCAAATAGATGTTTCTTTTGAATATAGAAATGAGCATATTGAATTTTTCGCCAACGGATTTTACAATGCTGTGAATAATTATATATTTATTTCGCCAACTGATGAGATAATTGAAGATACACCTGTTTATGATTATCTTCAAAACGATGCTGCACTCTACGGAGGTGAATTTGGTTTTCACTTCACCCACATCCTCTAGATTGGCTTCATTTGAAAGCAGTTTTGAAACCGTTACCGGAAAATTAAGTAATGCTAATTATTTGCCATTAATTCCTGCAAATTCACTTCGGAATACATTTCGTGTTGAATTAAACGATGGTAATAATCAAGGAAATTCAGTTCTGCTTTTGTAACCCTTGAAAACACTTTTGATCAAAATAACGTAAGTAATTTTGAAACGAGAACTGGTGGATATTCACTTTTGAGCGCAGGAATTGAGAGTAGCTTTCAACTACAAAAAGTATTATTGAAATTGGGGTAAATGGAACTAATCTAACTGATAAGGAATATATTTCACACCTATCACGATTTAAACCTGATAGAATTTTCAATATTGGGCGAAGTATAAATGTAAATTTAAAAATAGAAATCTAAAAAAAAGCCCCGATTGGGGCTTTTCTTTATTCGTTTACTCTAACTTCAATAGTCTGTGGTGTGGGTTGTTTTTTCCAAACAAATGTGTAAAGCCACATTAATGTAAAGGTTGGAATAATATCTGTGAAAGGTAATATTTCTTCCAGAAATACAAGAACAGAAGCTATTTTCCCTTCTGTTCCTTTATACATATCGCTCATTTTTTTTGCTGCAAATGGCGCCCATAGTATATCTAAAAATGGGCCAATAACGGGAATCGCCATTGTTGCCATACCAACAACATCATAAATAATGCCTTGGCGTAATAATTTATATTTTTCGTTTTTCATCTTTTGTTCTGTTTAATTTATCTTTCAAAATAAATCAAAAAACATTCCATAAAAAATTATGACAAGTCGTTGCTTATCAATTTCAAAAATTCACTTCGTGTTTCAATAGCTTCAAACTGTCCACGAAAACCCGAAGTTGTAGTAACGCTATTCTGCTTTTGGACGCCCCGCATCATCATGCACATATGTGAAGCTTCAATAACAACGGCAACACCCTTGGGTTTTAAAGTGTTGTTTATACATTCCAAAATATCGTGGGTAAATCGTTCCTGAACTTGAATCTACGTGCAAAAACATCAACAACCCGAGGAATTTTACTCAACCCTACAATATAACCATCTGGAATATAGGCAATATGCGCTTTTCCGAAGAAAGGAAGAATATGATGTTCACATAATGAATACAATTCAATATCCTTAATAATCACCATATCGTGATAAGCTTCTGCAAACATGGCACTTTTCAATATTTTCTGCAGGATCTTGGCAGTTGCCAGATGTTAAAAACTGCATTGCTTTGGCCGCTCTTTCTGGAGTTTTAAGTATTCCTTCGCGGGAAATGTCCTCTCCTATTGTACTTAAAATATTGCTGTAATTTTCAATTAAACTATCTGTTACAGGTTGGTCGTATTCTTCAAAGTATCTATATGATGACATGCTTCTTTTGTTTAAGAGTTTCAAAACCAAATGTAAACACATAACTGATTATAAAAACAATATAATCAATTGGATTGCATTATAGCACTATAAATAGTACTTTCACGCTTTAAAATTTTGCTATGATCGAAGCCACAAAATATTCACAAATATTACGATAATCTCCACGTTTTAAAAGGAGTTGATCTTCATATCAAAAAAAGTGAAATTGTTTCTATTGTGGGAGCATCGGGAGCTGGAAAAACTACTTTGCTTCAAATATTGGGAACGTTGGATTCATTTGACACTTCAAAAGTAAATTGCAAATAAACGGTGTAGATATTGGATCGCTTTCGGGGAAAAAATTGGCAAAATTCAGAAATGAAAATTTGGGGTTTATTTTTCAGTTCCATCAACTACTGCCAGAATTTACTGCTCTTGAAAATGTTTGTATTCCTGCATTTATAAAAAACACACCACAAAACCGAAGCAATCAAAAAAGCAAAAGAATTGCTATCATTTTTAGGACTTTCGCACCGTGAAGACCATAAACCCAACGAACTTTCTGGCGGAGAGCAACAACGAGTGGCTGTGGCACGGGCATTAATAAACAATCCTGCAATAATTCTTGCAGACGAACCCAGCGGAAATCTAGATACCGAAAGTGCCGAAAATCTTCACAATCTGTTTTTTAAACTGCGAGATGAATTTGGGCAAACATTTGTAATTGTTACACACAATGAAGAGCTGGCGAATATGGCCGACCGGAAACTTGGTGATGCAGGATGGGAAAATTGTGAAATAGTATTCAATACGAAGTAATCAGTAATCAGTTTTTTTGCGAAGATTTTTAAAATGAATAAAATCCAACTTAAAGAATTTCTTGACGAAAAAGTTATAATTTACAACCATCCAAAATTTATTGAAACCGACCCTATTCAAATTCCACATCTATTTACTATAAAAGAAGATATTGAAATTGCTGGTTTTCTCGTAGCCACAATTGCTTGGGGAAACCGAAAAAGCATTATAAATAACGGACATAGATTGGTGGAAATTATGGGCAATTCGCCTTATGATTTTGTTATGAATTTTTCTGAAAAAAATTCGGAATCACTTTCTCCCTTTGTTCACCGAACTTTTAACAGCGAACGACCTTAATTTATTTTTTAAAATCACTTCAAAATATTTATAAAAATCACGGTGGATTGGAAAAGTATTTTTGCAAAATATGCCGAAAAAGATTCCATGCAACCTGCAATTCACCATTTCAAAAAAACTTTTTTTGAACTTCCACATCTTCCACGAACGCAAAAACATATTAGCGATCCTTTAAAAAATTCCGCAGCAAAAAGAATAAATATGTTTTTGCGATGGATGGTTCGCAATGACAATGCCGGTGTGGATTTTGGAATTTGGAAAACTATCTCTCCTTCCCAACTTTCTTGTCCGTTGGATGTTCACAGTGGAAATGTGGCCAGAAAACTTAAATTCTGAAACGAAAACAAAATGATGGCAAGGCGTTGGTTGAATTGGATAGTTCACTTCGAGAATTAGACCCAAAAGATCCTGTAAAATATGATTTTGCACTTTTTGGATTGGGAGTTTTTGAACGGTTTTGATAACAAACTAACCCATTTCACATTATTTTTTTGCATTTAAATTTTTTTATAAATTGTTGTACTTTTACAGGTTATTCCTTAATACCTAACTTTCAGGATTTAAGATAAAGTAGACCAAACACTTTGATAACACCACAATTTCCAGTTGATGAAGAGCAACGTCTTGCCGCAGTAAGGTCTTATAATATGTTGGATACCTTGCCGGAAAAGGATTTTGATAATATTACTGCATTAACGGCAAGCATTTGTGATGTCCCTATTTCTTTGGTTACCTTACTGGATGCTGATCAGAAATTTTTTAAAATCACACTATGGTTTAAATTTCAATGAATCGCCTCGTAATACTTCTTTTTGCGGTCATGCCATTTTGGATGAATGCAAGCATTTTTATAGTTGAGGATGCAAGAAAAGATCCACGTTTTAAGGATAATCCACTTGTAACGGATATGAATGCTATTTTTTATGCAGGTGTGCGCTTAGTAAATCCTGATGGCTATCCGCTGGGAACACTTTGCATTTTTGATACAAAACCCAGAATACTTTCAAAATCACAGAAAAATGCACTTATTGCAATGGCATATCAGGTTGTGAATCTATTTGAAGCCCGAAAACGCAATAAAACCTTATTGGCGGTGCAACAGGAATTGAAGGAAAAAAACGAAGAACTTAAAAATTTTGCGGGAATCGTTTCTCACGATATGAAAATGCCACTGGCAAATATGATTATTACTTCTGATATGCTCCGCAGTAAATATGGTGCTCTTTTGGACGATACAAGGAAAAGAATATTTGGATTACCTAAACAATCTTCTTTTACTTTAAGTGAATATATTACTGGACTTTTGGAACATTATGAAAGTGATAATACCGCATCCCTAACCGAAGAAGTTTTTGACAGCCAAGATCTTTTAGAAGAAATAATTGAGCTATTGAACATCAATATTGATTGTGAAATAAACCTTCCGGAAGAAAATATTGAAATGCAAGCCAACAGAGCAGCCTTGGAGCAAATTATTCTTAACCTCGTTGCCAACAGTTTAAAATATAACGACAAGGAAAGGATAAAAATAAATATTGAATGTGTTGAAAAAAACGGATTTTATCATTTTTCTATTTCCGACAATGGTATGGGTATACCAAAAACAAACTTAAAACATATTTTTGATCTTTTTGTTACTACAGGAAAATTAGACAGAAATGGAAAAAAAGGAAACGGAATTGGGCTATCTACCGTTAAAAAACTTGTAACCAAACTTGGAGGAGAAATAAAAGTTTCTTCAAAATTGGAAAAAGGGACCACCATTTAAGTTTAACATCAAAAAAAATTAACTTCTTTTTAATTGATAATATCCTGTTAATATATGTTTCGTAAGCATGTTATATCCAACTATATTTACTGGCTTTTAAAATACTCATTGAAATATTTTTATGATTTTCCCGAAATTCCCCGAAAATGAAAAAGAACGAATTGCCGAACTAAAAAAATACAATTTACTCGATACTCTTTCCGAAAACGATTTTGACAATATTACCACACTTATCTGCCACTATTTGTGAAGTACCCATTTCATTAATATCCCTTTTGGACACAGACCGAAATTTTTTTAAATCGCATTTTGGCCTCGATTTTAACCAATCCCCAAGAAATATTTCCTTTTGCGGTCATGCCATTTTGCAAGATGAAGAAATTTTTATAGTTGAAGATGCCAGAAAAGATGAACGTTTTAAGGATAATCCATTAGTCAACTGAATGCAAAAGCTTTATTTTATGCAGGCGTTCCACTTAGTAAATCAGTAACGGTTTTAACTTGGTACCCTTTGTGTTTTTGATCATAAACCAGAAAGCTAACACGAAGTTCAAATTACCTCATTAATAGCATTGGCGAAACAAGTGGTAAACCTTTTTGAGCTTCGAAAAAAAAACAATTTATTAATTGAATTTCAAAAAGAATTGCAAGCAACGAAATGAACAGACTTGGTGAATTTTGCACACGTTGTTTCACATGACTTAAAATCGCCATTGGCAAATATTACTTCACTCACCCGCTTGCTTCGCGAAGAAAACATTGAAAATCTATCGGAAGATTCAGAATATGTATCTCAATTATATTGAAGAATCCTCCTTTTCACTTAAAAAACTATATAAACGGTATTTTAAAGTTTTATAAATCAGATGAATTGATTGACGCCCAAAAAAAGGATGTTGATCTAAAAGAGCTATTTGAAGAAATAAACGAAATTTTAATAACGGAAGATATTGTTTTTGAGTTTCCAACAGAAGGCATTTTAAAAAATGTGAACAAAGCCGCACTGACGCAAATTTTTCTCAATTTGATTGATAATAGTTTGAAATATAATTTAAACGAAAAAAGAATGGTGAAGATAAGTTACACCGAGGAGCCTGATTTTCACAAATTTTCCATCAAAGACAATGGAATGGGAATAGATTTTGGTGTACAGGAAGAAATTTTCAATCTTTTTAAAACAACCGGCATAAAAGATCGGGATGGAAAAGAAGGCACTGGTATTGGTCTGGCAACGGTAAAAAGCTTAGTTTCAAAACTTGGAGGAAATATTTCTTTGGAATCCGAACCCGGAAAAGGAAGTACCTTTACGTTTACAGTTCAGAAATAGCTGTAATTACATTCCATTTTTTATCTTTGGACAATATTTATAGGAATGCAGTTTAAAAACCCAGAAATTCTTTACGCCCTTTTCCTGCTGCTCATCCCAATATTTATTCATCTTTTTCAACTTCGGCGTTTCCAAAAAGTAGATTTTACAAATGTCGCTTTTCTTAAAAAAGTAACCATCCAAACCCGAAAAAGCTCACAACTAAAAAAATGGCTCACTTTGTTGATGCGTTTGTTAGCTCTGGCTTGTATTATCATTGCTTTTGCACAACCCTTTACTGCTTCAAAAACTGCCTTAAATACCAAAAAGGAAACCGTTGTTTATATTGATAATTCCTTCAGTATGCAAGCCAAAGGCGCCACAGGTCCAATACTGGAACGCGCTTTGCAGGATTTGTTTGATAAAACCGGCGGTACTGAAAAATTAAGTTGGTTCACAAATAATTCCGAACGGAAAAATACTTCGCCACAAGATTTTAAAAATGAAGTACTTTCCATAGAATATTCACAAAACCAATTTACACCGAGCCAGGTTTTGTTAAAGGCCAACCAACTTTTTTCCAATGAAAAAGACGTGTTGAAACGATTGGTCTATATTTCCGATTTTCAGTTGAAAGAAGCTTTCCCTGAAATTCCAGAAAATTTAATCGTGGATGCCGTACAACTAAAACCCGTAAAAGCTTCAAATATTGCTATTGACAGCATTTTATTGCTTCCAAAAACGCTTCCACTACTCAATTGAAAGTGAAAGTTTCAACTCTTCAACAAACTCAAGGCGGAAACGAAAATTCTGAAACGCCGATTTCGCTTTTCAACAAAGAAAAATTAATTGCCAAAACCGCGATTGGATTTTTCAGAGTAATGCCAACGGAACGGTAACTTTTGATATTGACAATTCGGGAGAATTTATTGGAAAATTGGAACTAAACGAACCCAATCTTCCATTTGACAACACATTGTTTTTCAGTATCAACAAACCTGGAAAAATAAAAATTTTGGCAATAAATGAAACCGATGGCAACTTTCTACAACGCCTTTTTGATAAAGAGGAATTTCAGTTTACGCAACAAACTTTAAAACACTGAACTATAACGAAATTCCAGATCAAAATTTTATAGTTCTAAATGAATTGAAAGAAATTCCGGCTTCCTTGGCTACAGCTTTAAAATCTTTTAGTGATGACGGCGGAAGTGTATTAATTATTCCAGCATCAGAAGTAGATTTAAACAGCTACAATAACTTTCTTTTGATCTATGACTTTGGGAACGCTATCGGCAGAAACAATTCAGGAAAAAAAGATTACGAAATATTGTTTTTTCGCATCCGCTATTTAAAGATGTTTTTGAAAAAGAAGTGGCAAATTTTCAATATCCGAAAGTTAATTCTTTTTACAATATTTCTTCAAATGCAACACCAGCAATCGGCTTTGAAGACAACCAGCCGTTTTTGCTTCAAAAGAATAAAGCTTATTTATTCACTGCAGCAATAAATAAGGAAAATTCAAACTTTCAAAATTCGCCTTTAGTGGTTCCCACAATATACAATATGGCGCTGCAAAGTTTGCCTTTGCCACGATTGTATTATACCATTGGGGAACAAAATTCAATTGCGGTTCCAGTAAAATTAGGAGCCAGATGAAATTTTACAATAAAAGACAGTACCGCGCAATTTATTCCACTTCAACAAACAAAGCCAACTTCGTTTGTATGACACACAACAGATGAACCCAACCAAGCTGGCAATTATCAAATTGTGAAAGAAAACGAATTTTTGGAAAATATAAGTTACAATTACTCCCGAAGCGAAAGCGAATTACAATATCTGAATCCTGAAGATTGGAAAGGTGCAAAAATTTATAAATCTGTTGATGAACTTTTTGATTCTATTAATGAAGCCAATTCCATTAACAGTTTTTGGAAATGGTTTGCTATTTTTGCATTGCTCTTTTTACTTTTTGAAATGCTTATCTTGTGAGAAAGTTCTTAACAAATGAAAAGACATATTACTGAAATCTGCCACCATTGTTGATGCTTCCAGCAAGCATCATTTAAAGAAACGTGATGTTTTAATTGAAAATGGTAAAATTTCAAAGATTGCTGCAACTATTCCTTCTTCAGAAAAAATAAAAGAAGTTTCTCTTAAAAACCTTCACATTTCGCAAGGTTGGTTTGATAGTAGTGTTTCTTTTGGCGAACCAGGTTTTGAAGAACGGGAAACCATTGAAAATGGTTTAAAAACTGCAGCCCTCAGCGGATTTACAAGTGTGGCGGTAAACGCCAACAGTTTTCCGGTAACGGATAGTAAAGGCCATATAAAATTTTTGAAATCGCAAAGCCGAAGGAAATGCGGTGAACCTCTACCCTATTGGCGCGCTCACTTTGGGTAGCAAAGGAATTGATTTGGCAGAACTATATGATATGCAAAATGAAGGCGCCATTTCGTTTTACGACTATAAAAATCCAATTGCGAATGCAAACTTCTAAAAATAGCATTGCAATACACCCAAAATTTTGATGGACTTGGTGCAATCCTTTCCTTTTGAAAAATCGGTCGCACGAAATGGAATGGTAAACGAAGAAGTAAATAGCACCCGATTAGGATTGAAAGGAATTCCAGCGCTTTCGGAAGAACTTCAAATAATCCGCGATTTGTATATTTTGGAATATACCGGCGGAAAACTCCACATTCCGACCATTTCAACCAAAAAATCTGTTGAACTGATTAAAGAGGCCAAGAAAAAAGGACTGAATGTAAGCTGTAGTGTGGCAGTCTTCAATCTAATATTAACAGATGATGTTTTGGAAGGCTTTGATACAAATTACAAATTGCTTCCGCCGTTGCGGACCCAAGAAGATACCAAAGCTTTGTTGAAAGGCTTAAAAGATGGAACTATTGATGGCGTAACCAGTGACCACAACCCAATAGATGTAGAGCACAAAAAAACTGAGTTTGACCACGCACTTTTCGGAAGTACAGGGTTGGAAGGATGTTTTGGTGCAGTAAATACTTTATTAGGTAGCGAAGAAGCGGTTAAAGTACTTACCGGTTTAAAAAACACTTTCGGAATTCCTTCAGCACAAATTGAGGAAGGAAATAGAGCTGAACTTACTCTTTTTAATCCTGAAGAAAACTGGGAGTTTTCTGAAAAAGATATTATTTCAACATCAAAAAATGCTGCTTTATTGGGAACCAAACTAAAAGGAAAATCTTACGGAATATTTTGCAAACAATCAATTGGAGCTAAATAAGTAATGAAACCTAATCCTCCCTTAGGAAAAACTACAGCTTTAATTGCCTACATTCCATTTGTAGGTTTTATGATTGCTTTTTTTATTAATAAAGAAGAAAATCATGAATTTGCAACTTGGCATATTAAAAATATGTTCGGATTGTTCATTATTGTTCATTATTTCACTAATCGTGCAATCACAAGTTGATGTAACCACTGGCGATATTTTATGGGGTATTTGCTTCTTACTCTGGTTATATTGCTGGGCTATGGCTTATTTCAGTAAAAAAAAAGGCATTCCTTTTTTAACTGAAAAATTTCAGGCGTGGTTTACGTTTTTGAATTAAAGTATTGGTTATCTTTAGCTTATAAATAACATTAACCAAAATTTTAAAAAATGGAAACAACTTCAGACAACGGCAAAACAGTTGCCATCATTGCTTACATAACACTTATCGGTTGGATTATTGCTCTTGTAATGAATAACGGCAATAAAACTGCTTTAGGCTCTTATCACGTTCGCCAATCATTGGGGATTATGTGTGTGGGCAGTAATTTTAAGTATTGTTATAAGTTTCGTTGGCATTTCAATACTTAGTTGGATTGTTCAACTCGCTATACTTGTGTTGTGGATTCTGGGATTGATAAGTGCCGTACAAGGCGAAATGAAACCCGTTCCGGTATTGGGAGAACAATTTCAAGAATGGTTTAAGGGAATCTAAATTTTTAAACAATTTTTAACAAGACCTTTTGGGCTGAAAAATATTCAGTTTGAAAGGTCTTGCTTATTTTTGCAAACTATGGAAAAACAAACTTTACATTTAGAACATAATTACAGACCTGCAAAAAACCCTTTAGAAAACCCACCAGCAATTATCATGCTCCACGGTTTTGGTAGTGATGAAAATGATTTATTTTCCTTCGCCAGTGAATTACCAGAAAAATATGCGATTTTTTCACTTAAAAGCACCCATTAGATTGGAACCCTACGGAAATGCATGGTACAACATCTATTTTGACAATTCCCAAGGAAAATTTAGTGATGACGAACAGGCAATTGCCTCACGGGAATTGGTTTCAAAATGTATTGATGAAATTATAGAAAAATATAAAGTTGATTCCGAAAACATTACACTTCTTGGGTTTAGCCAAGGCACTATTTTAAGCTTTGCCATTGCGTTGAGCTATCCTGAAAAAGTGAAAAATGTGATTGGTTTAAGTGGCTATATTAATGAAGAAATTTTGAAAAGAAGGCTTTGCTAAAAATGATTTCAGCAAGCTTAAAGTTTATACTTCACACGGAAGTGTGGATCAAGTAATTCCTGTGGAATGGGCACGAAAAACCAAACCCTTTCTTGAAAAACTGAATATTGATTGTACGTTATTCAGAATTCCCTGTAGGACACGGTGTGGCACCCCAAAATTTTTACGATTGGCTAGAAAAGAGTGATTAGTAACTCAATTGGGATATAGAAGTGAAGCAATTGTGGTTAAGCTCAAGTTCTTTCTTTTCATTGAAAGTAATATTCCAAAATCATTTCGCCCCAATATTTTCCATCGGTAAAGTCTGCCAGTATCCACTTGTGGTTCAGAAATTTCAATTTGTTGATTTTCATATCTCCGTTCATTCCCTCAAACGGCACTAAAGGATTGTTTTCTTTCGTCAAATTGAAATCATAAATTTGGTCGAAACCATTGCTTCCACAGCTGCAGCTTCATAACCCAAATTTTCTAAATAGGTCATGGCATTGTCATTTCCCTGAAAGTGTAAAATAATTCAAATCTACAACTTGGTTCTGCAATATTTTCTATAGAATCAGTCTCTGTTTGAATATTCGCCTCCAGGTTTTCTATTCTGTTTTCCTGGGATTCAAAAATCTTCTTTTCGATTCATATATTGATAAATAATAAGAAGCAATGCGAAAAAGAAACAGGTACATGAAAATTTTATTTCTCATAATCAAATTGTTATAGTAAGTGTGTCATATGCCAAATGAACATGTTCCGGAAGTTTTTTTTCAACTTCTTCGTGAAAACCCATCAAATGGCTAATGTGTGTAAAATATGTTTTCTCTGGTTTTACTTTTTCAACAAAATCAAGTGCTTCGGCAATATTGAAATGTGAATAATGTTGCTCTTCCCGAAGGGCATTTATAACCAAAATCTTTGTTCCCTTCATCTTTTTCAATTTCTTCTTCAGAAATAGTTTTTACATCAGTCAAATATGTAAATCCATCCACCCTAAAACCCAAAACCGGAAGGGTATCATGCAAAGCTTCAATGGGAATTACTTTTTTTCCACTAATACTAAAAGGAGTGTCTTTATCAATTTCAATTTCTTCAATACTTGGGGCTCCTGGATATTTATTTTCAGTTTCAAAAATATATGCAAAACGTTCCCGCAATGATTTAAAAACCCTTTTATGGGCGTAAAACGGCATATAGCCTTGCATAAAATTAAATGGCCTAATATCATCCAATCCAGCTGTGTGGTCGCTATGTTCGTGGGTCAAGCAGTATTCCATCAACTTTTGAAACATTTTCGCGTAACATTTGCTGTCTGAAATCTGGACCGCAATCAATTACGTAAGTAAAATTATCCCAATGCAATAAAACAGATACCCGCAAACGTTTATCTTTAGGATCGGTGCTTTTACAAACTGGGTGATTACTGCCAATTACGGGTATTCCCTGTGAAGTTCCGGTGCCTAAGAAATGTAACGGTTAATGTTGTATTCATTCCCACAAAAATACTGGTATTTTTTTTGTTTACCTATTGTATTTGCTACCTTTGTTATTAAGAAAAATAGAACGTTGCTATGCCAGAAACCATAATAGGAGATAAGGAATTTGAAAATATTCCTTCCATAAAAAGTAAGGCTTTACGAATAAATCTAAACGAGAATATTTACGGTACTTTTGCCGAAATTGGGGCCGGACAAGAAACAGTGCGTAATTTTTTTAGGGCTGGTGGAGCTTCTGGAACCATTGCAAAAACAATGTCTGCCTATGATAAGGATTTTAGCGACGCAATTTATGGGATTGAAGAAGACGGAAGATATGTAACAGAAGCACGGCTACAGAAAATGCTTTCTCACGAAATCAATTTAATTGAAGAACGCATTATTCGTGAAAAACATCCTAATAAACTCTTTTTTGCGTACGCAAATACCGTTGCAACCATTGATTTTGCAAAGAAATACAAAGGCCACGGTTGGGTGGGAATTCGATATCAAGTTGACCCAAAAGAACCTTATAACGAAATAACGCTGCACGTTCGTTTTCACGAAAATGATGCACAATTACAACAAATTACACTTGGAATTTTAGGTGTAAACCTAATTTATGGCGCATACTATAAATATGACCAACCCAAAAAACTACTACGCTATCTTTACGATCATATCGATAAAGATAAAATAGAAATTGATACCATCAACTTTTCTAGGACCCCGTTTTAGCAGATGTTGACAATCGATTGATGAGTCTTCAGCTTATTAAAAATGGGATGACGGATGCGGTTATGTTTGGTCCTGATGGACATAATATTCTCCCTGCAAGAATTCTTTATAAGAAAAATATTTTGGCACTTCGTGGAAGTTTTAGACCTGTAACAAAGGTTAATATTGATATGTTTGAGCGTTCCTATGAAATGTTTCTTAATGAAAACAGAGTAGAAAAAGATAGAACCGAAGTTATTTTTGAAATTACACTTTCAAATCTTCGAGCTGAAGGAGAAATTGACGAAGAAGATTTTATGGACCGTGCAAGACTGCTCTGTTCTTTGGGCCATACGGTTATGATTTCAAACTTTCAGGAATATTATAAACTCGTTGAATATTTCTCTCGATATACCAAAATGCGAATGGGTCTTGCCATGGGAGTAAACAACTTGGTAGATATTTTTGATGAAAAATATTATCGCCATTTAAGTGGTGGTATTTTGGAAGCCTTTGGAAAACTTTTCTTTAAAGATCTAAAAGTATATCTCTACCCTATGAAAGATCCAGAAACTGGAGACTATACCAACAGTGAAAACCTAAAAGTTCACCCACGAATGAAAGAATTGTACAAATTCTTTAAATACAACGGCAAGGTTGTTGATATCACAGATTATAAACCTGAAATTCATGGATATATTTTCGCGTGAGGTACTTTCAATGATAGAAAATCGGCGAAGAAGGCTGGGAAGAAATGCTCCCACCAGGTGTTTCAGAAATCATAAAAGAAAAGCGTCTTTTCAATTATAAAGCAGTACCGGCAAAAATAGATAATTAATCCAGTATTTGCGCTGCGTGGTCTTTGGTTTTTACTTTATCAATCACGCGTTCCACAATGTTCCAGTTTCGTTCATTATAAAGGTTTTTCGGTGTATTCCATCAAATTCCCTTCCCATAAACTTTTTTGGACCCCAAACACCAAAGCCATTTATAATCTTCTTTGTTCTCATCTGCCAATAAGGGAAAAGGGAAATCATATTTTTCTTTAAATTTTTTTTGACGCTTTTCACTATCTGCACTCACTCCCAACAATTCATAAGCCTTGTTTTTGAAGTTCTTTATAATTATCGCGAAGATTACAGGCTTCCGCAGTACAACCAGGAGTATTTGCTTTGGGATAGAAAAAAACAATCCATTTTTTTCCTTTATAATCTTCTGAGGAAATACTATTTCCATCTTGATCGTTTACTTTAAAATCTGGAGCCTTGTCTCCTACCTGTAATGTTTTCATTATATTTATTTTTGCATAAAAGTACTTAAAATGACCAAGCAAGAAAAGGTGACCTTTGTTATTGATACGTTAAATAAATTCTATCCACAAGTTCCCATTCCTTTGGAACATAAAGATCCATATACATTATTGATTGCTGTATTACTTTCTGCCCAAAGTACTGACGTTCGGGTAAACCAAATTACACCACTTTTATTTGAAATTGCCGATAATCCATATGATATGGTAAAACTTACCATTGAAGAAATTAGGGAAATAATAAAACCTGTTGGACTTTCGCCTATGAAATCAAAAGGTATCCATGGGCTTTCAAAAATTTTGATCGAAAAATATAACGGCCAAGTTCCCGCAGATTTTGAAGCACTTAGAATCTTTTCCAGCTGTTGGTCACAAAACCGCCAGTGTAGTGATGAGCCAAGCCTTTAATATTCCTGCATTTCCTGTGGATACACATATTCACAGATTGATGTACCGCTGGGGATTTACAAATGGCAAAAATGTGGTTCAGACTGAAAAAGATGCAAAACGATTGTTCCCAAAAGATTTATGGAATACCCTTCATCTTCAAATTATATGGTATGGAAGACAATATTCTCCTGCCCGGGGCTGGAATTTGGAAAAAGATATAATTACCAAAACCATTGGTAGAAAAACTGTTATTAATGACTATTTGAAAAAGAATCGATGAGTTTAGTAGGTTCTGGAGAAAACTAAACTTTTAAATTCTTAAATTTTTTTTAAAAAAAACCCCGAAAAGCTAATTCCAGGGTTTTTCCAAAGTTTAGTTTAGAAGTGCTTCAAACTTCATTTTATGGTAATCTATAACACTTAAAGCCATCGAATAATCCAGAAGAAATTTTATAGTTTCTTCTTTTGGAACAAGTTTTTTATTCACGCCGTCCACACGTGAGGTTTCAGAGTAAAATTTTTGCATAGAAAGTTATTTTGAGGTTTTATTTTCAAATAACGCAGCAAAAATTAGTTTATTGTATCAATTGGTCAATATAATATTATGTTTATCAATTACTTTGCGTAAATTGATCAACGCATAACGCATTCGTCCTAGAGCAGTATTGATACTAACGCCGGTTTGTCGCTTATTTCCTTAAAGCTCATGTCCTTATATATCCGCATCATCAATACTTCTTTTTGATCCTCTGGAAGTTCTTCAATCAATCTTCGTACATCACTTTCAACCTGACCTTTAATAATCTGCTTTTCAATATTTAAAGCATTGTCACTCAAAACCGAAAATATATTGAAATCGTTATTGTTTTCAAACTTCGGCATGCGATTGTTTTTTCTGAAATGGTCTATTACCAAATTATGCGCAATACGCATTACCCAAGGAAGAAACTTGCCTTCTTCATTGTAGGCACCTCTTTTTAAGGGTTTTAATAACCTTAATAAAAGTGTCCTGGAAAATATCTTCAGCGACATCCCTATCAAAAACTTTCGAATAAATAAAACTGTAGATTCTCTGTTTGTGGCGTGTTATTAATTCACTAAGTGCAGATTCATTACCGTTCATATAAGCGCTTACCAAAAACGCATCAGAGCTTGTGCTTTGCTTCATATCAATACTTTTTTAAAAAATAAACAACTATGGATTTGGTTGCTTAGTTAAAATGTTTATTTGTTAAAAGTAATAGATCAGCTATAGGCAATAATTTTTTTATATAACGTTAAGAGCCGTAAATATAACAACAAACAATTCACAAATGCAAAAAAAAGGTTAAATTTTTCATTAAAAAATAATAATATGCTCAAATGTGCATTGCTGAAACCGATATAGTATCTTTGCAAAAAGCTATAAAAAAAGGAAAAAATAAATTGAATACAGAAACCTTAGATACAAAAAAAAATATCCTAATTCAGGGTGCGAAACTTCACAATCTTAAAAACATTTCGGTAGCAATACCACGCAATAAATTAGTTGTTATTACCGGGCTTTCCGGCAGTGGAAAATCCAGTTTGGCTTTCGATACACTTATATGCAGAAGGCCAACGCCGCTACGTGGAAAGTCTTTCCAGTTATGCCCGCCAGTTTTTGGGAAGGTTGGACAAACCAAAAGTAGATTCCATAAAAGGAATTTCGCCGGCAATTGCAATCGAGCAAAAAGTAAACGCTACAAATCCACGTTCCACCGTTGGCACTTCCACAGAAATTTATGATTATTTAAAATTGCTCTACACTCGAATTGGGAAAACAATTTCACCCATTTCCGGAAAAGAAGTTAAAAAAGACACTACTACAGATGTTATAAATTTCATAAAAAACTTTACTGAAGGCGAAAAATTGCTCCTTCTCGCTCCTATCCATTTGGAAGAAGGCCGAACTATGGAAAACAAAATACAAGCCTTGGCACAACAAGGGTATTCCAGAATTAAAATAAATGATGAAGTTTTACGGATTGATGAATTAAACGGAAAATCATTTCCGAAAAAAATAGATTTGGTCATTGATCGCATCATTACAAAAGACGAAGAAGATTTTTACAATCGTCTTGCCGATGCCATTGAAATAGCCTTTTTTGAAGGAAAAGGTGAATTGTATATTGAAGAGCTTTCTTCAAAAAAAATAACAGAATTCAACAATCGTTTTGAAGCGGATGGAATGGTTTTTATGGAGCCAAACGTCCATCTTTTCAGTTTTAATAATCCTTATGGCGCCTGTCCCACTTGTGAAGGTTATGGTGATGTTATTGGTATTGATGAAGATTTGGTAATCCCGAACACCGCTCTTTCCATTTATCGAAAATGCAATATTTCCTTGGCGTGGCGAAAGTATGAGCTGGTATCGGGATCAATTGGTAAACAATGCCTATAAATTTGATTTTCCAATCCATAAACCGTGGTTTCAGCTTTCAGAAGAACAAAAACAATTGGTTTGGGAAGGAAACAAATATTTTGAAGGATTAAATTCTTTCTTTTCCTATTTAGAATCGAAAAGCTATAAAATCCAAAATCGGGTCATGCTTTCACGCTATCGCGGAAAAACGAAATGCACAACCTGTAAAGGAAAACGTCTTCGTCCTGAAGCCGGTTATGTAAAAATAAATGGTACCGCAATTCAAGAATTGGTAGAATTACCCCTTGGATAAAGCTGCAGCATTCTTCAAAAATCTTGAAACTTTCTGAATTTGACGAAAAAGTCGCAAAACGTCTTTTACTTGGAAATAAACAATCGTTTAAAGTTTTTACATGGATGTTGGATCTGGGCTATTTAACGCTGAATCGAAAATCCAATACCCTTTCAGGAGGAGAATCACAGCGTATAAATCTGGCAACCTCATTAGGGAGCAGTCTTGGTGGGTTCCATGTATATTTTGGATGAACCCAGCATTGGTCTTCATCCAAAAGATACGGAAAGACTTATTGTGGTTTTAAAATCCCTTCGCGATTTGGGAAATACAGTTATTGTTGTGGAACACGATGAAGATATAATGAAAGCTGCTGATGAAATTATAGACATCGGCCCAGAAGCAGGAACTTTTGGAGGCGAAGTGGTTGCGCAGGGAAATTATGCAGAAATTTTAAAGTCAGATTCGCTTGACTGCGAAATATTTAAATGGGGAAATGGAAATTGAAGTTCCAAAAAAACGGCGCACTTCAAAAAATAAAATTAAAATTACGGGCGCGCGGCAGAACAATTTAAAAAATATAGATGTTACATTTCCACTAAATATTTTTACTGCAGTAACAGGCGTTTCAGGAAGTGGAAAAAGTACACTAGTAAAGAAAATACTCTACCCCGCCCTATTGCGTGAAATAGGTGGTTATGGCGAAAAACCCGGGCAATTTTCAGAAATAAAAGGAGATTTTGGCACAATAAAAAGTATTGAGTTTATCGACCAAAACCCCATTGGCCGTTCCAGCCGTAGTAATCCAGTAACATATATAAAAGCATATGATGATATTCGGAATTTATACGCTTCCCAAAAACTTTCGGATATTCGTGGTTATAAAGCGAAACATTTTAGTTTCAATGTAGATGGCGGACGCTGTGAAACCTGTAAAGGGGAAGGTGAAGTAACTATCGAAATGCAATTTATGGCCGATGTTCATTTATTTGTGATACCTGCAACGGCAAACGTTTCAAAAAAGAAGTGTTGGAAGTAACTTTTCAGAATAAAAATATAGACGATATCCTCACAATGACCGTGGATGATGCTGTAGCATTTTTCGGAGAACACAAGCAGGATAAAATTGCAACAAAGTTGCAGCCTTTGCAGGATGTAGGACTTGGGCTATGTTCAGTTAGGGCAAAGCTCCTCTACCCTTTCCGGTGGAGAAGCACAACGTATCAAGCTTGCATCATTTTTGGTAAAAGGAACCTCAAAGGAAAAAACTGTTTTCATATTTGATGAACCCACAACCGGACTTCACTTTCACGATATTAAAAAACTTTTAGCTTCTTTTTATGCTTTGCTTGAAAGAGGACACACCGTGATTGTGGTAGAGCACAATCTAGATTTGATAAAATGTGCAGACTACATTATTGACCTTGGGCCCGAAGGCGGTGAAAACGGAGGGCAAGTTGTTGCCGAGGGAACGCCAGAAGAAGTTGCAAAAAGCAAAGATTCTTTTACTGCTGCCTATTTAAAGGAAAAAATTTAAGAGCTTTATAAATTTTTTTGGCACGCTAATTGAAATACAATTTAACAGAAAATAAGACTTTAAGTTTTTTGGTTGGTTAGTTTTTTAAAATCCGTTGAAGTGGTAAAACACTTCAGCGGATTTTTTATTTATTCATTCTATAAAAGAAAGTTTTCCCATTTAGCATATTCGAAAACACATCACTGTAAAACAACGATTTTAAAAACTTTGGCACGGTCGTTGGTTATTTATTAAGCGTACCCTGCTTACCAAAAAATCTAAAGCAAGTACGAACCTTTAAATATTAATTTATGAAACTTATGAAAAATCATAGCATTTATTTTCAGTATCCTTTTGGTAGGATTTTCAGCTAAATGCAACTTCCCCACGAAAGTGAAAACAATTATAGGACGAGGTTATGATGGAAACGCCTACATTTTTGTTGAAGGCGATGTGGAATTCTCTGTTTTCCCTGATGGTCAATTTGACTTTGTCTATGTTGGGCCACAAACAGGTTCACAAGTAACTATCAATACGCCAAATGTAAATGTAAGTTTCAATTCTGGCTATGATTATGAAGCTTATGTGCAGTATGACGATTATGGCGCAGTAATTCAAGTAGAAAGTGTTCCCATTTATTATGATTACTATGGACGTATCGTCCAAGCTGGAAATGTTGACATTCAATATAACGATAGAAGAGTTGTTCGTGTTGGCGGTCTTCACGTAGTTTATAACAACTATGGCTATTTTTCACATTGCACAGGTGTAATAAATATTTTCAACCCATTATTATGTCTATCGCCCTTGGCATGTGTATTACGCACGTCCAATTTATAATCATTGTGTAGTCTATGATATGCCTTACAGAAGATATTATAGCCCTGTTAGATATAGCTATCACGATCACGTGGTGTATTACAAAAAAAGAAATCATGTAGCCTATCATAATGGCCGCAGAGATTTTTATCGTCCTGGTAGCCGAGTTTATGATAAAAAAGGAAGAGCTTCAATAAATAAAAATTATAATCCTAAATAGAAAAAATACCATGGTTGCTTCTAGCAATACCCGATATAATAAAGCTGAAAGAAATAAGAGTTCTATCAGAAGTAATAATGCTAGACCCAATAATGCTGTAAAAAACAATAATTACCGAAGCATACGGTAACTAGAAATAATAGCACCAATAGTAAAGGAGCTGCTAGAATTGATAGAAATACATCGCAACACAGAAATTATTCAAGCAATGTTCCAAGTAAAAACACCGTCTTCAACCGTTAAAACAGAATAACAAGACCGTGTAAAAAGTAATGGTTCTGGAAGAAATGTTCAGCGAAGCGGTAATTCTCAAAATACTGTGAAAAATTCTCGAAGTGATAACTACAGTACGCACTCTAATAATTAAGAAATGTCTCTAATGGCAGATCAGTTCAAAAACAACAAACCCGCAGCGCTTCTTCAAACAACAAAAATAGTTCGGTTACAAGAAATAAAACACAAGCTCCAAAAAGAGAAACTGCGAGCCGAAGTACAGTAAATAAATCCAGCGCTCCTTCACAAAGCAGTTCCAAAGCGAATAACTTCAGAGGTAACTCTTCAAGAGAAGCTAGCAAAAGAGGAGGACGTGGATAAAAAATAGTTTTTTGGTTGGTTGGTTAAACCTCCGTGATTCGCCATTGGCGGAGATCGGGGGTTTACTTTTTTAATTCAGGATTAAGGCAGCCATTTGTTTCGTGAGTTCCCTCCTACTGTATTTTTCAATCCCTTCGGAAGCAATTTTTAAATCTCCATTTTTGAATTCTTCATATAATTGAAGAATTTCAACTTTCAGCGCATCATCATCCCAATAACTGAAAAATTTTCCGGCATTTGGTTTCAGCAATAATTGCCTTCAATATCACTTTCCTTTGGCCCTAACGCTATTATTGGGCGTTTGGCGGCCAAATATTCAAAAAGTTTTCCAGGAATTATGGCACGGGTTTCAGCGCTATTTATTTCAACCAAAAGCAATACTTGGACTTTGATGCTGCATTTTTAAAGCTTCGGAATGGGAAACGTACCCCAAAAAATTACAATTTTCTATTAGCTGAAAATTTTCAAGACTTTGCTTCACTTCTTCACTTACGGCTCCAGCAAATTTTAGTTGTAAATCATTTTTAAAAGAATGATTTTCTTTGCAAATTTCAGCAAGCACTTTCCATAAAACCTCTGGATTTCGTTCGCTTAATAAGTGAACCAATATGTGAAATAGAAAAAGTGGAATCCATTTCAAAATCAATTTTTTCAGAAACATCATAACCATTTGTAATAACTTCAATGGGAGTTTCGGTAATCATTTCAAACTCCTTTTTTGTCGTGGGGCTGGTTACGGTAATTATAGTCTGCTGATTTTAAAACCAAAGCTTCCAATTCTTTGTGTTTTCTTTCTGAAGATTTGTTCAATCGAAGTGATTTGTGGTAATGAATCGTTGTCCACGGATCGCGAAAATCTGCAATCCATTTCACGTTCAATTCTTTTTGAAGTTGCATCCCTATTAAGTGAAGACTATGCGGTGGACCAGTTGTTATTACAACATCCACTGGATTTTCAGAAATATATTTTGAAAGAAATTCAACTGAAGGTTTCACCCATCCCACGCGCGCATCTGGAATAAAAAAGTTTCCGCGAACGTAAAGCATCAACTTTTCCATTGCGGAAATTTCCTTTTTTGAAATAATACCGCTGCTTATCTGCTTTGTTTTCTTTTTTGAAAAAAGCTTTGCAAATCGATACGGTTCGCTGATAGGCTGTTTTATAATTTCAATATCCGAAGGAATTTCAGAAGAAAAATTCTCATCAACTAAAGGATAATTTGGATTTTCGGGTACATAAACAATTGGTTCTACGCCAAATTCCCTAAAATATTTTACAAACTTTAACCATCGCTGTACGCCCGGACCACCCGCGGGAGGCCAATAGTATGTAATGATTAGGGCTCGTTTCATTTATTCTTTCACTTCTTTTTTCCGAAAGGCAAAATATAAGCCGCTCAATAAAATCAAAAGAAAAACAATGCTACTTGCCAAAGAAATAGTGCTTCCAGTTTGAATTACTTTCGGCTCAAATTTGAATTCTATTTTATTGTTTCCGGGAGGAATAACCATTGCCCTCAAAACATAATCCGCCCGAAAATATTCCGCAGGTTTTCCATTTATATATGCGTTCCATCCTTTTGGATAATACACTTCTGAAAATATAACTAATTGATCTGTATCTGTAGAAGCTTCATAAACTAAATGATTCGGCTTATGGCTGAAAAGTTCAATAGTCGCAGTGCTATCTCTTTCTATTTTTTGGCTTGGTATTTTTGAAAGAAATTCTTTATTTACAATTGCAGTTTTTTTGGTATCCAAACTGTCCAAAAGCTGAATTTCCTCGTTTGCATTTTCTGCAGGAAGTACATTTTCAACAAACCATGCATCGCCATTTGCATAAGGATTGCGCTGTGCCACTGGTCCACCATTTTTATTTTGAGTAATAATATAGCGCACGTTCATCATATTCAGAATTCCAATATTTCCTTTGCTGATATAAAATTCAATTAAATCCTGCATTCTGCCCGGTTTTGCGGCATGATAACCACCCAAAGCATTGTGGATAATAACTTGCACGGCCACTGTTGAAAGCATTTGTTGTAGCATCATAAACACGGTAATGACCATCGTCCTTCTAAAATTTGTTCGTCCGCACCATTTTTTTGGAATGGTTCATCAACCAATCTTGCCTGCACAAAATCATCTTCATTTACATATCTTCTGTCAACGCCCACCAAATCAACAATACCAAGATGCAAAGTGCTGCAACAGCAAATCCTTTTTTAAGTGTTCCTTTCATAAAAAACCAAAGAACGGCAGCAGTTAAAAGCACAAAAATTAATGATCGGATGGCATCGGATGTAAAAAGTGACATTCTATCCTCCCGAATGGCCTCCAAAAATGGAAGCCCATTTCATCTCTAAAATAGCTGTCATACGGACTTGCAAAATCGAAAAATGTCGATTTAAAAAGAATAAAAAGTAATGTAATTCCTCCAACAATTCCTGTAGACACAAACAGTGCCTTTTTCTTTTCTTCTTCCTTTTCAAATTGATTAAAAAATTGGTGCAAACCAACGATGGCAAGAATTGGAAGAATCAATTCAATAATTACCTGTATTGAAGAAACCGCCCGAAATTTATTATACATCGGTACATAATCAATAAAAAACTCTGTGAGTCCACTAAAATTTTTTCCCCAAGACAAAAGAAGCATTAATAGAAAATGCGGAAACCGCCCACCACTTCAATCTTCCTCGGATTAAAAATAACGCCAAAACCGCAAGAAATATAATAATTGCACCAATATAAGCCGGAGCTCCTACGAAAGTTTGATCGCCCCAATACATTGGGATTTGGCTTAAAATTTGGTTTGCTTCCTGTGAAGAAGCCCCCATCCGCATTAAACTTTCAATAGTTTTTGAATCTTTCGGAAATTCTTCAGTAGAACTTCCGCCCATAAAACGGGGAATAAATAAGATTGAAACTTTCCAGTCTTCCATAGCTGTATTCGGTAATATAATCAAAATCGAGACCTGTTTTATTATCTTTTGGTGTGCCATCTGCGTTGATGGTAATTCCGTTTTACCTCGTGTTGAAGTGTCTGCATATTCCTTGGTTGCCAAAATATTTGTAGCGTTTAAACCTATGGCAATCAAAACACCAATAGCCATTACTCCAACTGCTTTAAAATAATGTGGCAAGCAATTTCTTTTTGAAAGCATCAATCAAATAAACAATACCAATAATTACAACCAAAAGCATCAAATAATACGTCATTTGGAAGTGGTTTGCAACCAATTCCAACCCCATTGAAACCGTAAGCAGTAAAAATCCCCAGAGATATTTTCCTCGAAACGTGAGAAATATTCCGCTTAAAACAAAAGGCATATAGGCAATGGCGTGGGCTTTTGCGTTATGGCCCAACGCCTAAAATAATTATCAAATAGGTTGAAAAACCAAATGCCAAAGCACCGAGAAAAGCCAGTTTATAATCAACTTTAAGTACTAAAAAGAGAATATACATTCCTATAAAATAAAGGAACAGATAATCCGCTGGACGTGGTAAAAAACGAATGGCAAGATCGAGTTGTTTTATGTAATTGTTTGGGTATTTTGCGCCCAACTGATAAGTTGGCATTCCGCCAAAAGCTCGCATCAGTCCAATAGGTTTCTTCGCCTGTTTCTTTTCGGAAATCGTTTTGTTGCTTTGCCATTCCGGTGTATTGCACAATATCACTTTGGAATATTTTCTTGCCCTGCAAAACAGGGTTGAAATAAGCCAAGGAGGCAACAATAAATAAAACGAAAACAACTAAATGGGGAAGGAATTTTTTATAGTTGGACTGCATAATTTGAGCTTGTGAATATGAAGTGGGGAAATTAGGCAATTTTTTTGAATCACGAACCACGACAGAATGGAATCAGGAATGAAGGGAACCAAGAAACAAGGCTATAGGAAAACAAGGCTTTTGAATGGTTGAACCCTATCGTTTATAATTGAAATATCTGGAATTAAGTAGTCTTGGTTCAAACCGTCTTGATTCAACTATTGTCTCAATCCACTTCCTCATATTCCACATATTCCCCAACTTTTTTACTGGATCGTGAATTTGGGGATGGATTTTTATCAATGGTTATACTTCCCTCCTGTTCACGCTGCGTATTCATATTTGGATTGTTTCCGAAAAACTGCTCAAACTGTTGTCCAGCTTTTTTTGAAATGTAACGCATTAAATAAGGAGTTAGCAGCCTAATAAGAAACTTAAGCCCTAAATATACCAGAAGAACGATTAATATCGTTTTTAGGAATGTCATCATAATTGTAAAATTCTTTTCAAAAATAAGGATTGAAGTAGAAAAAGACGAATGTTGACTATTAAATAAATGGTAAAATCTTATATCTTTGAACTAAACCCAACTTTCCATGAACATCAAACTTCCCTTTCTATTTCTGCTGTGCTTTATTTCCTTTTCAACCGTATCAGCACAATATACCGAAATGATAAACACCAACCGTCCCGGTGGATCACAGGGCGCATTTTCTGTTGGCACCAATGTGCTTCAAGTTGAATCTGGTGTCAGTTACGGAAAAGAGAAACACAATCTTCTTGAAACCGAAACCAATGGCTTGGCAATAGATTATTCCATTCGCTATGGTTTTTGGAAAGAACGCCTTGAAGTGAGTCTTATGGGTGAGTTTCAATCGAACAAGGTTACTGATAACCGCTCTACAACAGCAAGAGAATACAGTCTTTCAAATTTTAAAAGCAATACTCTTGGCGCAAAATATCTTATTTATGACCCCTACAGAAAACGTGAGTTGAAAGGTCCAAATCTATATAGTTGGAATGCAAACCATAAAAACCAATGGTCAGATTTAATTCCAGCAATTTCAGTTTATGCAGGAGCTAATTTTGATTTTGCAGATAATCCCTTCACTCCAGAAGCAGAAGGCAAAATAAGTCCAAAATTTGTGCTTTCAACCCAAAATAATTTTATGGGCGGTTGGGTGTTTGTTACCAATATTATTGTTGATCGCGTTACTACAGATTTCCCTACTTATGGTTATATTGTAACGCTAACGCACGCCACCAATCGCTGGTTCTCTGTTTTTCTTGAAAACCAAGGCTTTAAAAGTGATTTCTATTCAGACCAACTTATTCGTGGCGGGGCTGCTAGCACTGGTTAATGAAAATTTTCAAGTTGACCTTTCGCTAACCTATAGTTTTAAGGATACTCCTTCAAAGTTTTATGGCCGCGTTGGAGTTGCGTATCGCTTTGATATGCACAACAAAGATGAATATTTGGAAGATAAAGAAATTAAAGAGGAAAAGAAAGAAGAGAAAAAGAAAGAAAAAGCAAAAGGTAAAAAACAAGAACGCCAAGATGAATTGAACTTGGATGAAGGTGGCGAATAATAATATTTTGTATGATTACAGTAAAACAAACCAACCTCAAAAAGTGATCTTAAAAAGTTTGTCACTTTTCCTTTTAAGCTATATAAAGACTGTAAATACTGGGTTCCTTCCTTGATTAAGGATGAAATGGAAACCTTGGATTCTGAAAAAAATCCTGTTTTCAAAAATGCAGAAGCTTGGTATTATTTGGCATATAAAAATGATGAAATAGTTGGCAGAATTGCGGTTATTCTGAACCATCTGGAAATTAACGAACAGGGAAAGAAAAAAGTCCGTTTCGGTTGGCTGGATATGGTGGATGATATTGAAGTAACAAAGCCCTGCTTGAAAAAGTCATACGAAAAAGGCCGTGAGCACAACCTAGAATATGCCGAAGGCCCCGTGGGTTTCAGCAATATGGAGAAAGCTGGAATTCTGACTCATGGGTTTTGAGGAAATGAACACCATGATTACTTGGTACCATTACCCCTATTATGCAGAACATCTTGAAAAATTAGGTTTTGAAAAACAAGCTACTTGGGTAGAATACACCTTGAAAATTCCAGAGGCTATTTTTGAAAAAGTTGCAAAATTTTCAAAAATCGTACGGGAACGTTATAAACTTTCCGTCATTCGTTTTAAGGACAAAAAAGAAATCCTGCCTTATGTTGATGCTATGTTCGGGCTGTTGAACAAAACATACAATACCCTTCAAACCTTTGTGCCCATCCAGCAATATCAAATTGATTATTATAAAAAGAAATATTTCAGTTTTATCCATCCAGATTATATTTGCTGCATAAAAGATGAAACTGGAAAACTCATTGCTTTTTCAATCGTGATGCCTTCCTTTTCAAAAGCATTGAAAAAAGCGAACGGGAAACTCTTTCCCATTGGATGGAAATATATACTTCAAGCGCAGAAAAAAAACGATACCGCCGCTTTCTATTTAATAGGAATTGACCCAGAATACCAAGGCAAAGGCGTTACTGCAATTATTTTTGAGGAAATGCAACACCTCTTTAACTCTAAAGGAATACATACTGTGGAAACCAACCCTGAACTAAAGGAAAACACTGCCGTCCAGTTGCTTTGGAAAGACTACAATCCCGTGCAGCATAAGGAGCGAAGCACTTTTAGGAAAGCTTTATAATAAGGTTTTTAAAATAGGGTTTTATCTAAAAATTTATAGTTTATATACGGATGTTGGCATTAGTATTTGTCTTTCATTTTATGTCTAGACTGATTTTCTATTTACTTCGTGCAAAGTGTCCTTCTTTTTTCAACATTAAAAAAGTCCAAGTCCCTCCTAAAAAGTCTATTACGGAGATTACTATTATACTCGAAGAAACCAATTCCAAGAATACAAAGGCTGTAAAGAAAAAAATGATTGTAAATCGAATGAAAGCGGTAGCCTTCATAATTAAAATAAGCTCATGTTTAGCTGCAATAAAATAGTATACTGAAATAGCAGATAATAAAATTCCTGCCAGTCTAATCCATACTTCATTGGTGTTCTCAATACCTAATGAGTCAAGTAAAACATTAGGTGCAAATAGAAGCATTAACCCATTGATTGCATAAAAAATACCATAAATAAAAACGCTTTTTGCTGATTTACTCATTACTTGTCCTCTTTAAATGTTTTTTTTATGAATGTCAAACTCGTTATATAGTTTAATTTATCGTCGATATAAGGTAAATTTAATCAAAAAAACCAAATAGGTATTCCAAAGAAATGCAAAGCAAAAAATCCACCCCAAAAGGTGGATTTTTCAATATCAAGATTCCTGCCGAAGTTTATACTGAGCGCAGTCGAAGTGCGAGAATTATTCTCCCATCGCCGCAGCAACAGCCGCAGAAAGACGTTTGTAGGTTCCATTCTCCAAACGCTCGCGGATTGATGAAAATGCTTCTAAAGTCTCTTCAATATCCTGCATTGTGTGTGAAGCCGTCGGTATCATTCTTAAAAGAATCAATCCTTTCGGGATTACTGGATACACAACGATTGAGCAGAAAATTCCGTGGTTTTCACGAAGATCTTTTACCAAGGCCATTGCCTCGGGAATGCTTCCTTTTAAATATACTGGCGTAACGCAACTTTGGGTTGTTCCTATATCAAAACCTCGCTTTTTCAACCCGCCTTGGAGTGCATTTACGTTTTCCCAAAGTTTCGCCTTTAATTCTGGCATTGTGCGAAGCATATCCAAACGCTTCAAAGCACCTTCCACCAAAACCATCTGCAATGATTTTGCAAACATTTGCGAACGCAGGTTATATTTTAGGTAATTAATTATTTCTTCATCACCAGCAATGAAAGCTCCGGTGCTTGCCATAGATTTTGCGAAAGTGGCAAAATATACATCAATGCCATCCTGAACGCCTTGCTCCTCGCCTGCTCCGGCACCTGTTTTACCAAGTGTTCCGAAACCATGGGCATCATCAACAAAGAAAGCGGAAGTTGTATTTTTTCTTAAGTGCAATTATTTCTTTTAATCTTCCTTGCTCGCCGCGCATTCCGAAAACACCTTCGGAAATAAGAAGAATTCCTCCACCTGTTTTTTCGGCCACTTTTGTAGCACGTTGCAGGTTTTTCTCGATACTTTCCATATCGTTGTGCTTGTAGGTAAAACGTTGCCCCAAATGAAGACGAACCCCATCTATTATACAAGCGTGGGCATCAACATCATAAACAATCACGTCGTCTTTTGAAACAAGTGCGTCAATGGTCGAAACCATTCCTTGATAACCAAAATTCAATAGATAAGCTGCTTCTTTATCTACAAATGCTGCAAGTTCTCTTTGAAGTTGTTCGTGAAGATCTGTATGGCCACTCATCATCCTGGCACCCATCGGGTATGCAGAGCCCCATTTTTCTGCAGCTTCCGCATCTACTTTTCTAACTTCTGGGTGGTTGGCGAGGCCTAAGTAATCATTGATACTCCAAGTGATTACTTCCTTTCCTTTAAATTTCATTCGGTTGGAAATTGGACCTTCCAGTTTCGGGAAAACAAAATAGCCTTCCGCTTGTTCGGCCCATTTTCCCAACGGACCTTTATCTTTATAGATTTTATCGAATAAATCTTTCATTAACGTCTTGTTGTTAAAAATATCGGGACAAAATTAATTAAATTATATTTGAGATTTTAGATTTTGGACATTAGATTTTAGAATGGAATGTTTTTAGAACAAAAAAATCCCGAAAGCGTTTTAGCAATCGGGATTTTAAATATTAGTTTAATTTAGTGATATTACTTTATGTATTCAATCTGATGTATTTCAGCAGTTTCAGAGTCAAAGAATCCTTGCTGGTTGCATCCATTCGTCATTGTAAATTTTACTCATATAGCGTGAACCGTGATCTGGGAAGATTACAACAATATTGCTGTTTTCATCAAATTCGCCTTCTTCTTCAACTTGTTTTATACCTTGCATTGCTGCACCACTAGTGTAACCCACAAAAAGTCCTTCCGTTTTTGCAAGCTCACGAGCTGTGTGTGCGCTACTTTCGTCGGTTACTTTTTCAAATTTGTCTATTATATTGAAATCTGTAGCGGTTGGAATCAAATTTTTCCCCAAACCTTCAATGCGATATGGATAAATTTCATTTGCATCAAACTCTTTGGTTTGATGGTATTTCTGAAGAACTGAGCCATAAGCATCAATTCCTATAACTTTTATATTTGGATTTTTTTCTTTTAAGAAACGAGCTGTTCCGGAAATTGTTCCCCCTGTTCCACTGCAAGCAACCAAATGCGTTATTTTTCCCGCAGTCTGTTCCCAAATTTCTGGGCCGGTGGTTTGGTAATGCGCATCAATATTCAATTCATTAAAATATTGATTGATATAAACCGAACCTTTGATTTCATTGTGAAGTTTTTTTGCCACTTCGTAATAAGAACGTGGATCGTCCGCACTAACGTGGGCTGGGCAAACATAAACTTTGGCGCCCATAGTTTTCAGCATATCAATTTTATCTGCAGAAGATTTTGAACTTACCGCCAAAATACATTCGTAACCCTTAATAATGCTCACCATTGCAATACTAAAACCTGTGTTTCCACTAGTGGTTTCAATAATGGTGTCGCCAGGCTTTAGAATTCCTTTTCTCTCGGCTTCTTCAATAATATAAAGTGCAATACGGTCTTTGGTAGAGTGTCCCGGGTTGAACGCTTCAACCTTTGCGAAATAATTACCCTTCATATTCTGGGTAATCTTGTTAAGCTTTATTAACGGTGTGTTGCCTATAAGTTCCAACACGTTATTGTGGGCTTTTATTTCTTCTTTCATAAAGAGGGAGTTCGTTATAAAAAATACTTCAGCTTGAAACTGAAATTTTAACCGCACAAAGGTAAGGAAATATTTTTATTACTCCTTAATTCCTTCCAAATCCAATAAAAATGCATAATCCATTGCTACTTCCTTTAACGCTTCAAAACGTCCGGAAGCCCCGCCGTGGCCCGCATCCATATTTGTTTGCAATAAAAGTATTTATTGTCAGTTTTTAAATCTCTAAGTTTGGCAACCCATTTTGCCGGTTCCCAATATTGCACTTGGCTATCGTGCAAGCCTGTTGTAACAAGCATATTTGGGTATTGTTTGTGCCTCTACATTATCATATGGTGAATAACTTTTCATATAATTATAATATCTTCCTCATTTGGGTTTCCCCATTCGTCATATTCGCCTGTGGTTAATGGAATTGAATCATCCAGCATTGTTGTAACAACATCTACAAATGGAACCGAAGCAATAACACCATTGTATAATTCAGGAGCCATATTCACAATGGCTCCCATTAAAAGTCCGCCAGCAGAACCACCCGAAGCGTAAAGATGTTCCTTGGAAGTATAACCTTGCTGCAATTAAATATTTTGAAGCATCAATAAAATCGGTAAACGTATTTTTCTTTTTTAGCAATTTTCCGTCCTCATACCATTGTCTTCCCATATATTCCCCGCCGCGAACATGCGCGATTGCAAAAATAAACCCGCGGTCCAAAAGACTTAAGCGTACCGATGAAAAATAAGGATCAATTGTGGCACCGTATGATCCGTAACCATAAATTAACAACGGATTTTTTCCGTCTTTTTTTATTTCCTTTCTGTAAATTACCGACATCGGAATTTTTGTTCCATCTGCAGCGGTTGCCCACAAACGTTCGGTTTCGTAATTATTTTTATCAAATTTCCCACCTAAAACTTCAGTTTCCTTTCAAAACCGTTTTCTCCTTGGTTTCCATATTGAAATCAATTACGGAAGCTGGAGTATTCAAAGAATTATAACCGTATCGAAGATATTTTTGTGTCAAATTCAGGATTCTGGGTTGTGAAAGCCGTATAGGTTTCATTATCAAAAGGCAAGATAATAATCTATATCGTCTTTCCATTTTTTTATTCGAATCTTGGTCAAGCCATTATTCCTCTCGCTGACCACCAAATAATCCTTAAAAATATCAATGTCCTCCAAACAGCACATCACTGCGGTGAGGAATCATATCAACCCAATTCTCTTTTGAAGTTTTGTCTTCCGAAGTTTTCATCAGTTTAAAATTGAGTGCTTTGTCCTTATTTGTCAACACATACCAGTTGTTTCCATAGTGCGAAATACTGTACTCCAAACCTCTTTCTCGCGGTTGAAAAATCTTGAATTTCACCCGTTGGATTATCGGCATCCAAAACTCTGTATTCTGAAGTAAGCGTGCTGTAAGAGCCAATTACAATGAATTTTTTCGACTTTGTTTTGTAAACATAGGTGCCGAAGGTATCGTCTTCTTCAGTATAAATCAATTCATCCGTTATTGGGTCGGTACCTAAAGTATGACGATAAATTCTATCTGCGCGAAGGGTTTTCTCATCCTTTCTTGTGTAAAATAAGCGTTTTATTATCGCTGCCCCAAGTTGCGCTTCCAGTAGTCAAAGGAATTCGCTCTGGATAAATTTCTCCAGTTTTCAAGGTTTTTTATGAAAGATGTCATATTTTCTTCGGCTTAAGGTATCTACCCCAAATGAAACCAATTTGTTGTCTTCAGAAACATTTAGGCCCGTAAGGTTGTAGTAGGAATAATCCTTCGCCATTTCATTTACATCAAAAAGAATTTCCTCTTTTGCATCTAAACGTTTCTTTTTTTCGAGTATAAATAGGGTAATCCTTTCCTGTTTCATACCTCGTGATGTAATAATAACCATTCAATTTATAGGGAACCGATTCGTCATTTTCCTTAATGCGCGCTTTCATTTCCTCAAAAAGATCTTCCTTGAACTTTTTGGTATGCGCCGTCATTGCTTCGTAATAATTATTCTCTTCCTTCAAATAATTAATTACTTTTTCATCTTCGGGATTGTTGAGCCAATAATAATTATCAACGCGAATATCGTCGTGGGCTTTTAATTCCTTGGTTATTTTTTCGGCTTTTGGGGGAGTTATTTCCATATTTTTATCTGAAGTTTCCTGCATTTTTGCAAGCAACGGCAAAAGTAAGGGAAGCGATTGAAACAATTAAACTATTTTTCATAATTGAAGGTTGTTGAATAGCTTTACAAAGTATTAAATTTGCATCAAACTTAAATACAAAAAAATATGTTTGGAGATTTAATGGGAATGATGGGCAAACTAAAAGAAACCCAAGAAAAAGTAGAAGCCACAAAAAAACGGTTGGATACTGTTCTAATAGATGAAGCAAGCAGCGACGGACTTTTAAAAATAACGCTTACCGCAAACAGAAAAATCAAAACTATTGAAATTGATGATACGCTGCTTGAAGACAAAGAGCAATTGGAAGATTATTTAATCCTTACCTTGAACAAAGCCATCGAAAAAGCTACTAATGTTAACGAAACAGAAGTTGCTGCTGTGGCCAAAGAAGGAATGCCAAATATTCCTGGGACTTGATATGTTTAAATAAAATGCTAAACTTATTATAAAAGTATTCAGCAATTTTTTAAACACCATGTTTTTCACGATATTGAAGATTCACTATTTCAATAAACCTTAAACAACTTATTATGTTTGAACTCAAGAAAAGCGGTGATAAATTTCACTTCGTATTAAAAGCGGCCAATGGACAAGTAATTCTTTCCAGCCAAATGTACGCCTCAAAAGCTTCAGCAATGAACGGCATTGAATCTGTTAAGACCAACTGTAGCAATGATTCATTATATGAAAGAAAAACTGCAGCAAACGGAAAATTTCATTTCAACGTGAAATCCACAAACGGCCAGATAATTGGCAGTAGCCAAATGTATGCTTCCGAAAGTGGCGTTACTACGGGTATTGAATCTGTTAAGAAAAATGCTCCCGGCGCTTCGGTTAATGAGGTTTAATAAATATTTAATTACTAAAATATAAATCCCTGGAAATTCCGGGGATTTATTATTTTTATTTCCTACCCGTCATTACGGGTAGAACTGAGAAAACAAAGCCTAAATGACAAAATAAATGCAACTACTAAACAATTGGCGCATAATCCTCTTACTCTGCCTTACATTGGGCCTTGCTCCTTTCTTTCCAGAACCACATATTTGGGGCAAACTAAAATGGATTGCAGGTGGTGCCGAAGGAATGAAAGCCGCAGATTGGTTTGATGTTTTGTTCCATGGATTGCCTTTCCTACTCTTGCTTAGATTATTGATAATTAAACTAATCCCTTTCAAAAAAAACTAAAATAGAAACAATATTCTTTCTCGAAAACTGTTTGTATATAATTATACATTGTGAAACAGCCTCAATTTCGTTATTTTTGCAAATATAAAATCCATTGTAATGCAAACAGACCCAAAGACCAACGGCGAGATTTCTTTTGACGATTTCAAGGAAACCGTTATTAACGATTATAAAATTGCTGTAACCAGCCGTGAATGTAGTCTCTTGGGCCGTCGTGAAGTGCTTACCGGAAAAGCAAAATTTGGAATTTTTGGTGACGGAAAAGAAGTGCCGCAACTGGCTTGGGCAAAAGCATTTCAAAAACGGCGATTGGCGCAGTGGTTATTACCGCGACCAAACTTTTATGATGGCCATCGGAAAGCTAACCATTGAGCAGTTTTTTGCGGGTCTTTATGCACATACCGATATTAAAGCAGACCCAATGAGTGCCGGAAGGCAAATGGGCGGCCACTTTGCAACCCATAGTTTAAATGAGGATGGCAGCTGGAAAAACCTTACCCAACAAAAAAACAGCAGTGCCGATATTTCTCCCACTGCAGGACAAATGCCACGATTGTTAGGCTTGGCACAGGCTTCAAAAATTTTCAGAAACGTAAAAGGGATTGAAAACAAAACCAATTTTTCCATCAATGGAAATGAAGTTGCTTGGGGAACCATAGGAAATGCCAGCACCAGTGAAGGTCTTTTTTGGGAAACCATAAACGCTGCAGGTGTATTGCAAGTACCAATGGTAATGAGTGTTTGGGATGATGAATATGGAATTTCTGTTCACGCAAAATATCAGACTACTAAAGAAAATATTTCAGAAATTTTAAAAGGGTTTCAACGCAACGAAGAAGAAAACGGGTATGAAATCATTCGTGTAAAAGGTTGGGATTACCCTGAACTTATTGAAGTTTACAATCGTGCCTCCAAAATTGCAAGGGAAGAACACGTTCCTGTTTTGATTCACGTGCAACAGTTAACCCAACCACAAGGCCACAGTACCAGTGGCTCCCATGAACGATACAAAAGTAAAGAACGTTTGGAGTGGGAAGCAAAATACGACTGCAATGTGAAAATGCGCGAATGGATGATTGCCAGTGATATTGCTTCGGAAGAAATACTTACTGAAATTGAAAAGGATATAAAAAAAAAAGTGCGAGATGGCAAAAAAGCAGCTTGGGAAGCTTTTGTTACACCACAGAAAAAGGAACAAGAAGAAGCTGTTTTATTACTTGGAAACCTAGCCGAAAATAGTGCGAACAAAAATTTCATTGAAAAATTAAAAAACGAACTGGCTTCAGAAAAAGAACCTTTGCGGAGAGACATCCTTGCCTCTGCCCGAAAAGCATTGCGCTATGTGGTTGGAGAAGATTCTTCAGAAAAGAAACAACTTCAGGACTGGATTGACAATTACTTCGAAATAATTCAACCTAAATACAGTGCGCATCTTTATAGCGAAGCAAAGGAAAATGCCAAAACTATAAAGGAAGTGCTTCCCTCCTACGCTAATAATGCTGAAGAAGTAGATGGACGTGTAATTATCCGCGACAACTTTGATGCTATTTTCAACAACCACCCCGAAGTTTTGATTTTTGGGGAAGACAGCGGAGAGATTGGCGACGTAAATCAAGGTTTGGAAGGAATGCAGGAAAAATACGGAAAACTAAGGGTTGCCGATGTTGGAATTCGCGAAGCTACCATTCTCGGTCAAGGTATCGGGATGGCGATGCGAGGCCTCCGCCCCATTGCAGAAATTCAGTATTTAGATTATATATTGTATTGTCTTCAAATAATGAGTGATGATTTAGTGACCGTCCGTTACCGAACCAACGGGACCCAAAAAGCGCCATTGATTGTCCGTACACGTGGACACAGACTGGAAGGTATTTGGCACAGCGGTTCACAAATGGGCGGCTTGATTCATCTGCTTCGCGGAATGTATATTCTTGTACCACGAAATATGACCAAAGCCGCAGGATTTTACAACACCTTACTTGAAACCGACGAACCAGCACTGGTAATTGAGTGTCTGAACGGATATCGTTTAAAAGAAAAAATGCCGAATAACCTAGGCGAGCTTAAAACTCCAATAGGCGTTGTTGAAACTGTAAAAGAAGGAACAGACATTACACTGGTTTCCTACGGAAGCACTTTAAGAATTGTGGAAGAAGCCGCCAAAGAACTACAACAAGCAGGAATTGACGCCGAAATCATTGACGTGCAATCCCTCCTACCTTTAGATCTTAACCACGATATGGTAAAAAGCGTAGCCAAAACCAACCGTTTACTTGTTATTGACGAAGATGTATCCGGAGGGGCTTCAGCATATATACTTCAAAATATTGTGGATGTTCAGGGCGGTTATAAATATTTAGACAGCAAACCACAAACACTTACTGCAAAAGAACATCGTCCCGCTTATGGGACGGATGGGGATTACTTCAGTAAACCATCTCTGGAAGATATTTATGAAAAGGTATATGAAATTATGCACGAGGCAAATCCTTCGAAGTTTCCGAAGTTAAGATAACGCTAAAGTCCTGTTTTTCTTGAGCTAAGCTCCGTATATTATAGCGTATAATAAAACATATCGCTATGAAAACCACTCTTACACTATTGCTAAGTATTTTATTTATTGCATTCACGTACGCACAGGATGTTAATGATAACGTTCGCTTCATCCCACAATCAGAAGTACCTAAAGTAGTCTTGGAACGTCAGGAAACACTATTTCCTACCAACTTCATTTCAGAATGGCAAGTGCAGGAAATAGACGGCATGCAAAATTCATCAAATATTAGATACATAGCCAAATTTGAAGAAGATGGCCGGCCTGGGTTTTCAGCTTCATATCTTCCCAATGGTGAATTAATCTTTAATTCAGAATTTACACCGAGTGAAATTCTTCCCACCTCAATAAGGCTTAAAATTAATGGAGATTATAAAGATTACGCTTTGCATGCTGCAGAATTCATAACCTTTTATAATCCAAAACGGGAAATCTATATGGTTAAATTGTTGGACGGTACCAGGATGCAATACGCTTTTTATAATACCATAGGCAATAAAATTGAGAAAGATAATCTTCCCGACAGAAATACTCTTCTTGATGAAATAGGTCCTAAAATGAAAACAGAAATGCTATAATGCTTTTAAAACCTATTTGGTTTAAAGATGTATTTCACCGAATATTTATTTCATTCAACTATTTATTGAGTATTCTTCAAAAAATATTTGGAATTCCGGAATTAATTACATTAAATTAGCAATTCCATTATAAAAAAAACAAGTATATGTTACATTTCAGCCTAAATAATAATAATAATAACCCGCTGCCGTAACAAAAACTTGTCGCGATATATGGCCTGTCAAGTTTTTCTTGACAGGCTTTTTTTTTAAATTAAAACTAACCATTTAAATTATAGAAATTATGTGTGGAATTGTATGTGCATTCAAACTTAAAGAGCCCGCAGAGGCTTTGAGACTTCAGATATTGTCAATGGCAAAATGTATCCGTCATCGCGGACCAGACTGGAGTGGAATTTTCAGTAACGACAAAGCAATTATGGCACACGAGCGCCTAGCTATTGTAGATCCCACTTCAGGAAAGCAACCACTTTTCAGCAGTGATGGCAATTTGGTTCTTGCCGCCAATGGAGAAATCTATAACCACATGGCGACTTCGAAAGCAATTCCAAGATTATGTATTTCTAGACCAAAAGTGATTGCGAGGTTATTCTCCCTTTATATAGAGATAAAGGCGCCAGCATTTTTGGATGAAATGAACGGTATTTTTGGCTTTGCACTTTATGATATTGAAAACGATAATTATTTTATAGCGCGCGACCATATGGGCATTATTCCGCTGTATATGGGTTGGGATCAAAACGGAACCTTTTATGTAGCTTCAGAGTTAAAAGCTTTGGAAGGCGTATGTACAAAAATTGAACTCTTCCCACCCGGCCATTATCTTGATAGTCGTGAAGGCGAACTGAAACGTTGGTATTCCCGGGATTGGATGGATTATGAAAACGTAAAAGACAACGTCACCGAAATTGCAACTCTCCGCAAAGCCTTGGAAGCGGCCGTGCACCGTCAATTGATGAGCGATGTGCCTTACGGCGTATTGCTTTCCGGTGGTTTGGATAGCAGCATCACTTCCGCCATAGCAAAAAAATATGCCGAAAAGCGTATTGAAAGTGAAGACACCGAAGGCGCTTGGTGGCCACAACTTCACAGCTTTGCCATCGGACTTGAGGGCAGCCCCGATCTTGCTGCAGCTCAAAAAGTGGCAGATCATTTAAAGACTGTACACCACGAAATAAAATTCACCATCCAGGAAGGTATAGACGCCATCCGCGATGTGGTTTATCATTTGGAAACGTATGACATTACTACCATCCGAGCCAGTACGCCTATGTATTTAATGGCCCGCGCAATTAAAGCTATGGGTATAAAAATGGTACTCAGCGGCGAAGGAGCTGACGAAATATTTGGAGGCTATCTCTATTTTCACAAAGCTCCCAATGCAGAGGAATTCCACAAGGAAAATGTGCGCAAACTGGACAAACTTCATATGTACGATTGTCTTCGCGCCAACAAATCGCTTGCCAGTTGGGGGATTGAAGGGCGTGTTCCTTTCCTAGATAAAGAATTTATGGATGTAGCCATGAGCATCAACCCTCAGGACAAAATGATAAACGGCGAACGCATGGAAAAATGGGTATTGCGAAAAGCTTTTGAGGATATGCTCCCCGAAAGCGTGGCGTGGCGCCAAAAGGAACAGTTTAGTGATGGCGTGGGCTATAGTTGGATAGACACCCTAAAGGAAATGGTAAACGAACAGGTAACCGACGAGCAGCTTGCAAATGCAAATACAAATTCCCAATACAAACCCCCAGCAGCAAAGAAGAGTTTTATTACCGAAGCATTTTTGCAGAACATTTCCCCAGCGACACTGCAGCGCTAAGTGTACCCTCAGTGCCTTCAGTGGCATGCAGCAGCCCGATTGCGCTGGAATGGGATGCCAGCTTTAAAAATATGAATGACCCGAGTGGAAGGGCGGTTAAGAATGTGCATGCGGATGCGTATGGGAAGGAATAAGTATACCAAAATTTCCGATATAAAATCGAGTTATATTTTTAAAAATATATATTTTCTTAAGTAATAAGTATTATTCATAAGAATTATTTCAAATCTTCCTTATCTTTAAAAAATTAACCAAACTTCCAGAGCTATGAGTATGTTTCACTATTATAATCTTAAAGAGTCCGAAGTCTTTATCTTTGATAACTTTCTTGTGAACCAAATAAAAGAAGGAGTTACGGTTACCCCTGAACATAATGAAAAACTGCGCAAAGTGATCGATAAACATTTTTCAAATAAAAAAATGGTCTATATCTCAAACAGATTCTTTAATTACGCCGTAGACCCCCTTACCTATTTAGAAACATCAAAAATCCACAACCTTGTGGCCATGGCCATTGTAGCTAAAACAGATTTGGCAAAATCTAACGCTAAATTGGAAAGTATGTTCTACAAAAAGAATTTTGAAATCTTTGACACCCTAAGCGAAGCAATGGCGTGGGTACAAAAAGAATTGGCAGATAGCGAGGTCACAAAAGAAAATTAACAAAATTCCAACTGCTCAATACCGGATTAAGGCAACCACTTTTTATCAAAATTGGGTTTCCTTTTTTCAAGAAATGCATCACGCCCTTCTTTAGCTTCATCAGTCATATAAGCAAGCCTTGTGGCTTCACCCGCAAATACTTGTTGGCCCACCATACCATCATCGGTAAGGTTCATGGCAAACTTCAACATTTTAATGGAAGTTGGACTTTTCGCAAGAATTTCCTGCGCCCATTCATAAGCAGTATCTTCCAGTTTATCGTGAGGAATCACGGCGTTCACCATTCCCATTTCAAAAGCTTCCTGTGCAGAATAATTTCTTCCAAGGAAAAATATTTCGCGGGCACGTTTCTGCCCTACCATTTTTGCCAAATAGGCACTTCCGTAGCCACCGTCAAAACTGGTAACATCGGCATCGGTCTGTTTAAAGATAGCGTGTTCCTTACTTGCCAAGGTTAAATCACAAACCACGTGCAAACTATGCCCACCACCTACTGCCCAACCGGGAACCACACAGATAACGGCTTTCGGCATAAAACGAATCAAGTCGTTGCACATCAAGAATATTCAACCGGTGATATCCATCATCGCCCACATACCCTTGATGGCCACGTGCTTTTTGGTCGCCACCACTACAAAAACTATAAACGCCATCTTTGGATGAAGGTCCCTCTGCAGAAAGCAAAACCACTCCAATGGAAGTATCTTCCTGCGCATCGTGAAAGGCATCAAGCAGTTCTGCAGTGGTTTTTGGGCGAAATGCATTGCGCACATCAGGCCTATTAAAAGCGATTCGTGCAACGCCATTGGATTTTTTATAAGTTATATCGGTATATTCTTTAGCAGTTTTCCAATTGGGTGAAGCCATAATTGTTATTTTTGTTTTCAAAGATATAAATTGTTTGTGGTTTACGGTTTGTTGTTTAACTGTTGAAGACCAAAACAGTTAACATTTAACTTCAAACACAAATGAAACATTTTCTTCTTTTTCTTCGGAATTCTTTTCACATTAAACCTTACCGCACAAGAACCCTATAAATTCACCACAGATTACAGACCTAGAAGCAACACCTGTTATTAGTCAAGGCATAACAGGAACTGCTGGAGTTTTAGCAGTACTTCTTTTTTGGAAAGTGAAATTATTCGCCTTACGGGAAAGAAAATTGATTTAAGCGAAATGTACCAAGTGCAGAAAACCTATCCTTTAAAAGCTGAAAATTATATTATGCGACAAGGGAAAGCACAGTTTAGTGAAGGTGGTCTGGCACACGATGTGATGAATTCTGTTGAAAAAATGGTTTGGTTCCCGAAGAAGCTTTTAGCGGTATGTTTGCTGGGGAAACTAAATACAACCACGCTGAAATGGTTGCCGTACTGGAAGCAATGCTGAAAACATACGTAGACAATCCCGGAAGAAAGTTAAGCAAAAATGGAAACCGCTATTGAAAGCGTTTTGGATGTTTATATTGGAAAAAATGTAACTAATTTCACTTTTGAAGGAAAACAATACACGCCGCAAACCTTTTTGGCAATGACCAAAATTCAGCCAGAGGATTATGTGAACCATTACCAGTTTTACACAAGCTCCTTTTTATTCAAAATTTATACTCAACATTCCAGATAACTGGAGCAACGGCAGTTTTTATAATGTTCCTTTAGATGAAATGATGGCAACTATTGACAATGCATTGGAAAAAGGTTTTACGGTAGAATTGGATTGTGATGTAAGTGAAAAAACTTTTTCTTCAAAAGATGGCGTAGCCGTTATTCCCGAAAATGCTGAAAATAATATAAAAGCCCTGCAAGGAATTTATCCCGAAAAGAAAATCACTCAAGAATATCGTCAAGATGAGTTTGAAAATTATGACACAACCGATGACCATTTAATGCATATTACAGGATTGCTTCGCGATCAAAACGGAACAAAATACTATAAAGTAAAAAATAGTTGGGGAACAGATGAAACAAGAGTAACAAATGGCGGTTATGTATATTTCAGTGAAGCATATATGCGTTTAAAAGCGATAAGTATTACTGTTCATAAAGATGCGCTACCAAAAAATACTGCAAACAAACTTAACCTTTAAAAGAAGAGAATACCTAACAACAATGTACTCTTTTAAAGTTGGCTCAAATTTTGATATATTTGCCACAATGAAAAAATTACTATTTCTTCTTTTTATCATTTCCGCTGATTGCTTCGGCCCAGTTGGATTTTGAGTGCAATAAATTTAAACTGGATTTTGTGAAGCTACCAGAAATTGAAAGTTTGATGACTACTTCCTTACCATCAGCAATTCAGATTTTTCGAAAAAATATTTCAAAAAACTTCCTTCCTTTAAAATGGAGCAAAAATAATTATCGCGAACCTGTGAGTATGTATGATGCTATGGCAGCAAATGTAAATTATGTGAAATCTAATATTCAAATTTCCTTAGACCCTCGAGAATATGGAGTTTATGGTGGCAACAGCAGCTATACTGCAGATGGCTCTACGTCTGTTAAAAATATTGCCTATAAAGAATCCAGAGGATTTTTAAGACCTGAGCTTATGCCCTATTCCTATGGCTTTTATCAACGCCCTACTAGGCGTAGTGGTTTTTATGTAGATTATGGAATTTATAATACGCCTTCACAGTAATTCTATACCGTCTTCCTTAATTACAATCTGTTTGTCTTTGTAAAGCGTACCAATTGCTTTTTTGAAGCTTTTCTTGCTCATACCTAACATATTCTTAATAGTATCAGGATCTGATTTGTCGTGCAATGGCAAAAACCCTCCAGCAGCTTCAAGCTCTTCACGAATAAAAGTGGCGTTGGGTTCTATACTTTTGTAGCCCGGCGTTTGCAGTACTAAATCAATTTTATTATCAGGACGTATATTTTTTATAAAAGCTTTCATTCTATCTCCAGTACGGATGTCCTCGAATATATCTTCAATATAAATCAACCCTTTGTGAACCCCGTTTACAATAACATTAGCCCCTTTTTCAGTTAAATGTGTAACTAAAATATCTACTTCCTGAAAAGGTTCAACAGTCAAAGTATCGTTTTGAAGAAAATGATTTGTCTTGCTTGAACCCACCAAACGATTGGTTTTTTCGTCAATATATAAGTAAACAATGTACCAATTTCCCTTTTTCATAGGGCGTGCCTGTTCTTTAAAAGGGACAAACAATTGTTTTTCCAAACCCCAATCCATAAAAGCACCATATTCCGTTACATCGCTGCAATGTAAATACCCAAAAGTGTTCAATTGCAGAAAAGGATCTGAGCGTTGTTGCGATGGGACGTTCTTCGTTATCAAGGTAGATAAAAACTGAAATCTCATCACCAATTTCATATTCCTCGGGTTTGTACTTATGCGGCAAAAGCACCACATTTTCTTCTTCATCGCCCAAATATAGACCCGGTTCGGTTTCCCGAAGGATCTCTAAAGTATTGTATTCGCCCAATTTTATCATAGTTGCAAAGGTACTATTTTATTGCTTAAAAAAATGTGAAACACGTATATGCAAATGAAACTTAAAATGTAATTTCACTGCGAAATGCAAAAAATATCTCCACATAATCTTCCTCCTGATTTCCAACTTAAAAAAGTATTGGAAACAGAGATTGGTGTTGTATATTTTTATGACAATATCGTTATTTTTGAAGCGAAAGAAGGCATCGTAATGTCCTATAAAACTGGTTTTTCACTATTGCTCAAAGGCCTTAATTATCTTGGTCCAAACGCTGGGTATTATATTTCAAACCGGATCAATTCCTATTCCATAAAACCAATGGATTATAAATATCTAAATAATGTGCCGACCTTACGAGCTCTTGCGGTTGTAAATTATAATGAAATCGGTCATAGCGAATGCCGAATCTGGAGGCAAAATTCTGTAAAAAACCATTCCAAGTATTTGATAATCTTACTGAAGCCCTCATTTGGGCAAAAGGTTATTTATGAAATAAATCTGAAGTAATCCAAAAGCACTTTATCATTGATAGTTGAAGGTGTGAAAATTTCCAGAAGATGTGGACCTTTCTTTTTATCCAAAAAAATCATTCACTCCTTTCTTTAAATCTTCTTCTTTTTCTATGTTGAATACTGAAAAGCCGTACATTTCCGAAAGCTGTTTTGCACTTAAATTATGCTTCGTTTCAAAATAAGTATCAAACAGCTTGGTGTTCTTTTCACCAGGAAGTATTCTGAAAATACCGCCTCCACTGTTATTTACAACTATAATTTTGAAATTTTCAGGAATATAATTGTTCCATAGCGCATTGCTATCATAAAAAAAACTGAGATCTCCCGTTATAAAAACTGTGGGAAATTTTGAAGCGTAAGCCGCTCCTACCGCAGTGCTAGTACTGCCATCTATTCCGCTTGTTCCTCTGTTGCAATAAACTTCGGCAGAAGCAGAGATTCTAAAAAGTTGTGCGTAACGAATTGTTGCACTATTACTCAATTGCAGTTGTACATTTTGGGGAAGATTGTTGAAATATTTCACAAAAAACCATGAAATCTGAATATGGAATTTCATTTTCGTATGCTTCGTGAAGCAACAATCTATGACGCTTTATTGCAAGCCAATGGCTTTGGTAATCGTATGAATTGGTTTAGTCTTGGGAAGAAATTCAGCAAAAAAATCATTTACTTTTATTTTGAAATGATGTTTTAGCACAAAAAAAGTATCGTACGCTTTTTTTGAATCTACATGCCAATGGGTTTTAGGTGGAAAACTGCGTAGAAAAGCTTTTATCTTTTTTGAAACCACCATTCCGCCAAAGGTGAGCAAAATGTCTGGTTGTAATTTTTTGAAATCTTCATCCGTCAAAGGTGCGATCAATTGGTCAATAGCCTGAACGAAATTTTCGTGGTGAAGATTTGAAGTGGTTTCAGTCAGCACCAAAACACTTTCATCTGTCGCAAGTTGTTCACAAGTACCGTTCTTCAACAGCTGTTAGGCGGCAACGAACCAACTAAAATTAATTTACGCTTGCTATTATTCCACTGTTCAACAAAAGGGTTTAAATCCTCCAACGTTTCTTTAATCAAACGCGGCTTCACATTTTGTGGCCAAACTAATTGACTTTCTGTAGTGTGATATAATGGTTCCGAAAAAGGAATATTAATGTGAACAGGCCCGTTCAATTCTATTGCAATGTTTAAAGCAATATTTATTTCAGTTTCATTTTTAATCTGAAATTCCTCACCTTCAATACAATTGGCACTATAAAGAATATGGTTTTCAAAAACATTTTGCTGTCGAATCGTCTGACCATCGCCAATATCAATATAATTTGAAGGTCTATCTGCGGAAATTACTACTAGAGGAATATCGCTATAAAATGCTTCGGCAACTGCTGGGTAATAATTGAGTAAAGCTGATCCAGAAGTACAAATAATAGCAACTGGTTTTTTTATTTGTTGCGCTATTCCCAAAGCGAAAAATGCTGCACAACGCTCATCTACAATGCTAAAGCAATTAAAATTTGGATTTTCCCCAAAACCAATTGTAAGTGGGGCATTTCGCGAACCAGGAGAAATAACTATATGTTCAATACCCTTGTCTAAACATAATTGCACAAGCGTTTGTGAGAGAATCTTATTTGAGAATTTCATGCTGGACAAAGGTACAAAGACGCAGAAAATATCATAGCATTGGCTGCAATACTTGTAGCATGGTTTGCATTTTATTTTGGGTTTCATTCCATTCTTCCTGCGGTTGCGAACCCAGTGTTATGCCGCCACCCACAAAAATTCTTGCAATATTTCCATCAATTTTCATACAACGAAGATTTACTATTAATGAAGCAGATTGGCCATTTTCAAGAATTGGTCCCAAAAATCCTGTATAAAATTCTCGGTCATAACCCTCATTTTCAAGTATAAACTCTTTTGCAAATTTCTTTGGACTTCCGCAAACTGCAGGTGTAGGGTGTAATGCTGCAGTAATTGTAGTTAAGGTAGCCTTGCCGTTTTTTAAAACACCCGTAATGTCTGTTCGAAGGTGCAATAATGATCCTGCTTGATGTGAATATGGATTTGAAACCTTTAAAACAGAAGTAACCCGTTGCAGACTATCAATTATTGCATCTGTAACCAGTAGTTGTTCGTCTAATTCTTTTGGTCCCCAGTGAACGTATTCTTTACTCGAAAAAAGCTGCGTGCCCGCAAGGGCCATTGTTTTAAATGAACTGTTTTCAATTTGAACTAAAGTTTCCGGAGTGGCTCCACACCATAATCCAGTCTTAGGGTGGTACCATATATATCTAAAAGCGGTGGGATATGCCGAAAATAATCTTTCTATAAGTTTTTCTATCGAAAAATCTTTTAGTTCAAAATCTTTTTGTCGGGAAATAACAATCTTAATCGCTTTTCGCTTTTTTATAGCTTCAACTGTCTTGTCGAGTAATTTGATGTATCTATTTTTTTCTTTAATTTCTTTGGAGACAGTAACCTGAGTCAATTCTAAATTGCGTTTAATAAGCTCACATTGTAAATGTTCAGAATCATTTTCAGGAATAAAAAAGGCAGTGTCCTTATAATCAAAAGGAGCGAAAACAAAACCATTAGCACTTAATTCTTCAACAGTATGTAGCTGATCATTTTTCTGCAAAAATGTAGTAATGCGATCACTTTCAGGCATTGAGAAAACTACAAAAGGCAATTTTTGACTATAATGATCTGAAATTCTTTTGATTAGCTGAATATTATCCATCAATTCTTTTTAGGTAAGGTAAGGGTTGTAAGCTTTACGAGCGAAACTAGCTCTCCTTCTTCATTAGTAATTTTTATTTGCCATAGTTGGGTGGTTCTCCCTTTATGGATAATACTGGCGTGTGCATACACATAACCGTCACGGACGCTTTTAACGTGATTTGCTGCAATTTCAATACCTCTAATTATAATTTCTTCTGAATTTAAAAAAAAATACGCCCCAGCACTGCCCACACTTTCAGCTAAAGCAACAGAAGCTCCACCATGTAAAACCCCATCCGGTTGATGGACTCTTGGGGTTACGGGCATTCGGGCAATTATAAAATCATCCCCCACTTCAGTGAATTCTATCTCCAAGGTTTCCATTAGGGTATTTTGGCACATTTTACGACAGCCTGCCAAAATTTCTTCTTTAGTATACTTCATTCTATTGGTTTACATTTGTAAAAGTACAAAAATGGATTTAACAAAATGAGCACCCAGAAAGAGGTTACCTACTCCACTACAAATACCTATCATACGCTAAATGATTTTACCAAAAAGACCAAAAATGTTTGGATGGTTTTCCACGGAATGGGATATTTGAGCAAATATTTCATAAACTATTTTTCAGAATTGAATGCTGAAGAAAATTTCATTATTGCTCCGCAAGCCCCTTCAAAATATTATCAAGGAAAGAATTTTAAAAATGTGGGTGCTTCTTGGCTGACTCGGGAAAATACTATCACAGAAACGCAAAATATATTGAATTATGTAGATACAATTTTTGAAAAGGAACTTTCGGGCATTAAATCCAAATTAATTGTTTTGGGTTACTCCCAAGGTGTTTCCATTGCCACCCGATGGATCGCAAGCCGAAAAATTCAATGTGATATATTAGTGCTGCATTCTGGAGGAATCCCAAAAGAACTGCAACCCCAAGATTTTGAGTTTTTACAACCTACTGCACAGGTAATTTATCTCTACGGAAATAAGGATCAATACATTACTGAAGCTCGAAAAACCGAGGAACAATTAAAAGGTAGCAAACTCTTTAAAGACCGCTTAAACATTGAGGTTTTTGAAGGTGTTCATGAAGTTAATAGAAAATTTCTATTAAAACTTTCGAAAATGATTTAACATTTATTATGTATTTCATCGAATAAGTTTGTTCTTTAACTTGTTTTTTCTTTCTTTTACTTCGCTTTAACAATGATAGCCCCAAACTATGAAAAAAGTGATACTAACCTGCGCATGTATGTTTATAGCTACTTTAATGGTAGCACAAGTAAGCAAAGAAGAAAAACAAGTTCTTTTAGATTTTTATAATGCAACCAATGGACAAGCTTGGACAACCACATGGAATTTGGAAGACCCAGTTACAAACTGGTATGGTATAACATTGGAAAACAATGATGTTACAGAAATCCATATGTTATTCAATAATGTTGAATGGTGTATTACCTGCATCTTTGGGACAGTTAAAAAGTTTAAAGAAATTAGAGCTTTCCTTCAATCCAATTTCAGGAAACATTCCCGCTGAATTGGGCAATCTGGAAAACCTGGAGATTTTGGCTTTAAATGGCACTGAAATTCAAGGAAACATTCCCGCAGAACTAAGTAATCTTTCCCACTTAAAACAATTACATCTAAGCAGTAATAAATTAAGTGGAAATATTCCTGAAAGCTTAGGAAACCTTAATGAAATTGAAGTTTTTAATGTTTTTGATAACGATCTGACTGGAATGTTGCCAACGCAACTGGCCAAATGTCCGAACCTAAAACAATTGATGGTAGCAGAAAATAATTTTAACAATCCCGATGATTTTTCAGTAGTATTACTGTCAAATTCCGGAGCAAAAATTGATTTACTCAACAACACCTCCCCACAAATTGAACCTGCCCATTCCATAATTGCTGTTGAACGGGACGAATCTGAAGATTAACACTATTCTATTTCCTCATTTCCAAGCGATCCGAAAGGGTCGCTTTTTTTAAAATAGGCGATGAAATTCATATTTTATAGATTAAATGTATTGAATATTTAGAAATTATTAGTAGATTGCCCCCGGTCTTTGAAGAAAGTGGACCCCACCCACTCAAGGACCTTAAAGCTTAATATTTGGTTAAAAAATGGCTTTTAAATAAAGCGGCTCTTCTTGGGCCGCTTTTTTTTTAATAAATGTTTTCTTTACAAATCCATTTTTAAATATATTTATAATAATGATATCAAATTCAAAATTTTATAGCTGCATATTAATTTTGGCTTTAATACCCGCTTGTCAAAATAAGACTACTTCCATTGAAACCGCCACAGATAAACCAAATAACATTGGTACTTCACTCATGCTTCTTGGAACCATACAGGATGGTGGTTCTCCGCATATTGGTTGCAAAAAGTACTGTTGCAAAGACTTATTTGAAAATCCTGATTCTAATAGACAAATTATTTCTTTGGGATTGTTTGATGCTTCCACCAAAAAGAAATATCTATTTGATGCCACTCCAAATATGACGACCCAAATGAAATCGTTGAAAAACTTTGGTATTCAAAGTGAAAACGAATTAGCGGACGGCATTTTTCTGACCCACGCTCACATGGGCCATTACACTGGGCTAATGTTTTTAGGAAGAGAAGCGACAAATTCAAAAAATGTCCCTGTCTACGCAATGCCCAGGATGAAGGTTTTCCTTGAAAACAACGGGCCGTGGAGCCAGTTGTTGACTTTGAATAATATTGATATAAAACCCTTGGAAAACGAAAAGCCCGTGAAGCTTTCAAATGAAATTGAGGTTACGCCAATTCTTGTTCCACATAGAGATGAATATTCCGAAACAGTAGGATTTCTCATAAAAGGGCCAAACAAAAGCGCCCTGTTCATTCCAGATATTGACAAATGGGACAAGTGGGACAAAGACATTCTTGAGGAAATAAAGAAAGTGGATTATGCCTTTTTGGACGCTACATTTTACAGCGGCGACGAAATAAATACCCGTGATATTTCTGAAATCCCCCATCCTTTTGTTATTGAAAGCTTGGATCGCTTTAAAGACCTAAGCCCGCAAGAAAAAAGCAAAATAATCTTTGTTCATTTTAACCATACCAATCCGTTGATTGATAGCAACAGCCCTGAAACCAAAAATGTACTGAAACAAAGTTTTCAGATTGGGAGGATTGGGGAGGTTTTTGGATTGTGATGTTTTTTAACTTGAAAATATTTAAAAAAAAACCGCAACCCTCTCAGGTTGCGGTTTTTCATTAATCTATTTTAAGAAACTTATTTCACTTCTTCAAAATCTACGTCCTCAACATCGCTGTTTTCTTCTCCATTTGAAGAAGCATTGCTCAGCATCCTGTTGCGCATCACCCGTTGGAGCTGCCTTGGCCATCTGCTTGGGCTTTGTACATTTCTTCAGAAGCAACTTTCCAAGCTTCGTTTATTTTATCCAAAGCGGGTTGAATGGTTTCAACTTCTTTGGTTTCGTACGCTTTTTTCAATTCTTCCAAAGCTTCTTCGATTGGTTTCTTCTTATCGTCAGATAATTTATCGCCAAACTCTTTCAGTTGCTTTTCAGTCTGGAAGATCATTGCGTCTGCTTCGTTCAGTTTTTCAACTTTTTCTTTCGCAGCTTTATCGCTTTCAGCATTTGCCTCAGCATCTGCTTTCATCTTTTTGATTTCCTCTTCAGTCAAGTCCTGAAGAAGCTTCAATACGGATGTCCTGCGTTTTATTGGTAGCCTTATCGGTAGCGCTTACTTTAATGATACCGTTGGCATCAATATCAAACGTTACTTCAATTTGTGGCGTACCGCGCTGTGCTGGTGGAATACCGTCCAAGTGGAAACGACCGATTGTCTTGTTGTCGTTCGCCATTGGGCGCTCCCCTTGCAATACATGAATTTCAACACTTGGCTGATTGTCTGCCGCAGTAGAGAAAACCTGACTTTTCTTGGTTGGAATGGTTGTATTGGCCTCAATTAATTTGGTCATTACACCACCCATAGTTTCAATACCAAGAGATAGTGGCGTTACATCTAAAAGAAGTACATCTTTCACATCTCCAGTCAATACACCACCTTGAATTGCAGCACCTACGGCTACAACTTCATCTGGGTTTACACCTTTGCTAGGTTTTTTTCCGAAGAATTTTTCCACAGCTTCCTGAACTGCAGGAATACGTGTAGAACCACCTACAAGATTACTTCATCAATATCACTTTTGCTCAATCCAGCAGCTTTCATTGCTTTTTCGCAAGGCGCGATTGTTCTTTTTACAAGATCTTCAATCAATTGCTCAAACTTTGCACGTGTCAACGTTTTTACCAAGTGTTTTGGTCCGCTGGCAGTAGCGGTAATGTAAGGCAAGTTGATTTCGGTTTGCGTTGAAGAAGATAATTCAATTTTTGCTTTCTCAGCAGCTTCTTTCAAACGTTGAAGTGCCATTGGGTCTTTCGTCAAGATCAAAATCTTCTTCTTTTTTAAATTCATCTGCCAACCAGTTAATAATTTTTTGGTCCACATCATCACCACCTAAGTGTGTATCACCATCTGTAGCAAGTACTTCAAAAACGCCATCACCTAATTCAAGGATACTAACGTCGTGGGTACCACCACCAAAGTCAAATACTACAATTTTTTGGTCTGTACCTTTTTTATCAAGTCCGTATGCAAGTGCTGCTGCAGTTGGTTCGTTGATGATTCGCTCGACTTTAAGTCCAGCAATCTCGCCTGCTTCTTTAGTCGCGTGGCGCTGGCTGTCGTTAAAATATGCAGGAACGGTAATTACCGCACGGGTAACGTCCTGACCCAAATAATCTTCAGCCGTTTTCTTCATTTTTTGAAGAATCATAGCACTCAATTCTTGTGGAGTATACATACGTCCGTCAATTTCTACACGGGCGGTATCGTTGTCACCTTTTACTACTTTATAAGCTGCATGTTCCGCTTCAGATTTTGATTCTGAATATTTGTTCCCCATAAATCTCTTGATGGAGCTGATGGTCTTTGTAGGGTTTGTAACTGCCTGACGTTTTGCAGGGTCGCCTACTTTAATTTCGCCACCTTCCACAAATGCAATTACGGAAGGAGTTGTTCTTTTTCCTTCGGCATTAGGAATAACTACTGGCTCGCTACCTTCCATTACGGCAACGCAGGAGTTGGTTGTACCTAAGTCGATTCCAATTATTTTACTCATATCTCTATTTTATTGTTATTAATTTATTTCTGAAATTTTATTTACAGTCTGTATAAGACAATGATTGTGCCAGCGGAAGGTTTCTGTCAAGGTGTCAGTTTTTAGGGAAATTTTCACCGGGCGAAGAGTAATAGCTTACTCTCTATAGAATAGCCATCCACATTTTAGTTTAGAATTAGGCACATAAATAGGTTTGAAAAGAAGTTCAAGTATGTATATCACATTAGAAATTAAACCAAACTTTTGAATATCCACTCGATAAAAAGTAACTTTATGAAAAAATTAATTAAAAAATCACATTATGAGCAGTAAGAAAGAAAAATTTGCCAGTTTCGGCATCGCTACAAAGGGCATTGTATATTTTATTATTGGGGCATTGACTACAATGGCCGCTTTTGGGTATGGTGGAAAAAAATCAGGTTCGGGAACTGTTATAGATTTTATATCCCAACAACCTTTCGGTCAAATATTATTGATCCTATTGGCCATTGGTTTACTGGGATATGTGTTCTGGCGCTGGTATCAGGCATTTGCCAACCCCATGGATATTGAGAATAATACAAAAGGCACCGTAAAACGCATTGCCTATTTTATCAGTGGTGTTCTATACGGCGCCCTGGCCGTTAAAGCCGTTGTTACCGTAATGGGTTCTACTAGTGGAGGGAAATCTTTTACGGCAAAGGTTTTTGAATCTGATTACGCCACTACCATTACCATTATTATAGGACTTGGATTGATAGGAAAAGGAATTTATGAGTTCTATAAGGTATATTCCGGAAAATTCAAAAAAGATGTTCAAAGTGCCGGTATTCCGCATAACGCCGAAAATCTGGTCTTAAATGCAGGAAAAGTTGGGCATACCTCCCGAGGTATCGTTGCTGGTATATTGGGATATCTATTTTTAAAAACCGGATTTACCGAAAACGCTGATAAATTGAGCAAGACAGATGCTTTTGGGTTTATAGAAAATGAATTTGGAAACATCGTCATGGGCCTCATTGCGTTGGGCTTGGTGGCCTATGGGGTGTTTATGATGATCAAGGCCAAATACAGCAGTTTAAGTGTTGGATAAAATCCCACAGCATGTATTTTTAGAAATCGAAAAAGCCTTGAACTACTGTGAAGGTGGGACAAAAACATTGAACATTAAACATTGATATGTGGAATCTAAATAATAAAAAAGCCGTCATTACCGGCGGCACTAAAGGAATAGGAAAAGCAACGGTTCTGGAATTTCTCTTGCTTGGTGCGGAAGTTATTTTCACCGCCCGAAGTAAAGAGGATGTAAATGCTTTTGAAAAGGAGCTTCAAAAAGATGGTCACAAAGCCTATGGAGTTGTTGGAGATGTTTCTGAAAAAGGAAGCATCGAAGCTATTTTTTCTGAAGTAGAAAAACGTTGGGGAACTTTAGATATTTTGGTAAATAATGCGGGAATAAATATCCGAAAAAATGCAATAGAATATTCCGAAGAAGAATACCAAAAAATAATCGGAATCAATCTTACGGCACCTTTTCTTCTAAGCCGAAAATTATATCCATTCCTAAAAAAATCTGGAAATGCATCCATTATAAATGTAGCCTCCGTTTCGGGGGTTATGGACACAAAAACGGGTTCGCCCTATGGAATGTCGAAGGCTGGATTGGTTATGCAAACTAAAAATCTCGCTACGGAATGGGCGAAAGACGGAATACGCGTAAACGCCATGTCGCCGTGGTTTACAGAAACGCCTTTAACGAGCGACCTTTTAAAATTGAAAGAACGCATTGATCCTGTTTTAAAATATACGCCCATGGGCCGCATCGCCCAAGCCGAAGAAATGGCAAGTGTAATTGCATTCTTTGCAATGGACAAATCTTCTTATGTAACCGGACAAAATTTAGTTGTTGATGGTGGAATAACAAGTACCGCTATTTAGAAGAAAAGCACTAAGTAACAAATTCCAAATTCCAAAAGTTGCTTTTTTAGAATTTTTCATTTGGAACTTATAGACAATAATTCCTCCCACTGCGTAGTATAACGTGGGCTTCGCTCCTTTTTTATAAGTTCCCATTCACTAACTCGTGTTCCTACCAATCCTGAAGAAATTGTAGCTTTTCCAAATTTTCTATTGATAGCATCAAAAGTTTTTAATGAGTTTTTCGTTGTTCAGCTTTGAAGGTTGGTGGAATAAATTTCCCTGCACATAATCCTGCGGAATAATGCCAGTAAGGTTCACTCCTACTTTTTTATAGCGATAGCCTGGTTTATAAATTGCTACCAATGCTTTTCGCGCAGCGGAAATAAGTTTGAAAGTATCATTCGTGGGAATATCCAACGTTACTGTGCGGCTATTAGAATATTGTTTATCCACATTGCTATGATAATTGGTAATGATAAATACCTGAACATACGTAGCACACGATTTTTGGGAGCGAAGTACTTCGCTTACTTCGCTGATGTAATAGGCGCAGGCTTCTTCAATACGTTCCAAATCAGGTAATTTAATACCAAAGGATTTTGCGGTGCCTATTCCCTTTTTGGGTGGTGGCTGCGTTACAAACTCCTTGCACGGTTCACCTTTCAGTTCGCGCCAGGTGCGTTCGCCTACCACCGTCATTTCTTTTCGAACCCATTGCAGCGGTAATTCGGTAAATTGAAATGCATTGTAAACACCTATGTTTTTCAATCGTTCCGCATGTTTTCTGCCAATGCCCCACACGTCTCCAATTTTGCACCATTTTAGCGCTTCAATTCTTTTTTCTTCGGAATCGATTACACAAACGTGGTTATTTTCAGCAATTTTCTTTGACATTTTGTTAGCCAGTTTTGCCAACCCTTTTGCTGGGCGCAATCCCAACCCCCACGGGCAAGCCTGTATTTTTGAAAATAGTATCTTTTATTAAATGTCCATAATTATTTAAACAAACATTTTCCATCCCCGAAAGATCTGCAAAGGCTTCGTCAATACTATACACCTCCACATTTGGAGAAAACGTGCCGAAAATGTTCATTACCCGCTGCGACATTTCGCCATAGAGTGTATAATTTGAAGAAAAAAAATTCACTCTGCGTGCAATCAATTGGTCTCTTAATTTTGAAAACCGGTTCAAACATCGGGATGTCCGTAATGGCCTTTGCTTCTTTATTTGCAGCAATTACACAACCATCATTATTGCTCAAAACAACCACGGGTTTCCCTAAAAGATCGGGACGGAAAACCTGTTCGCAACAGGCGTAAAAGCTATTACAGTCTACCAAGGCAATCATCGGGCGTAATGGATTATATAAGTAATGATTCCCCAAACGGTGAATTCTTCTTCAGAAAAACCAAAGGGAATGCGCTGTATTTTAAATTCCCCATCTTGAATTATCAATGCCAAATCATCAAAATTTCGTGACAATGAACGGTCAATAATCAATACGTCTTTATTGAGAATGTTGTGTTCCTTAAAAGCATCCCCATCAACTCGCACAAAAAATGTAGCATCGCGGTTCACAACAAATTCTTGGTTCAAATCAATAGTCGGTTCCAGATAATGCGTGGCTGGACTTGTAAAACCAGTTTGTTTTGAAACGCCTGGCTCGTGCCTGCTTTTTACTTTTGTGAGTTTCCCTGAAGTGAAAGTTTCCATATTTCAAAAATATGGAATATTTCCTATTTTATGGATTATTTCCAAAATTAATTATGAACAATTAATGCGTTCCTTTTAGTAGAGTAACACAAAATTTCTTAGGTTTGAATCAAGATTAAGTTTATGGAAAGTATCAGTGTTTTTGATATGCTAAAAATAGGAGTTGGTCCCTCCAGCTCTCACACTTTGGGTCCTTGGCGCGCAGCCTTGCGATGGATTGGTGAATTAAAGGAAAAAAATCAATTCGAAAATGTAGTTGAAGTTTCAGTAGATTTCTATGGTTCATTGTCATTAACTGGAAAAGGCCATGCTACTGATATTGCCGTAATGTTAGGCCTTTCAGGTTTTGACCCTGTAACTTTTCCCATTGAAAATATTGAAAAGGAGATTGATTTTATCAATTCTGAAAATAAACTGAAACTCAACAGCGAATTGGATGTTCCCTTTTTTCCGAAGCAAAACATTATTTTCAACCGTAAATTTTTGGAATTTCACCCAAACGGGTTAACGTTTAAAGCTAAATTAAAAGATGGTTCCAAAAATAGCTTCTTACTTCTATTCTATTGGCGGCGGATTTGTGGTAAAAAAAGAACGGAAACGAAAAAAAATAAAACTGGCAAAGTTTGCACAATTCCCCTTCCCTATTGAAAAAGGAACGGAACTTTTGGCATACTGCAAAGCTGAAGGTAAAACTATTTCCGAAATTGTTCTCGAAAACGAAAAATCCCTGAGAAGTGAAGCCGAAATAAACGACGGCCTAAAAAAAATCTGGGACGTAATGCTGGATTCCATGTACGTCGGTGCACACACGGAAGGTACATTACCCGGCGGACTAAATGTTTCGCGAAGGGCATTTGAAATGAACAAAAACCTAATTGGCGACAGCAAGTACACGAATGCCGATGAATGGATTGCCTCAATTAGAAACACCGAAGTAAAATTCCGTCAAATCTTGAAATGGGTTTCGTGTTTTGCTTTGGCCGTAAATGAGGTAAATGCTTCGTTGGGCCGTGTTGTTACAGCACCAACTAACGGAAGTGCAGGCGTAATTCCTGCCATTATGATGTATTATATGGTTATTGAAAACCACGATGCAAATTTTGATGATGTGAAAAAATTTCTTTTAGTTGCAGGTGAAATTGGAAGTCTTTTCAAAAAAGGTTCTACTATTTCGGCTGCAATGGGTGGTTGCCAAGCCGAGATTGGTGTTTCATCATCAATGGCCGCTGGCGCATTGTGCGAATTGATGGGAGGAACTCCCGAACAATGCTTGATGGCAAGCGAAATAGCAATGGAGCATCATTTAGGAATGACCTGCGACCCAATTGCCGGTTTAGTGCAAATCCCGTGTATTGAAAGAAATGCAATGGGCGCCATAAAAGCAATCAACGCTTGCGAAATGGCTTTGGACAGCGACCCTTCAAAAGCAAAAGTGCCACTTGATAAAGTAATTGCCACAATGTGGGAAACGGCAAAGGATATGACTTCAAAATATAAGGAAACAAGTGAGGGCGGGTTGGCCGTTCAGGTAAATATTAGCGACTGTTAAAAAGTATGATTATTCTTTTTTGCAGCTTCCTATACGTATCGAATCTATTATATTAAGAATCTTCCAACTTTCATCGGTGTATACTAATGTAAAAGAATTTGCGCCACAATGGCTGAATTTGCCATCGAGATAGTACTCATAAGGAGCCCACACATGCGCAATATTCCCATCGCTATTCACAATATAATCGGTCAATTTTTCGTCCCAAATTTGTTCTTTTCCCGTGGTGGCAGCATAATTCAATAATTCAGAAGAACGAATATAAATTAGGACATTTTCCTGTTCGGTATTTAAATAAGCGCGGTTCATAGTCATATTGGGATGCATAACGGATTTCATCTTTAAAGTATCACCCGTTTGATACCCACTCATAAAAATATCAACAATTATCTTCCCATTAGCTGTGGTTAGCGATTCTTGGGAAAAACAGGAAACACCCATAAATAGTAAAAAAAACAACAGCATATATTTCATAATAAAAAATTTAAGTGGTTACTACTCAAAAATAGTATTTTTACACTCTAAAATATATTCAATTTTTAAAAATATGTCAACAGCCAAAAAAGAATACAAGCGTATTACCACCAAAACGTTGGTAGATATGAAAAAGAAAGGCGAGAAAATCTCAATGCTTACGGCGTATGATTTTACTATGGCCAAAATTGTGGATAGCGCAGGGATTGATGTGATTTTGGTAGGCGACTCTGCCAGTAACGTTATGGCTGGACATGAAACAACTTTGCCAATTACGCTGGACCAAATGATTTATCACGCCGCCTCAGTGGTTCGGGCTATCGAAAGGAGTTTGGTTGTTGTGGATTTGCCTTTTGGAAGCTACCAAAGTGACCCAAAAGAAGCTCTTCGGTCAGCTATCAGAATTATGAAAGAAAGTGGCGGCCACGCAGTAAAAATGGAAGGCGGAGCTGAAATAAAAGAATCTGTAAAGCGAATTTTGAATGCTGGGATACCCGTGATGGGCCATTTGGGCTTGACGCCGCAATCCATTTACAAATTTGGAACATACACAGTACGCGCCAAAGAGGAGGAAGAAGCAGAAAAATTGATTGAAGATGCTATTTTGCTTGAAAAAGCAGGATGTTTTGCATTAGTTTTGGAAAAAGTTCCCGCTAAGTTAGCCAAAGAAGTTGCCGAAAAAATAAGCATTCCTGTAATTGGCATTGGTGCAGGAAACGGTGTTGATGGTCAAGTTCTGGTAACACATGATATGCTTGGGATGACACATGAATTCAATCCACGTTTTCTTCGACGTTACCTAGATTTATATACCGAAATGAAAAACGCTTTTAGTCAATACAGCATTGATGTGAAAAGTGGTGATTTTCCAAACGACAATGAGCAATATTAAAAATTGAAATTCCAAAAAACAAACTCTAAATTCCGAAAAAAAATCTCGACGCCAAAAATCCATAGCGCTAAGGACAATCTACAAGTTTTATTTGAAGACAATCATTTAATTGTGGTCAACAAACGGCCGGGAGATATTGTGCAGGGTGACAAAACAGGTGATACGCCGCTGTCTGAAGTTGTAAAGGAATATATTGCTGAAAAATATGACAAGCCAGGAGCGGTTTTTCTTGGAGTAGTTCACAGGTTGGATCGACCTACTAGTGGGATTGTTGTATTTGCAAGAACCTCAAAGGCATTAGCACGTTTGAACAAAATGTTTTCCGAAAGAGAAACTGAAAAAATTTATTGGGCAATCGTAAAAAATATTCCGCCTAAAACGGAAGATACCTTAATACATTATTTAAAAAGAAACCCAAAGCAAAACAAATCCTACGCACATATTAAAGAAGTGCCGGATAGCAAAAAAGGTGTGCTTCATTATAAACTTCTAAAAAAACTGGACAATTATTATTTATTGGAAGTAGTGCTTGAAACTGGAAGGCACCATCAAATACGATCACAGCTTTCGGCTATTGGCTGCCCTATAAAGGGAGATTTAAAATATGGTTTTGACAGAAGCAACCCAGACGGCAGCATTCATCTTCACGCAAAAAAGTTAACGTTAGTTCATCCAGTACAGAAAGAAGAAATTACTATTGAAGCACCACCACCCGAAGAGACTGTATGGAATGCTTGTATTTAAAGCTTTATCAAATTTCTCTTCAAAGCAAAAATCACCAGTCCTACTCTATTTTTAATTTTTAGTCGGTTGAAAAGATCATGCCGGTAGCCATCAATGGTTTTTGGACTTAGGCCCATCATATCTGCAATTTCTTTATAGGTCATTTCGGAACAAGCCAATTGGATGAAGGTGAGTTCATTTTCCTTAAAATCCAGCAACGCAAATTCTTCATCCACATTTAAGGAATGTAAAAGAGTTTCGGAGACTTTTTCAGAATGATAATAACCTTTATCTATCAACTCTTGTAGAGCTGTGTTCAAAATTTCTGGGTGAATGTCTTTCAGTAGATATCCTTTTACACCTCTGCGCAACATCCTCAAGATGGTCTGTTCGTCATCTTCCATAGAAAGTGCGAGAGTTTTTATTTTAGGGTGGTTTAGCTTTAACCATTCAGCAGTTTCAAACCCGTCCATTACAGGCATATTTATATCGAGCAGAACAACTTCGGGCACATCACTTCCGTTTTCAATTCGTTCCAGTAAGTCCGCACCATTCTTTGCATGAAAAAGAACCGTAAAATTTGAAAATGAATTGATAAGTTTTTCCAGAGAACCGGCAAAAAGGGAGTGGTCGTCAACTATGGCTACGGTATGTTTTTTTGCTTCAGTCATTATAGGTTTTTTTATACGGGTATTTTATAAATAGTTTTGTACCCTTTCCTATCTCTGAGACAATAGAGAATTTAGCTTTCAACAATTCTGCTCGGCTATGCATTGTTTCCATTCCTGAACTATCAGTTTTTTGTGAGGTATCGAACCCAACCCCGTCATCTTCTGCAGATATTTCTAATGTTCTTTCTTTATAATCTAAATGTACAGATAATTTTGAAGCCTTTGCGTGTTTAGTAACGTTTGAAAAGAATTCCTGGAGGATGCGGAAGATAATAATCTCACTAGCATTGTTCAATGGCACTATATCTCCGGAGATTTTGAAGGAAGCTTTCAAATAGTCCAAACGGTTAAACCTGTCCAGTTCTACTTGCAGTGATTTTATTAATCCATTTTTCAGAACCACATCATTGTTGAGCACTTTAGAGAGGGACCGTATTTCCTGTACGGTTTCCTGCACTATCCCTTTTGTTTCTTTTATTTGATCGTGATATGCTTCTGGGGCTGAATTCATCAATACATTCAACTGAATATTGGCGACCGAAAGCAATTGCCCCACATTGTCGTGAAGTTCCCAAGCAATGTTTTTTAGGGTTTGTTCCTGAATCTCTATTTGCGAATTGGCAAGTTCTTTTTGGTAGCGTTTTTCAGCTTCATAGCGATCTTTAAGAAATTTGTTTTTTTTTCGCTGAAAAGCAATAAAAAAAACAACAACAAATAATACCAGTAGAAATATTATGGTTATAAAATAAACTAATAAGAGGATCTCTTCTTTCTTGAGCATATTAAAAAACCAAGGGTATAAATAGAATACATAAATATATTAACATACAACATTACATCAGAACGCAATGTAACAAATAATTTATTTCCATTTTCCAGATTAAAATATTCATTCAATATTTCAATAGGAGTTAGACAAAGATTGAACACAAGCACACCAACAGATATATAAAAAGGGAGAAACCGTTTTATTTGGAGCATTAAATCACTTTTTAGAAGTTCAAAATAAAAAAGAACAATACTAAAAAACATCAGTAATGTACCTGCTATACTAACAAAAGGTGAGTATCCCTTGAAAAAAATATCTGTGAAACTAAATACTGATATTGAAGAAATTAAAAAAGTGCCAACTGCAACCCCAAATATAGTTTTCCAATATTTTTTTTTCAAAAATGAAATAAAGTAAAATGTGTAAAAAGAATAACTTATAAGAATATATATATTATACCACCAATAATTGTCTTCAAATGGTGTGTCTTTTACAAAAGAAAAAAGTTCATAATTTGAAAAATATGCAGCTGGCGCATAAAAACCGACAGTTTCAACAAAAACAGTTAACCATAAAAAGTAAACTAAATATTTAGTGTTTTTAAACTGTGATAAACTATTCCTTAGGTAATAAGTGCCAGCTGAAGCTGCTAAAACTTCTAAGATGTATATTGGAAGAATGTACAGCAAAAATTCATTAAATTCCAAAATCTAGTAATTTTTTGGAGGATATCCGCTAACACCCTGATTCAAAGGCTGTAAGTTATAATTGTTTGGTGATCCAAAAGTTATTCCATTGGTAGGAGCTAAAAACACAGTCGCTTTATCATTTGAATCACTATCATAAGCCGCAAAATAAATACGAACACCTGGTTGTGCACCCATCCCGCTTCCCGCTTTTATATAATCTAAAAACTGCTGAAGTTCTGCAACGCTGAATAAAAACTCCCGTGTATCTGGAGAGCCCATGGCCTGTTCAATATCTACGGCACGTGTTGCTACCCAGTTATCTTGCAATTGCCTTGCTTCGGCTACGGTAATACAATTTGATGGTTTTGACATAATTGAAATTGTTTTATTGGTTATATAATTACGAATGTAATAAAAACATTCCTATAAGCTTTTTTTGAAATCAATAAACAGGGAAAATCCCTTTTTAAAAAAGGGTTTTTCCTGTTTAAAAAAAGGGTTTTTCCTATTTAAAAAAAAGAAAAAACCTATTATAAATTGAGGTAAAATACTGTTGTACAATACATTATTGATTGGTATATTTATCTTTATGTTTCATTAAAAAGTTTAACATCACTTTGTACATAGCATTAAAAACAGTTCTTGTTCAGAAAAACCAAACAAAGTCATGAAAAAAAATAAGTATTTAAAAGAACTAACAATCAGCAATACCCAAAAAAGACACGGTAACAACAATAAGAAAGATGTAATGAAAATACAATCTTGGCTTTCACTCTTTGCTATACAGCATCCCGAAAGTGGAACGGTCACTGGCATTGACGGCGACTTTGGACCTGCTACTGAAAAAGCTGTTAAAAACTTTCAAAATGCTATAAATGTGAGTCCTTCGGGAATTGTAAGCCAACAACTTTTTGATAAACTCTGTGAAGGAATTAAAGACGCCTTTGAAAAGCCTTTGCACTCAACCAGCCTACGAAACGCGATGATTGAAACTGCTGAAAATCATTTAAAAAACGTGCCGTTCGAACTTGAAATAAAAGGGCAATCAAACAGCGGCCCTTGGGTTCGCGCCTATATGGATGGGCACGATGGTTCGCCATGGTATTGGTGTATGGGGTTTGCACAAACTATTTTAGATCAAGCTGCGAGTGCTCTGGGAAAAGATTTTCGCAATTTGATGCCGCTAACCTATAGCTGTGATACCGTTGGAACCACAGGCCTCAACAAAGGTTTATTGACACGCTATCAAAGTGTTCGCAACAATCCTTCAGTTATGAAACCCGGTGATTTTTTCTTGTTGCAAAAATCCAGATACGATTGGACGCACACTGGAATAATCATTTCCGTAAGTAATGACGTTATTGAAACCATAGAAGGTAACACGAATCAAGCTGGTTCAAGAAATGGGATTGCAGTTTTGAAAAGAACCCGCAACTTCAGAAAATCAAAACTGGATGTGTTTTCTATTGAACCGCTGCTATAGTTTTAAAAAACATGTATTTACTATACAATAAATTAAAAGCTAATAAAAAGTTATTGAAAAATCTCACTTGCTTTTAAGCCGAGGCCATATTATTGTCTATGTAATGTATTCAATGCATAAATGGCAAAACTACCTAGCCAATGTCCACCTTCATAACTATCACCAACTAAATTTGGATAAGAATATGCTATATGTTCATTGGCAATATTTTCGAGGTGTTTAAATTGTGGATATTGCTTCGCCAAACCATAAAAAACCCATGCTCTACTGAAGTTTAAACCGTCCAAATGCACTAATTTACCATCAGTTCTGTCAGTTACTTCCCCAACCTTTAAATGATAATTTTTATTGGCAAGTTCTGGCATAAATTTATGCAGCCAATTTGTAAATTCTTCCCCATCGGCATAATTTGCTTTTGTCGATAGCACACGGCGCATAATATCAATTTCTTCCAAACAGGGCGATAGAAAATCATAGCCGCTAGGTTCCCAATTAATAGGACAGTTCTCATCATTCATATAGAAATCACGGGCACGCTGTTCAATCAACTCTTTCAGTTCCAGATCGCCCATAGCTTCTGCATAGTCATAAGCAAATGTTAACCCAAAAGCCGTATTGGTGTGCTCTCCCACCCGGATTGGATAATTCAGTTTTGGGAGAAATTCTTTATAGCGAAGCACAATAATTTCTGCCAAAGGTTTAAGATTTTGTTCCAGTTCTTTAGCCAAAGGGTCATCCCAGTTGTGGAGCTCTTCAGAAAGTTTTAAGAGCCAAGCCCAGCCGTAGGTTCTTTCAAAAGATTTATTGATAGGTTTTTCAAAATAAACCACCTCCATAGCTACGTTTTCGGCAGTGATTTTTTCTTTAAGCAATTTTCTAACTTCCTCGGCTTTGTCCATTTCTGGAAACTGTTTTAGCAACGTAACCATAGACCAATACCCGTGAACGGCACTGTGCCAATCAAAACACCCGTAAAAGATAGGATGAACGCGAATCGGTTCTACCAAATCTGCTTTACTTTCCAAGGTTTCACCAGGTTTATAGGGGTATTCTGTGCCAACGCAATGAATCGGAAGCTCGATAAGTTTGTTGGCTTCTGCCAAAGTAAATGTGGGTTTCGGGAATGTTTTTAAGGAAATATCATCTTTTTTTGTAATAGTTATAGTCTCCTCCTTTTTGTTTTCGCAGCTGAAAAGAAGAATTATTGGAAAAAGTAAAAAAATGTATTTATTCATATTACCAACTATTTGAAATAAAGGTATTAAATAAAAAAACCACGAATACTCGAATTTTTATAAAATTATTCGGGTACTCGCGGTTTTTATTCCAAACGGAATATTTATAGCTTCACATCCTCAAGCTTCACTTCTTCGCCATTTTTATCGAGAAGTTTTACCTCGTCAAAGCCCATATCCTTAAACTGTGCAAACTGTGTAGCGGCATCGCCAACTACCAAATACGCCATCTTTGAGGCATCCAGATATTTATTGGCAAGTGCTTTGTGCTGCTCTAGAGTCATGTTTTTTATAATTGCTTCTTCCTTTTCAATATAGTTTGCCGGAAGGTTGTACTCATTGATTTCTTGTAACATTCCCAAAAGCGAACCTTGTGTTTCAAAACGACGGGCATTTGACTTTATAAGCGCATTTTTAGTAAATTTAAGGTCTTCAGGTGAAATTCCTTCTTTGTATTTTGAAATTTCATCCCTGAAAATTTGAACAGATTCACCGGTGGTATTGGTTCTAACGCTTGACGAAGCAGTAAATGTTCCTGGAATTTTACTTCCACTGAAATTAGTTCGGGCACCATAGGTATATCCTTTTTCTTCACGCAGAATTAAATTCACATTTCCAGAGAAAGAGCCACCCAATTTATAGTTCATTACTTCTGCTGGATAGAAATCTGAATCAGTTCTCGGGAGAGCTATGTAACCTACGTTAATAACCGATTGTTTGGCGTTCGGTATGTCCACGAAATAGAGGGAAGCCTTATCACGATTATTTGCAACTGGATATTCAGGAATAGTAACCTCCTTTGCCGCCCAACGATCTTCAAGGCCTTTCAAATCTTTTAATACTGCGTCTTTATCAATTTTTCCAACTACTTGGAATGTGCTTATTGACGGCGAAAAGTTCTTGTTGTAATATTCCTTTAAATCGTTGATAGTTATCGATTTTACAGATTCCACAGTTCCAACAGTTGGATAGCTGAAAATATGGTCTTCGCCGTAAAGAATTTTATTGTAAACACGATTTGCAACTACATTTGGATTTGCATCCGAACGTTCAATTTGGTTTATGGTTTTGGTTTTAATACGCCCCAGTTCCTCTTCGTCCCAACGTGGCTCCAAAAGGATTTCGGTTACTAAATCCATTGTTTTATCAAAATTACGGGTAAGCGTATTTCCACGAATTACGATAGATTCATCAGTGGTGTACATTCTGATACTGGCACCCAAAAGATCTATCTCCTCTTCCAGTTGCTCTGGAGTTTTATTGGCTGTGCCTTCCATCATTATATCGCTCATTAAATTGGCAACGCCATTCTTTTGCATATCATCGAGTAAATGCCCTCCTTCAATCACCAAACTGAAGTTTACGGTTGGAATCTCGTTTTGCTCAATTCCTAAAACTTTTATACCGTTTTCAAGATTTGCAGTCCACATTTCAGGAATGGAAAGTTCTGGAGAAGCCCCTTGCGTTGGGGGAGTAGCGCGGTCAAAATTTGATGGTGTTTTTACAATTTCTACATTTTCTTTTTCAACTGTTTTAGTTACGTTTTCTTTAATTTCTTCCTCAACAACATTTGCTTTCACAGAATTCTCGGTAATGAGTTCAAGTTGTCCTTTTGGAACGAAACTGGTCATTACATAAGGTTTATCTTTTATGTATTTATTGTAGACACGCACTACGTCTTCCTTTGTAACTTTTTTAATGTTTTCGATATCTTCGGTAATAAAACTTGGATCGCCCGCAAAAACATTATATCGGGCAAGTTGAAAAGATTTACCCAAAACACTGCTTATTCCGTTATAAAACTGTGTTTCCAAGCCTGCTTTAATTCTTTCGATATCACGGTCTGTAACGCCATCTTTTTCGAAAAGTTCAAATGCTTCATTAATCCCACTTTCAATAGAATCCAAGTCAACCCCATTGTTGGCAGTTATTGAAATTTGGAAGTCTCCAGCCAATTCACTTGAATTATTATATGCCGTAGTTCTTGCTGTAAGATCTTTCTCTTTAACCAAAACTTTATATAATGGAGCCTTTTTTCCCTGGGATAGAATTTCACCCAAAAAGTCTAAAGCGTAAGCATCTTCAGTATATTGCTGAAGCGTTGGCCAAACCATATTTAATTGTGGTGCGGTGGCAAAATTATCTTCATGGTAAAGTCTTTTGGTTTCCGAAAGCGTTACTGGTTGTGGCTTTAATGGTTCTACTTCCTGACGTCGTTTAATTTCACCAAAATATTTTTCAATCATTTTTTTGGCTTCGGCGGAGTCAAAATCTCCAGCTAAAACTAAAGTAGCATTGTTCGGGCCGTAAAAACGATCATAAAATTCCTTTACGTCTTCAACAGTTGCATTTTGAAGATCTTCTAGTTCACCAATTACTTGCCAATTATAAGGATGGCCGTCGGGGTATAAATTTTTATCTATCACCCAACTTGTATGGCCATATGGATTGTTGTCCACGCGTTGGCGTTTTTCGTTTTGAACCACTTCTTGCTGATTTTCAAAAGCAGATTCGGTTACTGTGTTTATTAAATAGCCCATTCGGTCGCTTTCAAGCCACATTATGGTTTCCATTGCGTTTTTTGGAACTATTTCGTAATAAACCGTTCCATCTTTCCAAGTTCCACCGTTCAGCGTCCCTCCGGCATCCTGAACTGTTTTGAAAAATTGGTCCTGCGGCACATTTTCAGATTCCTGAAAAAGCATATGCTCAAACAAGTGAGCAAAACCAGTTCTGCCCGTCTTTTCACGATTGGAACCCACACCATACTGAATAGCAAGTGAAACAATTGGGTCGCTTTTATCTTGGTGGAGAATAACATCAAGACCATTTTCAAGCTCGTACTTTTCAAATTCTACTGAAAGTTCGGCGTTATCTTCTGTAGTTGCTTCTTGTTTTGTTTTACACGAAAAAACAATTAGCGAAGTTAAAGTCAAGGCTAAAACACTAATTTTAAGGGATTTTTTAAACATAATAAGTTGTTTTTTAGAAAGTTTTAAAGATACTATGGGAAGTGGGTTTAAATCTTAAAAATAAGTTAAATTGAATTTAATGAAAGTAGCCTAAAAGTTAAGTAGTTGATACTTATCATATTTATAATGTTGCTGTTTAAGTAAATTTGAAAAATAGTGCCAATCTATGTTTTAAATTTTACTATATGGGAGAACAAAATGTAAAAAATCTGGATAACGAGAATATAAGATCTGAGTTTATTCAGCATCTCATTAACGATATTGAGGCACTGGAAATAATGCTAAATAAAAAGATGATAGAAAGGGGCATCCATCGTATTGGCGCCGAACAGGAATTTTGTCTAGTTGATAAAAATTGGCGTCCCGCAAAAAACTCTGGGGTAATACTGGATTCAATTAACGATGGTCATTTTACAACCGAACTAGCTCAATACAATCTTGAGATTAATTTAGACCCTGTTGAACTTAAAGAAGATTGTTTTCAAGAGGTTAGCGAACAGTTGAATTCACTTTTGAAAAAAGCCAAAAAAAAAGCTGAAAACTTTAACTCAAAAATTGTTTTAACAGGTATATTACCTACTATTAGCAAGGCAGAATTAGAATTAGATTTTATTACTCCCAAAGCCAGATATTTAGCATTAAACGATATACTTAAATCTGCTAAAGGCGATGATTTTAGAATGTACATTAAAGGTGTAGAGGAGTTGTCAATTTCTCACGCATCCGTTCTTTTTGAAGCTTGTAACACTAGTTTCCAACTTCATTTGCAAATTTCACCAGAAGATTTTGTATCTAGTTATAATTGGGCACAAGCAATCTCTGGCCCCATTATGTCCATAACCGCCAATTCACCTTTATTGATAGGGCGGGAATTATGGTGCGAGACACGTATAGCACTTTTTCAACAAAGTATAGACATTAGAAGACATTCTTACGTTTTAAAAGATAAAGAACCGCGGGTAAAATTTGGAAAAAAATGGGAATCGGGATCCATTGCCGAAATTTTTAAAGACGATATAGCACAACATAAAATAATACTCACAAAAGAAATACTGGATGATTCCCTAACTGAATTAAAAAACGGTCGAATACCAAAACTTCACGCCCTTAATTTGCATAATGGTACTGTTTACAGATGGAATAGACCTTGCTATGGGGTGGGTGGTGGAAAAGCACACGTGCGGATAGAGAACAGATATATACCTTCTGGGCCATCAACCCTTGACGAAATGGCAAACTTTGCCTTGTGGGTGGGCCTTATGATTGGACGTCCTACCGAATTTGACGATATGCCAAAGGTCATGGATTTTCGGGATGCAAAATCAAACTTTATAAAAGCTGCAAGAACAGGGCATGAGTCTATACTTTTATGGAAAGGAAAACCTACTTCTGCGACCGATCTAATGCGTACAGAATTACTCCCAATCGCACATGAAGGTTTAAAAAAAGCTAGAATTAATGATGCGGATAGATTAAAACTTCTAGGCATCATTGAAGATAGATTGAAAGGTCAGACTGGTTCTGAATGGATAATAAAAAATTATCGTTTTCTAAAAAATCACATACGAAAAGATAATGCACTGCGCCTTATTACTAGAGCAATGTACAAAAACCAGAAAAAAAATATTCCCGTCCATTCTTGGCCTTCAATAAAAAAAGAAGGCATTCTTAAACAAGAAGCACATCTTGTCGGTCATATTATGACCACCGAACTTTATACCGTTCAAGAACAAGATTTGGCAAATTTAGCAATCCACCTAATGCAATGGAAAAAAATTCACCATATGCCTGTAGAAAATGGATCTGGGAAACTGACCGGTTTACTCACTTGGACACATACCCAAAAATTTCTGAATCATGAAGATGATTATTCAAAACTTAAAGTAAAAGACATTATGCAAAAAAATGTAATTGTCACAACATCCGAAACGCAGATAACGGAAGCCATCAGAACAATGAAAAAGAATACCATAGGCTGCTTGCCAGTAGTAGAAAATAAAGATCTGGTAGGAATTATAACCATTGAAGACGTGATTGGTTTTGATAATGAATAAAGTTTCTGATATAACCATTAGTAATAGAATTATAGGCCATATAAAAGGAACGGCTGAAGGCCCCACCCTCCTCTTTATTGGTGGTATCCATGGTAATGAACCTGCAGGAGTAATGGCGTTGAAAAAGGTGCTAAAAGCCTTATATGTAAAAAAAGATAATTTCAAAGGAAATCTGTACGCTATAGGTGGTAATCTTCCAGCACTTCAGAAAGGAATCAGATTTCTAGAATATGATTTAAACAGATTATGGACAAAAGAAAATATCAAAAACATTGAAAATGAATCATATAGCCCTGTTAACACTGAATTTAAAGAGCTAAAGGATATTTACCTAACCATAAAAAATATACTTAAAGTTGAGAAGGGGCCATTTTATTTTTTTGATCTGCATACCACTTCCAGCCTAACAGTACCGTTTATAACCGTTAACGACAGCCTCTTAAATAGAAAATATACTTCCCAATACCCAGTACCTATAATTCTCGGGATTGAGGAATTTTTAGAGGGAGCCCTGCTTAGCTATACAAATGAACTGGGCTATATAGCTTTTGGCTTTGAAGGTGGGCAGCATGAAGATCCAGCTGCAATCGAAAATCATATGGCCTTTATTTATTTATCACTGGTTTTCTGCGGAAGCATTCCAAAAGAAGAAATAGACGCTGAAAAGTGGTACAACCACTTATATAATAACACAAAAGGATTACAAGCTTTTTATGAGATTTTTAAAAAGTATGAAATCAAACCCCTTGAAAAATTTTCAATGAATGTTGGGTTTAAAAATTTCCAAAAAATAACGAAAGGACAGCATTTAGCACTGAGTAATGGAAAAACCGTAATTGCCCAACAAAACTGCCGCATCTTTATGCCCTTATATCAAGGAAAGGGAAATGATGGTTTTTTTATGGTTCGAATAATCCCTAAAATATTTTTAAATATTTCTGCGCTACTTAGAAAAATTCATTTTGATCGCCTATTGCCTATACTTCCAGGAGTGTCTTGGGCTTCCTCAAAAAAAGAAGAATTGGTTGTTAATTTAAAAATTGCCCGTTTTTTTACAAAAAACTTCTTGCACTTATTGGGTTATCGAAGTAAAACCATTGATAAAACCCATTTAAGGGTGAAAAACCGTGAAGCGGCTTCAAGGGATGAAGAATATGAGAATTTCTTCTAATAAAATAGTCTAGACAATCACCCAAACCACCCATCCCGATCCAAACTTCTATATTGAATGGCTTCGGAAATGTGGTTGCCGTTTATTTCTTCTGAAGCTTCTAAATCGGCAATAGTTCTTGCGACTTTTAAAATTCTATCATACGCACGGGCAGAAAGATTCAAGCGCTCCATTGCTGTTTTTAAAAGTTGCAACGATGCTTCATCCAATTTGCAGAACTGACGTATTTGCTTCACACCCATTTGGGCGTTGTAGTGTATATTTTCGAACTCTTTAAAACGTTCCGATTGTATTTTTCTAGATTTTGTAACCCGTTCCCGAATAACAATACTGGATTCGCCACGCCGTTCGTCACTCAGTTTTTCAAAAGGAACTGGCGTTACTTCTATGTGAATATCGATCCGATCCAAAAGCGGTCCTGAAATTTTACTTAAATATCGTTGCATTTCTGCAGGCGAAGACATTACAGGTGCGTCCGGATCGTTAAAATAACCACCCGGACTTGGGTTCATACTCGCCACGAGCATAAAACTCGATGGATAGGTAACCGTAAATTTTGCCCGAGATATTGTAACATCTCGATCTTCCAAAGGTTGGCGCATTACTTCCAAAACTCCACGTTTAAATTCTGGTAATTCGTCTAAAAACAAAACGCCGTTGTGAGCCAAACTTATTTCACCTGGTTGTGGATATTGTCCGCCGCCGACAAGTGCCACATCAGAAATTGTGTGATGTGGACTTCGGAAAGGTCGAGAAGTCATAATTCCTCCTTTCTCCATAGTGCGACCGGCAACGCTGTGTATCTTTGTAGTTTCAAGACTTTCCTGCAAAGTCATGGGTGGTAAGATGCTCGGCAATCTTTTTGCCAACATCGTTTTTCCAGAACCCGGTGGCCCAATCAAAATAATGTTGTGTCCGCCAGCAGCTGCAATTTCCATACAGCGCTTTATGGATTCTTGTCCTTTCACATCTGCAAAATCAAATTCGGGATGTTCCAAATGGTCATAGAATTCCGCTTCCATATCCACTTCGGTTTTTTCAAGGGGAATGTTTTCGTTAAAAAAATCTATTACTTCTTTAATATTCTCTATTCCAAAAACTTCAATGCCTTCAACAATAGCTGCTTCTTTCGCATTCTGCTTCGGAAGAATAAAGCCTTTAAATCCTTCATCTTTGGCTTTTAAAGATATAGGCAACGCACCACGAATGGGTTGAAGATTTCCATCAAGTGAAAGTTCTCCCATAATTATATATTCCGAAAGCGGGTTTTGTTCTTTAATCTGTTCCGTTGCAATGAGAATTCCCATTGCTAAAGTAAGATCATATGCAGAACCTTCCTTCCGAAGGTCTGCTGGAGACATATTGAGAATCAGTTTTTTCCCAGGAATTCTGTAACCATTATTCTGAAGAGCTGCAGCAATGCGGAAATTGCTTTCGCGAATGGCATTATCAGGTAGACCAACCAGATGGTACCCTACCCCTTTATCTACATTCACTTCAACAGTAATTGTGGTAGCCTCAACGCCAAAGACAGCGCTTCCATAAACTTTTGTAAGCATAAATTAATTAATATAAACGGGGAGTTTACACTTGAAAGATACTAAAAATGTTTGTAGTTAGGGTTTGGGGTATGTAGTTTTTATTGCTGATTCTTAAAAAATTGAAACAAAAGATTTTTTGTTGACGAATTTTCAATTGTAGAAGAATTCTTTACTTCAATGGCGTTTAAAGTTTCTTTTGCAACTGTTTTTCCCAGCTCAACTCCCCATTGATCGTAGCTAAAAATATTCCAGATGATTCCTTGCACAAAAAGCTTGTGTTCATAAATGGCAATAAGGCTTCCCAGATTTTTCGGGGTCAATTTTTTTATTAAAATTGAATTGGAAGGTTTACATCCTTCGAAAAATTTGAATGGATTTTCAATCTTCTCTTTATGCGTTCCTTCCCAAAGTGCTTCAGTTTGGGCGAAAAAATTAGCCATTAAAATAGTATGGTTTTCAACATTGCCTTGCAATGGCTGGCTAAAACCTATAAAATCTGTCGGAATCAATTTTGTTCCTTGATGCAAAAGCTGAAAATAGGCATGCTGAGAGTTACTGCCTACATTTCCCCAAACAATCGTTCCAGTTTGGTAATCTACTTTTTCACCCTTTCTGTCCACACTTTTCCCATTACTTTCCATCACAGCTTGCTGAAGGTACGGAACCAATTTGTGCAGATATTGTGAATATGCAACCACCGCTTCACTTTCCGCTTTAAAAAAATTATTGTACCAAATTGAAATTAAGGCAAGTACAACAGGAATATTATTTTCAAAATCTTCTTGTTTAAAATGATTGTCCATTTCAAAAGCACCTTCCAGCAATTCCTCGAAATTCTTAAAACCAATTGCGCAGCAAATGGAAAGCCCCACGGAACTCCAAAGTGAAAATCTACCACCAACCCAATCTTGCATGGGAAAGATATTCATTTCTGAAATACCAAATTTCTTCGCTGCATTTTCATTTGCCGAAACAGCTACAAAGTGTTTTTGAATATCTTCCTCGTTTCCTTTTTCCAAGAACCAATTTCTTACAAGCAAAGCATTTGCAATGGTTTCCTGTGTAGTAAAACTCTTGGAAACTATGATGAAAAGCGTTGTTTCAGGATTTAAAATTTTGAGTTTCTCAGCTACATCATCGCCATCAATATTTGCAATGAAGTGAATTTTTAATTGATTTTTATAAAAATGAAGTGCTTCTGTAACCATTTCGGGCCCTAAATGACTACCACCTATGCCTATATTAACTACATCGGTAATGGGTTTTCCAGTAAATCCTTTATGTGAACCATTAATTATCTCTTCGGAAAAATGCTTCATTTTTTTAAGATTAGCATTTACTTCCGGTTTCATATTTTTAAAATCGCGCAAGGCAGTATGAAGCACTTCCCTGTTTTCAGTTTTATTTATTTTTTTTCCTGAAAATTGCTGAATAATCGCTTCTTTCAACTTCACTTCTTCCGCAAGATTTAATAAAAGGGAAATGGTTTCTTCGGTAATTCGGTTTTTTGAATAATCTAAATAGAAATCCATCCATTCTATCATAAAACGGTCTGCAAGGCCAGAATCCTTTGAAAAAATATCCTGTTTCTCCTGTGTTTTAATTTCTTGAAAATGTTTTTCAAGTGCTTTCCAAGCTTTGGTTTTTGTAGGATTTATTGCGGGTAAAGACATTTTTGAATTACGGTTTTGGAATTCTTTTTTTATAGTAATCAATCAATCCATCTATGGGACGTTGAACGATATTTCCAAGTTTAAGATTGTGTTCTGTAAAACATTCTTTTATTATTTCTTCAGAAAAATGCGCAATGGAGCCAATAAAATGAACCGGAACTTCGTGTGCTTTTTCATAACAAAGAATTCTGCACTCAATAAAATTTGAAATGCCTTCTTTTATCAGCGCATAAAAGTATGGGTTTATTTCTTTCTGTGTAAATATGAATTGCGCAAAAGTCGCCAAATATGCATTTGGATTTGGTTTTTTGTATAAATTCATTTTTATATCGTCAGCCTCCAAATTGAATTTTTTTTCGAATTCATCAGCTATTTCCTCAGGCATTCGGTGATAGTAATAATCACGAATCAATCTTTTTCCGAAATAGTTTCCGCTGGCTTCATCCATCAAAATAAATCCTAACGCTGGAATTGGTGCATGAATTTCTTTTCCATCAAAATAGCAACTGTTGCTGCCAGTACCTAAAATACAAACGATTCCCGGTTCCGTAGTAGCTGCAAAAACTGCGGCTGCCATATCTTCCGAAACGCTCACTTTTGCTTTTGAAAATAATTCTTTCAAAACTTCTTTTAATATAGCGCGTGGAGTTGCCGTTCCACAACCCGCGCCATAAAAATCTAGCGTTATTACACTATTAAAAACGTTTTTCAAATTTTCATTTGATGAAATGCGAAGGAATAATTCTTCTTTTGGAACAACAGTTGGGTTTAACCCTAATGTAGTGGTTTTAAAAATGATGTTGCCAGAATTGTCCAGCAACACCCAATCACACTTTGTAGAACCACCATCGGTTATTAAGGTCATAATTTATAGAGTTGAAACGTAAGCAGCTAGATCGACCAGTTTTGCAGAGTAGCCGAATTCGTTATCATACCAAGCCACTAACTTAAAGAAATTATCATTAAGGGCAATACCAGCATTGGCGTCAAATGTGCAAATGTGTGGGTCTGAAACGAAATCTTGGGAAACTACTTCGTCTTCAGTATAGTTTACGATTCCTTTATAATTGTCTTCTGAAGCTTTTTTGAAAAGTGTTTTTATTTCATCGTAAGTAGCAGGTTTTTTAGTACGAACTGTCAAATCTACTACCGAAACATCTGTGGTTGGAACTCGGAAAGCCATTCCAGTTAATTTACCTTTCAGTTCTGGAATCACTTTAGTAACGGCAACGGCAGCACCTGTGCTAGTAGGAATAATATTGCTCAACGCACTTCTACCCATACGATAATTCTTTCTTGATGGTTGGTCCACAGTGGACTGTGAGGCTGTTACGGAATGAACCGTGGTCATTAATGCTTCAACAATACCATATTTATCATTAATTATTTTTGCCATTGGGGCTAAACAATTTGTAGTGCACGACGCGTTTGAAATTATTGTGTCTGTTGTTTTTATTTCTTTATGGTTAACCCCCATAACAAACATGGGAGCAGTTTTTGAAGGTGCTGAAATAATTACTTTTTTAGCACCAGCTTTCAAGTGTGCCGAAGCTGAATCAATCTCTTTGAAGATTCCTGTACAATCGATAATAATAGTTGCGCCAACTTCGTCCCATTTTAAATTTTCGGGATTTTTTTCAGAAGTTACCCGTATTTTTTTTTCGTCAACAATTAAACTTCCTCCCTTCACTTCAACCTTGCCAGGATACCTTCCGTGTACGGAATCATATTCCAACAAATATGCAAGATGATCAACGTCCAGCAGATCATTAACCGCAACTATTTCCATATCATCTCGCTGTGAGGCTATTCTGAATGCTATTCTTCCTATTCGGCCAAAGCCGTTAATTCCAATTTTCGTTTTCATTTATAAATTTTAATTTTTTTTTATATTAAATAGAAATGATATCTGCTACACGAATCAATTCTTCGTCAATTTCATTACTCCCCTTTATTGCTTCCGAAAAAGGCACCGAAACTACTTTATTGTGTACTATGCCAATCATTACATTGGTTTCGCCACGCAAAAGGGCATCAATGGCACCCACACCCAAACGACTTGCCAATACGCGATCGTAACAACTGGGTGAACCACCACGCTGAATGTGACCGAGCACAGTAACCCTTACTTCATATTCTTTTAAGTTTTCTTCAATATATTGGGCAAGGGCGAAAATGTTTTTGCCAATTTGGTCTCCTTCGGAAACAACAACTATACTTGATGTTTTTCCTGTTTTTTTGCTTCGTGTTAATGATTCCAACAAACGTTCTCGACCCATATTTTGTTCGGGGATCAGAATTTCCTCTGCTCCTGCCCCGATACCAGCATTTAATGCAATATCGCCCGCATCACGGCCCATTACTTCCACTAAAAAAAGACGATTGTGCGAATTGGCGGTATCACGAATTTTATCAATCGCTTCAACAACCGTATTCAAAGCAGTATCGTAACCTATAGTATAATCTGTTCCATTGATGTCATTGTCAATGGTTCCAGGTAAGCCGACTATGGGAAAATTAAATTCTTTAAAAAATACTGATGCTCCTGCAAAAGTACCGTCGCCTCCAATAACAACCAAGGCATCAATACTTTCATTTTTAAGATTTTCGAACGCTTTCTTTCTACCATCCTCAGTCCTAAAGTCTTTAGAGCGGGCAGATTTTAGGAATGTACCGCCTCGATTGATTATATTTTTCACAGACCGAGCGTCAAGTTCCCTAAAGTCTCCTTCTATCAATCCTTGGAAACCGCGGTAGACACCCACACTTTCAAGATTATGATAAGTGCAAGACCTAACCACTGCACGAATGGCTGCGTTCATTCCAGGAGCGTCCCCACCGCTGGTCAAAACTCCAATTTTTTTTAGTTTATTCATAATCTGAAATTTATTATTAATGTATAAATAATCAAAATGATATTAATCACAAAAAAATACGTGTATATACGTATAGTATTGACGAACTTCCTGACTTATATTTGAGGTATAGAATTAGTGGATAATGCACAAAGAAATATTTTTTGTGGGGATAGAAAATATTCTTAGTGCTATTTAAAATTTACTAAGTTAGGTTTGTGAAAGAATCTCGTCAATTTGTCGGGATTCTTTTTTTTATACATTCAATTCCAAAAAGTTATCTTCAATATTCTTTTTGTGTTTTTAGTAACTTTGAAACGGTCGTCCATTCGATGGCCAATTACCCAAACTATTTTTTCGTCACTTAAAAGCAGCCAGATTTTTTCTTTTTCGTTTAAAGGAATTTTTTCGTCTTTGAAAAATTTACTCAACTTCTTTTTTCCTTTCATTCCAAAAGGTTGAAAATTATCACCCCTCTTCCACTTTCTTAGTTTTAAAGGAAAATTTAATTTTTCAGCAGCAACATAAATTAAATTTTTCTCGGTTTCGCCGATGTATTTTGATGGCTCAATTTTCAAACTGATTGGCGAAGTAATTCCTTCTTCAGATACCAAAAATTCTTTATTTGTTTTTTTCGAATTAATTTCCGTAAGTACTAATTCCTCTCGATTCTTCAAAAGCCGGTGTGTTTTTGAAAAGAGCTGTTTGCCTGTTTGTGCATCTAATAAGTTTGAAACATCGTCCCATTCCGTAAACCCAAAACTGTTCAAAAGCTCATAAAGCAATGCTTCGGTATGTGGTAGTTCTTTGATTTTTTTGATGTTGATTTTATATGAATCCGAAGCTTCGGTAACAACCAGATTATAAACCAAAGCCATATAATCTTCTATAAGGTTTTGTGAAGCTTGCAGGTTCTCCTGTACTTTTTGAAAGTTTTTCAGAACCGATTCATTGGTTTTCTTAAAATGTGGCAAAACTTCCAAGCGCAACTTATTCCTAAGATAGTCTGTTTTTTTGTTACTGCTATCTTCGCGCCATTTCAGATTGTTTTTTTTGGCATATTGCAGAATTTCTTCTCGTGAAAAATTCAAAAGAGGTCTGATAGTTCTGTTATTTTCCTTCGGAATTCCCGTAAGTCCATTCAGACCAGTTCCCCTCGAAAGATTTATGAAAAAAGTTTCCAAATCGTCATCCAAATGATGGGCTGTTAAAAGATAATCGTATTTAAAATCCTTTAAAATTTCGGCAAACCAAGTATAGCGCAGTTCACGCGCCGCCATTTGGGTTGAAATTTTATGTTCTTCGGCAAATTTTTTTGTGTCAAAAGTTTCAGCAAAAACGGGTATTTCTAATTTTTTTGCCAAACCGATTACAAACATTTCATCACCATCGCTTTCCTTTTCGCGCAGTGAAAAATTGCAGTGCGCCAAAGCGATTTCATAATTTAATTCGTTCATCAAATATGTTAACACCACACTGTCCAAGCCACCGCTACAGGCAATGAGCAGTTTTTTTTCTTTTAAAGAAGAAAAATTGGTTTCAATATTTTCTTTGAATTTATTAAGCAAATTAAAAATTTAGAAAAAATTTATGATTATTCCAGCAATAACAGCTATTCCGAAGCTTAGCATTGTTCCAATAAGCACGTATTCTGTTTTTAGGGTTTCGTTATTTCCATAGCGAAGAATAGATTTTGCAGCAATTAAAAATCCAACCGCTGAATATTGTAAAACTATGATGAATGTGAGAGTTAAAATACGCTCCAAAACGCCTATTACTTTTCCGGCGTTTGGCATTTCATTGTCGCTGCTAACCTGAATTTCAGTTGCCTTGAACACTTCTCTTATAAAAATGTTTGCTGGTTTTAAACATACCAAATACCCGGTAATTATAAGTAAATACTTAAAATTTATTGAAACCTCGATTGAAGGAATGATACCGTACCATTTGTTAAATAAGACCACTACCAATGTTAGAATGGCCAAATGTACACCCTGGTCTATAAAAAAAGCATAACGCCCAAAATAGCTGCTACTGTTTAGATGACGCTTAAAGCCATCTATCAAAAAATGGGTAATTGCGATTATTGCTGCACCCAAAATAAAACTTAGTTGTAAAGAAAACAGCCACGCTAATGCAAAGCATGCCAAACCGTGCCAATACAAAAAGGAACTTTTAAAACCAATTGAATTTTTCTGGTTAGCCAATTTATCTGTTTGAAAAAAGTAATCCAAACACAGATGTGCAATAAATTGAAGCAACAGTAATTCTTTTAGTCCCATAGTCTTTAGTTTGAAATTACCATTTTAAAATAGTTTACCGCTTCATCAATGGCATTCCAACCGACACTGGTAGAATGCTGGTTGACAGCAGATTGCCCAATACCAAGGCGTCTGGCTATTTCTTCCTCTTGGTTATTCATTAGTTTTAGGTACACTACTTCGCATTGTCTGGAAGTTGCCTTACTTAGCAAAACATCCAATAGTGCCAATAATGGTTGAAAAATTTTATTTAATTTTTCGTCTTTTGAAGCAAAAAATAAGGTGTTTTTTATAACAATACGTTCTTTGTTGTACGTAGTTTCACCACTTATTTCACGACCCGAAAGATAAATGGCCTCGCCATCGATAACTCCTTCTTCGGGTTTGTAACGGCTCAATTCGCCATAACCAATAGCAAGCCTTATTCCGTGGGTTTTAAATTGTTTTATCCTATTGTCCTCACTTTTATAGGTCTTCGCTTGAATTGGAATTGCCTTCACAAAACTTTTTATGGCTAACGCAACTTGCAATCCGTCTGCGGCATTTGGAACCACACACTCTAAATAGTCGCCTTTTATAATACGGCCATACACATTGAACTCCTCCTTCAAACTATGGAGCATGGTGTGTAGATTCTCTTCAACAAATTTGCGGTCTTGGACGTGCAAACCAGTTGATGAAACAATATCTCCTGATATAACCGAATAGTTCATTTCTTTAGAATTTATTCAAATATATAAATTTATTAGCTTAAACACTAATAAATATGTTTTATAAGCTTAAAAGCTAATAAATAGACTTTATAAGTCTCGGAACTCATAAAGGGTTATTCAAAGCCTTGCGCATAGCCTTTGCTTTCAATAAACATTCTTCGTATTCCTTTACGGGTACGGAGTTTATTGTAATGGCACCTCCAACAGAAAAACTTACATATTTTTTTGAGGAATTATAGAGAATACTTCTGATAACAACATTGAAATCAAAATCTCCCCCCGGAGAAAAATAGCCGATAGCTCCGCTGTATAAACCCCGTTTTGCATCTTCCGTCTCTTCAATAATTTGCATAGCCGAAATTTTTGGAGCACCAGTCATACTGCCCATTGGGAAGGTGTTTCTTAAAATCTCAACGCTGGAAGTAGTTTGCGCAACGCTACAAGTGACTGTGGAAATCATCTGATGCACTTGTTCAAAAGTATAAATTGTGCAAAGTTCATCAACGGAAACACTTCCTTTTTCAGCAATCCGGGAAAGGTCGTTGCGCACCAAATCTGTAATCATTATATTTTCGCTACGCTCTTTGGGGTCATTGGCCAATTGTTGCGCCATTTTTAAATCTTCTTCTTTATTTTTTAGACGCTTTGCTGTTCCTTTTATAGGTTGGGAAACAATTGAGGTTCCTGTTCTTTTTAGATAACGTTCCGGGGAAGCTGAAAGGGCAAAAATTTCATTCAGCTTAAGAAAAACTGAAAATGGTGGTCTTGAAATTTTATTAAGCTGAAGGAATGTTTTTAGAGGGTTGATTTTAGCATCTTCGGAATAAAATTCCTGACAGATATTCACTTCATAAATATCTCCACGTTTAATATGCTCAAGCACCTCTTCTACCTTCTGAATATAACTTTCTTTCGAGGTTCGAATACTTATATTTATAGCTTTGGGGATTTCGGATTCCGCGGGTTGCTGGATAATTTGAGAAATAGCGTTGAAATCTTCTTCAATTTCATCGGCGACCATATTCACATAATGCAATTCAACGTTACTTTCGGAAAAAAGAAAGATTTTTTTTGGCTGAAAAAAATACAGATCGGGAAAATCTAGACCATCTAGATTATTGGAATGAAGTTTTTCAACATCATTTTTAAGATCATAGGAAAGATATCCAAAAATCCAGTCCGCTGCAGAAGTTTGATATTCCTTCAGCTTATCAAAAGCATTTTGGGAATCGGTTTTAAGAGCCGTAAAAGCATCTACAGCAAGAATAGCTTGATAGGTTTCATGTGTTTGCGAATAATTATTGCTGTCCAGCCATATAACTTCTTCAAACTGCTGTGCCCACTGGAGCAATCGGTTTTTAGAATCTTCAGTTAAAGAAAAGGGATATTTCTTTTGGGTGCGCATTATTGTTCAATTTGATGCACGAAATTTTGAATAACATCTGTAAAACCCATGAGTAAAACTTCATTGGAAATGGATTGTGTTTCTTCAGAAAAGTTCTCTGAATAGGAAGGAAAACTGAAGCTTTCAACTACAGTAGCTCCAAATCTGGGAAGCACTTTTTTAGTGTATTCTAAAGCGGAAGCAGCACCACGTTTTCCATTGGAAGTGCTCATTAACAATATTTTCTTTTCTTTGAGAAAACCATAATCCAGTCTAGAAAGCCAATCCAAAGTGTTTTTAAAATATGTTGAAACCGTTCCGTTATGTTCGTTTACAGAAATTACGAATGCATCAGCTTCTTTAATTTTGTTATAAAGCATTTTCAAATCTACGGAATAGCCCTTTTCACGTTCAATATCTTCACCAAACATTGGAAGATTATAGTTTGTTAATTTAATAACCTCAACTCTGTGACCAACAATTTGCTTGGCCGCAAAATCTACTAATTTATGGTTGATGGATTTACTACTGTTACTGCCCGCAAAACACAAAATTTTTTTCATCTGCCAAAGTTATTGAAATAGCGGGTTTAAAAAAACCCACGCCAAAGAAATTGACGTGGGTTTAAAAATTGAAATTTAATTTATTATAACTTCACAATACGTTTTACAACGCTTGTGTTTTCAGCATTTATTTTCACAAAGTACATTCCTGTAGCAAGGTCATCCAATGAGAAATTGGTTTCAACACCAGCTTCAGAAAGATCTATGTTTTTAATGATTCTACCTTTCACATCAGTAATTACTATGTTACTCAATTGAGCTGTTGTATGGTTTTTCAGCGTAATCTCACCAGTAGTTGGGTTGGGATAAAGAATCAAGTTATTGGCAAATTCATTTTCACCTATACCAACCAAATTATCAACAGTAACTGTAAAAGTACAGGTATCTTCATTACCTGCAGCATCAGTTGCAGTCATTGTCATAGTTGTAACACCTACGCCAACCATAGTTCCTGCTGGTGGAGCTTGTGTAATAACAGGGTCTGGGTTACAGTTGTCTGTTGCAGATGCATCGCCAGTATAATCTGGCAATGTATATTGCTGTCCAGTAGGTATGGAAACAGTAACATCAGCTGGGCAAGTAATTACAGGGTTTTCAGTTTCTGCAATAACTTCAGTGAGTGTGCGTTCGCCGGGGCAACCTGAAGCGCCTAAATTAATATCGCTGTTTGGTGTACCGAAATCTGCTGTTTCACAAGTACCAGACCAGTCTGCCGCAGAGTCTGTATCACCAACTCTTCTAAAAGAGCCTGAAGAACAATCTGTTGTTAAAGAAGCTCCAACGCCAGTCCAATCAAGATCAGCTGCGGTAACATTAAAACCAGAAATTGTAACATTAAAACCAGCAATTTCGCCAGCACTAAAATTCCAGAATACAGAATCAACTACGTCTCCACTAGGGTCTATAATCAAAATCCAACCTGTTCCAGCGTTATCCCAGAATAAATTATTTCCCCAATATCCAGCACCACTATCATCGTTATAATCAACAACAGAGTTTGCCGCCATATTTCCAAGTGTCTTAACTATTGTGTTTACAGCATTAATATCAGCATAAGGAGTATCACTTACTGCAACTTTATATCCAGTATAATCTGTAGCAATACCAACATTTTGAATTTCAAATCTGTCAGGAGTTTCTAAATTAATTTCTGAAATAACCAACTGCGACAATGGTCCAGGAGCACTTTCCTGAGCATATACGTCTGTGGTTCCTGTTGGAGTAAACGTGTAAGATGTGCCTTCAAAAAGGAAATTACCTCCTGTTTGAGCATCAAACCATCTGATAACATTATTAGGGTCGTTTAGCGTAGCTGTAACGGTTACTGGATCACCAACACAGAAATCTGATGCTCCTGTAGTTGTAGGGCCAGCTGGTACTGCCAATACTTCAATAGTATCTGTAGCAGATGATGCTACAGAACATGGTCCTGACGGTACATCATAAGTAATAGTATGCACACCCACACCAGCTACAGCAGGATCAAATGTAAAAGAAGACCCGTTACCATCATCTGTAACTCCTGGGCCACTATACGTACCACCGTTTGGAGTTCCTCCAGTTAAACCAGTCTGTACGCCAGATGTAGCACAAACTTCTTCTAAAACAGATAATGAAGCCAGTTGTGAAGGAGTATCAAAAGCTTGCGTTCCGTCACTTCTACTATTTGAAGATCCCTGAGAAGCGCTAAAGCCTAACCCTCTTTTTGCAAAAGCATCCCAAAGCAAACATTCGTTTGCACCTCCATAAAGAGCTTGGTCTGCAGCAAAAATTGCATCACGACCATCTACAAAACCAGGGCTACAAGGCTGAAGCTTCATCCCTTCAGTAACCAATGCCAAGGCTTGAATGTTTCCGGCATCTTGGTTAACATTACCTGTAAAATTGTATGGATTTGGATCGAAACCGTGTTCGTCTATCAACGCCCAGGTTACTTCCCAAAGCATTTGTGACCAAACCGAGCCAACACCATGAGGTACGGCTGCTGTCTTAATAAAATCGTATGTCTGTGGATTCACGCCCATATCTGTACTGTATGGATAATCCCGAATTCCGCCACCGCCTTGGCCTTGACCAAAAAGATAGGTTCCTACGGCACGTGCATCTGTTCCTGCATCACCAGGCTCAATTGTCAGTAACACTCCAAAAAAGTCACTCCATCCTTCTCCCATCTGCTCTTGATTGCTTAAACATCCTGAAGCAGCTGGACCACCAGTTAAACGGTTTGATATACCATGCCCATATTCGTGTAAAATAACTAAATTATCAAAATCACCGTCTTTATCGTTACAAATATACATTTGCATTGTTGGGTTACTACCATCTGGAGGAGTCCCAAAGTTAGCGTTACAAGAACCTGAGCCGTCTTGAGCTTCTGCATTTACAGAGTCACTTCCGTTACCTCCGTTTCCATAATTATTTTCTTGAAAGTTACCACTCACCTCATCAAAACCATATTGATACATAATGTCGTGGAAAACATTATTCATATAGAAAAGGTTGGTTATTGCAGCATCCTCATATTGGTTTGCATTGGTATAAATTTGACTGAAAGGATAACCAGTAAATTCCAAGTTTGAACCAGCATTTGGTTGGTAACCTGGGTTGTTTCCATCTTCGTAAGCGTTTGCATTGTTTCCACGTGTCGTAGTAAATTCTGCACCAGCAACGCCATTGGTATCATGCCATCCAAAAGGTGAAGCTGTTGGGTCTGCAGGTTGAACCTCAATAGTTCGTGCTCCATAATATGGGCTTTCAAGAGGAAGTGCAATTACTTCGTAACATTCTGTACATGCAGCGGGAGCGTTAGCTATAATCTCATCATAATTTGGAATATCATATAAGTTGGCATTGAAATCCATCTCATTTACGTCATTACTGTGATCGTGATGCATTGTACAACTAACCATCCAGTTCGCTCTGTTTACAATCTCGCCTGTAGTTGCATTAACTCTTAAGCTCCACCAGTCTTGCTGGCTTTTTTCCTGAATTGAAATATCCCAGCATAGAACCAATTGACCAGTTTCTGTAAGGGCATACATCAATTTAGCAGGAATTGGGCTCAAAGAAATTCCGCCATCACTAAGTAATGTTTCCTTTGCAACACCTCTGGAACCTTCTAATACAGACAAGGAACCATTAATGGAATAACCCAGTTGCATAGCCGCAGCTTGAACTGCCTGTACCGCTGTAAGTCCTGGTTGTGCAGAACCCAAACGTTTTTCAGCAGTACTTTTTATGAACTTATTGTCTTCCGAAATTACATTCCCGTTCGCTAGGGTATGAATACCTGATTCAGTTCCATAAATTTCTATTCCGTTAAGTAATTGTCTGAAATATACATGTTGAACTCCACTATTTCTACTAACGGATTCACTTGTTATTTGCCATTGTGTATCTTGTGGCAATAGTTCATTTTGCTCCAGAAAATGATTCAACTGTTTGTTGATTACTCCTGAAAAATTTTGCGCAATCATTGTGCCCGAAAACACTAACATAATTGCCAGGAAGAAACTCCGGGTAATTTTTTTCATTTTTGATTTGTTTGGATTAATATTAGTTTTAAGCAGATTAAGTTTTTGTAAAGCTATCAAAAAAATTATTTTTCACAACTTTTTCTTAAAATACAAATGGAAATTTAACATATATATTTTAAGAATATTTCTGATTTTAATTGAACAATCAGAAAAACTATAAATACCAAAGTATTAATTTCATTACTTTTACTTTCAAAAAAAAGTTCTATGGAACAACCCAACGATCTTATTATAGCGATGCAAAGCGGAGACGAAAAAGCCTTTTCTCGATTGTACACTCTATATAGCGAAGCCATTTATGGAATTATTTATAGCATCGTTTTGGATGAAAACTCTGCAGAAGAATTATTACAAGATGTTTTTATAAAAGTCTGGAACAATGCATCTTCCTATTCCGTCACAAAAGGTCGTTTTTTTACGTGGCTTTTGAATATCGCACGAAATACCGCCATAGACGAAACACGATCCAAAGCATTTAAAAACTCAAGAAAAAACCTAAGTACCACAAACTTCGTAGATATATTATCGTCCTCAGATAGTTTAAATAAAACGACCAACGCGATTGGGTTAAAAAAGTTTGTAGATGCATTAAAACCTGCTTGTATTAAGATAATTGACCTTTTATATTTTAAAGGATTCACCCAAGCAGAAGCGTCAAAAACATTAGATATACCTTTAGGAACAATAAAAACAAGAAACAGAACTTGCATCAATGAATTGCGGGTAATGGTTTTAGGATAAAAAAATTATGAATCCAGAAGAAATCATAGCATCAGGAAATTTAGAGCTTTACGTCTGTGGCGCATTAGCAACAGAAGAAGCTAAGGAAGTAGAAGAAGCAATTGCTACCCATCCCGAAATAAAGCGTGAAATTGAACTAATTGAAGAGTCACTATTACATTTAGCTGAAACAGTTGCGCCACCAGTAGAAGCAATGACTTGGACCTATATTTTAAATTCAATTAGAAATGTGAAGGATATAGGTGACAGTAAAGTAAGATCTCTTAATTGGCCAGCAATTACAGGTTGGGCCGCTGCCATCCTGTTTATGGGCGGAATTATGTGGATGTTGAAGCAAACCAACGAATTAAACAATTCATTGCAAATAACTACCACTGAAAACACAGTTTTAAAGGAAGAAAAATCCACTGTTGAAAGCCAACTTGCTGAAAACAATAAAACCCTTGAGATTTTAAGATCCAAAGATTACCAAGCGTACACACTTCCAGGAAATCAAGCAGTTGCCCCAGAAGCTTTTGCAAAGGTATATTTTAACAAAAAAGAGAATGTGGCTTACATAGACGTGAAAGGTTTACCTGCTCCACCTCGTGGAAAGGTTTATCAAGTATGGTCGCTTAAAATGGAACCATTAACACCAACCAGTGTTGGTTTGATCGATCCTGAAAACAATGCGGGCGAAGGACTCTATAAATTTATAAATTTCCCAGCTCCAGAGGCTTTTGGAATAACCTTAGAGCCTGAAGGCGGAAGTGAAACTCCTACCCTCTCACAACTATATACGTTGGGAATGATTACTATTTAAATGAAATATTTTATAAAATTAAAACCTGACCTCACGTTCAGGTTTTTTTAATAAAGACAAAGCGCCCATCATTTCTGACGGACGCTTCAACTAACAAAAAAACTCTGAAAAACCGGTTTTACCGGTTTTGTAAAATCTATCAATTTCTCGATAGATAACCAACCTCAATACTATTTACGTAATAAGTTTAAGGTTGGTTTTTATTTTGTTATAAATTTTCTATTTCTTTTGTTTTTAAAGGACCCAACTCATAAGTAGCATCCATCAATTCTTCTTTTAAAGAAGCCACTTTATCCTGTATTCCATTTGCTTTATAAATTAAAGCTGAATGAAAAAGTGCCTTTGGTTCTGAAGTCTTGCCTTCCACATATTCCTTTATTGTTTTTAGCGCAGCTTCTTTGTCGCCAGCTTTCAATTGGGCATATGCCAATAATTGATATGTTTCCGGTGTAGCTCGGTTTGTTATTTCCCTTGCAGCTAATTTCAGCGCTTTTTGAGGCTCACGATCTGCGTAAAGAGCTATAAGGTAAGCATTATACATTCCACCATAGTCGGGGTTTTCCGTTGCTTTTATAAACTTTTCATATTCTTTGTTTGCTTCGGAGGTATTGCCATCAAATGCTGCCATTTCTCCTTTTAGAAGATAGTAATCAGGAGCTTTGTGATTTACCATTACCGAATCTAGAATACGATTTGCTTCTGTTGTGTTTTTTTCTGAAGAATATACCATCCAAGCAAGTTGCTTTTTCACATAATGATTGTCTGGTTCAATAGCCAAGGTTTTTAAATAACTATTGTATGAATCCTGAAGTCTTCCGGCATGTCCGTAAAAATCGCCAATATTGCTATACATCCAAACCCTTAATCCTTTATTGTCTCGTTCCTCAGCTATCTGCTTCGCCTGTTCCATATATTTTATGGCTGCATCAAGATTACCGTTATGATCGCTCCATTTTGCTAAACGTATTAAATAATTGAAATCTTTTGGATCTTTGACTTTTCCTAAAAAAGTGTCTGCCCGGTTGTATTCACCTAGTTCCATGGCCACATCAAAAAGCATCATTTCGGTTTCTTTGTGATTATCTGGAAAAGTGTATGCGCTATCCAGCAAAACCTGTGCTTCCTTAAAGCGGTGTTGCGATATATAATTGTGAGCTAAGCTGCGCATATAGGAATCTTTGTTTCGCGCCGAAACACTATATGATTTCTCAATAAGTTTCTCCGAAGTTTTTAATTCTGAAATATCTCCCGTAATTCCAAACATTGCCGCGTGTATACCTGATAAACGGCTCATTTCCATTAAATGGGTTGAATCACTATTGAATTCTTTCTTCCAAAATTCGAACTCTTCTTGAAGACGATCTTTGGAAGGAGTATTACTGGTAATTAAGTATGGTTCGTAATCTTTGGTGTTAGTTATTTTTTTGGAGTTTTCTTGACATCCAAAAAGAACGGCAACAAATAGTATTGTTATTATCTTTTTCATCTTTTTAAAATATTTATTGATTTCACTTTTAACTAAAAAAGGCTTTAAACCAAAAAAGAGAACAAAGCGTTCTCTTTTTTTGGTCTATAAGCTGCAAAATTAAAATGGTGCAGCCATATATGGAAAGGAATTTGAAAAGGCAACATCATTTGCTGGTACTCCATCACTAGTTAAACCAGGATTTTCAGATCCATCTGGGCCACCAAAGATCAATAATAACGATACATCTATCACATCATCGCTCAAAGCTCTTCCAGTAAGTATTTCTGTGCCATTGAAATAGGTTGTTATTCCACTTTGCGCCAACCATAATACATCGTTTGAAAGTACGGTTGTAAATACTTCTGCATTTAAGCCTAAAGCATTTGTTGTATAACCTGCATTCAATGTAAGGAGGTTAGTTTGGAATTTACTTTGGAAGGCAGCCTGCATTTCTGAAGGCACGGTTACGTTAAAGGCATCCTTAAAACCTGTAGTTCCAAAAACGGTATTGATTCCCGGACGACCCATTTGGTCTTCTTGAATATAAGTTCCGCTGAAATCAAGCACTTCGCCACATGGCAAACATGCTGTTCCTCCACAGTCAATATCAGTTTCGTCCCCATTCAAAATTCCATCAGTACAGGTAGCATTAACAATTATGTTATCGTCTTCATCTTTACAGTTTACGAACAATAGTGATGTTGTTATTGCAGCAAAAAGGGTTATATATTTAAATGTTTTCATCTTTTGTGTTTTTATAAATTAGCAATTTTTATTGTTTTCTTTTAGTTTCTACCCATACATTATACATAGGAGTACTTGCGGCAAAAGGATTTACGCCTGTAGTTCCATTAGGTAGCATTGATTTGGGAAATTCAACCACAACACTCAAAACATTTTTACCTGCAAAAGTATCTTCGCCTGGGTTTTCAAAACCTGATGCACTGCCTGCAAGTATGGCGTTGTACTGATTAAAATCAAAGAAAAAAGGATCTTCACGAGGTCCCGCAAAAAATTTCATCCCGTTTTTTTCTGCTATTTGAAAATCGTCTGTAGTAGAAATTTTCACACTATTTGGCGCCGATGTGGCAATAGTACTTTTAGTTCCTTCCATACCGCTAAATGCTGGAGCCGAAGGACCGAAGAAATACATAGAATCACCACGTTTTATGGCTTGGATCACTAAGTCTTCTTTAAGGTCATTATTGTAATCTATATTAAATTCAATCAAGATTGTTTCATCAAACGTAGCTTGTTCTGTTGGTGTTCCAGGGGCTAAAAGCCCTTGGACGTTGGCAGCAAAAACAAAATTGCTGCTATTCGCGCCCTGAAAGGCATAAAAGTCTGTAATGTCTGCTTTTGTTCCTGTCACTGCAGGTGCATCAATGTGATCTGCTGAAATTAAAAATATCGACAGTGTGGCCATGCCCAGTCCACCGATTATTGCAAAAAGTTTTGATTTTTTCATCTTTTTTGTTGGTTTTAATTAATTATTTTTACTTGTTCGCTATACTTACGTTTAAATGTAAGTTCATGGTTTTCACAAAAGCGTTAATCTTTTGTTAACGAGGAAAACTGTGGTTTAAAAGCCCTAAAATAACCATAAATAATTCAATGAACCCTTCTGCATCTGATTGGATTTTAAAATTTCTGAATCTTTTTGAAAAAGAGGAACTTATAGGTGCCTTTAAAAACGAACACGAGTTTTATGAAGCTTTAAAGCATACTGGCTTTATTTATGGTGTTTCAGTTTCTGCACTGCCCAAAAAATCTTTAGGCAAACTGAAACTTACTAAAGAAGAACTTTCCAAAATAAATTTATTCCACGCCTTGCTCTTTCAGTTTTTTGAAACAAATAAAAATGGCACCTATGAAGAAGCCATCCATAATATTTTGTTATTTTATAAGCAACTTGAAAAAGGTAAAACTGGTTTTTTTAATAAATTCTCACTTTCAAATAGCCCCTCAAATACTTTAGAGCACATAATGTCTGCTCGCTTGCAATCGGCCAGTTCCCTTTTAAAGAAAAACACAATTTCCTTGCTTACTTATGCCCTGCTCTATCTGGATGTGCTGTGCTTTAAGCATTGGCAAAGAGAACCAAATTCTGTAAAAAAATATTACAGGCAACTAGAAACCACTTTACTAACTGCTTGTTTTTATACCTTAAAGTCCAAAAAGAAAAAGTCTAAATACGACAAGTTGTTGATTGAACTTTTTGAAACTTCAGCAGAATATATAATTGATGAAAGCGAAGGAAGTTCTGATACTTTTTTGGATAGTCTGAACTATTTAGACAATGATGAGGATTCTTTGGAAAAGAAATATACATTGGATCTTTGTTGTCTAACTGTGTGGGAAGATTTAAAACTGGATTATACTGAACAGCAATTTTTACAACAATTATTGGTAACGCTGAATCTTTCCGAAGTAGAACTTCAAAAAAGTCTATCTAACTTAGCTACGTTTTCAAAAAAATATACTGAAAAAATCCTTCTTTTTGAATATTCAAATCCTGTGAAGCAGTTTTACAAACAATCTGCCGCAACGGTGAAACTTTTGATTATTCGGAATAAAGACCGCTTGGCACGCGAACTGGAAGAAAGCGGAGAGTTGATGGTGCTTTTGGGTCAATCTACTATACGCGATTTATCTGCTGAAGAGAAAATAAAAGTGAAAGAACAATTGCTGGATATTTGCAAAACCATTCCATCTCTTACCATTTTCTTAGTACCAGGAGGGAGTGTTCTTTTGCCCCTTTTAGTAAAATTTATTCCGAAGCTATTACCTTCTTCTTTTCAGGAAAATAGAATTGAGAGTTCTAAAAAGAGAAAATAGTTTTATTCCAGCCAGAGTTTAAAATCCTTCACCCGTTCGCGGGCAACGATTACTTCCTGTTCTTTATAACTGTTCAGTTTCAATTGAAGACGGGAATTGGTATAAGAGATTATATCCTTTATTGAATTGATATTTATGTAATATTTTCGGCTTATTCTGAAAAAAGTTTCGGGTGAAAGTTCTTGCTCAAGCTGCTCAAGTGTAGTTTCCAAAAGATAATCACGTCCATCTACTGTGTGTGCGTACGTACCTTTATTTTCAGAATAGAAACATTCTATTTCGTCTACAACAATCATTTTAATATGCTGTCCAATTTTTGTGGTAAAACGCTTTTTATATTCTTGCTCTACAGGATTTGCAAGTAACCTTTTGATATCCTCAAAATTGAATTGTACGTTTTGGAAAGCTGGTTTTAGGGATTTATATTTTTTAACTGCAGCCTGTAATTCATCTTCATCAATTGGTTTTAATAAATAATCTATACTGTTCAATTTGAAAGCTTGCAGTGCATATTCATCAAAAGCTGTGGTAAAAATGATGGAGCTTTTAACTTCCACCGCATCAAAAATTTCAAAAGAAAGTCCATCGCTCAACTGGATGTCCAGAAAAATAAGATCTGGATGCGGATTGTTTTGAAACCAATCCACAGCTTCTTCCACGCTGTGCAACATTTGATTTACGTTCACATCCTGTTTTTTCAGCATACGCTGAAGGTAACGGGCGGAAGGTTTTTCGTCTTCTATTATTAGTACGTTCATCGTTGATTTCAAATTTCAAGTTTTGGGTTTATCAAATTTTCAAATTTCATACTTCGTATTTCTAATTTAATCTTCTTCCAAAAACTGCTTGATTTTTTTATCTTCCCAGCGTTTTAAAAAATTATTCTGCACATTCAGTACAAAGAAAACATAAATACCGTGCGATATTAGGCCAATGCCCCAGAAAAAGGCAGTTGTATAATTTCTCCAATCTGAAAAATCAATTTCTTTATTGTTGAATACGTTTGCTGAAACAAGTATTATTACAACATTCACAATAATATATACAGCTAAATGGCTATAAAAACCTTTCAACGTTTCTACTTTTTTCTTTGCTTTTAAGTAGGTGAGACTTTTTTTTGTTTCCATTGTGACTTATTTTTTATTCTTCTTTCATATATTTTTTTATTTGTCGCTCCTCCCAGTTCTTTATGAAAGTAAATTTATATTGAAATACTTTTGCCGCGTGAAATAGCAATCCAATTCCCCAAAATATAGGTACTATTAAAATATTCCAATCTATCCATTCTATGAAATTTTTATCGGGCGAATCATTCTGAAAAAACTCCAGCACGTCGCCCCTCACAATAAATAAGGCTATATTCACAATACTATAAATTAACAAGTGTTTATAGAATCCTTTTAGTACCTCTACCCTTTTTCGGGCTTTCCTTATTTTTATACTTTCAGAATAGTCCATTTTAGTTCCAATTATTTCTGTTGTTTTTTTCCTCTTCTTCCATAAACTGTTTCATTTTTCTTTCTTCCCAATCCTTACCAATAAAAGGCATCCATCTAAATGTTTTAATGGCCTGAAAAAAGATGCCAATTCCCCATCCAAAAGCAGCCCATAAAAACCAAGGATATCTCAATTCGTTGGTATAATAATTTACTCCTGCCAGTATAGCAATAAAGATGACGTAAAACATCAAACTACTGTAGAATTTCTTTATTTCTGCAACGCGTCGTTTTGCCTTAACATATTTATTGTCTTTGTTTTCTGGTTCCATAATGTTTGTTTTTAAATTATAGTATAAAAATAATGGAGCTGTAACCCGATAAAAAATAGAATCTTCTGAACCGTACTATTTATAGGATGAACCGTCATTTATTCATCCTTATCCATCAACTCCCGAATTTTGCGATCCTCCCAATCTTTTCCGAAGAATGGATTGTAGTTAAAAGTTTCCGAAGCGTGGCTTGTTACCCCAATGCCCCATCCCACAATAGGAAAAAGTGCCCAAGGAAATCCCGCTTTCGAAATGAAGTTCAAGTAAATAAAAACGGGAACCATCATTATATATATTGCCAAATGAATATAAAAACCTTTCAGTTTTTCAACCCGCTTTTGCGCGAGCTTATATTTTTTTTCTGAAATAAAAGTATCTTGAGTGTTCATAATTTTAATGTTTTCATTTAAAATAGGAATTGCAACACTGAACTCCTTTCGGTTTTCTTGTATTGTTACATTACGTTGCGTTAAAAGTGCGTATCTGTCGCGAATGTTTCGCAGCCCCACGCCAGTGCTTTCTTTTAAAACCTGTTTTGGCTGTATGTTATTGGTTACAATTAAAGTTCCGTTTTCTTCTGAAATATTGATATGAAGTTTTTTTGAAGGCATGACTTGATTGTGCTTCACAGCATTTTCCAGCAAAAGCTGAAGTGATAAAGGCACGACTTTCGCTTGTGGATTTTCCAACTTTGTAGGTTTCGTAAAAACAATACTATCCTCAAACCTTACCGCTAAAAGCGACATATAAAGCTCGGCAAATTGCAATTCTTCCTCCAGCGTTACCAGTTCTTTATTTTTCTTTTCCAAAACATAGCGATATACTTTTGAAAGTGAAGTGGTGAAACGAGTAGCAGCTTCGGGATTTTCTTCAATTAAGCTTGTAAGCACATTTAAGCTATTGAACAAAAAATGCGGATCCAACTGGTTCTTTAAAGCATCAAACTTTGCCGAAGCTGTACCGGCAATTATTTTCTGTTCGGTTACTCTATTTTCCTGTTTATTTCTGTAGTAATAAACTGAATAAAAAATAGCTGTAACCACCACCGAAATGATAAAGGAAATATAATAATATTCAATTTTTTCAAATGCAATAAATTCTGAAAAACTTCTTTTATCAATTATTATTTCTGTAAAAGCACGTATTAAAAAAAGACTAAGAAGGGTAACAGAAATTCCGCCTAAAAGTCCTTTTAAAAGATTTCTGGCTTTAAAAACCTGATTTGGAAATTGCTTCAGCAAAAATCCAAAATAGTAGGCATTAACCATATAAAGAACTACAGAATACAACTGATTGTATAAAAATGCTATAAGGATTTCTCTGCCATTTTTAAACTCATATCCATTGGCGTACTGAATTAATCCAAGTACTATAAATACCAGTGTTCCAACAAAAAAGGCTTTGCCAAGATCTTTTAAGAATACGCATTATAATTTTTTATTTTGAACACGAATAAACGAAAAATTATAAAAAAACATTCGTGTATTCGTGTCGCCCTTTTTTATTTACAGTTTTCGGCCTGGATTTGCTTTGCTCGTTCTTCGCCATAGGTTGGATAAAACTCACCAGCTGGTTTAAATGTAGCAAAAAGTTCTATGGCCCTTTGAATATCCTTGCAGTAAGGTTCAATACTTTGCCCAAAATATTTGGCACCACCTATATCCCATTCGGCTTTTGCCAAAATTATTCTGGGATTATCAGGTGCCAATGCCTTTGCCTTGTTGTAAAGTTCTGAAGCTTTTGCCGAATAGGTCATTCCGTATTGCTGCCCATCAAAAACAATCCACGCAGTGTATAATTGCGCTTGCAGCACCAACAAATCTGGATTGTCCTTAGAAATTGCCGTGGCATCATTTATAAAACCCTGTGCTTTGTCCAATTGAGCCGTAAGTTTGGCTTTATCCTTTTCAGTAAAACTGTTTATCACATTAATCTGCGCCACGTAGTAAGGTGGCAGCCAATTATCGGGTTCAGCAGTTGCAATTCTTTCAAAAACATTTGCGGCTTCCCACGATTTGTTTTCCTGCCAAAGTTTGAAAGCTTTTTGCATTCCCTGTTGGTATTTTGTGGGTGCGGCGCCTGCGTCTGCAGTTGCTGTGTCTGTCTGTGCCTGCATAATTAAAGCAGTAAATAAGACTGTGAAGTAAGTAAGTATGTTTTGCATGGTTTTTATTTTTTTTTGGTTATTAGTATTTTTTATTGAATTTGTGAAAAGAGCATCAAGATTCCTCCTGCAATAAGGAGAATGCTTACTAAAAGTAATACTTTCAAAGTTTTAAATTTTTTTTGTTTTCTTAATAAGATTCCTAACATGACTTTTTGGTTTTAAGATTATTATTTAATTCAAATTTCCTTCAAATTAGTTATTATGAAAAAATCCATTGACCCAATTGTTGAATTTATAAGCTGAATTGTATTTAGGGCACCCAGCATCCCGAATCTACAAATTATCAAGCTGGTTATCTTTTCCATCACTACTAATAGTCCAAAAGAAACCTACAAAAAAGAACTGATCTGCGGCAGGGCGAAGCTCTCTTCGAGTAAAATTTCCATTAGTATCTGGAGTATTTGCATATTGATATCCGTTTACATTCTTAAAAGCGAATGCATTGTTTATTGAAAAATATAGAATCTTTTGCTGTGATACTAAATATGCCCAATTGAGACTCACGCTATTGTAGCTTCTTGTTTTATTCTGAAGAAAACCAGGTTTGTTCAAATCGGTATAAGTGCGGCCGCTTCCATATTGGTAACTAAAACCTATTTGGCTTTTCCAATCATTGATCCAATATTTCGCAACTACCGAAAGATTGTGTGTGTTCGCAAAACTTGGTGTAGCTTCAATTGGATAATTTCTATATTTCCGTTTCGTATCCAAATAAGAGTAACTCACCCAGTAATCTATATTCTTCAAGGTTTCGTTGTCCCGCCAAAATATGTCCAATCCTTGTGCAAAGCCATCGCCATTGTTTGCAAACATGCTGTTTTCATTGGGCATTGCTTCATTATAAGTTACCAAATTGCTGTATTGTTTTCTGTAAACTTCCGCACGGAAAATCCGGTTGTTTGCAGAATATTGATAGTTCATTATATAATGTTGGGTATGCTGCGCCTCCAAGTTATTGGTGAATTTCAAAATATCATTTTGTGGTTGTTGAAAGAAATCGCCGTAAGCCAAAGACAATTGACTACTTTTCCCGGTTTTATAGGCAAAGGAAACCCGTGGTGAAACTGTAAACTCTTTGAACTGTTCACTATATTCTCCACGAACACCCAATTTTAAAGCAAGTTTTCGAGAAAAAATAATATCTGCTTCCGTAAATGCCGCAGAAATATTATTGTTGAAACCAAGTTTTGCAGCAAAGTTTGGCTCGTCATAATTTTCATTGAAATCAGTAAAGAATTGTTCAACTCCAAAATCCAATTTAAAACGGTTGCTAAAACGTTTTTTTAGTTTCAATTTAAAATGCGCAGAATTTTCTACATCCTTAATATCTGAATCATCAATGCCAACTTTTGTGTTTCCATAGGTATAGCTTCCACCTCCAAAAATGGACCAGCCATTGCTCAGTATTTCACTATAACTGGTATTTGTATAAAAATTTTGATTGTTGAGTTTAAAATATACACCTTCTGGTTGATTGATGTCTTCCTGAGTAAGTGCGAAGTTGGAAGTATCAAAAGCACCATAAATTTTTAGCAATCCATCCCCTATCTTCTGGCGAAAAACCGCTTCACCCGAAGCTGTTTCAAAAGGTTTATGCCAATCGTTTCTGTCGGGAAGAATAGCAATATAGGGAGCAAGGTTTATATAGGAGGCATTCAAACTCAATGAACTTTTCTCCCACTTTTCAGTATGTCCTAAGCCGCCACCAACGCTCATTATAGCAATATCGGTCTTTTCCTTATCAGGTTCGTCTATAGTGTTCAAAAGCAAAACAGAAGAGAGTGCCTGTCCGTATTCCGCAGAATACCCACCGGTAGAAAAAGTAATACCATCAAAAAGAAACGGGCTATAACGACCGCGCGTGGGAACATTATTGGTTGTTGGGCTATATGGTGTAAAAACACGAATGCCATCAATAAAAATTTGTGTTTCGCCAGCATCGCCACCTCGGACAAAAAGTCGCCCATCTTCGGCAACAGTAGTGGTGCCGGGTAGCGTTTGCAACGCACCCACAAAATCGCCCAATGCACTTGCGGTTGTCACAATATCCAAAGGCTTTAAAACTGAAATTTTACTATTATCACCAGCAGAAAATGAGCCTGCGGAAATGGTTACCGTCTCTAAGGAGTTAACGTCTTCGCGAAGTGTGATTTTTAGATTCTTCATTTTTGACACATCATCCGCCATTTTAATTGGTTCAAAAGAGACGTATGAAATGGTCAAAGTTTGCGTTCCTGTTTCCGAAGTTTCAAAAGAAAATTTTCCGTTGTCATCTGAAGAGGTACCATCATACGTGCCTTCAAGATATACGTTTGCCCCAAAAATAGGAATTCCCTTATTGTCTGTAACCATTCCGGAAACAATGGTTTGTGCAAAAAAACAGGAAGGAAAAAGAGCAATAAAAAAAAGGATAACTGAAATTTTCATGAATTTGGTTGGATTTGATTTTCAGGTCAAAGGTGAAATTTTGGTATATTTTTTCAGAAAAAAACAAACTGAATTGTAAAAATTGATTACTCAATTGTATTTTTCCAAGAACAAAAGAAATCTAAAAAATTGTATCTTCGGAAGAAAACAAGCGAAAATGACCGATTCTCAAAAAGTAGATGCTTTTATTGAAAAGCAGACAAAGTGGAAAGAAAAACTCATTCAACTTCGCAACATATTTCAAAAAACCGAATTAAAAGAAGAAGTGAAATGGGGAAAACCTACTTATACACTTGACGGAAAATTGGTGGTTGGAATGGCCGATTTTAAGAATCATATGGCGCTTTGGTTTCATCAAGGAGTTTTTTTGAAAGACGAAACACAACAAACTCATCAATGCCCAGGAAGGAGTAACCAAAGCGTTGCGCCAGTGGCGTTTTGAGGAAGAAGATGAAATTGACTCCAATCTTGTTTTGGAATATATCAAAGAAGCCATGGCAAATGCAGCGGCTGGAAAAGAGCTGAAACCAGTCCTGAAAAAAGAAGTTTCCATTCCAGAAATTTTCAAAAATGCGCTGGCTGAAGATGACAAATTTAAACGAAATGTTTTCAATAAACTTGACTCCTGGAAGACAAAGGGAATACGCAGAACATATAGGTGAAGCAAAACGGGAAGCTACACAACAAAGCAGGCTTGAAAAATGTAGTAAAATGATAAAGCAAGGGGTTGGCCTCCATGATAAATATAAAAACTGCTAATTAGAGATTAAAAAATCTCAAGAACACATTTGTAGCCATTAACCATAAATTTTAAATTATGAAAACAGATAAATACACAAAAACAATCTTGACTATTATTGCCATTTGTTTAACAATAAATGTGATGAAGGATTTTGAGATTTTTCCTTCAGCCTATGCTTCAGAAAAGGTTGAAACCAAACCAATAAACGAAGTGATAGACGTACGTTTAGTAGACATCAATACTTATGACGAACTAAACGTTAACCTAAAAAGCGTTGATACATATGACGAAGTAAAGGTGAATTTAAAGAAGATTGAAACCACAGATGAGTTGGATGTAAACCTTGACGAAATTGGCGGTGGCTGGGTTTCAAACGGAGGGCCTATTCCCGTGAAAGTTCAATAAAAGTTGCTAGATGTAAATTAAATAACTTGCACCCTACAACTTTTAACTATTAAATTTTTTTAAATGGGCGAATAATCAACCGCGCGGCCCTGTCATAGTTTATGTAACTGTATGTCCAATTGAAAAAGGTAACTACTCTATTTCGGAAACCAACTAAAAACCAAAGGTGAACAAACATCCATAAAAACCAAGCAATGACGCCGCCAAAGTGCAGATTACCAAAATCTACAACCGCCCTATTTCTACCAACTGTGGCCATTGATCCTTTATCAAAATATTCAAAAGGTTCCATTTTATAACCCTTGAGCATCTTTATAAAGTTTTTTGCCAAATGTTTTCCCTGTTGAATTGCCGGTTGGGCAACTTGCGGATGTCCTTTTGGATATTCTTTAGAATCCATTAAAGCAACATCGCCCAGTGCAAAAATATTTTTAAAACCATTCACTTTGTTGAATTTATCAACTTTATAACGGTTTGCTCTTTCAACCAGAGCTTCGCCATTTATTCCTTTTACAATTGCTCCCGTTACTCCTGCAGCCCAAATAAATGTAGCAGTGTCAAACTTTTTACCATCTTTTGTGGTTACAGTTTTTCCGTCATAACCACTAATAAATGTTTCCAAGTGGATCTGTACACCAAGTTTTTCAAGAAATTGCTGTGCTTTTTTTGAGACCTTCTCGCTCATTGGCGGTAAAACTCGATTCTGCCCTTCAATAAGATGTACATTCATTTCCTCTTCATCGAGTTCTGGATAATCATTTTCAAGAATTCCTTTTCTGAATTCAGCCAACGCCCCGGCAAGCTCAACTCCCGTTGGTCCAGCTCCAGCAATTACAAAATTCAGCAATCGTTTTCTTTCCACCTCATCAACTGTAATATCTGCTTGTTCTATATTCTGAAGTATCAAACTACGGATATTCAAAGCCTGCGGTACCGTTTTCATAGGCATGCTGTTTTCAGCAATACTCTCATTACCAAAGAAATTGGTGCGTGTGCCCGTGGCAATCACTAAATAGTCATACCTCAGGCTTCCTATGGAAGTTAAAATTTTATTGTTTTCAGAATCAATTTTTTCAACCTCAGCCATTCTGAAGTGAAAATCTGTATTTTTTCTGAAAACTTTCCGAAGTGGATATGCTATGGAATCCGGCTCAAGACCCGCTGTTGAAACTTGATATAATAAAGGTTGAAAAGTGTGGTAATTATGACGATCAAAAAGTACAATCTGTACATTTTCTTTTTTAAGTTTTTTTATGAAGGAAATGCCAGCAAATCCACCGCCTATTACTACAATTCGGGGTATGCCTGTTTCAGGAATATTCATCGTATTTTTATAAAGTATAAAAGTACAATATGTTAAGTGTGTTCACTTAATTTTTATGATTTTTGTAACAAACCAATTCCAAAGAACACTAATAAATAAGCCAACAAAAAACCATTGAACAAAGAACTGGAACATAGTTTTGTGACCCAATTAGAGGAAAACCAAAACATTGTACATAAAATCTGTAGGTTATACACCAATGACAGCGACGCTCATAACGACCTGTTCCAGGAAATAACCATTCAGCTTTGGCGTGCATTCCCGAAATTTCGTGGCGATTCCAAGTTTAGTACATGGATGTACCGAGTGGCATTAAATACAGCAATAACACTTTATAGAAAATCAAAACGTAGCATAAAAACACAAGATTTTGAAGGAGTTAGTTTTAAGATTTCTTCAGAACCTTATGATGATACTACTGAACAACAGTTAAAATTAATGTACAGTGCTGTAAAAGATTTGAATGATATTGACAAAGCTTTGGTCTTTCTCTATTTGGAAGACAAAAATTATAGAGAAATTTCAGAAACACTTGGTATTACCGAAGTTAACGCGAGAGTAAAAATGAATAGGATAAAAGAAAAATTACGAACAATTTTAAATCCGTAACCCACTATGGATGAATTAGAGATATTAAAAAAACAATGGCAAAACCAAGAGCAGGTGCTTCCGCATTTGTCTTATGACGACATCTATAAAATGTTGTTGAAAAAATCCTCGTCCATAGTAAAATGGATTTTTTTCATAAGCATTGCCGAGATTCTTTTTTGGACGTTACTTTCCTTTCTTGTGCCTGAATCTAGCACCAAATTTAGTGATGACATTGGGCTACACAATGTCTTGTTGGCCGTTAATGTGCTAAATTATTCGGTTTTTGGTTTTTTCATAATTCTATTTTACAGAAACTATCGCAAAATTTCATCTACAGATTCCCTTAAAGACTTAATGAAAAATATTCTGCGCACGCGTAAAACCGTTAAGTATTTTGTAATTTATAATGTAACAGCTTCAATTTTACTAATAATCGGCATCAATTTTTATTACTATATACATCAAGATATGGTATTTAGGTTTATGACGGAAGACTATGGTATTACAAACATTTCTCAAGAGAAGTTTATGAAAATATTCTTTGTTATTCAAATCCTTTTTGGAATTGTAATGATTGGATTCGTTATGTTATTTTATAGAATTGTTTATGGAATATTATTAAGAAAACTATACAGAAACTATAAAGAGTTAGAGAAGATAGAAGTTTAAAGAAAGTAGCAGTTTACAAGGGAAGTATTCAGTTTTTTGAATCTAATACCAACTGTTACTGAGTAATGAATACTATCTAATAACGCCATTCCCGCTCTTTGTTAAGTTCTTCTTGACTTTGAATTTCAGAAGTTGGAATAACTTTTAAAAAAGACGGATGCTGCTCAATTGCATATTCCAATTTTTCAACAATTTGGTCCATCGTTTCGTTTTCGTAATCAATATCCAAAGGTGGCTTTATTTCCATTGACTGTAGAATGCCTCGTTTCTTTATGTTGATCCCTTTTTTGTCAAAAGATCTTCGGAAGCCATCGATTACTATCGGTACAACAATGGGTTTGTTCTTTTTTATAATGTGCGCCGTTCCGCGACGGATGGGTTTCCATGGTTTCGTGGTTCCCTGTGGAAAAGTGATTACCCAACCATCGTCCAAGGCCTTGGATATATTGCTTACATCGCTCATTTTTACTTGTTTGTTCACTTCCTTTCCCTTTTCACGCCAAGTGCGCTCAATACTTATAGAGCCAGCATAGGCAAGGATTTTAGGAAGTAATCCCGCTTTCATTGTTTCTTTTGCCGCAACAAAATAAATGTTGAGTTTGGGCCTCCATATATAACCAATGTTTTTTATACTATCGTCCCTTCCGCTTAGACTAGCATTAAAAACGTGGAGCATCGCCGCTACATCTGCGAAATAGGTTTGATGATTGCTCACAAAAAGCACATTAGTTCCAGGAAGTGTTTTTAAAATCTCACTTCCGTGAATTTGCAAATTGTTAAAACCTTTAAATCGTTGATGTGTTAAAAGACCAGCAATACGAATTAGCCAGAGTTTTAAAAAAAGATAATGCCCAAATGGATTTTTTTTGAAAAGAGTCATTTTTTAGTGTTCTGTATTCTGTAGCCAGTATTCTGTAGGTAATTTATAGGCTAGCAACTCATTATTCATTCTACATAATAAATTCGGTAACAAATATACTAAAATAAGCAATTACAGTGTCATTTTTAGTAATTCGCGCACTTCGTTGAGCATCATTGCTGTAGCACCCCAAACTATGTGACCGTTCAGCTTAAATGCAGGAACTTCAATGCTTGTGGCGTAGGATGTGGTAAGCGTTTGTGTAATAATATTAGAATCATTCATAAAATCCTGCAAAGTTACTTCTATCAATGCTTCTACCTCCTCTTCCTGTGGAACAAATTTTGGCAATACTGAGGTTATTCCCAAGAAAGGTTGTACAAAAAAATTGCTCGGTGGAATATAAATTTCAGTAAGCTTTTTTAATACTGAAATAGTATTACGCGAAATACCAACCTCTTCCTCGGTTTCACGAAGTGCCGCATCTTGAATGGTTCCATCACCCGCTTCCAGCTTACCACCCGGAAATCCAACTTGTGCAGAATGGACTCCTTTATATGTTTTCCGAAGAATTAAAATCAGTCTCGTTTCAAAATTTTCCGAAGGATAAAACAATGACATTACGCCTGCTCTTTTTGCAGTATCCTTTTCTCGGGCTACTCTTTTCAGTTCTTGCAAACGTTCTATGGGTGCCATTTTAAATTGGATCGCTTCGCCAGGAAGTTCCATTTTTGTTACTTTTACAATCCGTTTTTCAAAATCGCGAAAATCCATTTATGATGAAGTTGTTTATTTATTTATTCGGAATTGTTTTGTTCTTTGGAAGTTGTGAAGATAAGAAAAAGCCAGTTGAAACTAAACCTGAAGCTGAAGTTGAAATCGTAAAAAACGTTGCAATTAAAACAAAAAAGAAAGACACAATTGGATATCCTGAAATTACCAATGAAAATGTGGTTTCTTTTTTAACCGAATACGGAAAAAATAACCCTGAAACAAAAGTTTTAATAAGTACCCGTTTTGGTGATATTGAAATTGAACTTTACAAAGACACACCGCTGCATAGAGCTAATATGATCTATTTGGTAAAGCAACATTATTTTGATGAAACTTTTTTTCACCGAGTAGTCCCTAATTTTATAATTCAGGCCGGAAGCAGCGATTTGGTTTCAACGCCACGTAAACGTAAAGCTTTGGGAAATGACTATTTGCTTCCCGCAGAAATAATCCAGGGTCGCATTCACGAATACGGAACGGTTTCTGGCGCGAAGGAATACCGAGAAAACCCTGACAACAGAACTGCTCCGTATGAATTTTTCATCTTCCTCGGCCCAAAATCTTCTACAAGCCATTTAAACGGAAAATACACCATCTTCGGAAAAGTGACCAAAGGAATGGACGTGGTGGAGGAAATCTCAAAAGTGAAAGCAGATGATGGCGATTGGCCTTTGAACAATATTTATATTACCGCGAAGGTTTTGGATTAAGACTATTCCTTTAATAAATTTCTTCGTAAAACTTTTTCCGTTCGAAAGTTATTTGCGCAAAATACATTCCTGCACTTAACTGCGAAACATCAATGGTTTTTGAAGATACTTCTTTTATCAACATCCCTTGCGTGGAATAGATTTTTACACTTTCAATATTTTCTTTTGATTGAATATTTAAAACATTTCCTGCTGGGTTTGGGAATATTTGAAATTCTGTTGTTGTGAAATCTTCGGTGCCTAATTGGCAGCTCTTCGCTGTAGCTGGCGGTTTCGTCTTTACACCAGCCATTACGGTTTGGTTCATCACATATTTGGTTATTTGCATAAATTTCATCATCTACTTGAATACAGTTAAGATTTGGATTATCAAAGGCATACATTTCAGAAATTTCAGTATTGAAACCATTCTTGATATTCAAATTAATCATAGCATTATTTGAACAGTCTATCCTTATTAGCGCTGTATGTTGTGAAGCATCATAACTGGTTATGTGATTGTCTTGAAAATAAATCACTTTTAAAAGGGGATTTTGGGAAGTATCCAATGAATTTAAATTATTAAAGCCACATCTTAGATATTCCAATTCAGTATTTTGGGTTATGTCTAATTGATTAATTGAATTATTATTACAATATAAAAATTGCAATACTGGATTATTAGAAGTATCTATTTGGGTTAAATTGTTATTGTCTGCTATTGCTCCATTGAGTATTGTATTTTGAGTAATGTTCAGAGATGAAATATTGTTATTGCTAGCAATAAAAAAATAAAGGTTTGGATTATTTGAAAAATCCAATTCCGTTAATTGGTTGTTGGACGCGTTTACATCTTCTAGTTGATGGTTTTGCGTTAAATTCAAGGATGTGAGATTATTAGTGTAGCAGACTAAGTTGACAAGTTCTGGGTTATGTGTTAAATCAAGATTTGAAAGCTGGTTTCCTCCACATCTTAAATATCTAAGTTCAGGATTTTGAGTAACATTTAATGTTTGCAATGGATTGTTACTACTGTCTAGATTATCAAGAAGTGGATTATTAGTAATATCTAAGGATGTCATTACATTAGAACTAAAAGTCAAATCCCTTAATTGTGGGCAATTTGTAACATCTATACTTGAAATTTGGTTCCCATAAAAGCCAAGGGTAATCAATTGGTGGTTTTGGGTAACATCAAGTGTGGTTAAATTATTATTTCCACAAAATAAATGGCGAAGCTCTGGATTTTGGGTTATATCTAAACTGCTAATGGGATTATGAGCGGTGGTGAACTGATATAAGAATGGATTTTGTGTAACATCTATTTGCGTTATTTGATTAAGCTGGATGCTAAAATGTTCAAGATATGTATTTTCTGAAACGTCAATAGAATCAATTGGTTTCTATCACACAGTAACCATTGAAGATATGTATTTTGCGTTACATCCAATTCTGTCAATTGATTTTCGTCACACCATAATTCAGTAAGGTATTGCAGATTTGTAACATCCATAGTATGAATACTATTTTTTCTACACAAAAGCACTTCCAAATTCACGAAATATTCCAATCCCTCAAGTGAAGCTATGTTTTTATCAGTAATAATTAATCCAACAACCGCTTGAGCTTCGGAAATTTGTATTTCTCCGTCATTATTTGTGTCGGCATCAATGTCACCCCATCTGTCACCATCTGTATCCACAACAGCCTCGTTCAACAGCGCATTCTTAAAATTAGCATCTGGAATATTCACAATCTGCGCATTCGCGAAACCACAGATTAAAAAGAACGATCAACGAATAAATAGTTTTCATTATAAAAGATTTTGGGCGCAAGATATAATTTTTCGTCCACTCAATGACCGTTTTTATAAATCATAAACTTCTCAACTTATCGACTTTCCAATTCATCCTTCCGATAAATACTCGGCAACGAAAGCTTAAAATAAACTGCCAGCAAACGAACAATAATTACAATAGAACCCGAAATGATAACTATAAAATCTTCTTTTAGTGGGGTGAAATGTAATAGGAAGTACGCAGACGCACCCAAAATACAGGCCGTAGCATAAATTTCCTTTCTAAAGATAATTGGGATTTCATTACAAAGAATATCACGAATAACACCTCCAAAACAAGCCGTCATCGTTCCTAAAGAAATACAAATTATTGGGTGAAACCCTGCCGCAATCCCCTTCTCTACTCCTACTATTGTATAAAGCGCAATCCCAATGGTATCAAACAAAAACAGGGAGCGGCGAATATGGTTTAACCTTTTTCTGAAAATAACCGCCAAGACCGTTGAGGTAAAAATTACATATACATAGGTTAAGTTACGCATCCAAGCCACTGGGGCGTCAATAAGTATATCACGCAAGGTTCCGCCACCAACTGCCGTAACAAAAGCAATTATTAAAATTCCAAATGGATCCAATTTTTTATTGAGCGCAGTTAGCACTCCTGAAATGGCAAACGCAATGGTTCCGAGAATGTCTATTAGTAATATTAAATTCACATGTTTTGGGTAAAATGGTTATAATCGCGCAGCACAGTATCTATATATTGCTTGTCATATAAATCTGAAGATGTTTCAAGCACCGACTCTACTTTTATACGAAGCATATTCAAGGTTTTATAATCATTGCTTTTAACAGCAATCAGGTAGGTTTCTTTTATGAGTCGCGCATCTTTGTCAGTAAGTTTGGTAACATTTAAAAACTTGGGTTGATAATCGTCAGAGATTTCTTCTAAAATTGTATGGCTTATTTTCACTTTGCTTTTTGTGCTTATTACAACCGTTCCAGCAGCATGGTCACCCACGCGTTGTCTTTTATCAGAAAAAATAATAGATAACAAACCAATAGAGCCCAGGAAGATCCAAATATCAACTAAACGAAGCATCCACAGAATCATATAATCACTCCAATGGGCGGGACTTCCGTCAATCTTTACAACTCGAGTTTTCATAGCCATTTTCCCTACAGTTCTTCCATTGAAAAGGATGTGCATATACAATGAATAGAACATTACTGGCAAAAGTAGCAATTGTTGAAGTCCGAAAACAGTCCAATGGTCGCTAAAGGCCATATTCATAGCTTCGGTAGCCAATTCCACAAGATAGAAATATACAAAAAACAGAAAGAGGTCTATTAAAAAAGCAAGAATCCGTTCACCCACACTTACTATTTTGTAATCTAGGTTTACGTTTTGGGTTGTATTGATTTCTAAGTTTGCCATGTAAAAGCAAGTGGTTATATTTATCGAAAATTTCAACAGATGCGCGAAGCGGCATTCGTCAAGCAAAATAAGGAAAAATGGATTGCATTTGAAAAGTCAATCACACTTAATTCAAAAATAAGTCCAGACCAGCTTGCCGATCATTACATCCAACTTACCAACGACCTTGCTTATGCACAAACCTATTATCCTGATAGCAAAGCCCTTCAATATTTAAATTCGTTAGCCTCGCAGGCGCACCAAAAGATTTATAAAAACAAAAAAGAGACAAAAAATCGCGTTGTAAGTTTTTGGAAATATGAATTCCCAGTGTTTTTTAGGCAACATCAGCGCATGCTTTTGTTTTCATTTTTAATTTTTGCAATTGCAACTGCTATCGGGGCAATTTCGGCGTTAAATGACGACTCATTCGTTCGATTGATTCTTGGCGACGGTTACGTAAACGAAACCCTTAATAATATTGATAAAGGCGACCCAACCGCCATTTACAAGAGCGGAAGCGAAATCGGTACCTTTTTGGGAATAACCATCAACAACATTCGTGTTGCATTTTTAGCTTACGCTTTTGGTGTTATTACTTCTTTGGGAACGGCTTATTTACTATTCAGTAATGGAGTAATGCTCGGTGCTTTTTTTACTTTTTTTTACAACCGCGATCTACTTTTTGAAGCTTCAAAAAGTATTTGGCTTCACGGAACTATCGAAATTTCAGTAATTGTGATTGCTGGTTGTGCGGGCATGGTTATGGGCAACAGCATTCTTTTCCCCAAAACATATTCACGAAAAGTATCTTTTCTAAAAGGCGCAAAGGACGGCCTTAAAATCGTGGTTAGTACCATTCCATTTTTTATCATTGCTGGCTTTATTGAAGGGTTCATAACCCGTTACAGCAATATGCCCGTTTGGTTGGCAATGACTATTATTTTTAGTTCCTTGGCACTTATTATTTTTTATTACGTTATTTATCCAATCATCCTTAATAAAAAGCATGCAACACAAATACATACCGCTTAAACAGCAACGCGATGTAGGTGAAATGATCTCGACATATTTCGAGTTTTTGAAACAAAACTTCAAGCCTTTTTTAAATATTTTTATCAGCTATAATGGGGTTTTTATTCTTGGCTTTTTAGGCGTGAGTTATCTTTTGGTTACTGGGTTTGTAGGTGCTTTTTCTGCCCCTTCAGGTTTTGGGATTGACAATGACCCTTCCAATTATGTTATTTTTCTTGTAGCAGGATTCTTCGGTTTTTTATTGCTTTTTATTATCACAGCAATCCTAAATTATAGCCTCGCCGCAGTTTATATGATTCAATATGAAGAACACAAAGGCGAAGCGGTGGAAAAAAGAAAAGTTTGGGAAGTAGTAAAACAAAACTTTGGAAAAATTGCACTATTTATCATTTTAATGATGGTTTGCTATGTTGCAGTTATGATTGTTGGTATTATTTTGGCGTTCATTCCAATTATAGGAACATTAGCATATTATCTGCTTATTTTGGGCTATACCAGTTGGATGGGACTTTCGTTTATGGCAATGCTGAACGATAACAAAGAAGTAACCGACGCTTTTGGCGAAGGCTTTAAATTGCTTAAAAAATATTTTTGGAAAAGCGTGCTCTCAAACTTGGTCATTGGATTGCTCCTCGGAATTTTGATGATGGTCGTTTTAATGATTCCAGGAATTTTGATAGGTATCTACGCCTTTCATTCTTTGGATACGGGCGTAGATCTGGCTAATTCCCCTATTTCAAATGTAGTTTGGACATTAGGCCTCTCAATACTTTTGATACTTTACACCATAAACCAATCCTTGGCGCAGTTTGTAAACGGAATACTTTATTATTCGTTACATGAAGAAACCTACAACGAAGCAACGCGCGAACGCATTGATAACATTGGTGCGGGTGAATAGATTTCTTTTCATATTGTTTTTTATTTTGAATATCCTCGCAGTCACCGCCTCGGGTAAAGACAGTCTGACCGTTGCCGTGGATAGCAGCAAGGTTGTGCAAAAGCATTTTTCGGAAAATTTATCCGAAAAATATTCTGGAAACGAATTTGATTACGACTCAGTGGAAGGAGAGGCCGAAAACTTTTTGGGTCGTGCAATCTCTTGGTTTTTCAAAAAAATTGGTGAAATATTTGGGATAGACATTTCACCAGAAATGTTCCAAATCATTAAAGTATTTGTATATATACTGCTCATCATTTTCGCTATATATATATTGGTGAAATTGCTCGTAGGCGATAATGCCTCATCCTTTTTCAGCAGACAAAGCAAAATGGTTGCTCCACTGAATATTCAAGAGGAACATATTGAAAATATAGATTTGGATAGCTACATAAAAAATGCTTTAAAGGAAGAAAATTATCGATTGGCAATTCGGTATATGTATCTTAAATCATTGAAATTACTATCATTGAATAACATTATTGATTGGCATTTCGAAAAAACCAATAGCGATTATTACCACGAAATTGAAAATGAAAACTTGAAGCAGGACTTCAAAAAAACCTCCTATCTATACGATAACATTTGGTACGGCGAATTTGCACTGGACAAAGCGGGTTTTGAAAATGCCAAAAAAGATTTTGAACAACTAAACCAAAATTTAAAGAATGCTGGATAAACGTTCAAAGAGAGTACTTTGGATTTTCGGAATCGTGCTGCTGGGCATCGTAATTACGGAGCTCGTGCGTCCAAAACCGATTGATTGGCGCGCCAGTTATATTACTACGGATAAAATTCCTTTTGGCGGATTTGTGTTTTTTGAAGAAGCACCTTCATTCTTTAAAAATACTGAAATTGAAAAAATTGATAAAGATCCGTACGTGTTTTTGGCAGATAGTACTTACACACAAAATTCTGCATATATTTTTGTAAACGACGAGGTGTTTTTTGATGAAAGGCAAACAGAAGAAATTTTGAGATATGTTGAAAACGGAAACACTGTATTTATCTCTTCACGAAGTATAGGTTATATTTTGCGAGATTCGTTAAAAGTAGGTTCATCTACAAATTATAATATTCTCGAAGAAGAATTGCATCCAAACCTCTTCTCACCTTCATTAAAACAGGATTCACTTCCGTCCTTTAAAAAAGGGGTTTTTAAAGCTTCCTTTGTTGAAATCGATACCCTGAAAACGACAGTTTTAGGATATTATGATTCCGAAAATCCAAAATTGGAGGAACTGAATTATTTAAAAGTAAAATTTGGAAAAGGGCAATTTTTGCTTCACAATCTTCCAGAAGCATTTTCAAATTATTATTTACTGAAAGGAAACGAACAGTATGCTGCCAACGTGCTTTCATACATTGATGCCGACAAAATATATTGGGATGAGTATCTCAAATCCGGCAGAAAAGTTGTGGAATCTCCAATGCGGTTTATCTTGGACCAAGCCCCGCTCACTTGGGCGTATTATGTTTTGATTGGCGGATTGCTGATTTTTGTACTTTTCAAAGGTAAACGCGAGCAGCGCATTGTGGAAGTGATAAAGCCGTTGGAAAATACTTCGGTAGAATTTACCAAAACCATTGGCGATCTCTATTTTCAGCATAAAGATTACAGCAATATTATTGCGAAGAAAATTACCTATTTTATGGAAACGCTTCGCTCAAAATACTATTTGAACACCAATGACATAACGGAAGATTTTATCAAAAAACTGTCTTTAAAAAGCGGGAATACTTTAGAAAGGACGCAAAAATTGATGCATTTAATAATACACTTAAAAGAAAAATCTGTTCACAGTGAAGCCGAATTGCTGGAACTGAACAAACAAATAGAAGCATTTAGATTATAAAATTATGGAAGAAACACAGGAAAATTCGTTGGAATTCAACGCGCGAATCGATTTAAATAATTTGCAGGAAGCTGTTGAAAAAATAAAGGCAGAATTAGGAAAAGTAATTGTTGGCCAGCACGATATGCTCGAAATGTTAATCATTTCAATTTTGACTGACGGTCATTCATTGATTGAAGGCGTGCCCGGCGTTGCGAAAACATTGACCGCAAAATTGTTGGCAAAAACCTTGGCGGTAGATTTCAGCAGAATTCAGTTCACGCCAGATTTGATGCCGAGCGATATTTTGGGAACATCCATTTTCAACGTTAAAACCAGCGAGTTTGAATTCAAAAAAGGTCCCGTTTTTTCAAACATTGTTTTGATTGATGAAATAAACCGTGCGCCCGCAAAAACGCAGGCGGCACTTTTTGAAATAATGGAAGAGCGCCAAGTAACGATGGACGGAACAGAATATAAAATGCAACCGCCATTTTTGGTTTTCGCAACCCAAAACCCTGTGGAGCAAGAAGGAACTTACGCCCTACCCGAAGCGCAATTGGACCGTTTTCTTTTCAAAATAAATGTGCCCTACCCAAGTTTGGAAGAGGAAATCCACATTCTTGAAAACGAACATAACAGGAAAGATGCTTTGGTCTTGGATAGCGTAGCGCAAGTACTAAATGCTCAGCAAATTGCCGAATATCAGCATACCATTAAGAAAATAATCATAGAAAGCAATCTACTGAAATACATTGCGGCAATTGTGGACAATACACGAACCAACGCAAACTTGTTTTTAGGCGCCTCACCCCGGGCATCTTTGGCAATTATGAATGCTTCCAAAGCATTAGCAGCTATGAATGGTCGCGATTTTGTAACGCCAGATGATATTAAGAAAATAGCCCCCTCGGTATTAAGACATAGAATTATGCTAACACCAGAGCGCGAAATGGAAGGAATAACTGCAGATAAAGTAGTGCAGCAGATTATTGAAACAATTGAAATTCCAAGATAACGAGAAGTGAAAAGAAAATTAATATTTGAATGTCACCCTGATCCCTTCGACAAGCTCAGGATAAACCATTTTAAATTGAAATAACTAAAATTGAGAAAATTCCTTAAAAGTCTATACTTAAAAAAACGATTCTTCAGCGTACTGTTTTCACTTGCGGTGCTGTTTGTGGTTTCGTACTTCTTTCAGGAATTGTTTGGTGTGGTTAAGCTCTTATTTTATTTGCTTTTGGTGGCTTTTGTTTTTGATGTTTTATTACTCTATCGGAATAAGACTGGAATTCAAGCGGAACGGCTTTTACCAGAAAAGCTTTCCAACGGCGATAATAATTCTATTGAAATAAAGGTTGTAAATAGATTTCAATTTAAAACTTCAATCAAAATTATTGACGAACTGCCCATTCAATGGCAGATTCGTGATTTTAAGATTGAATCTCTTTTAAATGCTTCGGAAGAAAAGAAGTTCACATATCAGGTTCGTCCTACGGAGCGCGGGGAGTATCATTTTGGAAATTTAAATGTTTTTTCTTCAACAATTTTAAGGTTGGTAGCCCGAAGACAGCAATTTTCTGCAGAAGCTATGGTGCCTAATTATCCTTCGTTTCTTCAGCTTAAAAAATATGATTTTATTGCTTTTACCAATAAATTGAAGCTTTTCGGACTTAAAAAAATCCGCAGAATTGGTCATACTATGGAGTTTGAGCAAATTAAGGATTACACCTCGGGTGATGACGTTCGGAACATAAACTGGAAAGCCACAGCAAAGCGAAACAGCTTGATGGTGAACCAATTTCAGGATGAAAAATCGCAGCCGGTCTATTCTGTGATTGATAAAGGAAGGGTGATGAAAATGCCTTTTAATAATCTCAGTCTGTTGGATTATGCGATAAATGCGACGCTTGTAATTTCAAATATTGTCTTGAAAAAGCACGACAAAGCGGGAATGTTTACATTTTCCCGAAAAGTTGGTGACCGCGTGATTGCGCAAAGAAGAAGCGCACAAATGCATTTAATTCTAGAAACACTCTACAACGTGGAAACCGATTTTTCGGAAAGTGATTTTTCGCGTTTGTACGTAGATGTGAAGCGACACATTAAGCAACGAAGCCTTTTGTTGCTATTCACAAATTTTGAAACAATGGATGCATTGCACCGTCAGTTAGCATATTTGCAAGCAATCAACAAAACCCATCTTCTGGTAGTAATCTTTTTTGAAAACACAGAATTGAAATCTTTTATGAAGAAAAAAGCAACTACTACCCACCAAGTTTTTGAGAAGACAATTGCTGAAAAATTCATCTTTGAAAAAAAACTCATTGTAAACGAACTTCATAAGTACGGCATTCAATCAATTCTTACTGCACCTGAAAATCTTACAGTGAATACTATAAATAAGTATTTGGAAATAAAGGCCAGAGGGCTATTATAAAGCGTGTCACTATAAGTTATATTGATTAAATTTGTAGATTTGCATAAATATAATTTACAATGACAATCACCCAACTTAAATATGTTTTGGCAGTAGCCGAGCAACAAAATTTCACAAAAGCTGCCGAAAAAACCTTTGTTACACAGCCTACACTCAGTATGCAGATTCAAAAATTAGAGGATGAGCTTGAAATTTTAATATTTGACCGAAGTAAGAAACCTATTGAATTAACTGGAGTTGGCAAAAAAATAGTGGAGCAAGCTCGAAACATTGTCAATGAATCTGAACGGATGCAAGATGTGGTAGATCAAGAAAAGGGTTTTATTGGCGGAACTTTCAAACTCGGCATAATTCCTACAATAATGCCCACATTGTTACCTATGTTTTTGAAAACTTTTTCAAACCGCTACCCAAAAGTGCAGTTAAAAATTGAAGAACTGAATACCGATGAAATCATAACAAAAATTAATGATGGCTATCTAGATGCTGCTATTGCCGCAACCCCTCTTGGACTGGAAAAAATAAAAGAGAGGCCATTATATTACGAACCATTCGTGGGCTACATTCCTGAAAACCACCGATTGGCATCAAAAGAAAAATTGGAAGTAGGAGACTTGGATATTGAGGACATATTATTGCTAGAAGACGGTCATTGCTTTCGCGACGGAATAATTAATCTTTGCAAAACTTCTAAAAACAATAACCACGATAAATTTCAGTTGGAAAGTGGAAGTTTTGAAACACTTATAAAACTTGCAGATGAAGGATTGGGGATGACACTTTTACCCTACTTGCACACCTTAGATATTCTGCCTAAGCAAACTAACAACTTAAGGTACTTTAAGGAACCTTCACCAGCACGTGAGGTAAGTTTAATTTATAGCAAAAGTGAATTGAAAATGCAAATTATCAATGCATTACAAGATATAATTTCTGGAATAATTCGAGGTGCAATCGCTTTTCAGGATGTAAAAATAATTAGCCCTACCAAAAAATAATTAGTTTCAGAATTTGTAAAAACTTAAAAAACCCTCTGATTTCTCAGAGGGTTTTTTTTATGGGTTTAAATAAATTAGACATTGATTTAATTGGGGGTTTTGCTTGATAAGCGAATCAATCCAGACTTTAAGTTCCTCTACTTCGTAGGGAAGTAATCTGGTTAACGCTTTTTTCAATTCCTTGCAAAACAAATTGACGTCAAAACTTACTTTTGAAAGTACAGCTTTGGTGTAATCAAACATTGCTCTTGCCATAGCTAATTGAGGTTTAATTAAATTAAAGTAAGTAGATTTTTTACAATAGGCTAAAGTTTTTGTTTTAATTCGTTTTAAATATAACAAATATATTTTAATTATATTCTGTTTGGAAGAAATTAATTCTGTAAAGTTTCATCAAAAAGTTAAGAATTTAATTGTTTGTTGCTGTGGTTTAGCTCGATTACGAGCAATAAAAAACTTTATTATACAAAGTTTATTTAACTTTTAATGTCCATTCAAACTCAAAAACGGAAACCTCATCGCCAACTGCATCTTTTCCTTCAGATTTCATCCAGATTGTTTGACCTTCACCAGTAGAAATGGTTTTTTCAATTGCTGCATTTATTAAGGCGCCATCTTTACAACTATATAATATTCTTCCTCTGGCTTTTTTAGAGAATGTAGCTTTGTTATTGGCCACGAGCATAGAAATATTTTTATTGCTTTCCTTAATTTTCGCCATTACCATTGCCCCTGTGCTAAGTTCTGCCGCCATACCCTGTACAGCCCAAAATATAGATTTAAATGGGTTTTGATTTATCCAACTGTGCTTAACCGTAGTTATACATTCAGTTTCTGAAATGGACTTTACCCTTACGCCAGTAAAATATGCAGAAGGTAATTTAAACAATAAGAAAGTATTGATTTTACTTGGGCTGAGTTTCATTCGTTGAAAATATGTTACGAATATATTCAATAAATTTATGACTTCCAATTTGTTAATTTTTTGTTAAATTTAGTACTATGCGTAACATACTACTGTTTTTTAGACATATATTTGTATAAGAAAATAACAAGCAATGGAAACTACAATTTCAGAAAACCAAAAAAATGTAAGTGCATTTATTCACTTATCTACCTTTTTAAAATACTTTTTCCCGTTTGCGAATTTTATCGCTCCACTTTTAATATGGACGTTTAATAAGGAAAAAGCATTCGTGGACGAGCACGGAAAGCAGGCAATCAATTTTCAGTTGAGCGTTTTGGTCTATACCATATTAATAGGTGTGATCTGCCTTCCCTTCTTTATCATTTTCGCAACGGATTTTGTTTCATTGATTGAAACCATTGATCACAATGCTGGCGAGTTTTCAGTAAACAATATTCAAAATCTTTCAGGATACATACTGTTATTTGGATTGGCTGCTTTACTCTTATTGGGGCTCTTCATTTTTGAACTTTATGCAGTAATCAATGCTTCCATCCACGCTTCACGCGGACAACTTTATCAATATCCACTTAACATTCCATTTATAAAAACCAATCTAAAAACAATTAGAAATGAGCACATTAGTTAGTTACCTATTGGCTGCTATTTTACAGTTCATAGGTGTAAGCATGCCACCGGAACAGGAAACTGTTAGCGTATTGACCCATCAACAATGCGAAGAAACCATAAACGTGCTTCCTTATTCATTCATCATCAATAGCGAACAAGAATTAAAAACAAGTAAAAACGAATTATGAAAATCGAAAACACAAAAGCACAGATGCGAAAAGGGGTTTTGGAGTTCTGCATCCTTTCAGTTCTAAAAGACGGCGAGGCTTACACTTCAGACATTCTTGAGACCCTAAAAGACGCAAAAATGCTTGTCGTGGAAGGTACAATCTATCCGCTGCTCACAAGGCTTAAAAATGCGGGATTGTTATCCTACCGTTGGGAAGAATCCACCGGCGGACCGCCACGCAAGTATTATGATCTTACCGAAAAAGGTAAGCTATTTTTAACCGAATTAAACGAAACCTGGAGCGAACTGCAACAGGCCGTTAACAAAGTAACCAGCGAAAAACACACAAAATGAACAAGACAGTAAACATAAATTTGGCAGGCACCTCCTTTCACATAGACGAAGATGCCTTTGGGAAACTTTCGCGCTACCTGGATGCCATTCGTAAATCGCTAAAAGGTGATGACGGAAGTGAAGAGATAATGCAGGATATTGAAGCCCGTATTGGCGAACTTTTTTCTGAAAAGATTGAAAATTCTTCCCAAGTAATAAACTTGAAAGATCTTGATGAGGTAATTTCCGTTATGGGTCAGCCCGAAGATTATGAAGTTGATGACGAAATCTTTGAAGACGTTCCCCCTACATCTAAATCATATACAAAGTCGCGCGGAAATGCTTCGCACAAACAACTTTTTAGAGATGTGGATAACAAATACATCTCGGGGGTTTCTTCCGGAATTGGTCACTACATCGGCATTGATGCTATTTGGATCCGACTATTGTGGATACTTTTGGTTGTTGCCGGAATGGGCTCACCAATAGTTGTATATATACTACTTTGGATATTGGTTCCACCAGCATTGACTACTTCAGAAAAATTGAAAATGACGGGGGAACCCGTCAATATTTCCAACATTGAACGAAAATTCAAAGAGGGATTTGACAATGTTGCCGACCGTGTAAAAAACGTAGATTACGACAAATACGGCAACAAAATAAAAACAGGTGCCTCGGGTTTTTTTGACAGTTTGGGAATCCTGCTTGTAACACTTTTTAAAGTGTTCTCTAAATTTATTGGCATTCTGATAATTATTGTTTCCCTGTTGACCATTATTGGGCTTATAGTTGGCTTTTTCACTTTTGGTTCCATAGATTTCTGGGGTAACAATGAAATAATGGAAAATATAGCAATGGTAAACACTACCAATGTCCCAATTTGGTTGTTATCTGTATTGTCTTTCTTTGCCATAGGAATTCCGTTTTTTGCGCTCTTCGTTTTGGGCTTGAAATTATTGATTAGCAACCTAAAATCAATGGGTTCCACCCTTAAAATATCGCTGATAGTGGTGTGGGCACTTTCCATAATAGGATTGGCTATTTTGGGAATAAAACAAGCCACGGAACAAGCTTACGACGGTAATTATATTGAAGAGCAATCATTGGTAGTCCGCACTGGAGATACCTTGCAACTTGCTATGCGAGGCGACAAACAATATAGTTATGAAGTGAACAGAAATAATGGTTTACAAATTAAATATACCGCCGACGACAAAAAGGTTATCTATTCAAAAGATATTATTCTGAATATAGAATCTACAAAAGATTCCATCGGGAAAATAATAATTGAAAAATCTGCAGAGGGAAACAACTACCTCGATGCAAAAAAACGCGCCGAAGCTATTGAATATAACTATTCTTATGAAAATAATAGTTTGATGTTAGACGGATTTTTCATCACCGATACCAAAAATAAATTTCGTGACCAGCAAATTGTTATAACTTTATATGTGCCAGAGGGAACCGTTGTTTTTTCTGAAGAAACTGCAACTTCCTATTATGGCTATAATTCAGATTTTGCTGAATTGAGCGATTGGGACAATGAAGCGCATTATTTCAAAATTCTGAAAGATCAAGCTGAATGTCTTGATTGTAAAGAAAAAGAAGAGGTTATTGAAGCGGTAGATTCCACAGAGATTATCAATTCTGAAGAAATTATAGACAGTCTGAAAACCATTAAAAATAAAAGCTGGGAAGAAGAAGTGAAAGATGGCTTTAAAAATAAAAATAGTACATCAAGCACTTCAAGCAAAACAGTTACAGTAACAATCGATTAATCACCAAAATTATATACTATGAAAACTTTAAACTTAATAACCGCAATTGGTGCAACACTTATTCTGAGTGCCTGCAATTTTAGTATAAACACAGGCGAAAACGGCAACGGAAAAGTTGTAACCGAAGAACGAAATGTCACCGAAGATTTCAACGAAGTTAGAGGCAGCGCCGGGCTAGACGTATATCTTACTCAAGGTGGCGAAAACAAGATTGTAGTTGAAGCTGATGAAAATCTGCTTCAATACATAGAAACTGATATTGAGGATGGAAAACTTCACGTTACAACTTCAGAAAATATTGGGCATTCCAAAGCGAAAAAAGTATATGTTACCTATAAAGAACTCAATACTGTTGAAGCAAGCAGTGGAGCAGATGTAATTGGAAATTCTGTGATAAAAAGCCAAAATTTGACACTTAAAAGCAGTAGTGGTGCTGATTTGGAAGTGGAAGTTTTTACACAGGAATTAATAGCAAAAACCAGTAGTGGTGCAGATTTAAAAGTTTCGGGAAAAGCTTCATCCTTAAATGCAGATGCCTCAAGCGGAAGTGAGTTGAATGCAAAAGAGCTTTTGGTAATCAATTGCAATGCTGAAGCTTCCAGCGGTGCAGAAGTAACCGTAAACGTACAGGAGAAACTTGAAACACATGTTAGCAGCGGTGGCGATATAAATTATTACGGAAATCCTGTTTCTGTAAATTCTAACAAAAGCCATTCAGGGAGTGTACACAAAATGTAAAGCTATCGACATTTCTTTATTTTCTTAAAAAAAACCTGAATTGCTAAAAAAGGCTTAACAGTAACTTAAAATACTGTTAGGCCTTTTGTCATTTATAATAATTTTAAGAGGTTTTCTCTACTAAAATTACAACATTGATAAAAACAAAAAATTATGAGAAAATTATTTATAGTATTAGCAATCACAGTATTTGCGGCTTGCAGCTCAGATGATGACTCAGGCAATGTAAATACCACTGAATTTGAACAGATAAAAACCACTTTACCTCAAGGTGAATGGGAAATAACTAAATTGATTGATGGCCAATCAGACCATACGGCAGCTTTTAAAAGTTTTGTATTCAATTTTAAGGAAGATGGTACTGTAATAGCCACAACTGACCTTTTTACCGAGCCCGGCACTTGGGCCTATGATAATTCTTCAAGTTCAAGTAGTAGTGAGGAACTTTTATTGCAATTTAGCGAGAACGACCCTTTTGATGTAATAAATGACGATTGGGATATTGTTTCCGTAACCAATTCCAAAATAGAACTTTCGGATATAAGTGGTGGAAATGGCGATGTTAAATTGCTTACGTTTACCAAATTGTAAATTCAAAATTTATATTTAAATAAAAAAAGCCGCTTTAATAGCGGCTTTTTTATTGTTATAAAGGTTTGCTATGCAGTAACTTCTGTTTCGATTGTTGCAAGATATCGTTCCGCATCCAAAGCCGCCATACAACCAGTACCTGCAGCCGTAACTGCTTGTCTATATTCTTTGTCTTGCACGTCACCACTAGCAAAAACGCCAGGTTTATTGGTTTTTGTAGATTTCCCTTTTGTAATTAGGTAACCTGTGTCGTCCATATCCAACTGACCTTTAAAAATATCGGTATTGGGTTTGTGGCCAATTGCGATAAAAAGACCAGTAATTTTTATTTCTTCCTTTTCGCCAGTTTCGTTGTTGACAATTCGTAAACCTTCCACAACTTGATCGCCCAAAACCTCATCAACTTCAGTATTGTAAAGAACTTTTAAATTTTTGGTGTTATTAACTCTGTGTTGCATCGCCTTTGAAGCTTTCATATAATCCTTTCGAACCAGCATGGTTACTTTATTGCAAATGTTTGCTAAATATGTAGCTTCTTCTGCTGCAGTATCTCCTGCTCCAACGATGGCAACATCCTGATTTTTATAGAAAAACCCATCACAAACTGCACAGGCAGAAACCCCACCACCGCGTAATTTCTGTTCACTTGGCAATCCTAAATACTTTGCAGTTGCGCCAGTTGAAATGATTACGGTTTCAGCTTCAAGTTTAGTAGCATTATCCACAGTAATTTTATGTATACCACCAGCCTCATCACTAAATTCAACATTTGTAACCATCCCTATTCTCACTTGGGTTCCAAAACGTTCGGCTTGTTGTTGCAGTTGTACCATCATTGTTGGGCCGTCAATGCCTTCAGGATAACCAGGGAAGTTATCAACTTCTGTAGTAGTAGTCAATTGTCCGCCGGGCTCCATTCCGGTGTACATAACAGGTTTTAAATCAGCACGCGCCGCATAAATAGCGGCAGTATATCCTGCTGGCCCAGAGCCAATGATAAGGCATTTTATTTTTTCAATAGTTTCGCTCATGATATTATTTTCAATAGTTTTTTCGAATTGTAAAAATAGCAACTTTCATAAGAATGAAAACCTAAAAGTTATGAAGAATTGTTATTCCCTTATTGAAACAAATTATTTTGAAACCAACATTAATAAAAAATGTACTTGCCAAAATTTATAATTTGGCTATTTTTGCCATTTAAATTTCGGGATGTGGCGCAGTCTGGTAGCGTATACGTCTGGGGGGCGTAGGGTCGCAGGTTCAAATCCTGTCATCCCGACATATAGAAGACATCAATTCTGGTGTCTTTTTTTTTGGGGTGGCATTGTACTTTGGCGCAGCCTAAAGTGCAATGGCGTATGGCGAACCATATGTAGGTTCAAATCCTGTCATCCCGACATATAGAAGACATCAATTCTGGTGTCTTTTTTTTACAAGGTAAGTACCAAAAATGATTTTGAAATACTGTTAATACTTCCAATAATAGTAATGGCAAACGTAGCTGCTAAGAACGATTGCCAAAATAAACAGAAAGATGAAATAAGGTATTTTTACGCTTTAGCCTTTTCCTTTAAATAGAAATACTGAAAAGAATGAAAAGTGAAATGATCTAAACTATGTTTTATTTCTATGTGTAATTTTCTTTTATTTTTAATCTTTGTCTTTCTCCAAGGGTTTCTTTTTATCTTCATGCCCCTTTTCATTTTTTTTTCTCTTTTTCATCACAACTGTGCGGTAGGGAAATGGTATTTCGATTCCTTCTTTATCAAAACGTTTTTTGATGCTTTCCAGCAAATCATTGCGCATATCAAAAGCTTCGTAATAATTTCGGGCCCAAGCCCAGGCACGGATTGTAACTGATGAATCGTTTAATGAGATCAATGAAACCTTAACAATTGGGTGTCCGTCCAAAATATCAATTTCAGAACGGTTGTCTAAAATATGAGGGTGTTTGGTACATTCCTCCTGCATAATTTTTTTGGCCAAATCAATATCACTGTCATAGGAAATGCCAACTTCTATCCTTTCACAAACCTTAAGCTCACCCAAATCATAATTTACCAGTTTTTCTTTGTTGATTATTGCGTTGGGGATAACGATCATTTTATTTTCAAAATTGCGGATTACGGTATGCCGAAGGGTAATGTCTGTAACCGTGCCTACCATGGTATCCGTAACTTTTATAACATCACCAATTCTAAAAGGTTTAAATGAAATGATAAAAACACCGCCAACTAAATTTGATAATGCTTCCTGCGAAGCAACCCCAGCAATGATAGCAATAACTCCAGCCCCACCAAGAGCGGTCTGTGCTACACCTTTTAGAGAAGGAAATGCTAACAATGCAAAAAGAATTCCTGTGGTATATATACCAATGATAGCCACATACCTTAAAAACTTAAAACTTGTGGGATCTTCCAGATTTTCAATCTTTCTTTTAATACTCACCCGGAACCAAATATTAGTGGAAGCTGCTCCAACAATAGTTACAACAGACACGATTCCCAAATAAAGAATCAAATTAAAGTTGTGTTTAAGCGCGTCGTATTTTTCTTCATTTACAAAAAGAAAGCTAAGCAATATCAATCCTAATACAAGCCAAAGTGTATTAAGGATTCTCTTTACCCAGTTAACTGCGTTTGGCTCTTCATTGGGATATTTTTTTTTCTCCTGCTTAAGTAGCCACTTGTGGAGCAAATTGGTAAGAAACCGTAAAATAAACATGGAGGAAACCACAACTATCGCGTAAATGATATCTGATTTATATGTCTCAAAAAATTCTGTCATAACACTTATAGTTATCTTTGTTTAATGGAAAGACACAAAAGTACTAAATGCCTATTCCTAAAATTCACAAATTACTTTAAAATAGATATTGAAGGCGCCAATTGTTCAGGAAATTAAAACATAAGGAAATAAATTTAATTCAGTTTTTTTGACTGATAATTATCATTTTATAACTAGTAAAGCACCTTTAAATTTGACACCGAAAAAATAATCCATGCAAAATAGTTTAGTTTCAAAATACAACGTTCCAGGACCGCGTTATACAAGTTACCCCACAGTTCCTTATTGGAAAAACGATGATTTTTCTTTAAATGAGTGGAAAAAAGGAGTAATCAAAAGTTTTTCAGAAAGCAATTCCGAAGAAGGTATAAGTCTTTATATACATCTTCCATTTTGCGAAAGCCTTTGCACTTTTTGTGGCTGCAACAAGCGTATCACAAAAAACCACAATGTGGAAACACCGTACCTTGAATCTGTTTTAAATGAATGGCGGCTTTATTTGGAATTATTTACCGAAAGGCCCATAATTAAAGAATTACACCTCGGGGGCGGCACACCTACTTTTTTTTCTGCGAAAAATCTAAAATTGCTCATTAACAGGAATTTTTCGAGATGCAACCATTGCCGAAAATCCTTCTTTCAGCTTTGAAGGACATCCCAAATAATACTTCCGAAGAACATTTACAAACACTTTTTGATTGTGGTTTTACAAGGGTTAGCTATGGAGTTCAGGATTACAATCCTACAGTTCAGCTTGCAATCCATAGGTTACAACCGTTTGTAAATGTGAAACGCGTAACCGAAAAGGCCCGTCGAAATTGGCTATACTTCCGTCGGGCACGACATTATTTTCGGTCTTCCTTTTCAGAAAAAGGAACACGTTATCCACACCATTGAGAAAACAAAAGAATTAATGCCAGATCGCATTGCTTTTTATAGCTACGCGCACGTACCGTGGATAAAAGGAAATGGCCAACGCGGTTTTAAAGAAGAAGATCTTCCAAGTGCCATTGAAAAGCGTGATATGTACGAAACCGGCAAACATATGCTTGAAGAAGCCGGGTATATAGAAATTGGGATGGACCATTTTGCCCTAAAAACTGATAGCCTCTATAAAGCTGTTGAAGAAAAAGACACTCCACCGCAATTTTATGGGATACACTGACAGCAAAACCCAATTGATGCTGGGACTGGGCGTTTCAGCAATTGGCGATAGCTGGTACAGTTTTGGGCAAAATATAAAAAATGTAGAGGAATATCAAGATTTGGTAGATCAAGGAATATTATTCCTGTCTATCGCGGACATATTCTGAATGAGGAAGATTTGATTATCCGTAAACATATTCTGAATTTGATGTGTAGCCTGGAAACTTCTTGGGAAGATATATCGCTTCAATTTAAAGAACTGCCCGAAGCACTTGTAAAAATCAAGGAAATGGAAGCATGATGGCTTAGTGGATTTTAGTTTCCAAAAACTTTCCAATTACCGAAAAAGGACGTCCCTTTGTCCGTAATATTTGTATGGCTTTTGATTTGCTTTTACAACGAAACAAACCGGAAACACAATTGTTTTCTATGACGGTTTAATAATCAGTTCACAGAATCATTCTTCTTTTTCTTATTATGTACCATATTTTTTCGTTTTTTACTTCGTTTAATATAATAAATAAGGCCGCCGATTATGGCAAAACAAACGACAATTGAAATTACGGTAGCTACTACGCCACCAGTAAAATCTACAATGGAATGTAATTTATAAGTTTCATAACTAAAGATTTTAAAGGTTATCTTTTTCGGAATGAGTATTTTCGTCTTCATTTTTCTTTTTTCCGCTAAATACAAAGTTGAGAACTATTGCAGTCATTACAATGCATACGACTGCGAAAACAATTATTATACCCGTTCCCATACCCCAATTTGCTAATGGAATTATTGTATTTTTCATAATTTGAAAAATTAATAGTTATTAATTGTTTTATTTTCTGAAACCAATGCCTGACAATTATAATTGGCATCTACGGTTTCTGTCATTGGTTTTGGTGATATATATGGAATGCCAAGCCCCAAACCGCGAACTATAAAAAGGCAACCTGATAATTACAATAAAAACTGGAATGGTACGGCGAATACGCTGACGCACTTGCCCGTTTAAAAAATTGCCAAGGTAAATGGCAGAAGTCATCAACGGAATGGTTGCCAACGCCAAATAGCGCCATATATAAACTTCCTTGCAACGCATTGCCTGAAGCGATAGCTCCAAAAACTGCCATATATACAAGCCGCACGGCAAGAAAGCCGTTCAAAAACCCAATAGTTAAAAAAGTATCCGGGGTTTTCTTTTTAAGTTCCCTTCCTAAGGCCGATTTCACTTTGGAAATAATTTTAAAAATAGGTTTTGAAAAATTGTATTTATTGAAGATTTTTCTGCGGAAGAAAAATAACCGCAAGCATTAAAACTCCAATCAAAATAGAGAGTTGTTGCTGAAACCCGAATAAATTTAGACTTTTGCCCACCAAACCAAAAATCAACCCTATAATACTGTATGCCAATATCCTTCCGAAATGATATAGAAAATTTGACCAACTTTTTTAACATTGTTATTTCGGTCCACTGGCAATAAAAATGCAATAGGCCCGCACATTCCCACGCAGTGGAAACTTCCCAATAATCCGAATATGAGTGGCGGTGTATAACATTCTATTTATTGTCAATATTAATTAATCGATTCGACTCAATAAACAATTTCGTTTTTATACAAATAATCCTCTCCTTCATAGCTCCATTGCACTATCGTATTCCAACGGCCGGCAACCAAACGTTCGTCAGGTATCAGCAAATTTTATTGTGAAAGCTGCAAATGGAACTGAAAATCAAGTTTTTTGTTGGACGGTCTATATAGAAATACCGTACCTGTAATTTTTGAATAATCAAATTTTCAGGAAATGTTAAGCATCCAGCCGCTTCGGTTTTTTCACCAGAAATACTGCCACTTAAAGAATTTGAATTTTCCTCGGCATCTATTTCCTTTTGATAGACCATTTCCTTTTTATAATATTCTTCAGTCACCAAATCGTAATCATACTTTTTTTCGGTACTTATTTTTATAACAAAATACATGATAAAAGCCATAAAAAGTACCATCCCGATCACCAATCCTGTTCCCCAGTTTATTTTCATAGTTTATTTTAATTTAAATTTGTTATTATAGCTTCTCGGTCCCAGGAAAGTTACGCTTGTGGTTTCTATTAATTTATCGCCGCTGTAAACTTCAATTACCGCCCGGTTTTTATCACCGCTCAAAACTGAATTATTGATTTCAATGAAAAGGGTTCCTTCTGCCAATCCTTGAGCAGGAACTACTATTTCACCTTGTTTTACACTATGTATTGCTCCTTTTGGAGATTTCAACTTAAAGTGGATGTTTTCAATATCTTTTGTGGTTTTATTAAGCAGTTTATAGGTAAAGACATTGCTGATTATATTATTATCTTTATGTTCATAAAGCTGTCCTGGAAGTCTTAAAATATTAGCTTCCACATCGCTTCGTAAAAACAACATATCCTGTAAGTACGCCAATTAAAATAACCAATACAGCCGTATATCCTTTTAATCTTGGTGTAAATTTGAAGGGTGCTTTCTTCTCAATATTTTCTTCACTTGCATAGCGAATCAATCCTTTAGGAAGATTTACGGCTTCCATCATGCAATCGCAAGCATCAATGCAGGCGGTACAGTTTACACATTCCAGCTGTGTTCCGTTACGTATATCTATACCGGTAGGACATACGTGAACACATTGGAAGCAATCAATACAATCCCCTTTACCAGTAGTTTCTCGGTCTTCATTTTTTTTAAATTTTGCACGGCCTTTTTCTTTTTCGCCACGCTTATAGTCATAAGCTACAATGATAGATTTATTGTCAAGAAGTACGCCTTGCAATCTTCCGTATGGGCAGGCTATTATACAAACTTGTTCACGAAACCAGGCAAATATAAAATAGAAAACCGCAGTAAATATCAATAAGGAAATTAAGGTGCTTATATGATTTAATGGACCTTCTACAACATATTGTATTAGTCTGTCACTCCCTATTAAATAAGCCAAGAAAGTATTGGCTATTAAGAATGAGATGATAAAGAAAATAAACCATTTTAAAGTACGCTTTCTTATTTTTTCAGCATTCCATTCTTGTTTGTCCAAGCGGATCTGCGCACCTCGATCACCATCAATCCAATATTCAATTCTTCTGAAAACCATTTCCATAAAAATGGTTTGTGGACAAATCCATCCACAAAAAATCCTTCCAAAGGCAGCGGTAAATAACAAAGATGAATACCACCCCAATAATCATCATGATCACAAACAAATAAAAATCCTGAGGCCAAAAAGGAAACCCAAAAATATTGAAACGGCGCTCCAAAACATTGAACAGCAAAAATTGGTTTCCGTTAATTTTTACAAACGGAGCGGCAAACAAAAAAGCTAAGCAAAAAATAACTTACATACTTTCGATACTCATAAAATTTTCCAGAAGGTTTTTTTGGGAAAACCCAAGCTCTTTTACCTTCTTTGCTTATAGTACCTATACTATCTCTAAAACTTTCGTTTTCTTCAGGAATGCTCACTTCTTTTATTTTTAATTATAAAACGTGGTTTTTGAGATATTAATTGAGAAAATAAAATTATTTACTTTCTGATTGTAAATCGTCAATAACAGGTTCATCGGTTATTTTAATTTCAATCTTGGTAGAGTCTATCACCTTTACTTCTAAATTATCAACGGGTGCATTTTCGTCTTTCCAAACATCTCCTTCAGGTTCTTTTCCATCTACAGGATTTGTTCCATGAAGCTGTCATGACGTAACTCGCAACTTGTGCCATCTCGCTTGGTTTAAGATCGGTTTTCCAAGCGATCATCCCTTTTCCTGCACGACCTCCTTCACTAACTGTATGGAAAATATTTTTTATTCCACCACCCAGAATCCAATAATCATCTGTAAGATTAGGTCCTATACCTCCTCCTCCAGAAGCTTTGTGGCAAGCCACACAGTTGGCTATAAAAATACTCTTCCCTGCCTCAATATCGCTAGCGTCCGTTAGCAATTCTACCGTTTCTGCATCTATTAAATCTTTGTTGTTTTTCTTGAATTCTGCAACATCCATTTTTGCTTGTGCCACTTCTATTTCATATTCTTCAATTTGGTTTGTACCATCAAAAATTTCGAAACGTACTAAATAAACCACGGCAAATATTATAGTAGCATAGAACATATATACCCACCAAGGTGGAAGGGTATTATCCAACTCGCGAATACCGTCATAATTATGGTCCAATACAATTTCCTGCTCTTTTTCAATAGGCTTGGAATCGAGCATTTCCGCATATTTTCTTTTAAACCACCCAAAACGATTTTCTTTGCGTACTTTTTCACTAGCTAAAAATCGCTCTTTTGCTTCAGGGTTTAACCCGCCAAAAAGAATACGCTGCAATGTTGCAGCCACAATCTCTAATGCTATAGCGAAAAGGATCAACACTCCCAAAACAGCCCAAATAATTGGGTATTTTACAATGGCCAACTGATCTCCAGAATCAATGGTTAGTTCCAACAGAAAAAATGCGAGTATGGCAAAACCTATTACTCTTAAAAATGATGCTGTGGTTTTCATAGTAGTTCTTCGTTTTGGTTGTTATTATCTTTTTCCAATGGAATATTACTCACTTCTTTGATGTGCTCTTTTTTAGCTGTGATTACCCAATAAAAGAGCACTACAAAAAAGATGAAGAATATCAAAAGTGAGATCATTGGGTATATTTGAACATTATCTATATTCTCGAGGTTTCCTTTTATAAATTTCAACATAACTATTCGTTTTTAGCTGAAGTATCTTCAGCGTTTTGCACTTTAATATCAGTTCCTAATCGTTGCAAATAGGCTATAATTGCTACAATTTCGCGATTTTTCATTTCAACAAATTCTTCACCATTTTCCTGAGCGTATTTTTTACTAGCTTCATAAGTGGTTACGAAATCAGGATCACTGTAAAGGTTTTTCTCAATCTTGGTTCCTTGCTCATCCATCCATTCTTGTGCGCGGGTTATTTCTTCCTCTGTATAAGGCACACCTAAACTCAACATTGCGCGCATCTTTGATTCAGTCATGGATTTATCCAATTCTGAATTTATCAACCATTTATAAGAAGGCATAATAGACCCTGAAGATGTACTCTGGGGATCGTACATATGGTTCAAATGCCAGTTGTCAGAATATTTTCCGCCTACACGGTGTAAATCTGGGCCAGTACGTTTACTTCCCCAAAGAAACGGGTGATCATAAACGTATTCCCCCGATTTTGAATATTCACCATAGCGCGCTACTTCACTTCTAAAAGGTCTAATCATTTGTGAATGGCAACCAACGCAGCCTTCACGAATATAAATATCACGTCCTTCCAATTCCAATGGAGTGTATGGTTTCACATTTGAAATAACAGGAACATAATCATCAACCATTAAAGACGGAATAATTTGAACTATCCCACCAATTAAAATAGCGATGGTGGCGTAAATAGTTAATTTAATTGGGCGACGTTCCAGCCAAGTGTGATAGCCTTCGGCAGATGTTTGTTTTTTTGTAACTGGTGTAAGCGGTGCTGCTTCGGCCAGTTCATCAGTGACTTTGCTGCCTTTTCTGGCTGTCATCACGATATTGTAAAGTAAAATAAATGCTCCAGCAATAAAAAGAGTTCCACCAATTGCACGCATCCAATACATTGGTATAATTTGAGTAACAGTTTCTAGGAAATTACCATAGGTAAGTGTTCCATCTGGATTAAATTGTTTCCACATTGAAGCTTGCATAAAGCCTGCTACATACATTGGGAGCGCATACAGAACAATACCCAATGTTCCAATCCAAAAATGTGCGTTTGCCAATTTAACCGAATACAATTTTGTTTTAAAGAGACGCGGCACCAACCAATATATCATACCAAAGGTTAAGAAACCGTTCCAGGCAAGAGCACCAACGTGAACGTGAGCAATAATCCAATCGCTAAAGTGCGCAATTGCATTTACATTTTTAAGCGAAAGCATTGGGCCTTCAAATGTTGCCATACCGTAACCGGTGATAGCCACCACCATAAATTTCAAAACCGGATCAACACGCACTTTATCCCAAGCACCACGCAAAGTTAATAGACCGTTAATCATACCTCCCCAAGATGGAGCGATAAGCATTACAGAAAATGCAACACCTAAGTTCTGTGCCCACTCTGGCAATGCAGTATAAAGTAAGTGGTGGGGACCCGCCCAGATGTAAATAAAAATTAAAGACCAGAAGTGAACAATTGATAGTCTATAGGAATAAACTGGTCTGTTAGCTGCTTTTGGCACAAAGTAATACATCAAACCAAGGAAAGGTGTGGTAAGGAAAAATGCCACTGCATTATGCCCATACCACCATTGCACTAAGGCGTCCTGCACGCCTGAGTAAACAGAATAACTTTTTAGAGCAGATACAGGGAGCTCCATACTATTTACAATATGCAAAACAGCTACCGTAACAAAGGTTGCCAAATAAAACCAGATCGCAACATACAAATGGCGTTGGCGCCTTTTAACCATTGTCATAATTAAGTTTAGACCAAAGGCCACCCAAATTAAAGCAATGGCGATATCAAAAGGCCACTCAAGCTCGGCATATTCCTTTGAGGTTGTGAAACCCAAAGGAAGCGTAATAGCAGCACCAACAATAATGGCTTGCCAGCCCCAAAAATTTAGGTTACTCAGAAAATCACTCCACATACGTGCTTTTAGCAAACGTTGGGTAGAATAATAAACTCCTGCAAAGATGGCGTTACCCACAAAAGCAAAAATAACCGCGTTTGTGTGCAAAGGTCTTAAACGCCCAAAACTGAGCCATGAAATACCATCGGTCATATTTGGGAACAAAAACATAAAGGCCAGTATTAGGCCTACACTCATACCAATGATGCCCCAAAAAATGGTCGCATTGATGAATTTTTTGACAATTTGGTTGTCGTAGTAAAACTGTTCTGTTTGCATAGTGTTAATAGAATTATTTTTCTGGATTGGTTATAGTTTCTTTAGAAATTTTCTTTTTGTTGGAAACATCTTCTTTTACAAGTTCATCTTCAAAAAGCATACGAACCGAAGGTGTATAGGTATCATCATATTGTCCTTTTTTTACTGAAATAATAAAAAGCGCAAAAAAGATGAGCGCTACAAAAACACTTATTGCCAATAACATATAAATTATGGTCATACCTGAAAATTAATTTTCAAAAATATCATTGCAAACGTCCTTAAAATATGACATTTGTCAATTTCACTTATTTATATTCGTTCTTAATGACTTCCCCACATATTGGGTTGCAAGAGTTGTAAAAATAACAATACTTATAGAACTTAACGGCATTAATATTGCCGCAATTACAGGTCGTAAATGCCCTGTAACTGCAAAAGACAACCCAATTAAGTTGTAAAATAACGAAAATATAAAAGCCCACTTAATAATTTTCACACCCCTTTTTGAGAGATTTAAGTAATCACCAATTTTGTAGAATTGGGAAGCATCCAAAATCCCATCACATGCAGGCGAAAAAACATTTGTATTTTCTGAAATTACAAAGCCAACATTGCTTTGTTTCAAAGCTCCTGCATCATTAAGTCCATCGCCTATCATCAATACCTGTTTGCCACTTTGCTGAAGTGTTTTTATAAAATTAAGCTTATCGCCTGGCTTTTGGTTAAAATATAGTTTTGTATCTTGGGGAAGCAGCATTTGCAAGTGTTCACGCTCTCCTTCGTTATCACCTGAAAGAACAATCACATTTTTATCTTTACCCAACTGTTCAAAAACTTCAGCGATGCCTTTTCTATATTCACTGTTAAAAATGTAACATCCCTTATAAACCTGATTGGAACTAATGTGAACCGTGGTTTTGTTCTTTACTTCAGAATTCATTTCATCATAAAATCCAACAAATTCATAAGAACCCACTTTTATGGAATTATTGTTGAAAGTTGCAGAAATCCCCTTCCCTACTTCTTCCTCAAAATCGTCCAATGTTTGAATATTATTCTTATCCAAAATATTGTAAAGTGATCGGCTCAACGGATGGCTGGATGCTCGGAGTGTGCTTGTGAGTAGTTGCTTTTCTTCATTAGAAAGTGCTAAACCTTCATATCTAATAAGGTTTTTCTGATGGGTGGTTAGCGTTCCCGTTTTGTCAAAAACAACGGTGTCCAGCTTCGCCATTTGTTCAATTACTGAAGTTTCTTTTAAATATAGTTTCTCCCTTCCGAAGATGCGCAACACATTCCCTAAAGTGAAAGGTGCCGCCAGAGCAATGGCACACGGACAAGCGACAATCAAAACCGACGTAAATACATTGAACGCCTTAGAAGGATCAAACATTAACCAAAAAATGGTGGAAATAAAGGCTATAGTTAGTAGAACAACCGTAAAGTGTTTACTGATGCTATCGGTTATATTCTCAAAAATTCCTGTTTTGTCTTTACTGAAAACATCGTTACTCCAAAGCTGTGTCAAGTAGCTTTGCGCTACGGGCTTTAATACTTCAACCTCTAAAATTCCTGCCTGTTGTTTACCTCCCGCAAAGAGTTTATCGCCGCTTTGTTTAGAAATAGGCTCCGCTTCACCAGTAACGAAACTATAATCTATCAGGGCGTTTCCTTTTATTAAAATAGCATCCACAGGAATTATTTCATTGTTGCGAATAAGCAGGCGATCACCCTTTTTTACTTTGTAAACCTCAGCTTGTTCCTCTACGGTTTTTCCTTTTTCATTTTTGAAAAGCCTCGTAACCGCAATTGGAAAATATGATTTATAGTCACGTTCAAAAGACAGATAGCTATAGGTTTTCTGCTGAAAAAACTTTCCGAGAAGCAAAAAGAAAACCAGACCGGTAAGACTATCAAAAAAGCCAGTGCCTAAATCCATCACGATATCTATGGTACTTCTTATGAAAAGAACCGCAACCCCCATGGCTATAGGAACATCAATATTTAAAATTTTGGAACGAAGTCCTTTATAGGCCGAAGTGAAATATCCGCTTGCTGAATAAAATACAACTGGAAGTGTAAACGCAAACATCAACCAGCGGAAAAAGGGTTTGAACTGATCCAACCAAAATTCTGAATGTTCAAAATATTCTGGAAAAGACAGAAACATCACATTTCCAAAAGCGAAACCTGCAATGCCCAATTTGTAAGTTAGGCTTCGGTTGATGTTTTTTTCCTTTTTTACGGAGTCTTCTAAAGAAATATAGGGCTCATAACCTATTCGGCCTAAAAGAATAACCAGATTTTTAAGTGAATTTTCCTTAGCCGCAAAAGTTATGCGAACTGTTTTCTCGGGAAAATTTACTTGAGATGATTTTACGGAAGGATTGAGTTTGTTCAGATTTTCTAGAATCCAAATACAACTGCTACAATGGATTGAAGGTATTAAAAAAGAAACAATCTGAGTGCTACCGTCATTGAATTCGAGTAGTTTTTCAACAATAGATTCATTGTCAAGAAAGTCATATTTACCAGCTATCTCTTTTGGGGAAATTCCTGGTGTTTTTTCTAGATCGTAATAATAGCTTAAGTCGCTATCATGTAGAATTTCAAAAACTGTTTTGCAGCCATGACAACAAAAGGATTTCTCCTCATACATAATCTCAACGTCCAAACAAGGGTCGCCGCAATGGAAACAGTTAACCATCAATCTTAATTTACTCGTTATAACTGTTGCAAAGTTTAGTAATGCACATAGTTTAAAAAATGACAAATATCACTAAAGCTATTCATCCCGCTATTTTAACTTTTCTTGACACTACAGGTATTAATCCCAAAAAGTGTGTAAAGTGGGCAAAAACTAATAAAGCTTGTAATAACAAAAATAGCAGCAAATGCTAGCAATATAATAGCAAAAGTTCCTTGAATCACTTCAAAATAATACAAAGCCACCACAATTGCAGCTACAAGAAGTCTAAGTGTACGGTCTCCACCACCCATATTTTTTTTCATACCTCGAAATTTTATTGGTTTACAAAAATCAGTAATGCCACAAATAAAACATTCAATTTACGTATATTTTGTCGTTTTTAGAATACTCTCGTAAGATATTTTTAAACAAAAGAACTGCTATCGAAATGGGAAAAGCAAAACTCAAAATTGCCAATAAGATGAAATAGTATGGAATAAACGGAAGTTTTAACCAAAGAACGAATGCATTATAAAAAATTAAAAATTCGGTAGTAACAAAAGCAAAAAAGAAAGTCCAAATAAAAAATTTTGGAAGTTTTAATAATTTAAAATAGTTCAAAAAAGCAAGCATAGATGTGATTACTATTCCCAAGAAAACCATATGTAGATATCCGATTATAAAATCTTTAAGCTGAAAAGCCAATTTTGCCACATACGGATGGGCAGAAAAAAGTTGCATCAAAATTTTTGCGACAAGTAAACCTCCGGCTAATTTAAGAAGAAAATAGGCGCGAGGGCCAAATGATTTTTTTAAAAAAGGAAAATGTTCTTTTAACAATAAATAAAGTTCACAAAATGCAAGTCCTTGAGCGACTGCTCCAAATAATCCGAGCAAATAAAAAACAATGGGTGGAACAAACCAAAGTACCGAAAGAAAAAATGTTAACAGTACACCAAAATTCAAAAGAAGGAAAAATGATTTCAGTTTTTGAGGGCTGAACTCAATTCCGTTTTCTTCAAAAATATAAAACAGAATACCCAAAAGTGCGAAGATAAACCAACCGTTGTACTGGAAATGGAGGTAAAAATAAATTGAAGTTTTATACCAAATGGATTCTGGGCCCAAAGTCGCCATCACGCCGCCAATAGCCCAAGGACCAAGGCTTGAAATAACGAGATACCAAAGCGAAGTTTTTATAAGTTTCCAAGAAAAACGATTTTTGAAATGCTTAGGAATGTGCTTCATTGCAAACCTTGCAAACCAATAGGAAGCAAATAAAAACAGCGTTGAAAAAATGATAGAAAACAATGCATATCCTTGAATGGGAAAGGTTACCAGCATTCCTAAGATACAAATATTTGAAAAGAGAAAAATACGTTTGTAAAGTTTGGATTTTTCTGCTTCAGAAAGAAAAATCTTGTAAATCAAGGTTGTCAATCCCAAATAAATCCAGCCCAGCAATGCAGTGTGGGAATGTGCGTGTAGAAAGTATTTGTAATTAAGTGGAATTGGTGTTACAAAGAAAAGCCGAAGCATAACGCCCATCAAGGCCACAACCAAAAAATAGGCCAAAGCAATGACAATATGCTTTCTTAAATCCATCAAGCTTCAAAATTAAAAAAACAGTCCGAAATTTGGCAGCAATCATTCATAATTGCCAATCTTCCGAACTGTCCTAAAAACCAATCAAATAAAAATCAAGATTTGGGGATGGGGATATTTTTTATAGCGTTAGTTTTTTTTTAGTTTCTTTTCCAAATTCAAAACTTTTGGGAAAAGAATATTGTTTTCCAAGTGTATATGTTGGTGGAGATCCTGCTCAAACTCGTCAAGCTTTGCATAAAATGCACGATAGGTGTTACACGCGCCCTGTGGTGGAGTATAATTTTTGCTCAATTTTGAAATCTTGCGCAAAATATCACCAGCTTCTTCGTGCTCCTCTTCCATCATTTTTATAGGGTTTTCAACAGTTCCAAAATGGATTGCGGGTACTTCGCTGTTTTCACGTTCGGCAATTACAAGTTTTTTTATGAAAGGGAAAAGTATCAATTCTTCTTTTTTCATATGTGAAGCTAACTCTTGAACCACTTGTTTTATCAATGCCTCAATCTGTCCAAGTTCTGTATAATGATGTCCGTGCACGTGGTTTACCCGTTTGGCATATTGCAAGAGCAATGGACTATTTTCTTCCACGTAAGTATGGTGGACGTTGATAATATGGTCAGTTAGAAAATCTAACTTCCAACTATTATAATCATGGGCACGGTCCATTACGGTATTCATGTTTAGAAGTTCTTCTTCCAAAACAGATGGATCTATTTTCGCCTTCTCACAAGCTCTTTTAATGCTGATGCCTCCACCACAGCAAAAATCTATGCCGTGTTTTTTAAATATATGTGCAGCTTTTATGTTTTCGGTAACCACATCGGCTACGGTGCGTTCTTGAAGTGTTGTCATGGTTTTTAAAGTTTTAATGAATAATAGTATTGCAAATTTCAGTAGAAAAAAATGGTTTAAATATGATTTTAATCATATAACGACAATTTTGTCAGAAATTGATTTTAACAGATAGCTTATTTATAATTATAAAATTAAATGGTTTAATAAAAAGTGTTATTCCCAAAAGGGATCGTGATAGCCTGGAGACTTTTCTAAGCCGTTGTGTATTTCTTCAATTTTTTCTAGCTGCGCTTCTGTAGCAACCTTTTGGATTTCATTAAAAAGTACACGTTCCTCAAACCTGATGTGTGCATCCAGTTCCTTTTCTAAGCAGTTTAATGACTCTTCCGGATTTTCTATATCATTAAACAGTCGCTTTAATCGTCTGTGCTCTTTCATGGCGCGTTCAACTAATTCGTTGCCATCTTCAAGTATTGGAAAAAGATATTTTTCCTCATCACTGAAATGAGGCTTTATTTCTTGTTCATAAAACCACTTTGCATATTCCTGCATACGTGCAGTTTTAATATTTTTGCTGAAGCCTTTCCGAAGCTTTCTAATGAAAAGTAATCCAAAATGATGCTGTCTACTCAACGGTTGCAAAGCTTTATGACGTTTTATAGGTTTTTTCTTTTCCATAGAATTATCTTTTCAAAAATGAAAGGCCTCCATCAATACCATTTGCCAATTCATAAAGGCTCGTATTTTCTAACATTAGCCTTAAATTATCTCGAATGTCAACAAATTTATCATGCATTGGGCAAGGCTGTCTTGCATCGCAAGAGTCAAATCCAAGGGCACAACCCATATATATAGTGTCGCCATCTATGGCTGAAACAATATCGCTCAACTTAATGACCTCTGTTCTACCCTTAGGTATTACAAAACCACCGGTAGGACCTTTCAGCGAATCGAGAATATCGCTCTTTGCCAATTGGTGCAAAATTTTTGCAGTAAACGCTTCTGGAGAATTGATATTAAATGCTATATCCTTCAAACTAATGCGATTGCCTAAAACAGACTGCGATGCAATATAGACTGAAGCTTTTATCCCGTACTGGCACGCTTTTGAAAACATAGTTCCTTTTTATTAATGCAAAGGTAAGCAAAAATCTTATTTCGGATAAATTTATCAGATATAAGATTTTTACTAATAATTATAAGATTTTTTTTAAGATGGATTATAATTTCAAAAATGTCTCTCCATTTCGAAGTTTTTCGGAAAGTTGCATAACGGTTGTGTTTTCACACATTTTTTTCAGGCCCTCCCGAACATTATTGAATTGATCGTGAACCGGGCAAGGATGTTTAGCAGAACATTGGGGCAGTCCTAAACTACATCCTTTAAAAATTGAATCTCCATCAATACAGGCTACTATTTCGGCGAGTGTGAGTTTGGATTTTTTTTCTAAATAGAAACCACCATTTGGACCTTTCTTTGAAAGAATTATTCCCGCCCGTGCGAGTTGTTGGCAGATTTTAGCGGTAAATGGTTCTGGAGAATCAACAGCTTGGGCAATTTCGAAAATATTGGGTCGCTTATCTAGTTGTGATTGCTCCGCAATGAAGAGGACCGATCTTATTCCGTATTCGCAAGCTTTTGAGAACATATTTTTTTGTTTTCCCAAATTTAAAAAAATCCAGCAATTAATAGTATAAAAACCCCTTAAAGTCTTCTTATGGAGATTCTTATATTGAAATAATAATAAATTAAAAAAAGTTAATTAAAACGCTTGTTTGCTGCCCTCTCCAAAGCTTCCCGATGATCTGGGTGTGCTATTGAAATAAGCGCTTTTGCACGTTGTTCCAATCCTTTTCCGAAAAGATTCACTACTCCATATTCAGTAACTACATAATGAACGTGTGCCCTAGTGGTAGTAACGCTGGCACCTTCCTTTAAAAATGGCGTAATCTTTGAAATTCCTTTATTGGTCACTGAAGGCATTGCTATAATTGGCTTGCCCCCTTCTGAAAGCGAGGCACCACGAATAAAATCCATCTGTCCACCAACGCCAGAATATTGGTACATTCCAATACTATCTGCACAAACCTGGCCTGTAAGATCAATTTCAATAGCACTGTTTATAGCTGTTACTTTTGGATTTTTGCGAATGATGGCAGTATCATTTGTATAACCAGCTTCCTTAAAGTGTACAAGAGGGTTATCATCAATAAAATCATACAACTTCTGGGTACCCATTGCAAAACAGGTAACTATTTTTCCTGTTTTTATTTCTTTATCCTCACCAGTAATAATTCCTTTTTCTACCAATGGAAGTATTCCATCGCTGAACATTTCTGTATGAATTCCCAATCTTTTATGATTACCCAAATTATGAAGTACGGCATTGGGAATGTTACCGATACCCATTTGCAGTGTGGCGCCATCTTCCACCAATCCAGCAACGTGCTTACCTATAGTGGCTTCCACATCTGTAATAGTACCCAGTACTGATGCGTGAATAGGCTTATCAATTTCTACAGCAAAGTCTATATTTTTTATATGTATAATGCCATCACCGTGAGTTCTTGGAACCTGCGGATTTATAAGCGCTACAACGTGTTTTGCGGTTTGAATTGCAGGCAGAGTTACATCAACAGAAACTCCCAAAGAGCAATAACCGTGTTTATCCGGTGGGGAAACTTGGATGAAAGCAACATCCAACGGAAGGATATTTCTTCTGAAAAGCCAATGAATTTCACTTAAAAAAACAGGAATATAATCACCGTGAATGGTATTTACACCTTTCCGAACGTTATCGCCTACAAAACAAGCGGACAAGCGGAACGCTTCGGTGTAAGGAGCCTCGGTATATTTAGCTTCTCCATGGGTATGGATTTGGATTATTTCAACATTCTTTAGCTCGCGGTAGCGTTCACATAAAGTATCTATTAACAAATTGGGCGTCATTGCCGCACCTTGAAAAAATACGCGGTCATTAGATTTTACGATGGATACGGCCTCTTGGGCGGAAACGGTTTTCATAATTTTAATTTTCATGCAAAGGTTAGGAATCTCTTGGATTTTAGATATGATATTTATCAGATATTTGAAAACATGACTGAAGGGAATCAATAAACAAGACTAATTAAAATACGATTTATTTTAAACTCATTCAAAAAGTCTTGAGTCTTGGTTTATTTTGCGCCTTACCTTCTATCGTCTCCAAAATATCATTCACAACAGAAACACCTTTATCGTTATTATACCAGATCTGTAGCATCTTCTTAAATGTATCGTCAAGTTTCCCGAAATGGGTTTTATAATCGTTTACCAATTTTGTAGCAGCTTTAGAACGTGGGCCAAAAGTTTGAATCACATTGAAATCTTTATCAAGCATAATAACAACAGGAATGGATTGAGAGCCATTGGTTAAAAACTGATTCATCAATTCCGGGTTTTCATCACGAAGCACGATCTTTAAATCTATATTTTCTGAAAGTTGGGCAATCTTGTTCAAAAAAGGAAGGGTTTGTGCAGCATCGCCACACCAAGGCTCACTTATTACGAGCCAAGTTTGTTTTTCTGCTATATTTTTGAAAACTTCAATACTCTCTTCAAAAATTTCAGTAGTTTTATCCAACCTTTTCGTACGGCTGAAATTCAGTTTTGTATAATTAATTTTTTCTTCAGTCTCTTCACCGGTAGTTTTCCCTTCTTCCACTAATTGTTTGAAAAGCAAATTGTATTCAGTATAATTCATTGCTTTATTGACGGAGCTTTCTATCAAATTCTTCATATCGTTTCTTTTTAATTCATTGTAATCTTCATTATAATATCCGCCACGATTTTCTTTTCTTTTTAAGGATTGCTGAATAATCAAATGCGCCACATTTACCATATTCCGCAGTTCTGAGAGGGCCGTAGTGAGCTTGTGTTTTTGATACAGCGCTTCCATTTCAAAATACAAGTTTTCAAGTTCAAGTGAAGCTTCCTTTAAATCATTATCATTTCGAACAACTCCGGCAAATCTTCGCATCAACCGCTGCAATTCCTCAGTTTTTTGCTGAAGAATTTCAGAACCCTTCAATAAAACCGTGCCTTCGTCATTCCATTCAGGAATGGCTTTTTTCATCCGTGAAGGCTGATTTTTACAGAGATACTTAAAAATACGATCCGCATAAACCAAAGCTTCCAATAACGAATTGGAAGCCAATCGGTTGGCGCCATGCAAACCGGTGTACGAACATTCGCCACAGGCGAAAAGATTTTTAAGAGAAGTTTTTCCGTCCACGTCCACAACAACGCCACCGCACAAATAATGTGCTGCTGGCACCACGGGTATCCAATCTTTTGCAATATTTATGTTTCGCTGCAAACAGTTTTCATAAATATTTGGAAAGTGTTTTTTGAAATCTTCAATTTTTAAATGTGTACAATCCAGATAAGCACAATCTTCGCCAGACATTTTAATTTCGGAATCAATGGCCCGCGAAACGATATCGCGTGATGCCAATTCGCCACGTTCGTCATATTTCAGCATAAATCGCTCGCCTTTTTTATTCCGAAGAAACGCGCCAAAGCCACGTACCGCTTCAGAAATTAAAAAAGAAGCCCGGTTATTTCCATCGTAAAGCGCAGTGGGATGAAACTGGATAAACTCCATATTTTCGATTCTCGCTTTTGCGCGATATGCCATTGCAATCCCATCACCCGTGGCAACTGCAGGATTAGTGGTATGACCGTAAACCTGCCCCATTCCGCCCGAAGCCAGCGTAGTGCATTCTGCTTTTATGGTAAAAATATTTCCAGAAATCTGATCCAAAACATAAGCGCCGTAACACGAAAGATTTTCAGTTTTGCTATCTGAAAAATGGTGTTCCGTAATCAAATCTATCGCAAAATGATGCGGCAACAATGTAATATTCACAAGTTGATTGGTGCGTTCTAAAAGTGCGCGCTCTATTTCGTTGCCTGTGGTATCTTTATGATGGATAACCCTAAATTCGGAATGGCCTCCTTCCCTACCCAAAGTAAGTTCGCCATCGGCATCAGTGTCAAAATTGGCGCCCCATTCCATAAGTTCCTTCAATCGTTGTGGACCGTCCTTTATAACCATTTTCACAACGGCTTTATCACAAAGTCCATCGCCCGCAATGAGCGTGTCTTCAATGTGTTTTTGAAAGGAATCTTCCTTTAAATCGAAAACCGCTGCCACGCCGCCCTGTGCATATTTGGTGTTCGATTCGGATTCGTTGGCTTTGGTTACCACCGTTATTTTTTTCTTAGGAAATTTTTCAGCAAGTTTTACTGCTAAAGTTAATCCAGCTGCACCCGAACCGATAATCAAAAAATTGGTTTCCATCTTTATTTTGATAATTCCAGCATTCGTTCAATGGGCAGAATTGCTTTTTTCCGTATTTCTTCAGAAACTTCTATCTGTGGAGTTTCGTGCAGCAGACAGTCGTACAGCTTTTGCAAAGTGTTCATTTTCATAAATGCACATTCGCTGCAGGCACAGGTATTATCTTCTTCCGCAGGCGCGGGAATCAATACGGCTTGTGGGACTTCCTGTTGCATTTTATGGAGAATTCCGGCTTCAGTTGCAACAATAAATTTTTTCGAAGGGTATTTTTTCACATAATCTATCATTCCCGCCGTGGAACCAATATAATTCGCTGTTTCCAAAATATGGCTTTCACTTTCGGGATGGGCGATGATTTTTGAACCGGGATGTTCCTTGTAAAGTTTTAAAAGTTTATCTATTGAAAAAGCTTCGTGCACAATACAAGCTCCGTCCCAAAGCAGCATTTCTCTTCCAGTTTTTTTCTGAATATATTTCCCGAGATTTTTATCGGGGGCAAAAATAATCGGAACATCCTTCGGTACGGAATTCACTATTTTTTCGGCATTGGAAGAAGTACAGATAATATCGCTCAATGCCTTTACTTCCGCAGAGCAATTCACGTACGTTATTACCACGTGCTTTGGATGCGCCTCCACTAATTTTCGGAAAGCGTCCGGTGGACACGAATCTGCCAGCGAACAGCCCGCCATCAAATCGGGCAACAAAACTTTTTTGTTAGGGTTCAATATTTTAGCGGTTTCGGCCATAAAATGCACGCCAGCAAAAACGATCATTTCGGCATCTGTTTCCGCAGCTTTTTGCGACAGTCCCAAACTATCACCAACATAATCCGCCACCTCCTGAATTTCGGGCACTTGGTAGTAGTGCGCGAGGATGACGGCGTTTTTCTGCTTTTTCAATTCGGTTATTTTTTGATGTAAATCCATCGGTACTAAGTTTTAATTTTTTGAAGAAATGTTTTGAAAATAGGAAACGCTACAATCATAAGCGAAACGAAAATTCCAATCCCAAAAATGAAAAAGGAAATGTAATACGGTATGAGCGAATCCTGCATTTCAGAAAACAATCCAGCTTTTGAAACGTACATCCAATAACTCCGTTTTCCGCCGGCAATCAAAAGGGAGGCCCAAAAAAAGAACAGAGAAATATTGAAAGCAATGAAGCCGCGTTTTACCCATTTGGTATCAGTTTCAAGCTTCGGGTGAAGCTGATGCACTATAAAAAACAAAGCTGAGAAAAGTATGGTAGTATTAATACCAATAGTAGTTCCCATAGAATGCGCCACCGTAATATGTGTGCCGTGCGTAAAGAAATTTATAGCGGGAATTGAAAAAAGTAAAGCAAGAATTATATTCAGAAAAATCCACAAATCAGTTGAAAGCAAAAATCGATAGGCCATCGGGTTGTTATCTTTTTCAACTTTTAAGACCGAACGTTTCCAATTGTAAATAATGGAAGCCAAAACAATCCATTCTGTCATACTGATCGCATAGGCAACATAGCGGATCCAAGGTTGTGTGGGTAATAAATACGTATGGTGCGCCCAACCGAACATTAAATTGGTAAGCCCCAAAAAGTAGAAAAAAAACGCGATTTTATTCGTGGCGACATCCGTATTCTTTTTGATTTTGGACATCAGATAAATTGAAATTCCATAAACCAGCATATTCCACGAGCCCGTAAACGAGCCGGTGGATTTCCATTGTACGGCGAAATCTTTTATAAAATGCAACCTAAAAAAATCAAACAGCCAAAAATGCGCCTCCATTAAATGATAGCACATAAAGACGATGCCCGTGCCCCACATCCAATAATAAACTGGCCAACCTTTTACATTTTTATAAAGCGTTTTAAAATAATTTATTCCGAAGAGCGCCCAGCCTATTAAAATTGGAATTATCAATATTGGCTTAAAGGCGAAGTATTCCCTACCCTCAGTATAATCGAATGCAAACGAAAAGTAAATGGCAACACCCGTTAAAAGAAAAAGGATGAAATGCAGTTTTGCCAACAAAGGCGAAAAAAGATTAAATTTTTCCACATAAGTCAGGAAAAAATAGATACTTCCTATTGCGCAAAGCACAATCCACGAAATGACTGAGGTTACGTGAAAAGGGCGCAGTTTTGAAAAGGGAATTTGATCTTTTAAAAATTCGGGTAGTAAATATTGAAATGAAGCCATCATTCCAAAGAACATTCCCAAAAAAAGAGCAATCATCGCGAAAAGCAAAAAATAAATTGGGGCTTTATTCTTCATTTCTGTACTTTAGTTTTACCCAGCCCGTAGCTTCAATTTCTGCATCGTAGTTGGGATAGATTCCTGTTTCATCAACTTGTTTCAGATATTGCACCAAGGCATCTTTTTCCTCTTCAGAAAAATGAAATTGCGGCATACTCTTTACCCCGCTGTTCAAAAACGCTTTTATATAAGTTGGACCCTTGCCTTCGGCAGAATAGACATTGGTTAAATCAGGCCCTAAATATCCACCCAAACCGTATAATTGATGACAGGACCAGCATTGGTTGCTTTGAAACAACTGCTGGCCTTTTACTGCCACTGGGGATAACTTTTCCACGGCCACATAGCCATTGGTGTTGTAAATAACATAGTTGTAAAAGCCGAAAAGGGTAAGCAAAAATGTAATTACAAAAATGTAAAGTATTGAATTAGCGGACATTTTGAAATACCATAATTGCCGATAAAAATACCGCAACAAGCCCACCCATTATATGATATTTATCAGTTTTTAAGATGGGAGTATCTTTTAATTTCGCTCACATATAGATTTCGATTTCATTTTCAAAAGTATGGTCAACACTCAACTGCTCAACCCTAAAAGCATCGTAGTCATCGGTGCTTCCAACGACACCAAAAAACCTGGTGGCAATATGCTGAAAAATATTATTTCCGGTGGTTTTAGCGGAAATTTGTCTGTTGTAAATCCAAAAGAAGAAAAAGTTCAGGGTATAAAAAGTTATTCTGAAGTAAAGGAAATTCCTCAAACCGATCTGGCGATTCTTGCCATTCCCGCAAAGTATTGCCCCGAAATCGTAAAAATTTTAGCTGAAGAAAAAAATACCAAAGCTTTCATTATCATTTCCGCAGGATTTGGTGAAGCTGATGAAGATGGAAAACAATGGGGAAAACAAATTAAAGCAGTCGTAGATAGTGTAAATGGTTGCCTAATCGGCCCCAATTGCATCGGCGTAATAACCGAAAATTACAAGGGCGTCTTCACGGCTCCTGTTCCAAAATTTAATTCAAAGGGCTGCGACCTAATCTCAGGTTCTGGTGCTACGGCGGTTTTTATTATGGAGGCGGGAATGGCACTGGGCGTTTCTTTTGCAAACGTATTTTCCGTTGGAAATGCTGCACAGACAAGCGTTGAGGATATTTTGGAATATATGGATAAAAACTTTGATATAGCTAAAGATCCAATTATAAAACTGCTTTATTTAGAAACCATTTCCAATCCACAAAAATTGCTGAAACACGCTTCATCGCTTATAAAAAAAGGAGCAAAAATAGCAGCCATCAAAGCAGGAAGTACAGCCGAAGGCAGTCGTGCCGCAACTTCGCACACGGGTGCTATCGCAAGTAGCGATATGACCGTGCGTGCGCTGTTCAACAAAGCTGGGATTGTGTATTGCAGCAGCCGTGAGGAACTGTTGAGCGTGGCTTCCATTTTCAACTACAAGAAATTGGAGGGCAAAAATATCGCTATTATTACCCACGCTGGTGGTTCGGCGGTAATGCTGGCGGACGAACTTTCAAAAGGAGGTTTAAAGGTTCCAGAAGTTTCCGGACCCGATGCCGAAAAACTGAAATCTTTCCTCTATCCAGGCTCGTCCGTTAGTAATCCCATAGATTTTTTAGCAACAGGAACGGCAGAACAGCTGGGCATTATCATCGATTACTGTGAGCATAAATTTGAAAATATTGATGCCATGGCCGTGGTTTTTGGCAGTCCAGGTCTTTTCGATGTTGAAAATGTTTATAACGTTCTGAGCGTGAAACTTGAAATCTGCAAAAAGCCCATTTTCCCCGTGCTGCCTTCCGTCGTGAACGCACAACGAGAAATTCAATCTTTTTTGAAAAAAGGACATATCAACTTCCCTGATGAAGTGGTTTTGGGGAAAGCGCTTTCACAGGTTTTTAATTCCCCTAAGCCTATTGCTGAAGAAATTGTACTTCCGAAAATTGATTTTGTGAAAATTCGAAATGTTATCGATAGTGCTTCTGAAGGCTATCTCAATGCTTCACAAACTGAAAACTTACTGGACGCTTCCGGAATTCCACGGATTATGGAAATTGTTGAAAATTCAAAAGAAAAACTGGTCGCCGCTATGGATTCCATGGAATTTCCCGTGGTGATGAAGGTGGTGGGCCCGCTTCATAAAAGTGATGCGAAAGGTGTGGTTTTAAATGTTACTTCCAAAGAAGAAGTATCCGAAACCTTTGACTTACTTATGAAAATCGATTCTGCTACAGCAGTAATGGTGCAACCCCAATTGGCAGGGCTGGAACTCTTTGTGGGCGTAACAAAGGAACCCGGCTTTAACCACACCATTCTCTGTGGTTTAGGCGGCATTTTTATTGAAGTGCTGAATGATGTTTCGGCCAGATTAACCCCAATCTCCAATAATGAAGCGCAGAAAATGGTCCAATCGCTTCGTGGTTATAAACTCATTCAAGGCGCAAGGGGCCAAGAGGGCGTTAACGAAACCCAATTTGTGGAAATCATCCAACGCCTTTCTGCCATGGTGGAAGCCGCCCCTGAAATTACCGAGATGGACATCAATCCATTGATTGGTACGCAAAAAAATATTATTGCTGTGGATGCACGGGTACGAATTGGGTGAGATCATGTCTTGATGGTCTGGAAAGGGTAAATTTGTATATTTGAGGTTACACACTATAACCAAATAAAGGGAATAAATACAACAGTTGTATTTATTCACATGTTGTGTACAATCCAAAACTCAGATCGTTGAAAAACAAAAATTTTTACATAAAAAACCAAGATCATACTAAACTTTATGTTCTTCCGAAAGATCAAATAATTTTTGAGGACAAAATGGAGCAAAGCAACCTACCGTATTTTTTTGACATTGATTCTCAACCATACACAGACACCGGACTAAGATATTTTATTCTGGATTCTGACCGACCGCAGATAGACCATGTTTTAAAGGAAAATGAAATAATCGCCAGTACAGAAACGATTCCTAGTTATGATTATAGAGATCAAAAGAAAATAGGGAAACTGACTCTCATTATTGCTGGCATAATTGTTCTTCTGATGATTTTACTAATCTTGATATAAGAAACGGAGAAAAGACTGCACACAACAAAGAACTGAGATAAAAAACAAACCTTTTCTTCATTAATTTTTGACATTATTATTTTAGGCTAACAGATTGAAATAAAGAAAATAATCACTAATTTTCAATAAACTAATACATATGAAAAAAAATGTACTTATTGCACTAATCATGTTTCCTTTGGCAATTTTTGCCCAAGCACCCGGAACTCTTGACACCTCATTCGGTAATGGGGGTACTGTTATTATCGATAACGGAAATTTAGATCTTTTTAATGATGTAGTAGTTCAGGATGACCAAAAAATTGTGGCTATCGGAATGACCTACGATGCAAGTTTTGTAGCATCAACAAAGGTTTACAGGTTTTTGCCTGATGGCAGCCTTGACATGACTTTTGCCACGAATGGCATTTTTACCTATTCACTTAACGCAGAAGCCAATGTATTTGATGTTCTTATCAAAGAGGATGGCAAAATACTGATGGTTGGCAGCACAACTGATTATAACGATTACCGCATATTGCTCATACAGTTAAATGAAAATGGTAGCTTGGATGGCACTTTTGGAGTAGGCGGAGTTGTGGTACAAAAAGTGAGTCCCATAGTGGCGGGATATTTCGAAGATTTTGGCACCTCTGTAGCCATGCAGGATAATAAAATTCTAGTTGCGGGCTCATTAAGAACGTTAGACTTTTTTAATGCGCCAATGGTGGTTCGCTTTAATGAAAATGGTGAACTTGATACCACATTTGGAGATGCCGGAGTAGCAACAATACCAGTAATTGAAAACGAAAATATTTTTGATGCCATACTTGTGCAGGATGATGGAAAAATAGTTGCTTCGGGACATTATGCTGTTGATTTGCTTCAGTTTGCCATGCTCGTTGTTAGGTTTATGCCCGACGGCACTCTTGATGCTACATTTGGAAATAATGGACGGACGATAATTCCGCTTGGCGCTGATGCTGAAAGTTTTGGAATGAAACTAACAGCCGAAAATAAAATCGTAGTGGCTGGTTTTACCGCTTCACCTCAGTACAACTACGATATGCTATTAATGCAGTTTGACACCGACGGTAATCTTGATACTGGTTTTGGAGTGGATGGTATCGTTGTTTCTGATCTGGGAAATTATGATGTTGGAAGCGCAATTCATATCCAGGAAGACGGTAAGATACTTGTAGCAGGCGGAACCGGTGAAGGAGCACCCAATGATGTGGAAATGGCTGTATGGCGTTACCTGGCTGACGGCACCGCCGACATTACATTTGGTGTTGATGGAATCGCAAAGATCCAGATATCTGCGCAGGTGGATGAAGCCCTCGGTATAGCCCTTCAGGCTGATGGCAATATTGTAATTGCCGGTAAAGCACGAAACGCAAATGACAATTTTGATTTTATTGTTGCTCGTATGTTTAACGATTTAGAATTATCAACTCCTGGGTTCATTGCAAATACAAGCCAGTCCATTGTCCCTAATCCAGTAACGGCAGGCGGCAATTTGCATATAAGTTATGAAATCACTGAGGCTACAAAAGTGCAGATTGAAGTGTATAATTTAATTGGCGCCCTCGTTTATGTAGCTGATTTGGGATATCAACAAACAGGTTTACATATGTTAACTTTTACTGTTCCCGCTCATATGGGTACCGGTATATTTTATATCAGGACACGTACTGAAGAAAACGTTTCAAATACTTCAAAATTGATAGTAACCGAATGAACTTAAGCAAACATTAATCTAAAAAACTAAGTACAACAAAATACTGTAGTAAAAACATTTAAAAATCCTTACGTTTCGCAATTCGCCAAATAAAGAAAGTAGGTACCACTACCCAAACTATCAACATTGCAGAGGATAACAATAACCCGAAACTGGTTCCAAAGAATTTCTGGAACACGGCACCAGTATACCCCAGAAGGGCAGAAATGTCAAGTTTTAAAAGAATCAATACCCGCGACAAATCAACTGGGTTTAACATTGTCGCAATAAGTGAAAATTTGTCCAACGGATAGTCTTCAAAATAGAGCAAAGACATTAAAAAGATACCGTCATAAATTACGGCCATAAACAACCAAAGCAGGATGGCGTAACCAAAACCTTTGATTTTATTTTCATTGGAAAGAGCAATTACGAATGCAAGCGCAGTAAAAATAAAGGTCAAAAATGCACCTGTTACAAGCAATAATGAAAAATCCCATATAGCGCTGCTGTTGAAAATTCCGTAGAAAACAAAAGGCATTCCCAGCCCAATTATCAAACTCATTGAAAGCGATGTGGCTACTCCAAAATATTGGCCGAGAAAAATAGAGCTTCGCTTTACGGGTTGTGCCAAGAGCAGTTCTGTAAATTCGCGGGAATTGTAATAATACATCACTCCAAAAATAGTACCGATGAGCGGCACCAAAATAATGATTACGTTCATTAGCGTTATCACAGCTTTTGAAAGGTCGTTATTCAGAAACAAAAGCACCACGCCGAGCAGCAGATAGAACAAAAAATAAACGTAGCTCCAGCGGCTTCGCATTAAATCGTAAAAACTGTATTTTAATATTTTAAGCATAACTTGAGGATAAAATGGAGGCTATGGCGTGTTCAAAATCGGGTTGTTCTGTTTTTGTTTTCAATTCTGAGACGCTTCCCTTGAAATAGATTTTTCCTTCCAAAAGAAAAACGATTTCGTCTGAAACTTCTTCCACAAAACTCAAAATGTGGGAAGTAATCAAAATGGTTTTCCCTTTTTCTTTTTCAGAATTGATAAGGTTTTTTAAACGTAAATGTGAAATGGGATCCAATCCATTTGTAGGTTCATCCAAAATTACCAGCGGACTGTCAAACATAAAGGTGAGCACCAAATTAACTTTCTGTTTTGTACCGCCGGAAAGGTTTGCCAGTTTTTTATTTAGAAATGGCTGCAACTTGAAAAGCTCTATCAACTCTTCATCTTTCGTGGCTTTTGAATCGCGTAAATCCTTAATCATTGCAATCAATTCACTAACTTTTAGGTTTCCTGGAAAATTGGCTATTTGCGGCAAATAGTCTATTTCATTTCGGTATTTGAAATTGTTTTTCAGCGGTTTACCATCGATAGAAATTTGTCCAGAATCTAACAAAACCATTCCCAAAATACATTTTATAAGGGTTGTTTTTCCAGAGCCATTTGGGCCCAAAACCGAGAAAATGCCGCCGCGATCAATGGTAAGATCGATACCCTTGAGCACTTCGTTCTTGCCGAATTTTTTATATAAATCCTTAACTTCTATCATGTTTTATTTTCTTCATTTTTGGGTTTTCATCCACCAAATTATCGGGTGTGAAAACTGGAGAAACTTTTTCTGAAAAATCAATAATGTCTATAAAAAGACTTCTTAATAAAATTATGGTTTCCGGAGTACGGTTTACAATGTATGAAAACAGTTTTACCGGACGGTACGGCACGTCGCCTATACCATTTTTATTAAGATCATAACCTGTGTAGTTGCTCCAATAATTATTATCAAACTTATTGTCGTTCAAGTTGCTGTTGTATGAAATATCAAAGGAATTGTAGAGGAAATTATTTTCTATAAAAGCGTTGGTATAACAAGCACCGCGTACTTTTATGGCCCAACCGTTACTAATGAAATCATTATTCTTGTAATCAATCCTATTGCTTCCTTCTATGTTGATGCCCACGGTGTTTTCTTGAAAAACGTTGTTGGTTATTTTGGCATCGTTTATTTCCTTCAAAAGCAATCCGAAGGCAGCGGTACCCCAATTTTCCTTGAAAATATTATGGTTCATTTCAATAAACTTTGAAAACATTACGGCCACTCCTGCCCCATTGTTTTCAAAAGTATTGTATTCATAAACATCGTGGTTGCTGAACATAAAGTGCAGCCCGTAACGAAGATTGTTTTTACTTAGATTGTTACTGATTTTAATATTATCAGAAAATTCCAGATAAATACCATCACGAACTTTTTCAACAGTGTTTCCTCGAACCTCTATATTTTTGCAGTACCAAAGTTGAATACCGTTTCCGGAATTATACTCGTTTACGGCATCGCCTTTTATCTTGTTGTTCAGTACTTTTCCTTCGTTAGCTTTTTCAAGGTAAATTCCGAAGAAAAGTTTTTCGAGTTCTAAATTCTGGATTAAAAATCCATTTCTTTTTATAACGCGAACAGCGGCATAGTCTGAAGTATAACTAGTTCCTACGTTAATAATTTTAAAACCATCAATGGTAACATTGTCTGAAACAATTTTGATTATTTCGCCTTTATCCTCCCCATCAATGATTGGCATGTTTTCGCCAATAAGCGTTATCTTTTTGTCTACAGTTATATTGAATTCCTTATAAACCCCTTTTTTCACTAATACAGTATCTCCTTCCGAAGCTTCGTTTATGCCTTTTTGAATAGTTTTCACAGCACAGGTATTGCATACAGTTATGGTTTTAGCCAAACTAGTTGTTGTTGCAAATAGCAAGAAAACAAAAGAAATTATGTGAAGTGATTTTTTCAAAATTGAAGCAAAATTAGACAATACAAAGCAATAGAAAACAGCTTTGAATTAAAAAAGATTGAAGATACTGAATTTAGCGTATAATCAAGAACTTTGAGTTTTCCAGCGCTTTTACCCAATGTGGTGTTTCCTTGGGAAATTTAAAATCCTGGTGGGTTTTTAAATGAAAGACACCGGAATTGATATGGAATTTTATTTCGCCTTCCAGCACAATTAAATGGGCATCGCGTGGAGAAGTATGTTCGGGGAAAATTGCATCCTTTTCTAAAGTAATAAGTAGGGTTTCTGCAGGCTCGTTGTTCAATTTTGAAACTTGTAGCTTGTTGAAACCCTGATTATTAATGGTTTCGTTTATTTGATACATTGCATTATTGCTTTAAGTGCTTCTGGATTTCTTTCCAAGAATATAATTTTCCTGTAAATTTTTCCTTTGCCTTTTGGCTGAAATTTTCATTTTCAAAAGCTGAAAGATTAGCGCCCATTGGGCTAGAAATTTGATCACTTACAAGATAGGAGGCCATTGTAGCATCCATCAATTGTCCTGGCTGGTTGAAATCTGCAACCAAATACATCGCAATTTCCGTGTCTTTCATATCCTCCTGTAATGAATGAATCATACACTCAATGGCGTCATATTTAAAAGCTTTACCTTTTGTGGTAACAAGCTGCGATGCGTGCTGACGATCCACAATAGTCATATTGCAGTAATGACAAGCATCTGTGCCGTATTCTATCTGTTGCGGGCTCACGTTGCAGGAAACTAGCAAAGCAGTTATTATACCCAAAAAAATGAAATGTTTCATTATGCTATTACTGTTTTAATAAGTTAACTATTTTTCTACTTTATTATATTCTTTCTTTCCAACAAAGAAAGCCAAAATTGTCATCATCATACCAACAAACATCATATATGCGCCTGTGGCTGGCCATGAATCCACATCAAAATTCAGCATTTTTTGATAGCCAATTAATGGTGGCTTGTAAGTCATAGGAGTGCCATCTGGGTTAAGCAATTTCATAATTGCTTTTGGATCCAGATCACTTCCGTATTCCGCGAGCCAAGAATTAAAATCGTACATTCCTAAAATACCCAAAACAGACATTACTAGGAACCAACCGATGAACCATTTGTAGCTCACTTTTCCAAAGAAACCTAGCAAACCTATTACAACTCCAAGAGCGACCATACCACCAATAACCATCGGAAATATTTGAAATTCCCACATATCTTCAGGTTTTGGTATAGTTTTCATTCCAATATAGTGATTAAGACCATCAATATTTTTGATGTCAAATTCTTGTACGCCTTGTATTCCTTCAATATAAATATCCATTCCAAGTGGATCTGGATATTGGGGTGCTCCAAGCATAATATTCCACAATGGGAATTTAAAAAGACCCAATAGCAGTAAGGAGCCAATTATCATTATTATTCCTGCTTTTTTCATTTTATTTGAATTTTAAACCTTAAACGTCAGTGCGGTTGGTTTTTCTGTTTAAGCATAGTGCAGATAGCTGATTTTGTAATAAATAAAAGGCAGGTTCCTTTAATAGAATCTTTTTTTAAAAGACGGGGGAAAATCAACGAACCCCCGTCTTTCCTTTGAAAATACCATCAATCACTAATCTAGTATTTTCACAACTAAAAACTTCTTTTAATCTTCGCCCAAAGACCATTTAAGCTCAGTTCCAGATCCTGCTGGGCTTACGCGAACGTAACCTTGCATTTCTTGGTGCAATGCAGAGCAGAAGTCAGTACAATAGAATGGCCATACACCTACTTGTTTAGGTTCCCAAACAAAGGTTTCGGTCTGTCCGGGCATAATAAGCAATTCTGAAGTATTAGCCCCAATCATACTTATACCGTGCGGCACATCGTAATCCTGCTCGTGGTTAGTAACGTGGAAATACACCTTATCACCTACTTTTACACCTTCAATGTTATCAGGGTTAAAGTGGCTTCGGATCATCGTCATATAAATATGAACTTCGTTTCCTTTGCGCTCTACCCTTGCCTCGCCATCAGAAAGCGTGGCATAAGGGTGTTTGTTATCAGCAAGTTTGAATAATTGTTTTGAATTCTTGGCTACAATATCTGCAGGAATACCAGCAGCATAATGTGGCTCTCCAATGGTTGGGAAATCTAACAACAATTCCATTTTATCACCACTAATGTCATACAATTGTGCAGACTGGGTAACTTCGGGGCCTGTTGGTAGATATCTATCTTTGGTAATCTTATTCATTGCAACAAAATATTTCCCGAATGGCTTACGTGAGTTTCCACCAGGAATCATCCCGTGTCCGACTGAGTAATAGGTTGGTTGGCGATCAATAACTTCCCATGTTCCAACTTTCCATTTTACTACTTCTGAAGAGATAAAGAAAGTTGTATAGCCGTTTCCATTGCCGTCAAACTCTGTGTGTAGTGGCCCTAGACCTGCTTGTTTCACAGTTCCGGCAAGTACTTCCTCAAATTTTAGAATTGGAATACCATACGCTTCGCCATCAAATTTCTTGTTCTCAATAGCATCAAGCATTTTAGTAAAAGAGTGCACGGTAAGATCTGCGGAAAGTTTTCCGTTACCAATAATATATTCACCTGTTGGGTCTACATCACAACCGTGAGGAGATTTTGGTGTTGGAAGGAAATAAACCGCTCCAGGAACATCCAATGGGTTTACGGTAAGCACTTCTTTTATCATAGTATTAGTTGCCGTGTGGTTCTCATCGCTATAAACATTGTGCGCATAATTTGTTGGAACTTTTGTTCCGCCACCGTTATTCACGTATTCTTCAATTTTTTTCCAGTTTACCGCTGCTATGAAATCTTTATCATTCTGTGAAGCGTTTACTTCTAACAAAGTGTTTGCTTCTTCCGTGTTGTAAGTAGTGAAGAAGAACCATCCGTGCGATTTGTCACGACCAGGATGCGAAAGATCATAATCAAAACCAGGCATCATCAACTGGAATTTAATAGCCATACGACCAGTTTCAGGATCTACACTAATAAATGATAACGCTCCTTTAAAGTTTCCTTTGTATTCTTTTATAGACATATCACGCTGTGGCACTGGTACAGAAAAACGGGTTCCTGCAACAACATATTCTGTGTTTTCAGTAATGAAAGAAGAACTGTGGTTACCAGCACTATTTGGCACCTCGATAATTTCAGCAGTTTCAAATGTGGTTAAATCGATACGTGCAATACGTGGCGTGTTGTTCCCATTAATGAAAACCCAACGACCATCCAATTCTCCATTTGTTTGTGAAATGTCTGGGTGGTGGCTGTCATCCCAAGGAATAAAACCGTGCGAAGTTTCGAGCATGGGTTTTGTTTCTTCGTTGTAACCCCAAGCTTTTTCAGCATCTTGAGAGAATACTGGAATTACCTTGAACAAACGCCCGGATGGCAATCCATAAACAGAAAGCTGTCCGCTAAATCCACCTGAAATGAAGGCATAAAATTCATCGTGCTCACCTGGAGCTACGTACACTTTTTCCGCAGCATTAGTGGCCAAACCACCCTGCCCTTTGTTTCCTTTTTTGTTTCCATTGTTACAGCTCACCAGACCGGCAACCATAATCAGGGAAACTAAAATATTAATTGTTTTTCTCATTGTTTTATTGTTTAATATTATATTTTTCGATTGATTAATTTTCTGGTAAAATCACTTTATCTACTACGTGTACAATTCCATTACCTGCGGGCACGCTGGCAATGATTTTGGCACCGCCTACAAAAACGTCATCTCCGTTTACTTCCACAGTTACATTTTCATTGCTTGCTTGCCCAAGTTTTTTGAATTTTTTCAAAAAGTCTTTGGAATAGTTTCCAGGAGTTACGTGGTTTTTCAAGATGTAAGCCAATTTTTCCTTATTTTCAGGTTTTAGCAACTCTTCCACAGTTCCAGCTGGCAACGCATCAAAGGCAGCGTTGGTTGGAGCGAAAACCATCAAAGGTCCCGCGTTAACCAAAGCATTTTCTAATCCAGCCGCTTGAACTGCAGCTACAAGTGTTGTGTGGTCTGGAGAGCCTATTGCAATTTGAAGTACATTTGGTTTTGATTCGTCATTTTCAATAAATGCCTGGCCTTGTCTTTCAGAGGTAGCATTATTTGTTGTGGAACTTTCAACAGCAGTTCCCTCACCCTCAGTTTTTGTTTCGTTTTTACAGGCTGAAAACACAAAGATTGCAGCTGTAATAAATAGCAGTTTAAGCGTTGTTTTCATTTTTGATTTTGGTTTTTAGTCCCTTGCAGAGCCTTAACCCTGCAAGGGATTTGGTTGATTATTAAAGTGTTCTGAAATATTCCAATACTTGTCTGGCCTCTTCCTCGGTTAGATTCTGGTTAGCCATAGGAGAACCATTGAATTCTATCAAAAGTGATTTGGCTAGCGGATCTTTTTTTATCATATCCTCTGGATCCAAAATCATGTTCATAATCCATTCTGGGGTACGTCTTTCCAAGATTCCTTTTGGAGCTGGCCCAATGAACTTTTTGTCTGGTTTATGACAAGCCATACATTTTGTTTTGTAAACTTCCATCCCTTTTGTCGCCATAGCTTGGTCAATTTCAGCTGGAAGCTCCAAGTTTTTAATCGGCCCAACTCCTTTGTTTGTTAAATCAATCGTTTCTGATGGTTTCACAGTTGAAGCTGGCTCCTCTTTAGTAGTTTCGGTAGCAGCTGGCTTTTGACCGATCTGAATATCATTATTTTTCTTTTCTTCTTTTCCGCCACAGCTTATCAAAGTTAAGATTGCGATTGCTGCTAGTGATTTCATTATTTGTTTCATCTGTACTAAATATTTGATTTTAAAGAAAGATGGAATGCCCTTATTGTTTCACCTTCCCTTGATTGTTATTTTTTTAATGGGCATTTTATAGTTGTTAAAATTAATTTATAGGGCAAAATTAAGTGTCGAAGGAGAAATAGAATATGATTTTTGTCATAAAAAAGATATTTTTATCCCTAAATGAAAAAAAATATAAAAATCATTCAATTTCAATGAATTAACTTAAAAACACTTTTTGAGTTTCTATGATTAAAGTCATTTCTGAAATGGCTTTGAAAAACTATATTTGGTATATCTCTTATATTAGTTCATAATGAAAAACATCCTTTTACCCACAGATTTTTCAGAAAACTCAAAGAACGCCATAAAATTCGCTATGAAGTTTTTTGAAGGCGAAACGTGTACGTTTCATATTCTCAATTCACAAAAACCATCGGGTTATATTACTGCAGATGTGCTATACGGGGCTCCTGGTGCTTCGGTTTATGAAGGCATTTTGAACGACAATAAAAAGGAAATCCAGAAAATGATTCAATTTTGTGAATCATTTTCTGAAAAAGAAAATTTCACTTTTAATCCTTATATTGATTTTGACAATATTGTGGATGCCGTGAACCAAGCGGTTGCTCTAAAAAATATTGAATTAATAATCATGGGTTCCAACGGCGCAACAGGTGCTGCGGAAGTTATTTTTGGCAGCAATACGCTAAAAATTATACGAAATGTTAATTGCCCTGTTATTGTAGTTCCTGAAGGGTATGCTTTTAAAAAAATTAATTCTGTTTTGCTATCGCTCAATTATCAATATGATGTACCAAACAAGTCACTCAATGTTGTTTCCGAAATAGTGAAGAAGCACAAGGCATCATTAAAAATTCTTGAAATAGAGGAAGAAAATATAGCGCTGTCCTCGCAAAGAAACCATACTGAAGAGGTGTTCAAGGAAATTGGTTTTGAACGTTTCTCCATAAAAAATATTCCTGCTTCAATAGCTATTAATGCTTTTGAGCAGTTAATTCCAGTTCAGCTGCATGCAATGGTTGTGGAGCGTAAGAGTTTTTTGGATCGCTTCATTTTCGGATCAGAAACTTCAAAAATCAGTTATGGTTCGTTTGTGCCTCTTTTGGTACTTCACTAGTGGGTAATTATAGAAAATTTATTTTTTCATCAAAAGGTTATTTTTTTTGAGAGTTTGCATTAGCGTTTCCACATAATCGTGAATAGTTGATGCAGCTCTAGGTGGATCAACAATATCTATTTTTCCACGCCAAATTAAATCTCGCTCCTTACCTGGGCAAAGGCAATACAAAGAAGTTTCTGTATTGTAAACTGGATAATCCTCAGCTTGTGGGCTTCCGTAAACTGGTCTATTTTCGTTATAATAATCACTGAAAGACTCAAAGGATTTTGTAAGATTTCGGTAAGATTGACCTATAGTTACCTTGCTTTCCTGTCCCGTTACTTTTGAAAATAGAACTGCATCAAACCCAGCTTTAATAAGTTCGTTCTCAATATTTTTTAAATTTTCTTCAGATTTATTGATTTCATTTAAACTATTTTCAAAATATTCAAAACTTTGTATGGCATTTACATCTTCGGCTTCCAAAGCTTCAACCAAACTGTATTCAAACTGACGCTGCAATCCGCCATCGGGTGTTAAACCAACCACTAAAACTTTATTCGCTCGAAAATTTGGGGCTTCCGTATTTATATACTCATCCACCAAACGGCTACTGGAACAACCGAAAAACATTAGTAATACGGCTATTGCGAATAATTTTTGTATCGTATTCATTTTTGATGCTTTAATTATTCAAAATCATATATAATTAATAATCAATTACTTGCAAATGTACATTTCTCCTTTTTTAAATCTTAAATTAATTTCAAAAAGACGGATTAAACTTAAAGTATTTCTGCAAATCCAAAAATGACATTCATCAATAGGTATCGGATAATTTTAAAAATTTTCATAAAATTCTATTGTGTAAAGAAATAATATGTACTTTTGTTAACCAAATGGTTAAATCATAAGGTTAAATGGCAAAGACGAATAAAAATCAGGATACGGAAGGGCAAATTCTGAAGGCTGCAGAAAATGTGTTCCAAAAGAAAGGAATGGATGGCGCGCGTATGCAGGAAATTGCAGACGAAGCTGGCATAAATAAGGCGATGCTGCATTATTACTACCGTAGCAAGCAATTACTTTTTGAGGCAGTTTTCACGAAGGCATTTTCACTCTTGGCGCCACAGCTAAATAAAATTTTGAATGATGATTCATCCATTGAAGAAAAAGTGAAAAATTTCACACATAATTACATCACTTTTATAGCAAAGCATCCGTATCTACCCAATTTTATAATTCAGGAATTAAACCGGAATCCGAATTTTTTTGAAAAAATTCAACAAAATACTGCTTTTCCAACACTGGGGAAATTTAAAAACCAAGTGACGGCAGAAGTTGAACAAGGTATCTTGAAACCCATAGATGGAGAGCAACTTTTTATAAATATAATTTCGTTGAACATTTTTCCTTTCGTGGCAACACCCTTAATAAAAGGGCTCTTGAAAATCAACGATAAGGCTTTCAAAAAAATGATGCAAGAACGAAAAGTCTCCGTTTCTGAGTTCATTATCAATTCCATAAAAAAGTAAAAAATGAAAAGGCTTCTCTTTACAATCTTTGGCCTCGCCCCACTATTCCTTTCGGCACAGCAGCTTTTGACTTTGGAAGAATGTTATTCATCTGCTGAAAAAAACTATCCTATTGCAAAACAAACCGCTTTATTGGAAGCAAAAACAAATTCTGAAATTAAGATTTTGGAAAAAGAAAAGCTTCCCAAGTTAGACCTGAATGCGCAAGCAACCTATCAATCTGATGTTATTGAGTTTCCTTTACAAATTCCAAATACAACAATTGATCCACCCAACAAAGATCAATATCGCGCTACGTTGGATGCAAACCAATTGATTTATAATGGTGGAAATATTGATGCGAATGCAAAATTGAAAACTGCCGAACTTGCAGCGCAAAAACAACAAATTGCGGTAACTCTTTACACTTTAAAGTCGCGGATTAATCAAAATTATTTCAGTGTTTTACTTTTTCAAGAGCAGGAAAAGCTGCTTCTTTCAAAAATAGAACAGCTCACTGCACGCTTAAAGGAAGCAAACGTCGGGGTGAAATATGGTGCGGCCCTCCCCGCTTCCGAACAGTTATTGAAAGCCGAGCAACTAAAACTGGAACAACAACTTTCGCAAATAAATTTTGAGAGGGAAAAATCGCTGAAAAATCTCTCTTTGTTGATTTTTCAAAATTTGGAAACAAACACAACTTTGGTCAATCCAGACATTTTGATTGCAGCAGAAACTGAAACGAAGCGACCCGAACTGGAGCTTTTCAATTTACAGGAAACGCAATTAGAAACTTCAAAAGAAGTAATTTCTAAAAGCAATTATCCAAGATTATTAGGATTTGCACAGGTTGGCTACGGCAATCCTGGATTGAATATGCTGGACAATTCGTTTCAGGATTTTTATATGGTTGGGCTGAAACTGAACTGGAATATTTTCGATTGGGGGAAAACGAAGGAGAAAAAACAGGCCATTGATATTTCAAAAGAAATCGTTTCCACAGAAAAAGAAACCTTTTTATTGAACAATGAAATTCAACAAATAGAAGCCGAAAGTGACATTAATAAATATAAAGCAATGCTATTAAAAGATACCGAAATTATTGGATTACGTGAACAAGTTTTACAAGCCACAACTTCGCAATTACAGCATGGCGCCATCACTTCTTCAGAATACATTACGGAATTGAATAATCTGTACGAAGCAAGAATTGACCAGCAATTGCATGAAGTTCAATTAGCACTTGCAAAAGCAAATTACAGAATAATAAAAGGAGATTTTAAATAAATATTTAGGATGAAAACTATAAAAATATTGTTTTTGGCAGTTTTGGCAGGAAGTCTATTTTCCTGTTCCAACAGCGAAAAAGCCGATGGCTACGGAAATTTTGAAGCTACTGAAATTACAATCTCTTCTGAAGCAAATGGAAAACTTGAATTTCTAAATTTAGAAGAAGGACAGGTTTTAGAAAAAGGAGCATTAGTCGGACTTGTTGATACGCTTCAGCTTTACTTGAGCAAACAACAGTTACTAGCCTCAAAAAAAACGGTCGCTTCAAAATCTGGCGGCGTTTGGTCGCAAGTGAGTGTTCTAAACCAACAATTACAAACTGCAAAAACAGAGCAAGAGCGCATCCAAAATATGTTTAACGAAAACGCTGCAACCCAACGCCAATTGGATCAAGCCAACAGTCAAGTAAACGTTTTGAAAAAACAAATTCAAAATGTAGAAACGCAAAATTCACCTATCGTTAATGAAGTAAAATCTATTGATGCTAAAGTGGCGCAAATTGAAGAGCAGATTGAAAATAGCAAAATAACGAATCCAATAAAAGGAACGGTTTTAACTCAGTTTGCCGAACCTGGAGAGATAGTTTCTTTTGGAAAACCGCTATACAAAATTGCAAATTTGGAAGAAATGACCCTTCGTGTTTACGTAAGCGAAACACAGCTTCCAAACATTAAAATTGGACAGGAAGTAACCGTAAAAATTGATTCCGGAGAAACAATGAAAGACTACAAAGGAACCATAAGTTGGATTTCAGCCTCGGCAGAATTCACCCCGAAAATAATTCAAACCAAAGAAGAACGTGTGAACCTCGTTTATGCAGTGAAAGTTATCGTAGAAAACAACGGCAGCCTGAAGATTGGAATGCCTGCAGAAATGTGGATTGCGCAAAATTAATATTCAGAAATGTTATGCACTAGGGCAAAACATTTAATAAAAAAATATCAATGGAAACAAATACAGAAAATTTAGATAATTATTTGGACAATCATTTCATACATAGAAGTAATTGGCTTAGAGCAGCTGTACTTGGAGCTAACGACGGCATTCTATCTATCGCCAGTATTGCTATTGGAGTAGCTGCCGCAAGTTCCACACGAGATCCTATTGTCTTAGCAACAGTAGCCGGTTTGGTTGCTGGGGCATTATCAATGGCAGCAGGTGAATATGTTTCTGTAAGTTCACAGACCGATGTCGAAAAGGCTGATATCGAGCGTGAAAAAATTGAATTAGAGGAAATGCCAGAAATAGAGCTACAAAGATTAGCAGAGATTTATGAAAAAAGAGGCCTAAAAAGAGAAACAGCTCTCATTGTAGCAAATGAATTAACGGCAAAAGATGCTCTCGCAGCTCATGTTAGAGACGAGTTGGGTATTAATGAAATTAGTCAAGCAAAACCTATGCAGGCTGCACTAGCATCTGGTGCGTCATTTATTGCTGGAGGACTTCTTCCGTTGGCAGTCACCCTATTCTTACCCTTAAAAAGCATGGAATACACATTATATGGGTCTGCTATTTTTTTTCTAATAATTTTAGGTGTTGTAGCGGCTAAAACTGGGGGATCAAATATTATGAAAGCAATTATAAGAATCACCTTTTGGGGAACTATCGCTATGGGAATAACAGCAATAGTTGGGTATTTGTTCGGAGTAAACATTTAATAAACCATTCAATTCAAGATTATGAATAAAACAATCTTAGCAACAGCAATCATTTCAGCATTATTAATAAGCTGTAACGAAACAAAACACAAAACCGAAAACACAGACATCGTTGAAACAACCGAAGGAGTTCATGAACACGAAATGGAAGAAATGAGCGTCGAAATGCATTCTTTAAACAATGCTTGGGTGAACGAAATAAAACTGGACAATGGCTCCAAATGGACTGCAAATTTGGAAACAACCGAAGGGGTTGATAAAATGCTCCACTTGGTTAAATCCAGTGACCCAAAAACGGTGGAAGATTACCACACGCTTGCTTCAAAACTTAATGAGGAAAAAAATGTAGTCGTTAAAAAATGTACAATGGAAGGTCCATCACACGACAATCTGCACATTTTTCTGCATCCGCTAATTGAAAAAATTGAGGCTCTGGGAAAAGTTTCAACAACAGATGAAGGTTCTGAAGTTACAGCAAGCATAAAAGAGAACTTGGAAGAATATTACAATTATTTTCAATAAATAAAACTTAAAAAGCGATGGAAAAACATGATTATAATGTAGATATTAACTGGCGTTCAGACCGCAAAGGAATGATGTGCTCGCCAGAGTTGGCCAAGGGTAATTCCCATTCATCCAACTGTATTGAAATTGCCACCCCGCCTGAATTCCCAAAAGGAATGCCCAATATTTGGTCGCCCGAACATCTTTTTACAGCAGCCGTAAGCAGTTGTTTGATGACTACTTTTTTGGCAATTGCAGAAAATTCAAAATTGGATTTTTCAGGTTTCAGCTGCAAATCGAAAGGTATTTTGGAAAGAGTGGATGGCAAATATTTAATGACGGAAGTAATTCTGCAACCCACCGTTACCATCAAGGATGAAAAGGACCGCGAACGTGCGGAACGTATCCTTCAAAAATCGGAAGCGGCTTGTTTGATTTCAAATTCAATAAAATCGAATGTTACGATGGAAGTTACCATCAAAGTTAAATCGTAAATGAGCATTTCCCTCAGCAATATCAGCAAATCCTATAAAAAGGTAAAAGCATTTCAGGACATTTCGTTTGATGTAAAACCTGGGGAACTCTTTGGTCTTATCGGCCCTGATGGCGCTGGAAAAACTACCCTATTCAGGATTTTGACCACACTTTTAATTCCTGATGAAGGCACTGCTACAGTTGCTGGTTTTGATGTTATTGAGGATTATAAAGCCATCCGTAATTGTGTTGGTTATATGCCAGGAAAATTTTCGCTGTATCAAGATTTGACGGTTGAAGAAAACCTAACATTTTTTGCTACCATTTTCGGAACCACCATTGAAGAAAACTACGATTTGATTGAAGATATTTATGTTCAAATCGAACCTTTTAAAGACCGAAGAGCGGGAAAACTTTCAGGCGGAATGAAACAAAAATTAGCTTTCTGCTGTGCATTAATCCATAAACCTAAAGTACTTTTTTTAGACGAACCAACAACGGGCGTAGATCCGGTTTCGCGTAAAGAGTTTTGGGAAATGTTAAAACGCTTGCAAAAAAAAGGAATTACCATTTTAGTGTCAACACCATATATGGACGAAGCTGCTTTATGTGATCGAGTTGCCTTAATTCAGGATGGTAAAATATTGGATATTGATACACCAGAAGCTATTGTAACAAATTCCCAAAAACCATTTACAATGTAAGAGCAAATAATATGTACCAACTAATTACAATCACTTAAGAGCTATGAACATTCTTATAGCGTATTTCCTTTTGGGGAATTTGTGCATTATACAGATAAAAGAGATTCTGATTTGAAATTGCCAATTTAAAACCTATTTGGAAAAGCAACCTTACAAATATTTAATAGAAACAACGAAGCCAACCATAGAAGATACCTTTATGGAATTAGCTAAATAATGAAAAAGGAAAATGTTATAGAAGTAGAAAATTTAACCAAAACATTTGGTGATTTTACAGCTGTTAATGCCATTAGTTTTGAAGTTAAAAAAGGAGAAATTTTTGGGTTTTTAGGTGCAAATGGCGCAGGAAAAACTACTGCTATGAAAATGCTGATTGGAATTTCAAAACCAACCTCTGGAAAAGCAAATGTTGCAGGTTTTGATGTATATACACAAGCCGAATCTATCAAAAAAAATATTGGCTATATGAGTCAGAAATTTGCGCTTGTACGATGATTTAACAGTAAAAGAAAATATTACTTTTTTTGGAGGAATTTATGGATTGTCCAGAAAAAGAATTAAAGAGAAAAGGGAAGAATTAATTGACGAATTGGGCTTGCAAGACATTAGCAATAAACTGGTTGGTTCTTTGCCATTGGGATGGAAACAAAAATTATCATTTTCAGTATCACTTATTACACGATCCAAAAATTGTTTTTTTAGATGAACCCACAGGCGGTGTTGATCCAATTACTCGACGTCAATTTTGGGAAATGATCTATAAAGCAGCAAACCAAGGCACCACCATTTTTGTGACCACACATTATATGGATGAAGCTGAATATTGCGACCGGGTTTCAATTATGGTAAACGGTAAAATTGAAGCTTTGGATACTCCGAAAAAATTAAAGAACAGTTTAAAGTTGAAACGATGAATGATGTGTTTTTAAAATTGGCGAGGAATATTGAAGCCCCCTAACCCCCAAAGGGGTACCAAAAAGGTAAAAATGAAACGATTTATAGGATTTGTAAAAAAAGAATTCTACCATATTTTTAGGGATAAACGCTCATTGTTTATACTTTTTGGAATGCCTATTGCGCAAATTTTGCTCTTCGGATTTGCAATTACCAATGAAATAAATAATGTGGATATCGCCATTTTGGATCATTCAAAAGACGCTACTACGGAAGAAATAATCAATAAAATTTCAGCTTCAAAATACTTCAGCAATAAAACAAATTATCGTCAGGGAAGCGAAATTGAATCTGCTTTTAAAAAAGGAAAAATAAAAGCAGTTAATTTTGAAAAAGATTTCAGTAAAAATCTAATTAAAGATCAGAAAGCAACCGTTCAAATAATTACCGATGCCACCGCCCCAAATACCGCAAATTCAATAACAAATTATATCAATTCTATTGTTCACAGCTATCAACAATCAGAAAATAAAGAAATTCAAATAGACTATCAAATTATTCCCCAAACGCGGATGGTCTATAATCCAGAACTTAAAAGTGTTTTTATGTTTGTTCCTGGAGTTATGACGATTATTTTGATGTTGGTTTCCGCAATGATGACTTCAATTTCAATTACCCGCGAAAAAGAATTGGGCACGATGGAAATCCTGTTAGTTTCACCTTTAAAACCTTTTCAGGTTATTATTGGGAAAGTAGTTCCTTATATTTTTCTATCAGTTATAAATGCTACCGTAATAGTTATTTTGAGCATTTTTATTTTTAAAATGCCAGTTCAGGGAAGTTTGTTTTTGTTGGCTTTGGAAAGTGTTTTATTTATTATTACCGCATTGGCTTTAGGTATTTTAATTTCAACCATTTCAGCAACGCAACAAACCGCAATGATGATTTCCTTGATGGGCTTGATGCTTCCAGTTATATTACTTTCAGGGTTTATTTTTCCTATTTCAAGTATGCCAATTATACTTGCAAATAATTAGCAATATTATCCCTGCTAAATGGTTTATTATTATTATAAAAGGCATTATGCTGAAAGGTGTTGGACTAGTTATGTTTGGAAAGAAACATTGATTTTGATTGGAATGACCTTTTTTTTATTGGATTGAGTGTAAAGAAGTATAAAATAAGGTTAGAATAATGAAGACCATTGATATATAATACAAAAGGAATTCAAGCAAATTTTTAGAAATAAAGGGATGTTGCCCATTATTTTTATCCTGCCAATTCTTCAATTGGTCATACTCTCAAATGCAGCAACTTTTGAAATAAAAAATATAAAGTTCGCATACCTAGATTACGATCATACCTCAACTTCAAGCGCATTTATTGAAAAATTTAATGCTTCTACTTATTTTAATGTTTTAACCGATTTTCCTTCACAAGAAAAAGCCAGCTCCGCAATGTTAAATGGAGAAGTTGATGTGGTTTTGGAAATTCCAAATCATTTTGAAAGAGATCTGCTAAAAGAAAAAACAGCAGATTTATCAATTACCATTAATGCCATTGATGGTGCCGCGGCTGGTGTGGAAAATGTTTATATCAATCAAATTGTACAAAGTTTTAATAAAGATGTAAAAATAAATTTTATGAATACATCAAAAAAAATTGCGCAACCAGTAACTATTGAGAGCATTCCTTCCTTTTGGTACAATACTACCTTGAATTATAAAACCTTTATGGTGCCAGGGATTTTAGTTTTATTGGTTACCATGATTACACTGTTTCTTTCTGGAATGAATATTGTTCGCGAAAAGGAAATAGGCACTTTGGAACAAATCAATGTAACCCCGATAAAAAAAAGCCAATTCATTATCGGAAAGTTATTTCCATTTTGGATTATAGGAATGGGATTATTAACCATTGGGTTAATAATTGCAAAATTTCTTTTTAATGTTCCAATAGTGGGAGTATACTTTTACTTTATGTTTACACTTCCATTTATATTTTAGTAATCTTCGGCATTGGTTTGTTTATTTCAAATTTTACCGATACACAACAGCAAGCCATGTTTATTGCCTGGTTTTTTATGGTAATTTTTATTTTAATGAGCGGCTTGTTTACGCCCATTGAAAGCATGCCTAAATGGGCACAACTAATTACGGAATTCAATCCCATAAAATATTTTGTTGAAGTTATGCGAATGGTAATGCTAAAAGGTTCCGGTTTTATTGATATTTTACCGCAACTATTGAAAACATTGTTATATGCTATTTTAATGAATTGGTTGGCTGTTTGGAGCTATAAAAAAGTGAATTGAAAATCTTTAAACCAAAATCTCCTTTATCTCGTACAATTTTGGGATAGTTACCTTCCAACCATAGGTATCACGCAATTTAACCCGCAAAGCATCTTGAGCAGTAGGTTCGCCATGAATTAGGAATGTTTCTTCGGGTATTTTTTTAATGTTGCTGGTCCAATCCAATAGCCCTTGCTGGTCTGCATGGGCCGAAAGACTTTCTATATGATGTACTTCAGCTTTTACTGGATAGTATTTTCCAAAGAATTTTAATTCATAAGCTCCTTCCAAAATTGTCGGCCACGGGTCCCTTCAGCTTGATAACCAACTAATAAAACAGTAGTGTTTGTCTTGTCTATCATCTGCTTTAAATAGGTCAAAACCCTACCACCAGTAACCATTCCGCTTCCGGCAATCACTACTTTTGGCTGCGGATTATCTATGGTTTCCCAAGTTTCTTTATAGGAAGTAATAATATTCATCCTATTGTTCATTGCATTAAAATCCTTCATCGGCAGTTTGTGCCAATCCGGAAAGTTTTGAAATACCGAAAGCACATTGTTGCCCATTGGACTATCTATAAATATTGGAATGTTCGGAATTCGATTTTCGTTGTACAATTTCCAAAGCAGAAACATCAACGTCTGCAAGCGCTCCACAGCAAAAGAAGGAATAATCAAATTCCCACGATTGTGAATGGTTTTATTGATGAGTTCTACCAATTTTTCAGAAACACTTTCCTGAGGATGGAGTTTGTTTCCGTAAGTGCTTTCCATAAAAAGATAGTCGGCCCATTCCGGTTTTTCGGGCGGGAAAAGCAATAAATCTTCTTCCCTACCAATATCTCCCGAAAACACAAAGGTTTTTCCAAAGATTTCCAATTCAATAAAAGTGGCACCGATAATATGCCCGTTATAACGAAAACGATATTTTATGTTTTCTGAAAGTTCAATCCATTGGTCTCTTTCTTCAGTGTGGAAAAAACCTAATGTAACTTCAGCTTCTTCAACGCTATAAAAAGGTTCAGCAGGTTTGTGTTTGGAATATCCTTCTTCATTAGCTTTTTCAGCCTCTTCCTCATGAATTTTTAGCGCTGTCCAGTAATATTATTTTGGTAATGGCAAGTGTTGGTGCTGAGCCTATTATTTTTCCACGAAACCCTTGCTTTACCAAGCGCGGCAAATAACCTGTATGGTCTAAATGTCCATGCGTCAACAACACAACATCTATTTCCGACACATCGATTGGTAGATATTCCCAGTTTTTTTCACGTAGTTCCTTTAAACCCTGAAACATGCCGCAATCTATCAAAATATTTTGCTCTGCAGTTTCAATCAAGAACTTAGAGCCAGTAACGGTTCCAGCGGCGCCGAGAAAATGGATTTTAAGTTTTTGCATATCTAGTATTTTTTACACAAAAGTTTAATTTCCTCTAAAATCCGTTCTTTCCTTTTTTCTGAAATCCCTAAATGGTCCAAATAGAAATGCATCATCTATCAATTGTTTGCAAAGCACCATATCGCGGCTTAGCAGAAACTGTTTCTCGCGCTGACTTAGCAAGGTGGAAACGGTAATTGGATACAAGCCCCAAGCGGTCTATGCGGTCCTTTATGCCATTATCTTTTGGAAGATCCCAACTTAATAAATGAAGCCCAACTACATTCCCCATATTTTAATGGCATCTTCCGTAAAACGGGTATTTGTAACCACCCAACCTTCATTGGGTTTTTCACTATTGTTTTTATTACCATAAAAATTTAAAATATCACGATAGCGTGATTGGATATAAAGCGGCACTTTCACATCACAATTTCGGCCTTCCTCACTATGGAATTTACATTCCGCAACTATATATTGGCCATTTCTGTGAGCAACAACATCTACTTCGTGGGTTACACATTTTCCTTTTAGAAACTGTCCGGTTTTTACTTCATATCCGCTATAAAAAAGCAAGGCGCCAACAAATTTTTCAAAAGGAAACCCAGTTGGGCCAAGCTCATAAATTGCTTTCTTCAACTTATATTTTGAAGCGAAGCCTTTTTTCTTTTTTTTGAGAAGTGCAAAAGCACGATTGTAGATTTCTTTTGTTGAAATACCTTGATAAAGCTCATCACGCACGTGGTTAGAAATTTCATTGACCAGTGATTCTTCTGCACCACTTCTTCTTAGTGAACTTTTTAGTTTATCAATTGAAAACTTCGCTTTTTGGCCTGAGTATTTTATAACTTCTATATTCGAGCTATTTTTTGTCATTTATCAATTTCTTAGATCGTGCATAGCTAGAAGCGGCACGTTGGTATGCATTCCAAGTTCTTTAACCATGGGGTTTGAAAAAATACTTTCGAAGAAATTGTGTTTTTTATTAACAAAAGCAATCATTTCGCTCTCTCGGCTTTGCACAAAACAACGGACTCCTTCCTGCAGGTCTACATTGTATAACTCATGATGTGTAAAGGTTGTAACGTTTAAAATACGATCGAGTAAAGCTTTATTTTCCTGTTGTTCCTTGCTCAATTCTTTGTCTTTTTGAACATGTAGAATTCGTATTGGCGCATTGGTCAAACGCGAAATCTCTACCAAAGTTGCCAGTTCTTTCTCTTTGTAATGTGTTTTAAAACTGGTGGGAAACACAATCTCGTTCGGGTCTTTAAACATCACATTGCCAGGAATTGCAAATACTGGGCAATTCCTGTTTTTTTCCATGGTTTTTACCGCATTGCTGCCCAGAATTACATTTTTGTCATCAGTTTCACCCCGCGTTGCCATAATTATTAGTTCAATATCTTCCTTTTCAATAGTTTTTTTGAGAACATCATAAAAAGAACCAAATTCATTCAAGAAATGGATCTTATGATTAGTGTTGTCATCATTAAACTGAACTTGTACCTTTAATTTTTCAAAGTTTTTTTCGGAACGCTCTTTTACCTTGATCAATTCTTTTTCACTTGGCTCTGGAACCAACAGATTATCCTTGGAATATCCAGGAAGATAATAAGAATGGAGTATAAAGAATTCGCAATATTCCCTTTTGTAAAGTTCAATAGCATATTTAATAGCATTGAAGGCATTTTGTGAAAAATCTGTAGGTATTAATATTCTCTTTTTCATAATTTTTTATTTAGTCAATATTTCATTTTCTCTAAAATTCTAATTTTTTATTGGAATTACCAAAGTTGGGGTATGCGCATGCTCTGCCTACCCTGCTAACCACAGGTTCCCTGAATAGTTGTTTTATAAATGTATGCTTGTGATAAACCAAGGCCAATAAATCCATTTTATTGACATCAATAAAATTGTGTAGTGTTTTGGAGATACTTTCTATTTTAGGAATGAAATGAAATTCTGTGTCATATTCCGTAAGGTCATTCCTATATTGCTCCAAATTATCCTGTTGTTTAGCGTCCATCTCTTCCTTTGCCCCTACGTGAACCAAATAAATGGTTGAATTATACTGTCGCACCAAGCGAACGATAGGCTTTAATTTTGAAAGCTGGTAAAAATCATTATAATCTGTGGCAAATGCTATGTTTGTTGGAATTAGGAAATCTACTTCGTGAGGAACAATGAGTAGCGGGCAACCCTCCAGAGTTTTAGTAATTTTAACAGTAGTACTTCCCATAAGAACATCTTCAGCTCCTGTGCGGCCCTTGCTGCCCATAACCACTAAATCTATACCCTCAGTAGAAACTAATTTATTAATGGTTTTAGATAAAGTGGCAGGAGTGGAAATCACTTCAAAACTGTGTGCTACTTTGGAAGTGTCTAAATTAATTTTATGCATTAATTGTTTTCCGTCGTCTTCAGATTGTCGGTACAATTTTTCAATTACATTATCAGAACGGCCAATATCCACACGGCTTGTAAGTTTGCCTACTTCTTCGCCAAAGGAATGGAGAATGGTTATTTGCAATGCTTCATCACTAAAAAGTTTTGTTACATAAAACAAGGCTGCATATGCGTTTTTAGAGAAATCAGTGGGAAAAAGGATTTTTTTCATACTTAATAGTTTTAATATTTAACGAGGTAAGTTTTGAAGTACTAAAAAAGGAATGTCTATATGCAGTCCTATTTTTTCAATGGTTGATTGGTAAAGTATATTTTCTAGATAAGAATGACGAGTATTTACCATAACCAACATGTCTTTTGGGTTTTCAATAATATAGGCATTGATCGCTTTTGTAACATCAGTACCTGTTTTATGCTGAAAACTGATCTGATTTTCGCAGAAACTGGCTTCCAGAAAATTTTTATTATCCTGCTGTCGCAATGACAGTGTTGGGAATTTAGAAACATAAAGAAAATCTAGTTTAGAAACAAAACATTTTGCAATAATGCTCACCAATTTTAATTCCCGACGTTTGTAAGGTAATTGATAATCTGTTGGAAACAATATATTTTTTGGATGCACATCTCCATAAACCGCTGGAATAGCAAGCACAGGACATTTTACATATTTAATAACCTGTAGGGTGTTACTGCCAAACGTAATTTTTTTATCAGCAGTTTCTCCTTTAGTACCCATAACCACTATATCTATGTTTTCTTTTTCCACCCAATCATTAACTGAATCTACCAACAAGCCAAATTCTGCAATGGTGTGAATATTATGTTTTGGATTTGGTGAAAAACTGAGTATTTGTTTCCGTGTTTCCTCCAAATTATCTTTCGCTTTTTGAAGTGCTTTTTGCTGCAATTCCTCAAAAATTTCATCAACCAAGATAGCTTTGGCCTCATAGACTGAATCAGAAAAAGCGTGAAGTATATAAATTTCAGAACGTTCATACTTGAAAAGCTCTGTAACATACTTTATGGCATTCATTGAATTATCAGAGAAATCTGTAGGGATGAGTATTTTTCGCATAGCAGTTTCCTTTTATTTTTATTAGTAAAGCTAACTAATATTAACGAAAAAAAATATGACGAATATCAGCCAATATGCTGATTTTTATAGAATTATTAATAAAGGATGAAACGCAGTGTTGTAAAATTTAATACTGAGAATTACTCATGGAGCACTAAAAAAGGGACACTGGTTATATAATTAACGGATTTTAATGCAGGACTCAAAAGCAACCTTTGAATAAAATTTAAGTTTTTGGCCACGATAGCTACAAGGCTTATATCCCAAGTTTCCACAAAATCCTGAATACCATTTTCCAAGTCTTTGTTTTCAACAAAGTGGAAGCTGTGTTTTGTTTCTTTAAAAAAGGAATGTAAATATCCCTTATTGTCAGTTTGTGATTCTGTGAGGCCAGCATTTTGAGCTTTTATATAGAGCACTCGAAGTGGCGACTGATATAGATCCAATGTTTCGGAAAGCGTGCTAATTACCTTATTTCGATATATGCAGTTATAATCTGTTAAAAAGGCTATATTTTTAATACCGTTGAATTTAGCATTTTCGGGTATTACCAGTAAGGGGCATTTTACCTTTGTAATTACATCACAAGTGTTGCTGCCCAATTCACTTCTGTATATTTTGGAAGTTCCTTTGGTTCCCATTAAAATATAGTCGATTTCCTTCTCGGTTATCTGTTTTCTGATGGCTTCAACCAAATTTAGATCTTCTTGAAGAGGAAAAAACCTATGCGTTTTATTTTTGGAGAGAAGTTTGCAAGTCTTTATTTCCTCCTTCATCATAGTAATAGATGAAGAACCATGAACTGTCTGCATTTCTGAGCTATAATCTGAAAAACTTTCCTGCTCTTCCTCTTTAAAGTTAGCGTTTTGATGTGATGTATGAAGCATATAAAAATTCACAGGAACATCAGAGAAATATTCCAACGCATACTTAATGGCATTGTGTGAATTTTCAGAAAAATCCGTCGGGATTAATATATTCTTCATTTTATCATCATCTTACCAACAAAAATATCCGAATAGGTCGGGACAAAAAATGATAAAAATCAGCTTTTAGAAAAAATGAATAAAAAATTAATCTATATCGCGTAGGCTTTCCAAATCCAAAATACGAATGTCGCGGCCTTCAATTTCGATGATACCATCTTTCTTGAAATCGGAAAGAGTTCTTATAAGACTTTCGGTAGCAATTCCAGCGGTTGTAGCAAGGTCATTTCGCGAAATTCGAAGAGGTGCCTCAGGTTTTTTATCCATAATCTCCACAAACTGAAGAATAGTGCTGGCCGTCTTTTTCCGAACAGAACTGTAGGCCATTTTAACCAACTGCAGCTTTACTTCGGAAAGATTGTCGGTTAAAAGATTCATCAATTCCAAAGAAACATCTTGGCTTTTTTTCAGAATATCTTTTACATAGGTTTTTGAAATGCCCACAACTTCTGTTTCTTCCACAGCCGTGGCAGTTTCATTATAAGGAATATTATCGTCAAAAGAAGTGAAGCCCAAAAAGTCGTCAGCCTTGTATAATCCCGTAATTAACTCTTTGGCATTGGCGTCCATAGTATGCGTTTTCACAACCCCTTTCAGAATTAAAAACATGCTGTTGGAGTGGTCACCTTTTCGGTAAATTGTTTCTCCCTTTTTATAATTGGCAACTTCGCCTTCGTCACAAAAAAAGTTTTTCAGTTGATTCAGGTTTTGGGGATTTTCGTCATCTTCTAGGCCACTCCCCTCTTTAAGGTTTTCGCGCATTGCCAATATACTCGCTTTTGCCAGACGGCTTTCTACAGCACTCAGCAGTTCCTGCTCGTCAAATGGTTTGGTAAGGTAATCATCAGCACCCATATCCATCCCTTTACGTATTTCTTTGTGTTCCGTTCTTGCTGAAAGAAAAATAAAAGGAATATGCTTCGTTTTTTCTTCAGAAGCCAAGTTTTCAAGTACACCGTAGCCATCAATTTCGGGCATCATTATATCACAGATAATAATGTTTGGGCTATCACTTTTCGCTTTTTCAATACCAATTTTACCATTTGGTGCCGTAAAAACGGTATAGCCGGAAAGCTCCAAAAGTTCAGCAGTGTTCTCCCTTAGGGCAGTATCGTCTTCAATAAGAAGTATTTTCTTCATTTTAATTTGTATTTTTTTTTGATGGGAAAGAAATTGTGAACGTGCTGCCTTTACCCTCTTCACTTTCAAAGGTAATTGTACCCTCCAGATTTTCCAAATGGCTTTTCACTATGTTTAGACCAATACCAGTGCCTTGGTCCAACAGTGCATTTTCAGCACGGAAATATCTGTTGAAAATATATTTTTGTTCTTTTTCTGGAATACCCATTCCTTCATCTGTAATTTTTATAGTTAGAGAATTCTTTTTTGGAATTACAACTACATCTATAACTGTATGCCCAGGTGAATATTTTATGGCATTGTTTATAAGATTGGTAAGGGATAACTCGAGGATTTTCTCATCAAAATTCAAGGAGATATCGTCTATGTTTTGTGGATAATTAATTCGCTGGCCTTCTTTCAAAAGCATGTTTGCGTTATAAATTACTTCATTCACAACTTTGCTTAGCGGGAAAGTGTCAAACTTATAAGTGGCTTTGCCAGATTCCAAACGTTCAATAGAAAGGAAATCGTTAAGTATATTATTCAAGTATTTAACTTTACTTTGAATGGTTTTTAAATGCTTTTCGCGATTTTCCTGTTGATCTTTCTCTGTATATTTTCCAACGAGCATAGCCGAAGTAAGGATGCCACTGAGAGGTGTTTTGAATTCGTGTGAAACCAGCGATAGAAATTTAGTTTTCAGCTCATTGAGCTCACGTTCTTTACGCAGCGATTCCATTATTTTGTGCTCCGCTTCCTTGCGTTTTGAAACTTCTTCTTTTAACTCTTTAATTTTTTGCTTAAGTTCTTTGGTACGTGCTTCAACTTTTTGCTCCAAATCCAAGTTTAGTTCTCTAATTTCCTGCTCTTGTTTTTTTCTAATTGAAATATCAGTTACAAGTGCCATAACATATTTACTTCCGTAAATTTCAAAAGGGTTCAATCCAGCTTCAACAGGGAATTTGCTACCATCCTTTCGCCTACCATAAAGATCGCGTCCGTGGCCCATTTGGCGGGGATCGTTTTTCTCTAAAAAATCATTTACCTGTTTGGGATGGCTGTTGCGATATTCACGCGGAATAAGAATACTCAAGTTTTCGCCAAAAAGTTCTTTGGCACCATAACCAAACATGCGGTCGGCGGCTTCATTAGATGTTACAATTTCCTGATTCTCGTTAACAATAACAATACCTTCTGATATCGCTTCAGAAAGAATCCTGAAAATATTTCCTTTTTTTTCCTCAAAAACCTTCATCCCCCAAAAGTAAGAATTTTAAACAGTTTTTAGGAACTGATTTATATCATAAAATTTCATCGGAAAACTATTTAGTTTTACACTCTTAAGGATCATAAAATTATAATATTATGGGAACCGTTGATAAACCTCAACTCCTGTTTTATCAAAAAATGGGCGAGCTTTTTTATGCCATTGCCGCAGCGGACAAGGTAGTACGTAAGGAAGAATACAATGCTTTGAAAAATATTGTAGCCGAACAATGGAAAAATCTGGACGATTATGAAGATCCATTTCATACAGATGCCGCATACCAAATAGAAGTGGTTTTTGATTGGTTTGATTATGAACAACTTGATGCAAGCGATTGTTTTGAGAGTTTTGCCGACTATAAAAAGGAAAACCATAATCTTTTTACAAAAGACCGGAAAGAGCTTATCTGGAAGACTGCAAACGCAATAGCCAGTTCCTTTGCAGGAAAAAATAAAAGCGAAGTGATTATGCTTGCAAAACTGAAAATGCTATTGGATAATTAAAGAAACTTTCGCTTTTTTCAATATCATTCTTTCCTTATTTTTATGATTTAAAACCCAAAGCCATGAAAGTTTTCCTACCATTCCTAATTCTTTTAACGTTAATCGCCTGTAAAAACGATCCCAAAAAGGAGGAAGTTGATACTTCTACTCCACCCAGTAACCAAGAAGGGGTTATAGATTCCATTAGCGTTTCCGACAGGAATTTAGAAAACCAGCAACAAACCCTCATCATAAAACGCAAAGAACTTCTTGAGAAAAAAGATTCAAAAGCAGAACTGGAAAAGCTACTAATCTCAAAATCCTTTTTAAAGGAAGGCGATTTGTACACACTCGATTTTAAATACCCATATCTCAACGAAAAAATTAAGCCCCAATTTGAAAATTTTAACGAATACATCAGTAAGTATTATTTGGATGCCAAAGGCGTTGAAAAACAAATTCTAGAAGAAAAAAGATTGTGTGATTCGTTGGGAATTCCAAAACAAAACGAATTGCGAATGGTAGATTACAAAATCTACAACCTAAACGACAAACTCATCAGTGTACTGTTTTACAAAGAAAACCATTATACCGGCGCAGCCCATGCAGCTTATACTTTTGATTGTTTGAATTTTGATCTGGAACGGGCAGTATTTTTGAATTACGAAGATTTTTTCAACAATGGTTCTGAGGAAGAATTACGTGAAATCCTAAATACACTTTTAAAGGAAAAAATAAATTCTGGTGAAATGTTCTACGACTGTTGGACTATTTCTGCTGATGATTTCTTCGATGCCAAAAACAATTTCGTCATAAATGACGATGTGGTTGAGTTTTATTTTGACGACTGCGTAATCTGTCCGTCATATACAGGAACTTATTCCATCAAAATTCCTCTGGAAATGCTAATGCCAGTTTTACGAAAATATAAAAAGAACCCTTTGCTTGGTTGAAATAAAAGAGGAAAGAACAAAGTGCAAAGAAGAAAGAATAAAAAAGTAAAACCGCCAATTAACAACTGAAAACTGTTTCCAATGAAAAGCAACTTCAAAGACATAATCAATTCCGAAACACCTGTACTAGTCGATTTTTTTGCAGATTGGTGCGGCCCTTGCAAAATGCTTGCCCCTATCTTGAAACAAGTTAAAGAAGCGTTGGGCGACGACGTGAAAATCGTAAAAATTGACGTTGATAAAAATCAACCCCTAGCTACGCAATTTCAAGTTCGTGGGGTGCCAACGATGATTCTCTTCAAAAAAGGAAAACAGCTTTGGCGACAGAGCGGCGTGCTGCAGAAAAATGAATTGGTTTCCATCATCAAGCAACACAAAAATTGATGGATCTGAATCGTTATATAGACCACACGCTATTAAAAGCAACCGCTACTCCAGAAGACATCGTGAAAATTTGCAATCAAGCAAAAAAATATAATTTTTATGCGGTTTGCGTAAATAGTTGTTACGTTTCCTTAGCTGCAAATAAATTAAAAAAAAGTGATGTAAAAGTAGCTTCAGTCGTAGGTTTTCCTTTGGGTGCAAATAGCCTTCAAGCCAAAGTTTGTGAAGCAGAACAATGCGTAAAAGACGGTGCAGATGAAATTGATATGGTACTGAACGTTGGTTTGCTAAAAGCTAAATTACACAAATCTGTCCGTGAAGAAATTTCTGCCGTTAAAGAAGTAATTGGCAAACGAACTTTAAAAGTAATCCTTGAAACTTGCTATTTAACAGACAACGAAATTAGAATGTCTTGCCAGATAGCCAAAAAAGCTGGAGCCGATTATGTAAAAACCTCTACTGGTTTCGGAACGGGCGGCGCCACGGAACACCACGTAAAAATAATGGTTGAAGAAGTGGGCGATACTCTAAAAATAAAAGCCTCTGGCGGTATAAAGGATACGGCAACTGCAAAAAAATATATTGAAATAGGCGTTAGCAGAATCGGAACCTCATCTGGGGTTGAGATTGTTACGACCACAAAAAAAGATAAAGATGAGCACACATATTGAAGCCAAACCGGGCGAAATTGCAGAATCGGTTTTACTTCCTGGTGATCCAATGCGCGCTAAATGGATTGCTGAAACATTTCTTGAAAACGCCAAATGCTATAACGATGTTCGGGGTATGTTTGGATATACTGGTACTTTTCAAGGAAAACGAATTTCAGTACAAGGAACAGGAATGGGCATCCCTTCGGCATTGATTTATTGTCACGAACTTATTAATGATTACGGCGTAAAAAACCTAATTCGTGTTGGGTCTGCAGGTAGCTATCAAAAAGATATAAATCTCCGCGACATAGTGATTGCAATGGCAGCATCATCCACTTCAGGTATAAACAACACCCGTTTTGTAAATTGCGATTACTCGCCTACTGCAGATTTTGATTTGTTTATGAAGGCCGCTATGTACGCAAGGGAAAAAAATATTCCCATAAAAGCGGGCAACGTGCTTTCTAGCGACCAGTTTTATGAAGATGATTTCAATAATTACAAAAAATGGGCAGATTTCGGTGTGCTCTGCGTAGAAATGGAGGCCGCCGGACTTTACACTATTGCAGCAAAATTTAATGTAAAAGCATTGGCTATTTTGACTATCTCAGATTCGTTAGTGAATGGAGTGCACACCACGGCCGATGAACGTGAAGGCAGTTTTTCAAAAATGATTGAAATTGCGCTGAACACAGTGCTTTAGAAATAAAAAAGCAGGAACTCAAAATTGAAATCCCTGCTTTTCGTTGTTAATTGATGTCGATAGCAATTAACTATACTTTAAATGTCAACACCGGCAAATCAGAATGGTTTACTACATCTTCACCAATACTACCAGCGAAGAAATGTGCTAAACCTTGACGGCCTTGTGTGGGTAGTGCAATAATATCTGCATTGCTTACTTGGCTGTAACCAAAAATTCCAGCTTCCACAGAATATTCGTTGTATTGAACCACATTATTTAAAATTTCCAGCGGATTTGGTTCTCCTACACTTTTCAAAAAGTTGAGAATTCTTTTTTCACTTTCGCGGGTACTTCGAAAATCACCTGCAAGGTTCACGTAAAGCATTTGCATATTAATTCCCAATGCATCAAACATTTTTTTGGCACGTTTAAATGGACCAACAGAATTTTCTAAAAAGTCGCAAGCAAAAACTCCAAGTTCTGGATTAAAATTTTCATGACGGTGCTTAATAACCAAAACAGGAATTTCAGAAGTACGCACTACTTTTTCGGTATTACTACCAACGAAAACCTCTTTTAAACCTGAACTTCCGTGTGAGCCCATTACAATTAAATCTGCTTCAAAATCACTGGCTACATCGTTCAATTCACTAAAAATTTTATAATTATGTACTGTATCAGTAACTTTAATTCCTTTTAAATAATCTTTGTCAAGGAATTCAGCAAAACGTTTTTCAGCCAATTTCAAATAAAACATCGCTTCAAAAGCTTCCTTGCTTTCATCGCGAGTTAAAACTGCATCGTTAAGACCCATCATATGTACCGCAATTATTTCAGCATTTTGCTTTTTGGCAATATTTGCCGCTACTTCAAGAGCATATTCGGAATGGTTGGAGAAATCTACGGGAACTAATATTTTCTTCATATTTGTTTTTTTAATGGGTTGTAAATTTTGCTTTTCGTTTTTTTAATTGTTTTTCTAAATCTGAAATGGTTTTCTTTGCGGCGCCTTCAAAAGTTTCCTCTGTAGAAGTGGCAAAGATTTTTGGCCCTGGAAGGCTCAGTTCCATTTCGCATATATTGCCTTTTCCATAAACGTTGTTTTCCATTTTAAAACTTACCTCGGCTCTAATGAGCCATTCATATTTTTCAGCTAATTTATTAAGTTTTTTTTCTACGTATTCGTTCATTGCCTCACTGGTAGGCATTTTCACGTATTGAATGTTTATAGTCATAATACTTTGTGTTAATTTATACTTTTCAAATATATCCAGAATTTGTGGGTTTTAAAATGATTTAGGTCATATTATATTTGCTGTGGGGTACTTGATGACAGAAGCTTTTCAGAACTAAAAAACCCCACAACAAAAAATTGTTGTGGGGTTTTGTAAATACTTACTTAAGAAAAACACCTATTATAGCAGCTTTCCCCTTAGTCTTTTACGCCAAGTTTTTTAAGAATTTTTTCCATCAAACACCATTTTGTAAAGGATGATTGTAGCAAGTTCACTCCCACAAAACCTGTGAACCACAACCAATTAATATTAACATACATTGCCAGTAAAAGGCTGATCAAAATAAATGTTCCGGCTATTGCCCTAATATATCTGTTCATCATAATATTGAAATTTTAAAGTTTTATATTCATTTGCTTTCTTCCCAAAAACTCCTCCAAAGGAGGAGGAACGTAAATTAATTACGCACCTTTGGGGAGTTGGGAAGATTTATTATATACTTCTTTCTATCGGTACAACAACCGCATGAATAGGGTTATTGGTTTCCAAATTTTCGTTGAAATGTTCCACTAAGCTGAAAAATGAATCTATTTTTTCAGATTCTGTAAAAGAAAAAAACATGATGCTGTCTGCCCCGCCTTTTTCCGATGGAAACCAACTGGAATTCATCATAAAAGAAGACGCATTTTTATAGCCTTCAATATCGGAGCCGCTGTAACTCTCAATATTTGCTTTTTTGAAAAGTCGCAGTATGTCCTTCTCAAATTCGTCAACAACTGTTACAATTAATAGTTTCATAGGAAAAATGTTTATAGTTTATTGTTTGTGGTTATTTTGCCGCAACTCACGTTTCACAGTTCATCACTTTTATATTTAATCTTCTATTTCTTCGTCTTTTTCTTCAAAATTTTTCCGTTCAATTAAATAATAAACCAACGGCACCACAAGTAAAGTAAGTACCGTAGAAACAATAGTTCCACCCATAAGTGAAATGGCGAGTCCTTGAAATATTGGGTCAAATAAGTATCACAAATGCACCAATTACAACCGTTCCCGCTGTTAATAAAATTGGGGTTGTACGTACCGCTCCAGCTTCAATTACAGCTTGTTTTAATGGAATACCCTCTGCTGTTCTAAGGTTTATAAAGTCAATCAATAAAACCGAATTCCGAACCATAATTCCTGCCAAGGCAATCATCCCAATAAACGAAGTTGCCGTAAAAAACGCACCCATAATCCAGTGGCCGAGTACAATTCCTATTAATGACAATGGTATGGCAACCATCATTACAACGGGTGCTTTAAAGTTTTGGAACCAACCTACTATCAAAATGTAAATGATGATGATTACCCCCAAAAAGGCAATCCCCAAATCGCGGAATACTTCCAATGTAATTTGCCATTCCCCATCCCATTTCACGGTAAAATCGTCTTCATGTTCGGGTTGTTGCAAATACAGTTCATTCATTTTGTACCCTGCTGGTAACGTTATATTGTTTAGCTTATCCGTCATTCCTAAAATGGCATACACAGGGCTTTCAAGCTCTCCCGCCATATCTGCCAAAACATAGACCACCCGTTTTTGGTTTTTGCGATAAATGCTTTTTGCACGGGTGCTTTCCTGAATATTTACCAAATCGCCAACAGAAACCATATTGCCTTGTTTGGAAGCAATCTTCAACTGTGAAATATCCTGAATTGTAGATTTTTCCTTTTCGTCCAAAGCCAATAATATTCCTACTTGATCGGTAGCTTTTCATCATAAAGATTGGTTACAGGGCTGTCTGAAAGTGCCATATTCATGGTATAAACAATCTGCTGCGGCGCCACGCCATAACGCATTGCCTTTTCTTTGTCTATTATGAATTCGTATTCCTTTTGGTCTGCTTCTACCATCCAATCCACATCTACCACATCTTGGTGTTTCGTTTAAAATGTTTTCAACTTTTTTTGCAACTGCAATTTGCTGATCGTAATCAGGACCATAAATTTCTGCCACTATGGTTGAAAGTACAGGTGGTCCAGGTGGAACTTCCACTATTTTTACATTTGCACCAAACTTTCTTCCAATTTCTTGAATACGCGGACGAATCAATTTAGCTATATCGTGGCTTTGTTCTTTTCTTCTTCCTTGCCGACCAAATTCACTTGAATATCTGCCATATTGCTACCGCCACGAAGATCGTAATGACGCACCAAGCCGTTAAAGGTTATCGGGGCAGAAGTACCTATGTAGTTTTGATAATTCACTACTAAGGGCTGTGTGGAAAGGTATTGTCCAATTTCGCGGGCAACTACTGCGGTGCGTTCCAATGTGGTTCCTTCAGGCATATCGATCACTACCTGAATTTCGTTTTTATTGTCGAAAGGAAGCATTTTTACGGCAACCGATTTTGTAAAGAACATCATCATAGACCCAAAAGCATAACAATGGTAATTCCCAAAAACAGCCAACGTGTTTTTTTGTTTTCAATTAAAGGACGTTTCAAATTTTGTATAGATTCTGTAAATGAAAGTGCTTTCCAAAGGTTTTTCCTCTTTTGGTGCTTTTCCTTTTTTCTCTTTTTCACGAAGAAAAATATAGCCCAAATACGGCGTAATGGTCAAGGCCACAAATAATGAAAGAATCATCGCTATGGAAGCTCCAATGGGCATTGGCGACATATACGGACCCATCAATCCAGAAACAAACGCCATCGGCAATACGGAAGCAATTACCGTAAAAGTTGCCAAAATGGTAGGGTTTCCTACTTCGTTTATGGCATAAATGGCAGCTTGTTTAAACGGCAAGCGTTTCATTTTAAAATGCCGGTGCATATTTTCCGCAATAATAATGGAGTCGTCCACTACAATACCTGTTACAAATACCAAGGCAAAAAGTGTGATTCTGTTCAAGTGTATAATCGAGCATATAATAACTCAAAAGGTCAAGGCAAAAGTAATTGGCACTGAAAGAAATACCACCAAACCGCCACGCCAGCCCATTGCGAGCATCACCACCAAGGTTACGGCGATGATAGCGCCTATAAGGTGCATCAATAGTTCTGAAACTTTGTGGGAAGCTGTTTCCCCATAGTTTCGTGTGATTTCCACGTGAACATCATCTGGAATTAAGATTGCTTCGCAAATGATCTACTTTATCGATAATCACATCTGCAATTTTCATCGCATCGGCACCTTTTCTTTTTGCTACGGAAATGGTCACCGCAGGATATTCGGAAGGATAATTCTGAAATATTATCACTCGCCCCTCCAAAACCAAAAGAAACATAATGCCTTGGAATTTCAGGACCGTCAAAAATAGCTGCGACTTGCTTTAAATAAATAGGTTGGTTCTGCTGTACGCCCACAACCAAGTTTTCAACATCGGTTACGGATTTTAAGAAATTTCCCGTTGTAACCAAAAACTCCGTATCGTTCTTATCAAAACTGCCCGAACTCATTTGCTGGTTGTTTGCCTTTATCATTTCGGCAACGCCCAAAAAGTCGAGGCCGCTTGCAGCCAATTTATCCTTATCCAAAACTACCCGCACCTGTCTATTTCTACCTCCCACATTTTTTGGGTGGTGGAAACTTGCTTTACTTTTTCAATTTCCTGGGTTAGCTCATCGGAAATTTGCTTCAATTGAAAATCGTCGTAGTTTTCGCTCCAAAGCGTTATCCCAAGCATGGGTACATCATCAATAGCACGAGGTTTTACAAGCGGCATGGTAACGCCCGGAGGCATCTGATCCATATGCTTGTTCATTTCGTTGTAAAGTTTTACAAAGGAACGCTCAATATCTTCGCCCACATAAAACTGGACGATTACCATCGCCCCTTCTTTGGAAGAAGTGGAATACACATACTCCACCCCCGGAATATTGGAAACCAATTTCTCCAAAGGTTTTACCACCCTCGATTCTACTTCCGTTGGGGAAGCGCCTGGATAGCCCACAAAAATGTCGGCCATTGCCACATCAATTTGTGGTTCTTCCTCCCGCGGGATCAAAAAAGAGCTCCACACACCTACGACCATAAACACGATCATCAACAGCACCGTAAGCTTTGAGCCTATAAATAACTTGGCAATTTTGCCTGCTAATCCGTCCTTCATGATTATTGTTTAATGGTTATTTTCGCTCCGTTGAAAAGTTTTCCTTCGGAAGAAATAATATAATTTTCATCTGCAGCCAAACCTGAAAGTACTTCTACATTATCGCCGAAAGTTCTTCCCAATCGCAACCAGCGCAATAATGCGGTGTTGCTTTGGCTTACCGTGTAAATTCCTGTTAATTGTCCGCGTTTCACCAAGGCTTCCTGCGGTACCAAAACCATACTCACATTTGTTTTCTTTTCTATAGGGAACTGTACCGTAGCATACATTCCCGAAAGAATATCTGCATCTGTTTTGTCCAAAACCACTTTTACCAAATATTGCCCGCCCGTATTTTTTGCGGAAGTGCTTACTTCGGTAACCGTTCCGGGAAGTATTTTATCTGAAGATTTTACAATCACTTGTACTTCAGTCCCTGATTTTATTTTTGAAATTTCACTTTCAGGTACTGAAGCAGTAACTTCAAAATTGCCTGGCCCTTCTACTGAAATAAGTGGAACTCCCGGGTTCGCCATATCGCCAGCTTCAATGAATTTATTCGTAACCACACCGTTAAAGGGAGCGCGAAGGTTTACATACGCAAACTGCGATTGCACTTCGTTTTTCATCTGCTTTGCGCCTTCCAATCTGGCTTTTGCCATTTCGTATCGGGCGCGCTGGTCGTCAAGTTCCTTTTGGCTTGCGCTGTTTTCTGCAAAGAAGTTTTGAAAACGTTGGTAATCCTTTTCGGCATTGTTAAAAGCAGCTTGGGCTTCGGTAATTCCAGCACTGGTCTGCGCTTGTTTTGCAGAAAGATCAGCATTGTTGATGCTTACCAACAACTGCCCTTTGGTTACTTTTTGGCCCACATTCACGTGAACCTTATCCACAAAGCCCATCATTCGGGTGCTTAGGGTGGCGCTGTTTGCAGCTTCTATTTTTCCGCTGGCGGTTAAAAATGGGGTATTGTTTTCTGCAGTTACCGAACTTACCGTTACAGGCACTGCTGGAGTATTATTAGCTATGTTTTTTTCTTCGGAGGAATTGCCGCAGCTGGTTAGGCTTAAAACTCCTATGAAAAACAAACTTGTAAATAGTGACTTCATATAAATATTTTTTAAATCTTTTGTGATTCTGTTTTTGTTTTGATTTTCGATTTCGATTTCGTCCCGATAACTATCGGGATCGATTTCATTAGTTTTTAGTTAAAAATTGAAGGTATGCCAAGGCATAATTATGCTGAAAAACGGTGTTGAAATATTCCAACTGCTTTTGTGAATATTGTGTTTCGGCCATTAAGAGGTCTGTAGTTTTTTCCAGACCTTCCTTAAATCTGTTGGTGCGGATTCGCAATGCTTCCTTTGATTGCTCCATTGCCAATTTGGTCAAGTTTAAATTGTTTTTGGCATCCTGGTACATTCGCTTTGCCTTGTTCAGCTCCAATTGGCTTTCAGCTTTGTATTGCTCCAATTCAAGATTTGCTTTGTTGAATTCGGCTTTGCTTTTTTGTGATTTTCCGAAGCGTTTTGAGCCTTCAAAAAGATTCCACGTCAAGGCTGCGCCGAATAAATAACCACTGGCATCTGCCTGAAAAATCTGGTCGTCGTAAAGCTCGTAGCTTCCAAAAGCATTTAGCCTTGGCAGAAACGTCATTTTATCTGCTTTATAATTTTGTTTGTAGGCTTCCGCAGCAAACTCCATTGCCTGTATATCTGCCCTGGAATTGGAAAGAGTTTCTGCGGAATTCAATTCCGAAGCAACCTTTAACGAATCCGTAGGTTTCAAAACCCCAGCAATTTCTTCATTCATCAGCACCGCAAGATATTCCGAAGCGTTTATTAGGTTACTCTTGGCGTATTGCAATTGGTTTTCAACCTCGGTAACGCGTACTTGCACTGCCAACACATCGCTTTGCTGTAAATAACCCTGCTTAAAACTGTTGTTTGCCAAACGCAGGTTTTCGTTGGCAGCTTTGTAAAGCTGTTTCCAAAACGGCTACACTTTTATAGGCCAATTGCAATTGCATATAGGCCTTTTCAGTTTCCAGGGAAAGGTAATCGCCCGTGCGCGCCAACTGCATTTGGGTGGCTTCCCATTTTGCTTTTGCAGCTTTGCGTTGGAATATTCCATCCACATTTATAAGCGGTTGCTGCACTTCAAACTTTGTTGCGAACATATTGATCTGTGAAGGATTGTTCAACTTGTTCGGATCAAAATCCGCTTGTGTTACTATTTCCTGATTCAACTTAAAACCAAAAGCCATCAACGGATTGGTAGTCGCCATTCCGCTATGCGAAGCAGTTATGTTTGGAAGAAACACGGCATTCGTCTGGTTGTAATCCCCTTTTGCGGAAAGTACTTGCTGCTCGCCTATCTTCAATTTATTGTTTTGCTGAATCACCTTTTCCAGCACTTCGGCCTTGGAAATGGGTACTGTTTGCTGCGCAAACATCAGCGTGGGCAGCAGCGCTATAAGTGTTGTTATATATTTAATCTTCATTTGAATTTTTTAATTTGATGCAAACATACTTCAGAAATCAAGACGTGTCAGTAACTAATGTTACCAAAGAAAAAGCACCCACTCGGGGTGCTTTTCACTAACCAAATAAATCTGCACTTATTAGAAACGAACCAACCAAGAAACGTTTCTAAATACTTTTAATAACCTTGGTCAATTTTTCTTGTACCTCTTTAGCAATGCCAGCCAAAGAATCATTTTGTACTGCCATCATGGAAGCCGCTGGATCTACTGCGGAAACCTCAACAGTTCCAGGTTCGCGTTCCTGCACTATTACGTTGCACGGAAGCATAGTACCGATTTTATTTTCGGCTTGTAGCGCTTGATGCGCCATATGTGGATTGCAGGCACCCAGTATGGTGTAATTATAAAAATCTGCGTCCAACTTCTTTTTTAGGGTGGCTTTTATATCTATTTCGGTCAACACCCCAAAACCTTCTTCCTTTAAAGCTGCCGTTGTTTTCTCAATGGCATCTTCAAAACTTGTGTTCTTTAATGTTGTACTAATGTAATAACTCATAATTTTTAGATTATTTAATTTAAATGAACAATCTTATACAAATGTAAGCTTGCAAAACGGGAACTTCTGTAACAAAGATTACACAAAGGGAAATTTATGAATACGAAGTACTAAACTTACACCTCACGTCTCACGTCTCACGATTCACGTCTCACGATTCACGATTCACGTCTCACGATTCACGTCTCACGATTCACGTCTCACGATTCACGTTCACGATTCACGATTCACGTCTCACGATTCACGATTCACGTCTCACGATTCACGTCTCACGATTCACGTCTCACGATTCACGTCTCACGATTCACGTCTCACGATTCACGCCTCACAACCAACAACTAATTAGCCGGTGTAATCATAATATGCGAACGATGCGTACCCGCGTCCATCAACCAAGGCATTCCTGGAGCCTGGGGTTTTGTGGGTAAGCCAGTGCTTTCGCCAGTCATATAGGGTTTGTAGATTACGTAGCGTATTTTACTGTTTTGAAGTTCGCCAGTTTCGGGATTATAATCTTTTTCTTCCCCACCTAATATATACGTCATAGAGGGTTCGGTAGGCATTTTTAGGGTTCCGTTATCTATTTCATTCTTTCGGGCTTCCCGCTTTTCTTCGTTAGATTTTCCTTCTGCTGCCAAGGCTCTGCCCCTTGCCATAAAGGGTTCCAATTCTGCGCCGTAACAGGCAACGTTTATACCTTCCTTATTGGGGTCGTCTGCCAGGCAGACCATGCCGTTTGTTCCTTCGCGAAGGGTGACAAGTTTTCCTTCTTCGTTATACCCCAAAACCGTGGCACCCTCGCGGTACATATCGGGGGCAGCCAAAACCGCGGTTTTTATCTGTATGTTTTTTGGTAAAATTTTGCTTTGCGAAAAGGCTGAAAAGCTAAACACAAAGGCAAAAATGATAGTTAGATTTTTCATAGTCGTCTTTTTTAAAAGTGAAGGTTTAAGATACGAAATTTTGGGGATTATGGTATCGGGTTGCCTTTGGAAATTATTGGTAGTGTATTACTTATTATCTAGGAAGCTTCTATGTACTGCATAATTGCGAAGGAGCGACCCAAGCCATCTATTAGTCGTCATTGCGAAGGAGCAACCCTAGGAGCGACTGAAGCAATCTGTTGGGGTTCGGTCCAAACCCAATGAGATTAACTACGTTGAATCTTCGATTTGCTTCGCGGTGCTCGCAATGACGGCTTGAATCATGAGAATGCTGCGCTGCGCGATGCAATCGCTCACCAGCGGGGGTTTTTCTTCAGATTGTTTTAGCAGCATAAAATCCGAACCTCCAAGTCGTTCCGCCAAAAATAAACGCTTTGCTATAAGAAAATCATTATATATTAAACTCAATAATTTAATAAGTAGTGAAAGCTTTTTAATTATAAAGTAGGGTTTATTTATTTAAGAATGTTTTTTAAATAAGCGAATTAAAAACAACTATCATGAAAAAAATAGTACTTACCATCCACAATTCAACACTAAAAAACAAGTCAATAAGCGTCCAACGACTTTTCCGTCAACTTGCCATTGCCCTCCTTGCTTTCACAGCGCTGATTGGATCTGGGTCCAAAGTCTTTGCCCAGGACTGGTCCCAGCAATCGGCACTGCCCACTGGTTGGGACCTCGATGGCGTTACATTCCTTTCCCCAAGCGATGGATTCATTTGCGGCGAAGATCGCGTCCTCATGCACACCAACGACGGCGGTACGACCTGGGAACAGGTTACTGGCGTGTCTCGCGACCGGCTTTTCTTCGAACAGGAGTTCTATGACCTCGCGTTTGCCGACATGCAGCATGGCTGGGCCGTTGGCAACGTCAACTATCGCACGACAGATGGTGGTGATACCTGGCAGGAAATGGCGTCCGCGGGTGGCAACAACACACAGATCCACCCTATCACCGCCGACGTGGCCTATCTCAATTCCACCTGGCAGTTGCAGAAGACAACGGACGGCGGCGTGAGTTGGAACCCCATCTTTCCTACGAGTGGCATCGACCGCGTAAGTGCGATGGACTGGTGGGACGGCGACCGCGGCGTGTTTTGGGGTGGAGGCGAGGCAACTGGTAGCGAGAGCGGTCTGCGGTTGACGACGGACGGCGGTGCAAACTGGGATCTCGTGCGCCTAGGCATTGCTAACGACGTCACTTTCGTGACCGCCGACGTACTGCTCTGGCACGACAGTTTCGGTCTGACTCTTTACCGCTCCGATGACTTGGGGCAGACTGCATCCCCGGTGCTTTCGCTCATCGATCTGCCGGTTGAGGTCATCCATCGCCTGCCAGACGGAAGGATACTTGTCGTAGATGCTGCGGTTCGCATGTGGATGAGCGACGACGAAGGCCTTACCTGGACTCAGGTTCATGAAAAGCTCGGCGCCCGCGGGTTGCAGTATCCCAGTATGCACTTTCTTGACAACCTTAACGGCTGGTTCGTTACCGAGGACGGGCTTATGCTGCAGACCACTGACGGGGGGTACAACTGGACGCAGCGACAGAGGGGTATAGGGGCCGCGCTGGAAGATGTGATCATGTACCCAGACGGCCGTGGTATTGCCGTTGGTGAGAACGGTGCGGTGCTTGTAACCGACGATTTCGGCGAACAGTGGCAGTTAAGGCAGATCCTGCAGGGGCCAGGCGGCGTGACCACCGATCTGACCACCCTCGCCCCAGCTGGACAAAAGCTGTTGGCCGCAAGCAAGCCTGGCCTGGTCTATAGCAGCGATGACCGCGGTGACACCTGGACGTTACTTCCCGGCAGCCCGTACTTTCCGAACAGCATCATGCATGTGCTCGACTTCCCTTCCGAACAGACGGGTTTTATGTTTGGCCGTTCTTATGACCGCGGGCTAGTCTACCGGACCCAGGACGCCGGCGAAACATGGCAGACGATGATGGCAATTGGCGACGAGGAACCTTTGCAGCTCGACGCAGAGATGTTCGACGAGAACAATGGTGTGTCGGTCGGCACCCAAAATTCTTTCTTTTTCACGACGGATGGCTGGCAGACTTGGACCCGCCGCGAGATCACAGGTGGCACCACCTGGCAGTCGATCGGTTTCGCGAACCTACAGGTCGGCTGGGTGGGGAGCTTCTATGGCCTGGTGTCCCACACTACCAACGGTGGGCTCACGTGGACTGATGTGTACCTGCCTGGTGTTACTGCGGACGATCGTATTACGGCCATCGATGCAAAGAGTGAGACAGAGGTGTACATACTTGCCTCCGGCCAGGATCAGGTACGCATTTACAGGAGCGTCGACGGCGGCCAGTCGTGGCAGGTTTCCGATCCGGGATTGCAGAATCCCGACTTCGGCCCAAGTTCAACCAATAACTTCTTCGTGACTGACGGCGGCGATATCTGGACCGTCGGCTACCTAGGATTCATCCTGGCAGGTCACGACCCAGATCTTGTCTGTCGGGGACGACTTAGTAACAGCTCTACCGGCTCCGCGATTACATGCTGCTGTGCCCAATCCCTTTAACTCGGAGACAGAGATTGCCTTCACGCTGCCGGACGCCAGCAACGTGCAGCTGATGATCTACGACATGCTGGGGCGCAAAGTGGCCTCGCTCGTTGACGGTGTGCGACAGGCAGGCACCCACCGCATTCGCTGGAACGGGCTTGACAATGGCCGCGAGCTGAACTCGGGGATGTTCATTGTGCGTCTTGTTTGGGACGGCGGCAGTGAGAGCAAGAAGCTGCTCCTGATGCGTTAGACCCACTTCGGATCGGCCTTGTAATGACGGCTTGAATCATAAGAATGCCGCGCTGCGCGATGCAATCACGCACCATTGGAAGAATTGGAATTTGTGAATTGGAATTTGGATTTCCACCTAGAATACCAAATCATCATAAATTACCTCTTCTGAAATAGTCTCAACATTACCCGCGTATTCCTTTCCTCGCAGTTTTGCTACCGTGTGGCCTTGTAGTCCATCTTCCGGGTATTCCCTTATTAATTCCTTGATTGCTTTTATGTCCAGTTCATCATTGATGCTTTGTAGCCATTTATCTTCCAGTTCTGTGGGTAGAATTACCGGCATTCTGGGTTCTTCCAGTTTTGGGTTGTTGTGTATTTTGGCCATCATTGCGTTGCCATTGGTGGTAACTATAGAGAAGGTATTTAGCGTACCGCCAGTATCTGGGTTTTTCCATTCGCTCCAGAGTCCTGCCAGCGCCATGGGCTCCTTGTCCTTTCTATAAATATAAAAAGGATAGGTGTGTTTGTTGTAATGGTGGTGTTCATAAAAACCATCTACATAAATAATGCAGCGGTTGTTTTTTGCAGCAGTGCGAAAGGAGGATTTTTCAAAGATGGTCTCCCCTCTTGCATTCAGGGTGTGGTTCCATTGTTTTTTCAATTGCTCTTCGTCCTTTACCCAATGCGGAACGAGACCCCAAGTTGCCACTTCTGGGAATTCTGGGGAACGATCTGTATATATAAGCAGCTCGGGATGACTAAAGCCGGAAGTGTGATATAATGGCAGATCGGTAAGCGGGATAAGTCTTTCCAAAATCTCTTCTACTGCCTTGGTATCGTTTTTACGCCTTGCCCTGCTTAATTGGGCATTTAGGCTTGCTTTTATATCGTAGCACATAATTTTTTTAATAAAAGTAGTGATTTTGAATATTAAGTACAAAGTACTCAATGCGAAGTGCAATATATATTATGAAGTACACCGCTCCCGCGCGATTGCATCGCGTGGCCTTCTACATTGTATGTAAAGTGCCATAATCTTTTATCTCAATTTTGTTCAGCATTCTTTTTACCCTATTAATGTCATTCTGAAAAAATACTATCTTTAGATAATGAGTCGCAATTATAAATTCCATAATCCAGAAGGTCTATATTTTGTCAGCTTTGCGGTTGTAGAATGGCTGGATGTTTTCACCCGAAACGAGTACAAGGATATTTTAGTGCAAAGTCTTTCATTTTGTCAAAGGGAAAAGGGAATGGAGATAATTGCGTGGTGCATTATGACAAAATCATGTTCACTTAGTTTTTAGAAGTGTAAAGGATCAACATCCGTCGCTTCTATTGGGAGATTTTAAACGATACACGAGCAAGGCGTTGGTAAAATCTATACAAGAGAACCCTCGAGAGAGCCGAAAGGAATTTCTATTGGAGCAATTTAAAAAGGCAGCGGCAAAATCATCTAACGTGAAGGAGTTTCAGTTTTGGAGACATGATAATAAGCCAATTGAGTTGTGGAGCAATAAGGTTATTTGGGAGAAGATCAGCTATGTTCACAATAATCCCATTGAGGCTGGATTGGTTTATAGGGCCCAAGATTATGTTTATAGCAGTGCTTTGGATTATGCAGATGAAAAAGGATTGTTGGATAATATTGTGGTTTTTCAGTATTTAGGCTGAACGGAGCATGTAGCCGTTGAAGAATAATCAGGATGGAACGCGATGCAATCGCGCACCAGCGGGGGGATTTAGATATGAAGTGCAAAGAGCAATTAACAATGAGGAAGACACGGGCGGGACGCGAGCGAGAGAAGGAATAAATTCAAAAATAAAACAGAAACAACTGATTATCAGATGGATATTTAATTATATTTACCTGCCAAACATATCTTACTACTTAAAATAGCTAAAAACCCTAAATTGAAATTTCTAAAAGAAGCAATAGAAGGATTATTTGATATATGCTATCCTCACGACCCAAAAGTTGAATATAATCCAGAAAAACACAAAGACCCATTTTGGATAAAGCTACTTGCATTAATTTTTATACTCGCAACAGTTCTTTTTTTAGTTTTTATATCGTAATCCGCTTTAATAAAAAAGCAAACTACAACTCCGTGACAAACGCACTCCAACTGGGGTACCAGGCGATGGTATTGTTCGGATGGGAACGGAGCATGTAGCCGTTGAAGAATAATCAGGATGGAACGCGATGCAATCGCGCACCAGCGGGGGATGCAATCGCGCACCAGCGGGGGGAAATAGAAGTTTTGGAGGCAACGGGCGAGACGCCCGCGCCCGCGAGGGATTTAGCTCTCTTTTATTCTTTTCTTTTATTTCAAAATTTTTCTAAGTCCAGTAGAGACTAATATTTTTTATAAAATTATTCCTTGTATAACCTAGGTTTTCTGCGTTTACCTTTTAATTTACGCTTTTTAGTCTTATCAACCTCTTGACTAAATCTTTGTGTACTAGTTTTAATAAGCTCTTTTTTAATTATTCCAAAATGAGCAGATAACTGACGTTTAATGCTTTTCGAATCCATCCCTTGATAAACATCTCCCTTGGAATTCGTATATGTTTTATTAGCAGCATTTCTTACGTAACTTAAAAAATTTCTCTTACCAATATGTGAATATCTATCGTATAGTTGCTTCTTAAAAATTTTATCTGACTTACCTTTATTACTCGTATGACATCATTATACTTTTAACAATGCGACCTTTCATTTTTCTAAAATAACGAGACAAACTCCCTGGTCTTATATAAATATTTTCACCATTAAATTCAAACCCCAAATACTGAAGATTTTTATAATATTTATTTTCATTACTTACATTAGTAGAAATCTCATCTGCATCAATTTTCTTTTGATTAAAGCCACGAATCTTTCCTTTTGAATTTAATTTAAATTGCACATATTCAGTTTTCCTTTCTTGAATTACAAGACTATATTTCTTAATTTCATTTAATACCTTTTCGTTGATGTCCTTAGCATTATCAATATCACAAATTATTAATAAGTCATCGCAGTATCTGAAGTATCGAAAGTCATTATCCTTACTTAGCTTATATAGCCAAGCATCAAAATCTATTAAGTAAATATTAGAAAGTAAGGCACTCATTTGGAGATCCTTGAGGTATGCCTCGGTAACTCAAACTACCATCAGATTCTTCCTTGGGTAAATTTGTAACTAATAATTTTCTTTCTCTTATTAAATTAAATTTACTATTGAAATCTTTGCCACTTATATTATTTGGGATTAAGTCCAAGAGAGTTTGCCACCTAACACCTTCTTTTCTTTTTAGTTCTAAATCTATATTAAAATGTTTCAGAACGCTATTTAATTTTACATAACTATACTTTGTTAAAGAACGAAATATTTTATATTGATCAATTGGGAGTATTTGTTGTTCGATAACTTTGCACCATTTTTCTTTTAATATTTTATGATCGATATTATCAAAATATCCAGTAATATCTAAAGCTATGGCCGCACATTTCCTTCCATCAGTAGTTCGTTTTTTAACTTCATTAAAAGCATGACATTTGCAAATTGGATATTACATTTTCCTTCAAGGTCTGATCTATATGAAAGAATAGACGAATTCAAACCCCTTTGATTTAATATAATACTGATACTTTTCATTAATAGCAAAAAAATAAAAGGCATAAAGATAAGAGTCAAAATGAGAAGCAAATGCTATTGGTCTTATCTTATTTTCTAAAGTATAACTTCCTAAGTCGTTTTGATAACGGTATCTGGGAACCTTTGCTAGAATTTTTACAAACGGTAAAAATGAATGATTTTTTACTGAAGCTAATGTAGGATCTTTAACTAATTTTTTTAATCGATCACTATTCTCTACAAAATTGAAATAAGGATCGAATTGAGGATATTTTTTAAGTTTAAAATTCCCTATAGTTGTTCCTGTTTTCTCTGAAAATCTCTTCCAAAGATCATCAGAATATAAAGATGATTTATTCATAGTTTTAATGGGACATTAGTCAGATTGCGATATCAGACATTAACAATCTGACTAATGTACAATGTAAATCATTGCTTAGCTAATGACTACCTCAAGTCATTTATGGATTTTCACCATTTCAAACCTTAATCCGCCCTTGGCCAATCATTCGAAAATGTGGCACTTCAGATTGCTTAAAAGCAACCTTCCCAAGATTACCGGTGGTCGTGTCTGCTCCCACTTCTGTTCTTTCCTTGAGACCTTGTAAAATATGTTTAACTTCTACTCGGGCATACTAACAAATGTTAGCGAGGGTTTAAACAAGACAAATGTTATGAAGCATCTAAATTACATCTTAAACATCTTATGCAGCTCACCCTTGTGTGGTATGGGGATGTTGATACAGCAGATATATTCAGAATGTATGTCAGGTGAACTGACATACTTGGCACACCTATTGCAAGGTATCCAAATAATTCTTAACTTAAACATTTGACCCTCCAATCTATATTGAAGGCAATAAGATATACCAATATTCGTGCCAAGAATGATCTGTGACAAATTGACTCTCAGACTATTATTCACTTCTAAAGTGTTTTTGAAAAGCGTTTGTTCCATTTATAAATAGCATTTGCAATGCGATCACACAAACTATAAGTGTTTCACTCCACCTTTCGAAATAGTCTTATTCCTTCCTTATTATTAAAATTCATTTCTATAAATGAATATTTATAAATACAATTTCAAAACTTCAAAAGACCAACTATAATGACTATAAGCAAAGGCTTTTCCTCCTTCTCTATCTGTTATTTTTGTTTTTATTTTAAAATGAGTGCCTACCGGATAATCTGTTGAAAGTTTTTTTGAGCACTCCACATGCATATCTTCATTATATAAATCTTGCCCCGCGATAGGTTTTATATGACTTCTCCATGCAAACCACTAGTGTTACTTGGTATGTAGCTTTCTACAATAATATATTCATAATCAGTTTTCATATGTTATGGTTTTAATTCTACTCACTTTCATTTAATGTTTCCATAATCTCTCTAAAACTTTCCAATCCCGCTTCCAAATTTTCAATTATTTCAGCAGCTAAAATATCAGGGTCTGGTAAATTATCTAAGTCTGTTAAGCTTTTGTCCCGTAACCAAAAAATATCCAAATTGGTTTTATCCCTTGCTATAATTTCTTCGTAGTTGTATTTACGCCAACGGCCTTCTTCGATTTTCTTCACTCCAAGTTTCTTTTCGTTTGTTTCTGTTTTTTGGGTTGTATAGCTCAATGAATTCTTTTAGGTCTTCCAACTGCATTGGCTTTTTCTTAAGCGTATGGTGTATGTTGGTTCGGTAGTCATAAAACCAAACATCTTTAGTCCACGCTTCTTTAGAAGCTGGTTTGTTATCAAAGAAAAGCACGTTTGCCTTTACTCCTTGCGCATAGAATATTCCCGTTGGTAAACGTAAAACAGTATGCAGTTCTGTGGTTTTTAAAAGTTCCTTTCGCACGGTCTCACCTGCTCCACCTTCAAAGAATACATTGTCTGGTAATACTACTGCTGCTTCCCCGTGTATTTTAAGCAAGGATTTTATATGCTGTAAAAAGTTTAGCTGTTTGTTACGGGTACTTGCCCAAAAATCCTGACGGTTGTAACTTAAATCCTGTTTTTCTTGTTCCCCATCTTCATTGGTGCTGGTCATACTACTTTTTTTACCAAAGGGTGGATTTGCAAGTACGTAATCATAGCGTATGCCCTCATCAGAAATTAAAGCATCTACGGAAGAAATAAAGGATTCCCCATCTATCTCACCAATATTGTGCAGGAACATATTCATCAGGCACATACTGCGTGTGTTTGCCACTATCTCATTACCGTGGAAGGTTTTGTTTTTTAAAAAATCCTTTTGCTCTTTGTCCAGTTTGTTGTTGTCCACAATATGGTCATAGGCCGCCAAAAAGAAGCCTCCTGTGCCACATGCAGGGTCTATTATGGTTTTCTTTGGTTCTGGGCGGACACATTCAACCATTGCCCTAATTAGGGAACGGGGCGTGAAATATTGGCCTGCGCCACTTTTGGTGTCTTCAGCATTCTTTTCCAATAAGCCTTCATAGATTTTTCCTTTTAGGTCTGCGCCCATCATTGTCCATCCTCTTTATCAATCATATCTATGATTTTTAAGAGTTTGGCAGGGTCTTGTATTTTGTTTTGGCTTTTGGTGAATATTTGGCCAAGCATCCCGCTTTCAGTGGCGAGGGTGCGGAGCATTTGGGTAT
>CAWBKZ010000005.1:0-103931 GCA_963789545.1 uncultured Flavobacteriaceae bacterium | reverse complement strand
CAGCATTGGCATTTAAGATTGCTACCGATCCTTTCGTAGGGCGTTTGGCTTTCTTCCGTGTTTATTCTGGTCGTTTGGATGCAGGTTCTTATATCTTGAACAACCGATCAGGTAAAAAAGAGCGTATTTCACGTATCTACCAAATGCACTCTAATAAGCAAAACGCTATTGATTTTATCGAAGCTGGAGATATTGGAGCTGCAGTTGGGTTTAAAGATATTAAGACTGGAGATACTATGTCTGATGAAAAACATCCAATTGTTTTGGAAAGTATGGACTTCCCCGATCCAGTAATTGGTATCGCGGTAGAGCCTAAAACAAAGGTGGATGTTGATAAATTGGGTATGGCTTTGTCAAAACTTGCTGAAGAAGATCCAACATTCCAAGTGCGTACAGACGAAGCTTCTGGACAAACTATTATTTCTGGAATGGGTGAGCTTCACTTAGATATTATCGTAGACCGTTTACGTCGCGAATTCAAAGTAGAAGTAAACCAAGGTCAACCGCAAGTTGAGTATAAAGAAGCTATCACCAAAGTTGCTGATCACAGAGAAGTTTACAAGAAACAATCTGGTGGTCGTGGTAAATTTGCTGATATCGTATTCACACTTGAACCAGCTGAAGAAGGAAAAATTGGTTTGGAATTCGTGAATGCCGTAAAAGGTGGAAACGTACCAAAAGAATTTATCCCTTCTGTTGAAAAAGGTTTAAACAAGCAATGGTTAATGGCCCGCTTGCAGGTTTTGAAGTTGACAGTATGAAGGTTACTTTAAAGGACGGATCTTTCCACCCTGTGGATTCTGATGCACTGTCTTTTGAATTGGCTGCAAAAATTGGTTTCAAAGAAGTTGCCAAAAAAGCAGGAGCCGTAATTCTTGAGCCTATTATGAAGCTTGAGGTGCTTACGCCAGAAGAAAATATGGGTGATATCGTAGGTGACCTTAACCGTCGTCGTGGTACAATCAGTAATATGAGCGACCGCGCCGGGGCAAAAGTAATAAAAGGCTGAAGTGCCACTTTCTGAAATGTTCGGTTATGTAACCACATTAAGAACATTGTCTTCAGGTCGTGCAACTTCAACTATGGAATTTTCACATTATGCTGAAACACCTTCTAATATTTCAGAAAGTGTAATAGCAGCAGCAAGAGGAACCGCTAACGTATAATAATTTCAGCAATGAGTCAAAAAATAAGAATAAAACTAAAATCTTACGATCACAATTTAGTGGACAAATCTGCTGAAAAAATCGTAAAGACCGTAAAGAGTACTGGAGCTGTAGTTACAGGGCCAATTCCTTTACCAACACACAAAAAAATCTTTACAGTATTGCGTTCTCCACACGTGAACAAGAAAAGTAGAGAGCAATTCCAATTGAGTTCATACAAAAGACTTTTGGATATCTACAGTTCTTCTTCAAAAACAATTGACGCTCTAATGAAATTAGAGTTGCCAAGTGGAGTAGAAGTAGAGATTAAGGTATAGTGCAATTCTAGATTCAGAATTCGTAATTCTGAATTAATAAAATGTCCTCAACGATGGTTGGGGAAAAACGGAAACAAAATAATATTCAGGGTTGAATTTATTTTGACCCTGTTTTTTTGAATAGAAATTTAAATAAGTAATAATAAATAAATAATTAAATATGTCTGGGTTAATTGGAAGAAAGATAGGGATGACCAGCATCTTTGACGAGAACGGAAAGAACATTCCGTGTACCGTTATTGAAGCAGGACCCTGTGTTGTCACCCAAGTCAGAACCATAGAGGTTGACGGGTACAATGCTCTTCAACTTGGTTTCGATGACAAGAAGACTGTAACTAAAGCTGCCGAAGGGCACGCCAAAAAAGCAGGAACCGTTGCAAAACGCAAAGTCGCCGAATTCAAGGGATTTGAAGAAAATTACAAATTAGGTGACACAATTACTGTGGAGCATTTTATTGAAGGTGAATTCGTGGATATCGCGGGTACATCTAAAGGTAAAGGTTTCCAAGGGGTTGTAAAACGTCACGGTTTTGGCGGTGTTGGGCAAGCCACACACGGTCAGCACAACCGTTTACGTGCACCAGGTTCTATTGGAGCTGCATCTTATCCTGCGAGAGTATTCAAAGGAATGCGTATGGCAGGCCAAATGGGGAACGAAAGAGTAAAAGTTGAAAATTTAAGAGTTTTGAAAGTAGTTCCTGAAAAGAATCTACTTGTGGTAAAAGGAGCAGTTCCTGGCCATAAAAACGCTTATGTAATGATCGAGAAATAATGAAGGTAGCTGTATTAGACATAAACGGAAAAGACACAGGTCGGAAAGTTGAACTTTCTGCAGATGTGTTCGGAATAGAGCCTAACAATCACGCGGTTTATCTTGATGTGAAACAATACCTTGCCAATCAAAGTCAAGGAACTCACAAAGCAAAGGAACGTGCTGAAATTTCTGGTTCTACCAGAAAGATAAAGAAACAAAAAGGAACTGGTACTGCCCGTGCGGGTAGCATCAAGTCTGGTGTATTTAAAGGTGGTGGTAGAATGTTTGGACCTCGTCCACGTAGCTACTCCTTCAAATTGAACAAAAACCTAAAGCGTTTGGCGCGTAAATCTGCCCTATCGATGAAGGCGAATGATAAAGCTATTTTTGTAATGGAAGACCTTAATTTTGACGCTCCAAAAACCAAGAATTTTACTGCGGTTTTGAACAGTTTAGGGCTTAATGACAAAAAATCTTTATTTGTGTTGGGAGACTTAAATAATAATGTATATTTGTCGTCTCGCAATTTGAAAGGTACTGAAGTTATAACTAACTCACAATTAAGTACTTACAAAATTATGAATGCAAATAGTGTAGTGCTATTTGAAGGTTCTTTGGAAGGAATTGAAACAAACTTAAGTAAATAGAAACAAGATGAACATCTTAATTAAACCTATAATTACGGAAAAAGCTACCAAAGATGCTGAAGACAAAAATGTTTTTGGCTTTGTAGTGAACCCAAAGGCGAATAAGGTAGAAATCAAGAAAGCGGTGGAAGCTGCTTACGGAGTTTCTGTTGAAAAAGTTCGCACAATGAATGTCCGCCCTGATAGGAAGACCCGTTATACAAAAACAGGTGTCCAAACTGGTAAAACGAACGCTTACAAAAAAGCAATCGTACAGGTGGCGGAAGGTGATACAATAGATTTTTACAGTAACATCTAAGGTAACTTAGATTTAAAAAGACACAAATGTCAGTAAGAAAATTAAAACCAATCACCCCAGGTCAGCGTTTTAGGGTTGTTAATGGTTTTGACGCCATTACAACCGATAAGCCGGAGAAGTCGTTACTTGCTCCGAACAAGAGATCTGGTGGTAGAAACAGTCAAGGAAAAATGACCATGCGCTACATAGGTGGTGGTCATAAAAAGAAATATCGAATTATCGATTTTAAACGCGACAAAGCGGGAATCCCTGCTACCGTTGCTAGTATTCAATACGATCCAAACCGTACAGCGTTTATCGCACTTTTGAACTATCAAGATGGTGAAAAGCGATATGTAATTGCACAGAACGGACTACAAGTTGGGCAAAACATCCTTTCCGGTGAAGCAGTAGCTCCCGAAATTGGAAATGCAATGCAACTTTCAGCTATTCCATTAGGTACTATTATTTCCTGCATCGAGCTTCGTCCCGGTCAAGGAGCTATTATGGCGCGTAGTGCTGGTGCTTTTGCACAGCTTGATGGCTCGTGATGGAAAATATGCTACCGTTAAACTTCCTTCAGGTGAAACTAGATTAATTTTGGTAAACTGTATGGCTACCATTGGTGCCGTATCAAACAGTGACCACCAATTATTAGTATCTGGTAAAGCTGGTAGAAGCAGATGGTTGGGTAGAAGACCACGTACAAGACCAGTAGTGATGAACCCTGTTGATCACCCAATGGGTGGTGGTGAAGGTAAATCTTCTGGAGGTCACCCACGTTCTAGAAAAGGTATCCCTGCAAAAGGTTACAGAACCCGTACTAAAACGAAAGCAAGTAATAAATATATCTTAGAACGAAGAAAGAAATAAGTTATGGCAAGATCGTTAAAAAAAGGACCGTTCGTTCATTACAAACTAGACAAGAAAGTTCAACAAAATGTTGATGATAACAAGAAGACCGTAATCAAAACTTGGTCACGTGCTTCTATGATTACTCCAGATTTTGTTGGTCAAACCATCGCTGTACACAACGGGCGCCAATTTGTTCCTGTGTATGTAACAGAAAACATGGTCGGGCATAAACTAGGAGAATTTTCACCTACAAGATCATTCCGTGGTCACGCAGGTGCTAAAAACAAAGGTAAAAAATAATAGGCCATGGGAGTTCGTAAAAGAGAAAGAGCAGAAGCAATCAAGGAAGCAAAGAAGACAATGTACTTTGCTAAATTGAACAATTGCCCCACTTCACCAAGAAAAATGCGTTTAATGGCAGACTTGGTTCGTGGTGAAAAAATAGACAAAGCACTTAATATTTTGAAGTTTAGTTCAAAAGAATCTTCACGCAAATTGGAGAAACTACTTTTGTCTGCCATCAATAACTGGCAACAAAAGAACGAAGACGCTTCAGTTGGAAGATGCAGATCTTTTTGTTAAGGAAATCCGTGTGGATGGTGGAACAATGTTGAAAAGACTTCGTCCAGCACCGCAAGGCCGCGCACACAGAATTAGAAAACGCTCCAACCACGTAACACTGGTATTGGCAGCTAACGATAACACACAAAGCAATTAATTAAATGGGACAGAAGACAAATCCAATCGGAAATCGCCTGGGTATCATTAGAGGTTGGGAATCCAACTGGTACGGAGGCAACGACTACGGCGATAAACTTGCCGAAGACGACAAGATCAGGAAATATATCCACGCTCGTTTAAGTAAAGCTAGTGTGAGTAGAGTAATTATTGAGCGTACGCTTAAGCTTGTAACCGTTACTATAACCACTGCCCGTCCCGGTATCATTATCGGTAAAGGTGGCCAGGAAGTAGACAAGCTAAAAGAAGAGCTTAAAAAAATTACAGATAAAGAGGTACAGATCAACATTCACGAGATCAAAAGACCTGAACTTGATGCATTTTTGGTAGCTGCAAGTATTGCACGCCAAATTGAAAGCCGTATTTCATACCGTCGTGCTATTAAAATGGCAATTGCGGCAACAATGCGAATGAATGCTGAAGGTATTAAGGTTCAGATTTCAGGACGTTTGAATGGCGCTGAAATGGCACGTTCAGAATCTTATAAAGAGGGTCGTATCCCTTTATCAACTTTTAGAGCCGATATTGACTACGCTTTAGTTGAGGCACACACTACTTATGGTAGATTGGGTGTTAAAGTATGGATTATGAAAGGCGAAGTATATGGAAAGAGAGAACTTTCCCCACTTGTTGGTTTATCAACTGGCAAAAAAGGTGGTGGTAAAGGAGCTCCAGCAGGACGCGGTGGCAACAAAGCACGTCGCAGAAAGTAATTTTTTAAATAGAAGAAAATGTTACAACCTAAAAGAACAAAGTACCGTAAACAAATGAAAGGCCGTATGAAAGGCGATGCCGGTCGTGGCAATCAGCTAGCATACGGAACCTTCGGTATAAAATCGTTGGAATCAGAATTTCTTACAGCAAGACAAATTGAAGCTGCTCGTATCGCCGCTACTCGTTTTATGAAAAGAGAAGGTTCTATCTGGATTATGATTTTTCCGGATAAGCCAATTACCAAAAAACCTCTTGAAGTACGTATGGGTAAAGGTAAAGGTGCTGTAGAATATTACGCTGCTGTAGTAAAACCAGGAAGAATGCTTTTCGAAGTATCTGGTGTTACCCTTGAAACAGCAAAAGAAGCTTTGCGCCTAGCGGCACAAAAGCTTCCCGTTAAAACTAAATTTGTAATGTCTCGGGATTTCCAAGCATAATTTTTTGAACGATGAAACAATCAGAAATTAAAAAAGCATCAACGGCTGAACTTCAGGAAGCATTCGCTGACTCTAGAAAAGCTTATTCAGACCTTAAAATGGCTCATACCATTTCGCCGTTGGAGAATCCAATTCAACTAAGATCCCAAAGAAGGGTGATAGCAAGAATAGCGACGGAACTAACTAATAGAGAAGTGCAATAATTGTACAGCTGAAAGATGGAAGAAATTAAAAGAAACTTAAGAAAAGAACGTATAGGTGTAGTAACCAGTAACAAAATGGACAAATCCATTGTAGTTGCAGAGGTGAAAAAAGTAAAACACCCTATGTACGGAAAGTTCGTGTTGAAAACGAAAAAATACGTAGCACACGACGAGACAAACAACTGCAACGAAGGTGATACTGTAAAGATCATGGAAACAAGACCTTTGAGTAAAACCAAATGTTGGAGATTAGTAGAAATAATTGAAAGAGCGAAGTAATTATGTTACAACAAGAATCAAGACTCAAAGTCGCAGATAATACCGGTGCTAAGGAAGTACTTACCATCCGTGTATTAGGCGGTACTAAAAGAAGGTATGCTTCAATTGGTGATAAAATTGTAGTTTCTGTAAAAGAAGCCACTCCAAATGGAAATATTAAAAAAGGAGCAGTTTCTACAGCAGTTGTAGTACGTACTGTTAAGGAAATAAGAAGACCTGACGGTTCTTACATCCGCTTTGACGACAACGCTTGTGTACTTTTAAACGCCACAAGGCGAGATGAGAGGAACACGTGTTTTCGGGCCAGTAGCAAGAGAGCTTCGTGACAAGCAATTTATGAAAATAGTATCATTGGCACCAGAGGTGCTTTAATATGAAAACTAAGATGACAAAGCTTAAAATAAAATCAGGCGATACAGTAGTAGTTACTGCCGGAGACCACAAAGGTTCAGAAGGTAAAGTAATGAAGATATTCCTTGACAAAAACAAAGCAATCGTAGAAGGAGTGAACATGGTTTCAAAACATGAGAAACCAAGCGCAAAAAATCCACAAGGTGGAATTGCAAAAAAAGAAGCTCCTATCCATATTTCAAACCTTTCATTAGTTGATCCAAAATCTGGAAAAGCAACACGTGTAGGTTATAAAATTGAAAATGGTAAGAAAAGTACGGTTTTCAAAACAATCGAATCAAGCAATATAGTTATGGCATATTCACCAAGACTTAAAGAAGAGTACAAAAGCAGAGTGATCAATTCACTTACTGACGAATTTGGTTACAAAAACGTCATGCAGGTACCAAAATTGGAGCGTATTGTTGTTTCCCGCGGAGTGGGTGCAGCAGTAGCTGACAAAAAACTTATTGACTATTCGGTTGATGAGTTTACAAAGATAACCGGGCAAAAAGCGGTATCAACAAACTCTAAAAAAGATGTTGCAAACTTCAAACTTCGTAAAGGCATGCCAATTGGTGTGAAAGTTACGTTGCGTGGAGAGCGTATGTACGAATTTTTAGACAGGTTGGTAACTTCAGCATTGCCAAGGGTACGTGACTTTAACGGAATTAAAGCAACCGGTTTTGACGGAAGAGGAAACTACTCTTTGGGAATTACCGAGCAAATTATCTTCCCTGAAATCGATATCGATAAAGTGAAGAAAATTGAAGGGATGAACATTACGTTTATCACTTCGGCAAATACCGATAAAGAAGCGAAATCATTATTACAAGAATTGGGATTACCCTTTAAAAAGAACTAAGAGATGGCTAAAGAATCAATGAAAGCCCGCGAGGTTAAGAGACAAAAAACGGTATTGAAGTATGCCGCCAAGCGCAAAGCTTTGAAAGAAGCTGGCGATTGGGAAGGTTTACAAAAATTACCAAAAAATGCCTCACCAGTACGTTTGCACAACCGTTGCAAACTTACCGGAAGACCAAGAGGGTATATGAGAACTTTTGGAATTTCACGTGTAATGTTCCGTGAAATGGCAAATTCAGGGTTAATTCCAGGAGTGCGTAAAGCATCTTGGTAAGAACAGATTTTTTCTGTTCAAAATAAAAAGTATAAACTGGTTGAAGGTTCAGTCCCGATAGTTCGGGAGTCTGAAAACCACTTCCGCAAATTGAAATAAATGAATACAGATCCAATTTCAGATTATCTAACACGAGTTAGAAATGCTGCGAAAGCCGGACATCGCGTTGTAGAGATTCCAGCTTCAAATCTTAAAAAGGAGATTACAAAAATCCTTTTTGATCAAGGTTACATTTTAAGCTACAAATTTGATGACGAAAGTACCCCACAAGGTATCATCAAAATCGCTTTAAAATACGACAAGCTTTCCAAAGAATCAGTGATCAAGAAAATTCAAAGAATTAGTAAACCAGGTTTACGTAAATACGCAAGTTCAACAGAACTTCCTCGTATTTTGAACGGTTTGGGTATTGCCATTGTTTCTACTTCTTCAGGAGTAATGACAGGCAAACAAGCAAAAGCTCAGAATGTAGGTGGTGAAGTATTGTGTTACGTTTACTAAAAAATAGACAAAGAAATGTCAAGAATAGGTAAAAACCCGGTAGCAATCCCACAAGGAGTTACAGTTGATGTAAAAGACAACGTAATTACCGTAAAAGGAAAATTAGGCGAGTTAACTCAGGAGTTTTCTGATGTAACCGTGAAAGTAGAAGACGGACAGGTTTTGGTTGAACGTCCTTCAGACTCAAAAGACCACACTGCAAAGCATGGTCTTTACAGATCTTTAATCAACAATATGATTGAAGGTGTAAGCAATGGATGGACCAAGCAATTGGAATTGGTAGGTGTAGGTTATCGCGCCAGCAACCAAGGACAGAAATTAGATTTGGCTTTAGGATTTTCACACAACATCGTTTTGGACATCGCTCCAGAAGTAAAAGTGGAAACGGTATCTGATAAAGGTAAAAATCCAATCGTAAAACTAACTTCACACGACAAGCAATTGGTAGGACAAGTAGCGGCAAAAATCCGTGGCTTCCGTAAGCCAGAACCTTACAAAGGAAAAGGTATTAAGTTTGTAGGTGAACAATTAAGAAGAAAAGCAGGTAAATCTGCATAACAAATAGAGTTATGGCATTATCAAAGTACGAAAGAAGAGAGCGCTTGCGCATGCGAATCAGAAAAACGGTTGAGGGGACTGAAAGTCGCCCACGTTTGGCTGTTTTTCGCAGCAATAAAGAAATATACGCTCAGATTATTGACGATGTAAATGGAAAGACCATTACCGCTGCATCTTCAAGAGATAAAGACATTGACGCTTCAAAAGTAAACAAAGTTGAAGCTGCAAAATTGGTAGGAAAAGCAATCGCTGAGAAAGCAGTTAAAGCAGGTGTAGAAGCCATCGCTTTTGACAGAGGCGGTTACCTATACCACGGAAGAGTAAAATCATTAGCTGAAGGTGCACGCGAAGGTGGCCTTAAATTCTAAGTCATATTATGTATCAAGATTATAAAAACGTAGAATTAGTAAAACCAGGAGGTCTTGAATTGAAAGACCGTTTGGTAGGTGTACAACGTGTAACCAAGGTAACCAAAGGTGGTCGTGCCTTCGGATTTTCAGCTATTGTAGTTGTTGGAGACGAAAAAGGAGTGGTTGGCCACGGACTTGGGAAATCCAAGGATGTAGCCAGCGCAATAGCAAAAGCTATTGAGGATGCCAAGAAAAACTTGGTTCGCATCCCACTTAACAAAGTGACTCTTCCACACGAACAAAAAGGAAAATACGGCGGAGCCCGCGTTAACCTTCTTCCAGCTGCGCCTGGTACCGGAGTTATTGCTGGTGGTGCTGTACGTGCCGTATTGGAAGCAGTAGGAGTTCACGATGTATTGTCAAAATCACAAGGATCTTCCAACCCACATAACGTGGTAAAAGCAACTTTTGATGCCCTTTTGCAAATGCGAAGTGCACAAACTGTTGCCAACCAAAGAGGAATTTCACTTGAAAAAGTATTCAAAGGATAAATATCAGAGCGATGGCAAAAATTAAAGTAACAAAGGTAAGAAGCGTTATAAAACGTCCAAAAAACCAAAAGAGAATCATGGAATCATTAGGTCTTCACAAGATGAACCAAACGGTTGAACATGAAGACACGCCAAACATTCTTGGTATGATCAATAAAGTTAATCACTTGGTTTCTGTTGAAACCAAATAAGAACACACGATAATGGATTTAAGTAACTTACAACCCGCCGCAGGATCGGCGAAAAATCAAAGGCAAGCGAGTAGGTCGCGGACAAGGTTCCGGTAAAGGTGGTACTGCCACCCGCGGACACAAAGGAGCAAAATCACGTTCAGGTTATTCCAAGAAAATTGGATTTGAAGGTGGACAAATGCCCCTACAACGTCGTGTACCTAAGTTTGGATTTACAAACATCAACCGTAAAGAATACAAAGGAATCAACATTGATACCTTGCAACAATTGGTTGATGACAAGAAAATAAAAGATACCGTTGACTTTGAAACCTTAGTAGGTTTAGGTCTTGCTGGAAAGAACGAAATGGTTAAGATTTTAGGAAGAGGAGAAATAAAAGCAAAATTGAAAGTATCTGCGCACAAGTTCACTGCCTCGGCAAAAGAAGCTATTGAAGCTGCCGGAGGTGAAGTAGTAACATTGTAACAACAGCTAAGGATGAAATTTATCGAAACCTTAAAAAATGTTTGGAAAATAGAAGAGTTGCGTAACCGCATTCTGCTTACTCTTGGGAATGTTATTGGTGTACCGTTTTGGTGCACAAGTAGTACTTCCGGGAATTGATGCAGATATGTTGGCGCAGTTTGCAGGTAAATTCAATGCCGGTGGTATTGGTGGATTGCTGAACGCATTTACAGGAGGGGCTTTTGCCAACGCTTCTGTTTTTGCATTGGGTATTATGCCGTATATTTCTGCATCCATTGTAGTACAGTTGATGCAAATTGCTGTGCCATACCTTCAAAAATTACAAAAAGAAGGTGAAAGCGGACGTAAAAAAATCAATCAGATTACCCGTTGGTTAACCATCGGTATCTGTTTGGTACAGGCTCCAAGTTACCTTGCAGGTCTTCCAGCAATGGGAGTTCCAGCTGAGGCTTTTATAATGGGGCAAAGTGTTATGTTCTACTGTTTCTTCTGTAATCATACTTGTAACTGGAACTATATTTGCAATGTGGTTGGGTGAAAAAATTACCGATAAAGGTATTGGTAATGGTATCTCCATACTTATTATGGTAGGTATCATTGCACGTTTGCCACAATCATTTGCACAAGAATTTGTTTCAAGAGTTATGGAGTCAAACGGTGGTTTGATTATGATTCTTATTGAATTGGTTATCTGGTTTGTAATTATTCTGCTTTCCATTATGTTGGTAATGGCAGTACGCAAGATCCCTGTTCAATATGCAAGAAGAACAGCAAGCGGTGGCTACGAAAAGAATATTTTCGGAGCACGCCAGTTCATTCCTTTAAAGCTGAATGCTTCTGGAGTAATGCCAATCATCTTTGCTCAGGCAATTATGTTTGTACCATCTGCAGTAGCAAGTCTTTCCGAAAGTGATTTTGCTCAAGGAATTCAAGCGGCATTCAGTGATATTTTTGGATTGTGGTATAATTTGGTTTTCGCAATATTGATTATCATATTTACCTATTTCTATACTGCTATTACGGTTCCAACAAACAAAATGGCTGACGATCTTAAACGTAGCGGTGGATTTATTCCTGGTATTAAACCAGGATCACAAACCGCTGAATATTTAGACCGAATAATGTCACAAATAACCTTACCAGGATCTGTATTTTTGGCCTTGATTGCTATTTTTCCTGCATTCGTGGTTAAATTGATGGGTATCCAGCAAGGGTGGGCATTATTCTACGGTGGTACATCACTCTTATTATGGTGGGTGTAGCTATCGATACAATGCAACAAGTAAACTCGTACTTATTGAACCGTCATTACGATGGTTTAATGAAAAGCGGCAAAAACAGAAAAGCAGTAGCATAATTATGGCAAAACAAAGCGCAATAGAACAAGATGGAAGTATAGTGGAAGCACTATCAAACGCAATGTTCCGTGTGGAACTAGAAAACGGTCACATTGTAACCGCACACATTTCTGGTAAAATGCGAATGCACTACATAAAATTGTTGCCAGGTGACAAAGTGAAACTGGAAATGAGCCCATACGATTTAACTAAAGCAAGAATAACATACAGATATTAATACAACGGACCTCACGGTTCATTGAACTATAAAAACGAAAACAGATGAAAGTAAGAGCATCCGTAAAGAAAAGAAGTGCCGACTGCAAGATTGTACGCAGAAAAGGCAGATTATATGTAATTAACAAAAAGAACCCAAAGTTCAAACAAAGACAAGGATAAGTTATGGCAAGAATCGCAGGTGTAGATATCCCGAAGCACAAAAGGGGTGTAATCGCGTTAACGTATATCTTCGGAATCGGTAAAAGCCGTGCACAAGATATTCTGAAAAAAGCCGAGGTTAACGAAGACAAAAAAGTAAGCGAATGGAACGATGATGAAATCGGTGCTATTCGTGATGCTGTAGGGTCTTTCAAAATCGAAGGTGAATTACGTAGTGAAGTTCAATTAAGCATAAAACGCTTAATGGATATTGGTTGTTACAGAGGTATTCGTCACAGATCGGGTCTTCCTTTAAGAGGACAGCGTACTAAGAATAACTCTCGTACTAGAAAAGGAAAACGTAAAACTGTTGCTAACAAGAAAAAAGCAACTAAATAAAACCTAGAGTTATGGCAAAGACAACCCAAAAGTCTACAAAGACAGTTAAAAAACGCAAGGTTAATGTTGAATCTGTTGGTGAAGCGCACATTACTGCTTCCTTCAACAACATTATTGTTTCGTTGACAAATAAGAACGGAGATGTTATCTCTTGGTCCTCAGCCGGTAAAATGGGCTTTCGCGGATCTAAGAAAAATACTCCTTATGCAGCTCAATTGGCATCAGAAGATTGTGCAAAAGTTGCGCACGATGCTGGTTTACGTAAAGTAAAAGTTTACGTAAAAGGGCCAGGAAACGGTAGAGAATCTGCAATACGTTCCATCCACAACGCAGGAATTGAAGTAACAGAAATTATCGATGTTACCCCAATGCCGCACAACGGATGCCGTCCACCAAAAAGAAGAAGAGTTTAATTAATACTAAATATCAATCTGAAGGAATAAAGAACTAAAGGATTAACGTAAGACCTTAATTTAGTTTTCCTTCATAACCTTAAATTAGAAATGGCAAGATATACTGGTCCAAAAACTAAAATAGCCCGTAAGTTCGGGGAAGCAATCTTCGGGGACGACAAGTCTTTCGAAAAAAGAAACTACCCTCCAGGGCAACACGGTAACGCACGTCGCCGTGGCAAGAAATCTGAATACGCAATTCAGCTTGCTGAAAAGCAAAAAGCAAAATATACCTATGGTATCTTGGAGCGTCAGTTCAGAAATATGTTCAAAAAAGCAACAGCCGCTCCTGGAATTACAGGTCAGGTTTTGCTTCAATTGGCAGAATCACGTTTAGACAATGTGGTTTACCGTATGGGGATTTCCCCAAGCCGTGCCGGTGCTAGACAATTGGTTTCTCACCGTCATATCACCGTTAATGGTGAAAAAGTAAACATTCCATCTTACCAGTTGAAAGCTGGAGATGTAGTGGCCGTTAGAGAGAAATCAAAATCTCTTAGCGCAATCAACGATTCGTTGGCAAATGCAAGTCATGTTTATGAGTGGATCACTTGGAATGGCGATAAAAAGGAAGGAACTTTCGTTTCTGTTCCTGAGCGTATCCAAATCCCAGAAAACATCAACGAGCAGTTTATCGTCGAATTATATTCTAAATAATAAAATAATCATATTGGTATTTAGCCAAAGGGTTTATAGTGTTCTTCAAACTTTTAAACCGCGCAACTAAATAACAATTAAAACGAAGAAAAAAATGGCAGTATTTAGTTTTCAGAAGCCTGATAAAGTTATAATGGTAAATTCTACCGATTTCGAAGGAAAATTTGAATTTCGTCCTTTGGAACCTGGTTACGGACTTACCGTTGGTAATGCATTAAGACGCGTATTACTTTCCTCATTGGAAGGATTCGCCATTACTTCGGTTCGCATCGAAGGCGTGGACCACGAATTTTCTACCATTGCAGGAGTAGTAGAAGATGTTACCGAAATTATTTTGAACCTTAAACAAGTTCGTTTCAAAAGACAGATTGACGAGATAGACAACGAAACCGTTACTATTTCAGTTTCTGGAAACGAGCAATTGAAGGCAGGTGATTTCCAAAAATTCATTTCAGGATTCCAAGTATTGAACCCAGAATTGGTTCTTTGCAATATGGACAAAAAAGTGAACCTTAATTTCGAAATCACTATTGAAAAAGGTCGCGGTTATGTTCCTGCAGAAGAGAACAAAAAAGCGAACGCTCCTTTGGGAACCATCTTTACAGATTCTATCTACACTCCAATAAAAAACGTGAAGTACAGCATTGAAAACTTCCGTGTAGAGCAAAAAACCGATTACGAAAAATTGGTTTTCGAAATTGTAACAGACGGATCTATTCACCCAAAAGATGCATTGACAGAAGCTGCAAAAACCTTGATCCACCACTTTATGTTGTTCAGCGATGAGCGCATAACGTTGGAGGCAGATGAAATTGCACAAACTGAAACTTATGATGAAGAATCCCTTCATATGCGTCAGTTGCTTAAAACAAAATTGGTAGATATGGACCTTTCAGTTCGTGCGCTAAATTGTTTGAAAGCTGCAGAAGTTGATACCTTGGGAGATCTTGTTTCTTTCAACAAAAACGACTTGATGAAGTTCCGTAACTTCGGTAAAAAATCGCTTACAGAGCTTGAAGAGCTTGTAAACGTGAAAGGCCTAAACTTCGGGATGGATCTTGCAAAATATAAATTAGATAAAGATTAGTTAATACGTCATATTTTGCTCCCCAAGGTGGGTCGTAGCAAGATGATGATTAAAACAAAAATGTCATGAGACACGGAAAAAAAATAAATCATTTAGGTAGAAAAACTGCCCACAGACACTCTATGTTGGCAAACATGGCGAGTTCTTTAATTGAACATAAAAGAATTAACACTACTGTTGCAAAAGCGAAAGCGTTGAAGCAATTTGTAGAGCCATTGGTAACAAAGTCTAAGGAAGACACCACACACAACCGTCGTTTGGTTATGGCAAAATTGCGTCAAAAAGATGCAGTTGCAGAACTTTTCAGAACTGTTGCGCCAAAAGTTGGTGATCGTCCGGGAGGTTACACCCGAATCATTAAATTGGGTAACCGTCTAGGTGATAATGCTGATATGGCAATGATAGAGCTTGTTGATTTCAACGAACTTTACAACGCAGGCAAAGCTACTAAGAAGAAATCTACTCGTAGAAGTCGCCGTGGAAGCGGTTCTTCAACTGCTGCTGCTCCTGCTGCGAAAGCCGCTCCTGCAAAAGCCGAGAAAGAAGCTAAAAAAGAAGAGGAATAAAATATTTCAATCTCACAAAATAAAAAGGGATAAACGTTTTCGTTTATCCCTTTTTTTATACCCCTAAACGAAAAAGTGAAAATTTCGGAAAGTTTTACATTATAAAATATTTTTCGAATTGATTTTTAAACTAAATTTAGTTCAGTTTTATGAACTGTAAATCAATACCTTAAAAATATGACAAAAAAAATACTTTTACCTGTATTTCTGTTTATTGCCATGATTGCAAATGCGCAGAGCGTTTACAATTTCGAAACAGAAAATAGTGCTTATGTAAATTTGACGGGAAGCACTTCCCTAAATAATGGTGCCGTTTGGGACGATCCAGGGTATACCATTCCGCTTGATTTTACCTTTAGTTTGGGCACTTACACTTTCGATACCATTTATATTTTAGAATGGAGCGTGGGTGGTGTGCTTTCGTCCAATCCAATAGATGGAGGGATTGTACCTATTTTAGTGCCAATAGGCCAGGACTTGATAGATTTGGGATTTAATTCGGGTGTTTCACAATCTAATATTTCCTATAAAACAGAGGGGACTGCAGGAAATAAGATTTTAAAAATTGAATGGAACAATGTCGGTTTCTTTTGTCGATTCCACCGGAAACGATTTTATGAACTTTCAACTTTGGATGTACGAGGGCAGTAATACTGTAGAGTTTCGTTATGGGCCAAGTTCTATAAATAACCCCGCCGAATCCTTTGAGGGCGAAACCGGTCCCCAAGTAAGTTTGCTTACTTCTTTTAACATTGATTTGCAACAATTGGATGACAATGGTTATTTTTTATCTGGAAATCCTGTCAATCCTACAGTAATCACTTTAACACCTGCAGATCCTATTGTGCTTTCGTACCTTCAGGGAATGATGCCCAATGGAACAGTATATCGTTTTTTGAGACAACCATTGTCAGTAGAGGATTTCTCACAAAAGGATTTCCAAATTTATCCAAATCCAGCCTCAGAATATTTAAATTCAAAACACAATTAAGCAATTACAATTTCAGTATATACAATTCTCTTGGACAAAAAGTGAATACTGTTTTATCTGAAAATAAGATTGACATATCCAACCTTTCCAACGGAATTTATTTCATAAAAATAGAAACTGAAACCGGATCGGCTACTAAAAAGTTTATAAAGCAATAACAAAGATACAATCGTTGAATGATTAGAATTTTTCAGAAGTAATACACAAAGGGATAAGCGTTTTCGTTTATCCCTTTTTTTTATACTATTTTTGCAAAAGATTTTGAAAAAATGAATAATTGTCACCCTGAGCTTGTCGAAGGTGTCGAAACCCTTCAAAGAATGAAATACCAAACACGAAAAAAAGCACTTATTTTATTGGCAGACGGAACTATTTTCTATGGAAAAGCGGTTGGAAACAAAGAAGGCTCAGCCTTTGGAGAAGTTTGTTTCAATACCGGAATGACCGGGTATCAAGAAATTTTTACAGACCCTTCTTATTTTGGGCAAATTATGGTCGCCACCAATGCTCACATTGGGAATTATGGCACAAATAAAGAGGAAGTAGAATCTGAAGGAATAAAAATAGCAGGCTTGGTAGTGCGCAATTTCAGTTACCACTATTCACGTCCCGCAGCTGATGATTCCTTAGAAGAATTTTTAAATAGAAACAACTTGCTGGCCATAAGCGATGTAGATACCCGCGCTTTGGTAAGCTACATTCGCGACAATGGCGCAATGAACGCCGTAATTTCAACCGAAGTTGATAATATTGAAGGTTTGAAAAAACAATTGGCAGAAGTTCCCGATATGAACGGTTTGGAACTTGCTTCAAAAGTTTCAACCAAAGAACCTTATTTCTTTGGAAACGAAAATGCAAATTATAAAATTTCTGCATTGGATTTGGGATTAAAGAAAAACATACTTCGCAATCTCGCCGAAAGGGATTGCTATATAAAAGTTTTTCCATATAATGCTTCTTTTTCAGAAATGGAAGCCTTTAATCCAGATGGTTATTTTATTTCAAACGGTCCCGGCGATCCAGAACCATTCAGCAGCGCTATTGAAGTTGTAAAAGAAATATTGAATAAGGAATTACCAATGTTTGGAATTTGTTTGGGACATCAAATTTTGGCTTTGGCAAATGGAATTTCCACTTATAAAATGCATCAACGGCCATCGCGGAATAAACCATCCGGTAATGAATTTGATTACTGGCAAAGGTGAAATTACTTCACAAAACCATGGTTTCGCAATAAATAGGGAAGAAGCCGAAGCAAATGCAAATATTGAAATTACACATGTACATTTGAACGATCATACTGCTGCGGGAATTAGTTGAAAAATAAACCTGCGTTTTCAGTTCAATATCATCCTGAAGCAAGCCCGGACCACACGATGCTTCTTATCTTTTTGATCAATTCATCGAAAGTATTGAAAAACATAAGTTGCAAACTGCATAAAAATCTTAAACCTGAAGGTTTCCAAAACTTGTCAGGTTTTTTTAATAAATAACTAATAATATATTAAACCAATGAGCATCATCATCAGACATCAACGCCCGCCAAATTTTCGATTCAAGAGGAAATCCTACTATTGAAGTTGACGTAATTACTGAAAACGGTTTTATGGGCCGTGCCGCCGTTCCTTCGGGAGCTTCAACGGGCGAACACGAAGCTGTTGAGCTTCGCGATGGCGGAAAAGCCTATATGGGAAAAGGCGTTTTAAAAGCTGTTGAAAATGTAACCGGAAAAATTGCCGGAACACTTTTGGGAGTTTCAGTTTTTGAACAGGAACTCATTGATAAAATAATGATCGATCTGGACGGTACAAAAAATAAATCAAAGTTGGGTGCCAATGCAATTTTAGGAGTTTCTCTCGCTTGTGCAAAAGCTGCGGCTAATGAACTTGGAATGCCATTATATCGATATGTTGGTGGTGTGAGTGCTAAAACGCTTCCCGTACCAATGATGAATATTATCAATGGTGGTTCGCACAGTGATGCTCCTATTGCTTTTCAAGAATTTATGGTAATGCCTGTGAAAGCTAAAAGTTTTACGCACGCTATGCAAATGGGTTCAGAAATTTTTCACAATCTAAAAAAAGTATTGCACGATCGGGGTTTAAGCACTGCGGTTGGCGATGAAGGCGGTTTTGCACCAACACTTGATGGAACGGAAGATGCTTTGGACACCATCGCAAAGGCCACCAAAAAAGCTGGCTACAAATTAGGCGATGATGTTATGATTGCCTTGGATTGCGCTGCCGCGGAATTTTATGTGAATAAAAAATACGATTACACCAAGTTTGAAGGTGAAAAAGGAAAAGTGCGCACATCAAAAGAACAAGCCGATTATTTAGCTGAATTATGTGAAAAATATCCAATTATTTCAGTTGAAGATGGCATGGATGAAAACGATTGGGAAGGCTGGAAATACTTGACCGAAAAGATTGGTGATAAAGTACAATTGGTTGGTGACGATTTGTTCGTTACCAACGTAGAAAGGCTTTCAAAAGGTATTTCAGGAAAAATAGCCAATTCAATTTTGATAAAAGTGAACCAGATTGGAACCTTAACAGAAACCATTGCAGCTGTAAATATGGCACACCATGCCGGCTATACTTCCGTAATGAGTCATAGAAGTGGTGAAACAGAAGATAACACTATTGCAGATTTGGCAGTAGCTTTAAATTGTGGACAAATAAAAACTGGTTCTGCTTCAAGAAGTGATAGAATGGCAAAGTACAATCAATTACTCAGAATAGAGGAACAATTGGGAGAAGTTGCATATTTTCCACAGCGAAACGCTTTCAAAATATAATCAAAAATTAAGGATTTAAAACCCTGCAAATAGCAGGGTTTCTTTTTTTTGGAAAAATCCGCGGTATGAGTAATGATTTAAGGATTTTTTAACCTAAGAATACTGATAAATGTTAAAAAAATAACTTGAGATTTTGTATTTTTACATATCTGATTAATTAAAACACACACAATATATATGGCAAAGATGGCGACCCTCGAGATAGATGGTAAAAAATATGAGTTTCCAATTATTGAAGGAACTGAAAATGAATTAGGAATAGATATAAAAACTCTTCGTGGTGTCACTAAAGGAGTTGTGACACTAGATCCAGGTTATAAAAATACGGGTGCTTGCGAAAGTGCTATTACGTTTTTGGATGGTGAAAAAGGAATTTTGCGTTACCGTGGATATGCCATTGAAGAACTAGCCGAAAAGGCAAATTTCTTGGAGGTTTGTTACCTTCTGATTTTTGGTGAATTGCCCACAAAAGCTGAACTTGATAAATTCCATACAGATATAAAAGCACAATCACATGTAGATGAAGATGTAAAGAGAATTTTAGACGGTTTTCCTAAAGCCGCCCACCCAATGGGGGTTCTATCTTCTTTGACTTCTGCTTTGGTTGCATTTAACCCTTCCTCAGTAAATGTTGATAGCGAGGAAGATATGTATAAAGCTATTGTGAAAATACTAGGTAAATTTCCAGTATTGACTGCATGGACATATAGAAAACGTATGGGACTTCCATTAGATTACGGTGGAGATTCATTAGGGTATGTAGATAATTTCCTAAAAATGATGTTTAAAAAGCCGAGTGGGGAATATACTACCAACGAAATTGTTTTGGAGGCTTTGGATAAACTGTTAATCCTTCACGCTGACCACGAACAAAACTGTTCTACTTCAACCGTTCGTATTGTAGGTTCTTCACATGCAGGTCTTTTTGTTTCTATTTCAGCAGGAATAGCGGCACTATGGGGCCCACTTCACGGAGGAGCCAATCAGGCGGTAATTGAAATGCTGGAAGCTATTAAGGAAGACGGTGGCGATACTAAAAAATACATGGCAAAGGCAAAAGATAAAGACGATCCTTTTCGTTTGATGGGCTTTGGCCACAGAGTATACAAAAACTTTGACCCTCGTGCAAAAATCATTAAAAAAGCTGCAGATGATGTTTTAGAGAACTTGGGAATAGAAGATGAAATTCTGGATATTGCAAAAGCTTTAGAAAAAGAAGCGTTGGAAGATCCATATTTCGTAGAAAGAAAATTATACCCGAATGTAGATTTTTATTCAGGAATCATTTATCGTGCTTTGGGTATTCCTGTTGAAATGTTTACGCCAATGTTCGCCTTGGGCCGTTTGCCAGGCTGGATTTCTCAATGGAGAGAGATGCGTTTGAACAAAGAACCAATAGGTCGTCCACGTCAAATCTATGTTGGTGAAACACACCGTAGTTTTGTTTCAGTGGAAAAAAGATAAAAACTAATTTTATATATTTGAAAGCACTTCGGTATCGAGGTGCTTTTTTTATATTTGCTATATGATCAACCTTAACATCAAAGACGAGATTTCAAGATTAAGAGCCGTAGTGCTCGGCCGTGCAGATAGCAATGGCCCCTTGCCAAATCTTGAAGACGCTTATGATCCCAAATCTGCCGAACACATTAAAGCGGGAACCTATCCAAAAGATGAAGATATGGTGAAGGAAATGGAAGCTATGGCTGAAGTTTTTAAAAAGTATGATGTAAAGGTATATCGTCCTCATTCTATAAAGGATTATAATCAAATTTTTTCACGTGATATTGCTTTTGTGATTGAAGATAAATTTATAATCGCCAATATCCTTGATGATCGTTCCATGGAAATTGAGGCCATTGAACATGTAATTAAACAGATCGATCCATCAAAAATTATTGAATTTCCAGAAGATGCACATATTGAAGGAGGTGATGTAATGCCTTGGGGAGACTATATTTTTGTAGGAACTTATTACGGAGATGATTATCCAAGTTTCATAACAGCACGCACTAATTTGAACGCTGTAAAACATATTCAAAAACTGTTTCCGCATAAAAATGTAAAATCCTTCAATCTTAGAAAAAGTAATACCGTAGCCGAAGATAACGCACTGCACTTAGATTGCTGTTTTCAGCCTTTAGGCAAGGGAAAGGCAATTATACACAAAGAAGGTTTTTTGGATGAGAAAGAATATGAATGGCTCCTTAATTTCTTCGGAAAAGAGAACTTTTTTCACATTACAAAACAAGAAATGTATAATATGAACAGCAACATTTTTTCTATTTCGCCAGACGTTGTAATTTCTGAAAAAAACTTCACAAGATTGAATGCCTGGCTCCGTGAACAAGGTTTTACGGTAGAAGAAGTGCCTTATGCTGAGATTTCCAAACAGGAGGGATTATTGCGTTGTACAACAATGCCTTTGGTTCGGGATTAGTTTAAAAAATCAAGCTATTAACATTTAGTTTTTGAGATTTTGAAAAGTGTGTAATTTGTTAGGCATTGTAACTATTTGTTATTCCTATTAATAATTGTTACAAACCCTTATTTAACAAAAAAACCGTTCCCTCTTTCACAAAAAATTAGTAAACTTGGCGTAGCAAAATTTTAACACTTTGAAAAAACAATTCTCCCTAATTTCATTATTACTGTTTTTAACAGTCTTTTCTACACTTACTGCTCAACAAAAAAACATAACCTTAGAAGAAATTTGGAGTGGTGCTTTCAGCACTCAAGGTCTGGATGTACTACGTTCATTAAACAATGGAAAGGAGTATGCAGTGCTCAATTATGACAAACAGGACAAAGCTTCCACTGTAGATGTTTATAATTATATGAGTGGTGAAAAAGTGCGAACACTATTAAACAGTAGAGATTTAAAAGGAATAGATTACGTTATTTCTTATGAATTTAATAAAGATGAATCAAAAATTCTTTTCACTACCGAACTACAACAGATTTACCGTCGCTCATCTTTGGGTACCTATTACGTTTACGATATAAAAACGAAAAATTTCAACCTTGTTTCAACTAATAAAATTCAAGAACCCACTTTCAGTAATGATGGTAGTAAAATAGCTTATGGTTTTGAAAACAATCTTTACATAAAAGATTTGAATTCAGGAGAAGTTGTGCAAATAACCACTGACGGCAAAAAGAATAGTATCATCAATGGTATCACAGATTGGGTTTACGAAGAGGAATTTGCCTTTGTCCGCGCTTTTGAATGGAGCCTAAATGGCGATAAACTTGCTTACATCAAATTTGAAGAAATCGATGTGCCTGAATATACAATGGATGTTTATGGTAACAATCTTTACCCTTCTGCCGAAACCTTTAAATACCCCAAAGCAGGTGAAAACAACTCCAAAGTTTCTTTACAGTTTTATGACCTTGACAGTAGAAAAACTTCAGCAGTAGATCTTTCAAAATACAACAGTTATTACATTCCACGGTTGCTTTGGACAAATGACAATAATTTTTTGAGTGTTCAGCTTACTAATCGCCATCAAAACATTATTGACTTAGTTTTTGTGGATGCTTCAAACAATTCCTCAAAATTAATTTTAACAGAAAAAGACGATGCATACGTAGATGTAACCGACAATCTAACTTTTTTAAACAACAATAGCTTTTTCTGGACCAGTGAAAAAGATGGTTGGAATCATATTTATCAGTATGATAAGAATGGAAAGTTGCTCAACCAAGTGACCAAAGGCCCTTGGGAAGTGACCGCTTATTACGGGTTTGACCAAAAAACGGGTCGTATTTATTATCAAAGTACTGAAAATGGAAATATAAACCGCGATGTGTATTCCATTTTGCCTTCGGGGAAAAACAAAGTACGTCTTTCTCAAAATACAGGTACAAACGATGCAGATTTTAGTGCAGATTATACCTACTTCATCAATACATTTTCAGATACAAATACGCCTTACATTTTCACGCTTCACGAAGCCAAAACAGGAAAAGTACTTCGTGAAATAAAGAATAACGACGATTTAAAAAACCGATTGGCTTCCTATAAAATTTCCCCTAAAGAATTTTCAACCATAAACATTAACGGCGAAGACCTGAATATGTATATGATTAAACCTTTGGATTTTGATGAAACCAAACAATATCCACTATTTCTTTTTCAATATTCAGGACCTGGTTCACAAAGTGTAGTAAACAAATGGATAGGAACAAATGATTATTGGCATGAAATGTTGGTAAATCAGCAAGATATTATCATTGCTTGCGTTGACGGTCGTGGAACAGGTTTTAAAGGAAGAGATTTTAAAAAAATGACCCAAAAGCAATTGGGCAAATACGAAGTACAAGACCAAATAGCTGTCGCCAAAAAACTAAGCGACCTTCCATATATCGACGCTTCTAGAACAGGTATCTGGGGTTGGAGCTACGGTGGCTTTATGTCATCAAACGCACTCTTTCAAGCACCCGATACTTTTGAAATGGCCATTGCCGTTGCCCCCGTTACAAGCTGGCGGTTTTACGACAGTATCTATACAGAGCGCTATATGCAGACCCCACAGGAAAACCCAACTGGCTATGACCAAAACTCCCCGCTTTCCCATGTGGATAAATTAAAAGGAAAATACCTTTTGGTCCACGGAAGCGCAGATGACAATGTTCACGTGCAGAACACCATGCGCTTGATTGAAGCTTTGATACAAGCAAACAAACAATTTGATTGGCGCATTTACCCAGACAAAAACCACGGAATATACGGTGGTAATACCCGTCTTCATTTATATACTTTAATGACCGATTTCATCAAGAAAAATTTATAAAAATCAACACTAACTAATATTAAATCTTATGTCAGACGCAATTCAATATCAAAAGCAAAAGGAATTATTTGGCCATCCAGTAGGTCTTTACATATTGTTTTTTACCGAAATGTGGGAACGTTTTTCTTATTATGGAATGCGTGCCATTTTGGTACTTTATTTGGTGGCAGAAGCAACCAGTGGCAATCCAGGATTGGGATGGACTAACGGTGATGCACTTTCGCTTTACGGAACATACACAATGTTGGTTTATGTGGCTTCAATTCCAGGAGGTTGGATTGCCGATAAATTTTTAGGACAAAAACAGTCCGTACTTGTCGGTGGAATTTTACTAGTTATGGGTCACGGAATTCTTTCTGTTGAAGAAATGTGGGCTTTTTACACAGGTCTTGGACTGATTATAGCGGGAGTTGGTATGCTAAAACCCAATATTTCTACCATGGTAGGTGGGCTTTACAGGCCTGGTGATATAAGAAGGGATAAAGGTTTTACAATATTTTATATAGGTATAAATGTAGGTGCATTCCTTTCAAGTTTAATTGTGGGTTATGTAGGTGAAGTATATGGCTGGCATTACGGTTTTGGACTTGCAGCAATAGGAATGCTATTGGGTTTGATTCAATATTTAGCAGGACAAAAACATTTAAAATATGTAGGTAACAATACCAATAAATCAATTGATCCAGAAGAAAAAGCGGCAATGAAAAGACCGCTTTCCAAAATTGAAAAAGACAGAATGATTGTATTGTTTATATCTTTCATTTTGGTTATTGTATTCTGGGGAGCATTTGAGCAGGCAGGAGGTTTGATGAATATTTATGCGTCAGAAAAAACGAACAGGATGCTTATGGGGTGGGAAGTACCTGCATCTTGGTTCCAATCCCTTAATGCACTTTTCATTATTATTTTAGGTACATCTGTCGCAGGGTATTGGGCACATAGAAAATTGAAAGGAAAAGTTTCTACTTCACTTTTTAAAATGTGTCTTGGCTTGATAATTATGGGAACTGGTTTTTTCTTTATGACAGGAGCAGCAGCTCAATACAACGCCAATGGTTCATCCGCTATGTATTGGTTAGTTGCGGCATATTTATTCCATACAGTTGGAGAGCTATGTTTATCTCCAGTTGCACTTTCATACATAACAAAGTTAGCTCCTTTAAAATATGCTTCATTAATGATGGGTGTATATTTTGCTATGACGGGTTTTGGTAATAAAGTCGCCGGACTTCTGGGTGAATCTGCCTCTGACTTAGGAGAATATACCGTATTTACTGGAATTGCAGTTTTTTGTGTTGTTTTTGGATTGTTAGTATTGTTGATAAGAAAGAAATTAGAAAAACTGACGCATGGTGCAGAAGACAACGAACATGAGATTCTCGACAACGAACCATTCGAATTGGCAGATCCAGACCATAACAAAGGCTATTAATCTTTTAAATACAAATTTAACCAAAACATTTACCGATGAACACCGATATAGAAAATCTGTTTAAAGACAAAGTTTTAGGACACCCAGCTGGGCTTTTTATCCTTTTCTTTACCGAAATGTGGGAACGTTTTTCCTTTTACGGAATGCGTATTCTTTTAGTGTTATTTTTAACCGCACCACTCCTTAGCGACAACCCCGGTTGGGAATGGCCAAGAGAACATGCACTTGCACTTATAGGTACTTACGCTTCGCTTTTATATCTAACTCCAATAATTGGTGGGTGGATTGCCGATAAAATAACCGGTTACAGACTGGCAGTGGTTATTGGTTGTGTAATTATGACTATGGGCCACGCTTCTATGGCAATGGAAACAACTCCTTCTTTTTATTTGGGACTTGCATTATTGGTTATTGGTACAGGATTTTTTAAGCCGAATATTACCTCAATTATTTCTGAAATGTATAAAGGCAAAGAGTCCAAAAAAGACGGTGCATATACCATTTTCTATATGGGTGTTAATGCTGGTGCTTTCTTTGGAATGATGCTTTGCGGTTATTTAGCCGAAAATTATGGTTGGGCATGGGGCTTTGGGCTAGCGGGAATTTTTATGTTCTTGGGAATGCTTCAGTTTTTATTGGCAAATAAAATTTTCGGTGCTATTGGAGCAAAACCTTCAAAAGTATATGAAGTGGAAATACCCCAAAATATTAATGAAGAAAGACCTGAACTACGTGAAGACGGAGTAGAAGTAGCACCAATCAAATTGAATCCTTTCACGATGTTTGATTATGTGTTGATAGTGTTATCATCTGTAGGAGGTTTGTTATATCTTTTTAATGATCCTTTGGAGAAAATATACGACACCTCTTTGGTGCCTTTTGAAATTGGCGGGATGAGCGGAACTAATATTGTAGTACTTGCTGCGTTGGTAATGTTTCTAATATTATTAGTAACCCGTATAGCTCGTTATTTACCAATTGTAAGGGATAGGCTGATTGCCGTTTCTATTTTTGGCCTTTTTACGGTTTTCTTTTTCGCATTTTTTGAACAGTCGCTTGGCTCGATGACACTTTTTGCACAAGATTACACCAATAGGAATTTGACGGGAGACTCTGCCATAATTTTTAAAATTGTAGATGCGCTATTAACAACTGTTCCTTTAATTATTATTTCTTATGTAATCTTTCTGTTAGTAAAGAAAACACATGCTAAAATTGCTTTATCCAACGTTGCACTTGTCCTTGCTTTTATTGGTATTTGGGGTTTGGTTATTTTTAGGTTGATGGATAAATTTACGCAAACCGAATTGGAGGTAGATGCCACTTGGTTCGGAATTCTAAATTCATTCTTTATTATCACTTTAGCACCCTTATTTTCAAAATGGTGGGAGAGCAAATACAACCCAAGTGCGGCTGTAAAATATGGAATTGGACTAATACTCTTAGGGCTGGGCTTCGCCATTCTTTCTTATGGAGCTTCAGATATACCTCCGGGAGCAATGACGGCCTCCGTAAGTATGGCTTTCCTTATTTTAGCTTATTTAATGCACACTATGGGCGAACTCTGTCTTTCCCCACTAGGACTGTCCTATTTAAGTAAATTGGTGCCAGCACGTATGATTGGTTTTATGTTTGGGGTCTGGTATCTCGCTATTGCTGTTGGGCAAAAAGCCGCAAATACAATGGGAGGAATGATTGATAAGATTTCGGCAGAATATTCTATGGGAACTTTCTTTTTGATCTTTACCTTAATTCCTATTGGAGTTGGAGTTATTTCGATGTTATTAAATCCCGTACTAAAAAAACTAATGCACGGCATCCGCTAATACACAATACTTAATATTAAAAAAGCGTTCCTTTTCTTGGAACGCTTTTTGTTTCATATTTTTAAAACCATTTCAATGAAAAATATTTTACTGCTTGTTTTATTTTTAACTATTGGTACTGTTCATTCCCAAAAAATTAATTGGATGACTATGAATGAAGCTATTGCCGCCCAAAAGAAAGAACCCAAAAAGATCTTTATGGACGTTTACACAACTTGGTGTGGGCCTTGCAAGCTGCTCGATAAAAATACTTTTAGTGACAAAGAAGTTATTGAATATGTAAACAAACACTACTATGCTGTTAAGTTCAATGCTGAAGGGACAGAAGAGGTAGACTATCAAGATTTTGTCTATACCAATCCTAATTATGATCCCGCAAGAAAAGGAAGAAATTCGCAGCATTTGTTTGCACACGCTTTAAAGGTAAATGCTTATCCAAGTGTGGTTTTCTTTAAAGAAAACGGAGATCTTATTCAAGCCGTTCCTGGATACAGAACGCCCCAACAGCTTGAAATTTTCCTAAAGATGATTCATAGTGATGATTACTTGAAAATTACAACAGCTGAAGCTTGGGAGGATTATCAAAAGAATTTTAAATACACATTTTAGGATAGCATTTTCGGTTTCATATTCGGGCTATTCTATTGAGAAAGCTCCTTTTTTTGCAGTATGGCAAAATGGGAGCTTTTTTATTTTACAAGTTTCTTCCCAGCGTTTTACATACGTATAATAATTACTCCCATCTGCAACTATCTGTTTTGGACTTAAACTATCTATAAGCCGGTTGAGATTCACTTTTGGACTATGAGTTAGTAAAAGCGTGTGTATATTTTTTTGCTTAGGATAAATACCGAGACTATCCAAAATCAAAATATTCTTGCTTTTATATTGAAATATTTGTGGAAGTTTTGCTTCAAAATAGGTATCAATATTGATTGCCGCTTTAAATGATTTTATAGGATAGTTTTCAGAATTGTTTTTAGTTGAATCATTATTGAAAACAATAAAATCCTTCCCTTTTTTGTATCCTATAACGGTCTCTTTGCTCTTTTGAAATATCACGAGTTGGTTTACAGAAGTCTTGAATTCATCATATATAAAAATTGATATAAATGCTGAAATAGCTAATAGCAAAATAATCAATCTATTATAATTTAGTTTCTTAATAAAAAGGGCGAATACAATTATCACCAGATATGCACCAATAACTTTCAAAGTTGAAAAGTGGATGTTTTTAAAAAGAAATTCATCCTGTACCGCAACCCAATGAATAAAACCATTTAGCCCTTCAATCAAAAAGTTGTAGCTTGAAGCGAGCCAATCTGGCAGGATTTCCAAAGTGGATAAAATTACTATCAGAATTCCACCGCACATCAATAGTGTTAAAAAAGGTAGTACTACAATATTGGTCAACAAAAACAGTCCTGGAAATTGATGAAAATAAAACAAACTTAATGGCAAAACACCAATCTGGGCACAAACGGTAACGGCAACTATTGTCCAAATTTTACGAACAATCCAATATTTTGAATAGCCTGCTTTATAAAAAATAGGAAGCAACCAAACAATAAAAAATACTGCCAGATAGCTCAATTGAAACCCTACCTGAAACAACCACAGCGGGTTAACGATTAAAAGCGCCAAAAATGAAAGAAATAACGTGTTTATTGAGTTTGTTTCACGATTGGAAAGCTTGGCAAAGGAAAAAAAGCTAAACATAGTCACCGCTCGTGTAACAGAAGGCGAAAGACCAGAAAGTAATGCAAAACCCCAAAGCAAGAGCACAATCAGTACTACGTGAAAATATACTCCGAATTTCCAACGAGTTAGTGGTTTTAAAAGAAAAGCTAATAAAATATACAAAATGCCAACATGCAACCCTGAAACTGCCAAAATATGTACTGCGCCTGCAGCGGCATAATCGTTGTAAAGATTCTTCTCAATATCTTTCTTTTCGCCCAAAACCAAAGCTTGAATAATAGCACGCTCATCTGTTTTTAGTTTTGTATTTTGAAGTTTTTTAACAATCTCGTCACGGATGTTTTGGGCTATTCCCCTTAAGGTCTGGTTGCCGCTTTTGATTTTTAAAATTTCTTTTTCTGAAACTCGCAATTGTCCATAAACACCCAATGATTTCATATATTTTGAATAATCAAATTGGTGTGGATTCTGTGGTTTTGGAATTTCTGAAATTGGCGCATAAACCAATAAAACTTCATTTGCAGAGAATGATTCTTTTAAAGAATCTTTGGAAACATTCAGCAATATTTTTCCTGCTGCCGGCAAACCATTTATGGCGTTTACCTCTGCGAAATATTTCCAATTGAAATTATCGGGTTTTAGGTTCTGGGTGATTTTCAACTGTAACAATTCAGCTTTGTTTTCAGATACAAAATGAGAATAATGATCAGTCTGGAATTGTGGTAACCTTATTTGATAACTGAAATAACCAATGGCGAAAAAACAGAGATAGGTAACAATTCCGAAGAAAACCATCTGGATAAGTTGCTTTCTTGCCCAAAACCATAAAATTGCTACCCCAAAAAGAAGCGCTAGGAGATATTTAAATAGAAAAGTTGTAATAGGGAAATAGTGTGCTGTTAAAATTCCCAAAACAAGTAAAACCGAAAACTTTACAACTGCGAAGTTTATGAATTTCATCCCCAATAATTTTAAGTGGTTACCTAAAACTTAATAGGGGAGAATAATTTTAAAATTAAAAAATATTTCTATAAAAAACAATATGGCAGGCTTGAGTTTATATAACCCGTCTTACCTCAACAAAAGCTTTTTTCCAATAGTTCTCATCGAGTGATGAAATAATTACACCTGCACGGGTAGTAGAGTGAATAAATTTCACCTCGCCGCGTTTTGCATCTACTACCAAGCCTACATGATTAATAGTGTTTCTACTGCTGGTCTTAAAAAAAACAAGATCGCCTTCTTCAATATCCTTAAAGGAAATAAGAATTCCTTTTTTAGCCATATCACGCGAAATTCTGGGTAAAGTAATGTTTTCCTTTTGAAAAGCAGTGTAAACCAAACCCGAACAATCCATGCCGGCCTCTGTTGTTCCGCCATATTTATAGCGTGTACCTTGGAAGGTTTTAGCGTAGTCAATAATGTATTCCTTTATTTGCTTTGCACTTGTTTCAGAATTTTCTGAGTCTTTGTTATTCTTAACAGTGCTTTTGTTGCTATTGTTAGATTTAACCTTTCGGGATGTTTTTATGTTCTCCCCGCTTTTCCCCGAAATTATTTCTGGAACTTTTCCTGTGTTTTTGGTACTTCCACAAGAAACTAGGAAAAAAGCAAAAAACGTAAAAATTAGTAGTTTTTTCATCAATAGAGTATTGCTTTATTAATGCTTAAAAATATAAAATATTATTTAGTCAATTTTAATTGCGGAATAAATAAGTTTTGCAGTCTTTTCACTTGCGCCACGTCCGCCAAGAGCTTTTTCAAGATCGTAATAGTCCAAAAACATAGTAGCACGTTTGTATGGTTCTAGAATAGATGTTAATTCCTCTTTAAGTCTTTTTTTGTTGAAATCGGTTTGAATAAGTTCGGTTACAGTCGTTTTATTAAGAATTAAATTTACCAAGGAAATATAATCCAGCTTAATGATTCGCTTTGCAATTTCATAGGAAATTCGGCTGCCTTTATAACAAACCACTTGTGGCACTTTAAACAGCGCAGTCTCTAATGTAGCCGTACCCGAAGTTACCAAAGCAGCTTTCGAAATACTCAAAAGATCATAAGTTTTGTTAGTTACAAAATGTACGTTTTTTGTGCTGAGAAATGATTCGTAAAACGATTTCTCTTGACTTGGTGCTCCTGCAATGACAAATTGATACTCCTTAAAATCCTTTGCCACTGAAATCATTATTTCCAACATTTTTTTGATTTCCTGTTTTCGGCTACCAGGAAGCAGAGCAACTATAGGTCTCTCATCCAGTCCATTTTCTTTTTTAAATGTTTTTGGATCCACTTGCTTTTGGTTGTAGATAGCATCAATCAACGGATGGCCTACAAAATGTACGGGAAAGTTGTGTTTTTCTTCGTAAAAATCCTTTTCAAAAGGTAGAATTACATACATTTCATCAACATCGCGCGTTATTTCTTTGATGCGGCCTTCCTTCCATGCCCAAATTTGTGGTGAAATATAATAATGTGTTCTATACCCTTTCTTTTTTGCCCATTTAGCAATACGAAGGTTAAAGCCCGGATAGTCTATAAAAATAATTACATCTGGGTTAAAGCTTTCAATGTCTTTTTTGCAGAATTTAATGTTTTTTAAAATGGTGCTGAGATTCATCACCACTTCAACGAAACCCATAAAGGCTAAATCACGATAATGTTTTACCTCAGTCCCGCCAACGGCCTTCATTAAATCGCCGCCCCAAAAACGAAAATCTGCCTCTGCATCTTCCTTTTTTAAGGCTTTCATTAAATTGGCTCCGTGTAAATCCCCGGATGCTTCACCTGCTATGAGGTAGTATTTCATTATTGTTGTTTTAAGGGTTTTGCAAGTTTCAAGTTACAGGTTGTTTTAAAATAAAACTTGCAACCTGTAACTCTCAACCTTCAATTATTTTAGTACATTCTGTATCAATATATCAAAAAATTCCGTCAATGTCAATCCTACTTCGCGAGCTTGCTTAGGAACTATGCTTTCAGAGGAAAGTCCAGGATTGGTGTTTATTTCTAAAAAGTAGGGTTTTCCATTTTCTATTATGAATTCGCTGCGGGTAATGCCTTTCATATTTAGCAATTTGTATATGCGCATCGCCTCTTTTTGAACCATTTCAGTTTCTTCGTCAGAAATTCTGGCTGGAGTAATTTCTTGCGACTTCCCAAGATATTTGGCTTCGTAATCGAAGAATTCATTTTCTGAAACGATTTCGGTTACAGGGAGTGCAATTATTTCTTCGCCTTTGTTATAAACACCCACGGAAACCTCAGTTCCTACTAAGGCCGATTCTATAATTATTTCGGAATCTTCGGTAAATGCTTTTTCAATGGCAGGTAATATTTCTTCCATTCCATTCACTTTACTAATTCCAAAACTAGATCCAGATCGGTTGGGTTTTACAAAACACGGCAGCCCAGTTTTCTTTATTATTTCTTCTAAATTGATTATGGTACCTTTATTTACATAATATGAATTTGCGCAGCTAACCCCAAAATTCTTCAAAACAGAAAGGCAATCACGTTTATTAAAACTTAGTGCAGCTTGATAATAATCGGTGCTGGTATGTGGAATTCCTAATAATTTCCAATAAGCCTGTAAATATCCATCTTCGCCTGGCGTGCCGTGGATTGTGTTGAAAATTGCATCAGGATAAACTGTTTCGGTGCCGTTGTCAAAACTGAAATTAGCTTTATTTATGGAATGTTTTGTACCGTTTTTAGCAACGAAATACCAGCCTTCTTCCAAAATATGGATCGGATATACTTCATATTTACTTTTATCTAGGGCATTACAGACTACTCCGCCACTGTTAAGCGAAATTTCGAATTCGTTAGAATAGCCGCCCATGGCAACGGCAATATGTTTTTTACCCATAACAAATGATTAAAAGCTGCGTTAAATATCTGGTAAAACAAAAATATCACTAATCCATAGAAAGATACTAACTTTGGGTTTTATATTTTTGCGCATTAACAAACAAACGTATGACTTTTTTCCAATTCGTGTTTTCCAAGGTATTTTTGAAGCAATTGCTCTTGGCAATCGTTGCTTTGCTTGTTTTGGCATTTTTGATGTTATGGTGGTTGCGATTTAGTACAAACCATAATGAAAAGATAGAAGTACCCAACCTAGCCAAAATGTCTTTGGATAAAGTGGGAGAGACACTTGGACGAGATGGATCTTCGGTATGAAATCTTAGATTCGGCAAATTACAATCCAGATTTTCCGAAGTATTCCGTAATTGAACAAATCCCGAAACCTGGCAAATTTGTAAAAGAAGACCGAAAATTATATTTAACACTCAACCCTTCGGGCTATCGTAAAATTGAAGTGCCTGACGTTTTGGGTAGAACTCGCAGACAGGCTGAGCCAACACTTTTGGCTATGGGTTTTGAAATAGGAAAGATAAGTTACCGTCCGCACATTAGCGATAATGTTCTGGAAATGCGCTACAATGGCGAAAAGCTCGATCCCGGCACACCCCTTCAAAAGACTTCAATTATAGATTTGATTGTTGGGGATGAATCCCTCAACAGACTTCAATCTGAAGACGATCCTTCCGAAGAAAATCAAGATGCGCCAATTCAAAATAAAGAAGAGAACAATGGCGAATTTTAAAGAAGAAGAAATTGACGATTCTGACGGAAGTGATGATCTTTATGAACATTACCGCTTTAAGGCAGACAAAGGCCAGGGCGCATTGCGGGTAGATAAATACCTGATGAACCTGATTGAAAAAGCCACCCGCAATAAAATACAAAAAGCCGCTACAGCAGGAAACATTCATGTAAACGGGCAAGCCGTAAAAAGTAATTATAAAGTAAAGGGCAATGATGTGGTGACGGTCCTTTTTGAGCATCCACCGTACGAATTTCTTTTAGTGCCCGAAAATATTCCAATTGATATTGTTTATGAAGATGATGCCGTTTTAGTGGTAAACAAAGTTGCAGGAATGGTTGTTCATCCCGGACACGGCAATTACAGCGGTACGCTAATAAATGCATTGACTTATCATTTTGAAAACCTTCCTAACAATTCAAGTAACAGACCCGGACTTGTCCACAGAATAGATAAAGACACCAGTGGTTTATTAGTGGTTGCTAAGACTGAAGAAGCAATGACGCATCTGGCCAAACAGTTTTTTGACAAAAGTACGGAACGCGAATACGTTGCCCTTGTTTGGGGCAATGTGGAAGAAGAGGAAGGAACCATTGAAGGCAATATAGGCCGCCATCCCAAAAACCGTTTGCAAAATACCGTTTACGAAAACGACGAAGAGGAAAAAGGAAAACCAGCTGTCACGCACTACAAAGTTTTGGAACGACTTGGTTATGTTACGCTTGTTTCCTGCAGATTGGAAACTGGGCGTACGCACCAAATTAGGGTACATATGAAATACATAGGCCACACACTTTTTAACGATGAACGTTACGGTGGTGAAAAAATATTAAAAGGAACAACCTTCAGCAAATACAAGCAGTTTGTGGAAAATTGTTTTAAAGTCTTGCCACGCCAAGCATTGCACGCCAGAACACTTGGTTTTGTGCATCCTACTACTGGAGAATTTATGCGTTTTGAATGCCCCATCCCTGAGGATATGGAAGCTTGTTTGGAGAAGTGGCGAAATTATTCGCAGCATGTAATCGAATAATCCCGATAGCTATCGGGACCAAATTCCAAATAAACTAATCCAAGGAGTATTATAAAAATCGAAATCGAAATCCAAAATTGAACTTGAAATTAAATTTTTACCTTCCATATCCAGCCCAAAAATCTGCTAGCATTTCCCACGGTACCTGTCCCCGTTTTTTGGTTTCGGAAACAAATTCCGCCAGTAATTTTTCCATAGCTGGCGTTCCTTCAATACCCATTGCGTTTCCAATAATTTGCGCTACCTGTTTACCGAGGTCGGTTGGGTTGCCAGTTGCCCAAGCTTTTCCGTATTCTACCCAGTAATTAGCGCTCGCATAATGTGGGGCTTCCACTTCTTTACTTGTTTTTGTGGTATAAATAGTTACTGGTGGTGTTACTTTTTCACGATACGTAATTAAGGTGTTTTCTTCCTCAAAATCTGCAAAGGATTGTTTTAAGGTTTGATTTTCCCAACGCAGCTCCATATAACCTTCAGCAGGGCGATAAACTGAGGTATAGATAGTTCCAAAACCATCGTTGTACTGTCTATTGAAAAGTGGTTTTTGCAAAAAAGTATTCGCCAAATTTTCCGCTTTAATATCCTCTTCCCCTAAAACATTTTGTAAAAACTTTTCCCTTTCCACCGTTTTTGAGAAAGCCGCATGCTCTGGCCAGTCAATAGTACCTTGATGGTTGGTTGAAATTTTTAAATCGGTTATTTTGGGTTTATGATCTGGAGCCAACTGAAGCATTTTGTTATTCCCATGCTTATCCAATAACATAATGTTATAGGCCATATGCGAGGGGATGCGTTGCAATTCTTCAAATGCTTCTTCAATAGTTGTGCAAAATTCAAGTACGTATCTAAGTATAAAAGGAATGCCAAAGCCTTTGCCAACCACTTTTCTGCCGCCAAATGTAAGTGAAGCTACCAGCCCATCGGAGTTCATTCCGTCCACAACGCCCCAAAGGCAATCGCCTACGGCAATTACATGCTTTCCGTTCCATGCACTGTTAAGTAAAGTACCTTCACAAAGACTTGGATGATAATCATAATTACGCACCAATTGTGGTGGAGAGCTAATTATCGCCTGAGAACATCCCGAAATATAAGCTGGAGGTTGGTAACCCGTAAGAAAACGATGTGCAGTTTTATCATTCCCTGCTAATTCGCAAAGCCGTTTGTAGGTTGGCAAAAATTTTGGCATATATTCTTCAAGCTGCTGTTTTGCAACTTCAAGTGGCGGGTTATTTACCGCACCTTTAGATTCAAACCAGTTTTTATAAGCCGGCCAATGGGTGTTGAAAAGCTGTTGCCATTTTTCAGCCGGCAAATTTTCTGAAATAGAATTGAAATTTAATTGGAGCATTTTTTTTTGCGAAAGTAATGGATATTATAAAATCATATTATCCCATTTCATGAACTTAATGAAACATTTAAACTTTCTTAGCTCTACATTTTCACCAATTGTCTGGTAACAGAACCTTGCTCATTGCTAATATTCACGAAATATATTCCTACTGCCAAACCATTTAACGAGGTTTCATCTTTTCCCAAAGTGAAAGTTTTTAAAAGTCTGCCACGACTGTCGGTTATTTGGACAGTGCCTTCTTCAATTCCTGAAATGGTGAAAGTGCCATTGGTTGGGTTGGGGTGAATGGAGAAATCAGCAACAATTGTATTTTCATCTATGCCAATCAAGCCACAGGCTTGTAGAATTTCTATGCGGGAGTTGCAGCCGGGAGCATTTTCACTTATATACTTGCTCATTTGAAGGAATATTTAAATATTGACAAATATTGGGATAATTACATATAGATAATGTTGGACATTCTCCTAAATTTAACTCATGTACGTGAATTCATATTAATATTCGAGATTGCAGAAATATCATTTAAATTATAAGTCGTTGTTATAAAATTTAGAATTCAACATGGTTTAAATTTTCCAATCCGTTCAAACTTATTAATAACGGAGAATTAATTATTCCAAAGGAATCTGCAAAGATGGTTAAATTGCTTAAAGCTTCAATATTTAGTAGGGCAGTGTTTAAAATAGTAAAACTTCCTGATGAAACAAGATTTTCCAACCCATTAAATGATTCTAATTCGGGATTGATATAAATAATATATTCCCGTCATCACCCTCGTTTATGAAGATTGTTCAATCCTTCAAGATTTTTTAAAGTTCGGTTATCGATAATTTCGAGGCCAGATTAATTTCAGTTAAATTATTAAGACCATTTAAATCAATCAGCATATACAACATTATTAATGAGTGTGTTGGCAACCAGATTGCAAACTATTAAGTCCCTTAAGACTGATTAATGATGGGTTTTCTTCTATTGATAATAGGTTTCAATAGATGTATTTGATAAACCAGATAACCCTTGAATAGAATTAAGGGATGGGTTCTCTGCAATTCTTATAAATTGGGTAACTTCTTGTAAACTCTCCAAGCCATCCAAACTTTGTAAACTTTGATTATTCCAAATCTGGAGTCGACCAAATCCGTTGCTATTACTTATACGATGTTATATTATTTAAACCATTTAGATTTGTCAATGCGGAATTATTGTGAATCTTCAAAATCTTACTTTAGTAATCTGTGCTAAACCATTGAGGTTTGTTATATTTTCAGGGTCAGATTCCTCGATTTCGAAGTGTACCATCAATTTCAGTGCAATCTGGAAAGGAAATGGAAAAATTGTCTATTTCATTCTGACTGGACAATACCATGCTACCACACTGTCCAAACAAAAATTAGAAGCTAAAAAGATAAAAACCAGCAATCCCGAGAAAAGTATTTTTGAATTCATAAGCATGATATTGATAAGCCCCAAAAGTAGAAATTAATTCCAGTTTCTAAAATTTGAGGCTTTTTATGTATGGTTAAGCCACACGCCTTATTAATTCTTTACCCACTTCGCAGTAGCAGTATGATTTCCATCAGAAATGGTTATGAAATATAGGCCGCTGTTTAAATGTTTAAGATTAAAAGTAGAAGTTGTTTCCAGATTGCCTTCTTCAGAAAAAACCAGCTTTCCATCAATGCTGTAAATCTTCACTTTCGCGTTTTGAATTGCTAAAGGAATTTTAAACGTCAAGATACCTTCAGAGGGATTTGGAAATATACTTATTGATGAAGCTACGTTAAACTCTGAAACTCCAATAGGAATTTCCATTTCAACAAAACCATCGCGGGTATTGTCGCCTTTGTAGCCGTTTCGTTTTATGGTTTGTGGATTATAAGGTACGTTCAGGTTGTAAACATTTACGAAGGTAGAATCAACACCAGTGCCGAAAGTTAGGGTATAGCTATTCGCGGTAAGATCCAAAAGGCCATCGTTGTCCACATCGCCCAAAACAGCACCGTTTAGGAAAGTGAATCCATGTGGTCTTAAAGGAAAACCAGCTATTTCGCCACTACCATCCAGGGAATAGGCATGAATAAACCCTTCGCCTGCAGCATCTGTGATTACGCTGGGAAAAATTATATCCAATACATTATCATTATTTACATCTGCTATGGAGAGTACGCCTTCGGTGCCGCCATATTTTTCAATAGGAAAGTTAGGAAGGTTGTTGCCATCGGGGTCTAGGCCATAAACTACAGGCAGTTCTACGCCTTGTGTTCCGCTTGTGATTCTGTCTGACATAAAGATATCAAACGTGCCGTCATCGTTAAAATCCAAAACCGTTGCTGGCGAATACGTCCAACCACTGAGAGCGATGGGCCAGCCAGCTTTATAGCTTCCGTCGTGTTCCATAACATAAAAACCGGGAGCGTTGCCGTGGTTGCTTCCTATTATTTCCAAATCACCGTCGCCATCTAGATCCGCCAGTATGGGTGACTGGTAAGAATAACTCACATTTGCGTCAAAAACTGGGAAGTTTGGAAAGACCGCTCCTTGATTGTCAAAAATATACATCCCTGCACTTGAGGCGGCTATCACTACATCGTTGTTTCCGTCATTGTCAACATCTGCTATGGAGGGAGTGAAAGCGGGTGTAGCAGCTACTTCAACAGGCCAGTTGGCGTTTAGGGGCGTGCCGTCCATTTTGATGACGTGAACAAAACCTTGATTGCCTGTTACGCGTTCACCAGTTACGATATCCAAAACACCATCACCATCCACATCTGCAGCTGCTGGGGCGTTTATCATCCAATGGTCGTCAAAATTTAACGGCCAGCCCGGCAGGTCGTTGCCCACAGGGTCCAAAAGATAAACACGGCCTGCATTGGGAACCCCACCTGTGTTTAGGATAATTTCTAATGTGCCATCATCATCTAAATCTACAACTGTGGGAGGGAGCAGGATGGTACCGCTTACAGTTTTTTCCCAGATAATATCACCGTTACCATCTAATGCATACAGCGTATTCCATATTCCGTAGAGTATTTCGTCTATACCATCGTTATTTATATCCGCCAAAGTGGTACCGCGACTGTTTTTGAAGTTTGGGTGCGCTGGCTTGCCAAAACGCCAAAGCTGGTCAAATACTTGGGTTTGCTCTTGGGTATAATAATTTTCGGGAAGGGTAACGTTTTCCACGGAGATAGAGCCATCTTCTTTAAGGCTTGCTCTTTTGCCTTGCTGCTGGGCTGTGGTCGTGATAGCCAAGCAAAGCAATAAGGAGGATAGAAGGGTAGTTGTTCTTTTCATAGGATGTTTTTTTGAATTCTTATTTATAAAGTTATTAATAAATATTGGGTTTTCAAGGAAAGTATTTGCGCGAGACTATGAGATAGGGATTTGAATTAGCGTATTTCTTCTCTTAATGAAAAGTTAAAGTTGGTCTTTTCGGTAACGTTTACGCAGTATAAAAGACGAATCATTTTATATTTACCGACCGATAATTTTTACTGCTAACTGGCCCTTATTTATCGAGTAATTACTAATATAATAACCCCCTTTACTAATGAAAAAATTAATTATTTCCTTCCTACTAGCTGCTTTTGTATTGCCTGTTCAGGCCAATGAAGGCATGTGGTTTTTAATGCATATTGAACGGTTAAACTATCGTGATATGCAAAAAATGGGGCTGCAGCTTACGCCCGAAGAAATTTACAGTATAAACCATTCAAGCCTTAAAGATGCCATTGTGCAGTTTAATCGTGGCTGCACTGCGGAAATAATTTCGGACAGTGGTTTGGTGCTTACCAACCATCACTGCGGTTATAGCAAAATTGCAGAGCTTTCCACAGCCGAAAATGATTACCTCACCAACGGATTTTGGGCAGGAAACAATGGAGAAGAACTGAAGCCCAAAAGTCTATCCGTACGATTTTTTGTAAGAATGGATGATGTTTCAAAACGTATTTTAGGACAGGTAAACGATAAGATGACCGAAGCAGAACGCGAAGCTGCCATAAACCGTGAGATTGCGAAAATAGAACAAGAAAACAACGAAGGTGGAAAATATACTGTTTCGGTGAAATCTTTTTATCAAGGCAACGAGTTTTACTATTTTGTTTACCAAGACTACAACGATGTGCGCTTGGTAGGAACGCCACCTGCGAGCATAGGAAAATTTGGGGGTGATACCGACAACTGGGAATGGCCACGCCACACGGGCGATTTTTCGCTTTTTAGAGTATATGCGGATAAGGACGGAAACCCTGCCGAGTATTCTCCAAACAATGTGCCTTTGAAACCAAAATATCACTTAACCACAAGCTTAAAAGGTTTTGAGGAAAATGATTTCGCAATGATTATGGGCTATCCAGGTAGAACCAATCGCTGGATGCCAGCTGGAGGTATTGAACAAAACGTGGAATACGCCTATCCTGCTTGGGTGGAAGCTTCAAAAACGGCTATGGACGTGATGAAGAAGTATATGGACAAAGACCAACAGGTAAAACTTGACTATGCTTCCAGTTATGCTTCTACCGCCAATTATTGGAAGAACCGCCAAGGAATGATAGATGCACTAAAGCAGCATAAAACTGCGGAAAGTAAGCGAAAGGATGAAAAGGCTTTTCAGAAATGGGCTTCCAAAAAAGGCAATGAAAAGTATGCAGATGTGATTCCAGTAATTAACAACTATTATAAAAAGACGAACGAAATAAGTAGGCATGACAATTATCTAAGGTTATTGTTGCGGACGCAAATGGCAGTAATTCCATACCGACTGGGTAATGATATTGCTTACTATTTGGAACAGAATGAAGCAAAGCAGCAAGAATTGAAGCCGAAACTGGATGCTGAAATAAATGATTATTATGAAGGGCTTTATCTTCCTTTAGAAAAAGATGTAATGGCTACACAGCTTGAACTTTACTCCACAAAAGCGAAAGATATTGCTCCAATGGTTGCTCAAGTTGCTATGGAAAATAACAAGACTAAGGCAGGTTGGAAGAACTTTGTAGACACTGCTTTTACCAATAGTATTTTTGAAACCAAGGAAAAGATACAAGCTTTTTTGACAAACCCAAATGCTGAGGTACTAAAGAGCGATCCATTGTTTCAACTTTCTACAGATTTATTGACTCGCTACCGTTACAAATCGGAGGAGGAAAAACAATTGGATAATGATTTTGAACGCGCTTATAGATTAATGGTACAGGGAATGCGCGAGATGAACCCCGATAAAAAATACTATCCTGATGCAAATAGCACCTTACGACTAACTTACGGAAAAGTGATTGCCTTGCCAGAAGACAAGCGCAATGATGCCGTTAAAAATTATTATACAACCTTAAAAGGTACTATTGCAAAATATCAACCTGGCGATGATGAGTTTGATATGCCCAAAAAGCTTATTGACCTATATGAGAAAAAGGAGTTTGGGCAGTATGCCGATGCTGATGGCTATTTGCCAGTAAACTTTTTGACCGATAACGATATTACAGGTGGGAACTCAGGTTCTCCTGTTTTAAACGGAAAAGGAGAATTGATTGGTTTGGCCTTTGATGGAAACATTGAGGCTATGGCTGGTGATGTTATTTTTGATGATCAACTGCAGCGCACCATCAATGTTGATATTCGTTATGTAATGTTCTTGATTGATAAATTTGCCGGAGCAAGCCATATTATTGATGAGTTGACTTTAGCGAAGTAATTTTTTAAGCAACTTAATTGTTGCATTTAACACCCGCAATTCTGATTTATAAGAATTGTGGGTTTTTTATTTTTTAGGAGGAATAATTTAGAATTAGTTATTAAAAGGATTTAATAACAATTGCTAATTATCACATATATTTGAAACGAATTTTTTTATATGAATTATAGTAAAATCCTGCTATTTTTATTTCTGTTCACCTTATTTGCAGGCTGCAAAAAGGATGAATATAAAGAATTTAAAAAAGTACCTGAATATATTACATATCCAGACAGGGCACATAAAGCCTATTTTGAAGCTTATGATAAAACACTTAAAAAATGGGGAGTAGCTTATGAAGATCTTTATATAACAACCTCAAAAGGAATAGCCCACGTCCTGGTAAGTGGACCAAAAGATGGCACACCCGTGGTTTTACTGCATGGAATGAGTGCGAGTTCCACAATGTGGTATCCCAATGCCAAAGCGTTGGCCAAGCAATACCGGATCTTTGCAATCGATTTAATTATTGAACCCGGTAAGTCACATAAAACAGGTGAATTTGAGGATATTAATGAAGTCACAGCTTGGTACGAAGAAATATTCTGGGCATTAAAATTAGAATCATTTCATTTGGTAGGAACTTCTCGGGGCGGATGGTTGGCCATGAATATCGCACTTCAGAGTAAGAGGGATATAAAAAGTTTAATCCTGTTGAGTCCGGTCCAGACTTTTATTTGGATTCCGCCCAGTACGGACTTGCTGAAAAATTTATTAAATATCTTCTATTCGAAGGACGATGGAGTGCAACGCACTATGGAAACCTTGTCAATAGATCCAAGTAAAATCGATAGAGATTATTTAGCTCAATATCGGCTTGGTCTTAAAATTGATACAATGGAAAAATTCTTGCCACAGATGAAGCCATTCCCGAATAGTGAGTTACAATCTTTAAAAATGCCTGTTCTGGTTTTGATTGGAGATGATGATATGTTTAATACAGAACATACCATTCAACTAACAAAAAAATATATACCAAAAGGCCAAGGTGAGATTATTTCCCGCTCTGGCCATTTTCTTTCTGTAGATCAGGCTGAAATTGTAGATAAAAAGATGATTGATTTTATGGCTAGTACAGAAACAGTTAATTAAATGAATATTTATAATATGTAAAAGCCATTTTTGCATAAATAGATTTCAAAGATTATTTTTAACCAAACTTAAAGTAGAATTAGACCGTATGGCCTCAGGATTTTTTGCAATACTGGATGATATAGCCGCACTGCTCGATGATGTGGCAATGATGAGCAAGGTTGCTGCAAAAAAAACTGCGGGAATCTTGGGTGATGATTTAGCTGTAAATGCAGAAAAGGCCTCCGGTTTTGCCTCCTCGCGTGAAATACCTGTGCTTTGGGCGATTACCAAAGGTTCTCTTTTAAACAAACTGATTATTCTTCCCGTTGCCTTTTTGTTGAGTGCATTTTTACCTTGGGCGGTAAATGTTGTATTGGTTCTTGGGGGCCTGTATTTGGCTTATGAAGGTGCTGAAAAAATATATGAGTTCTTTTTCCCTAATGCACATTCCAAGGAATCTTTTGTAGATGAAGGATTAACGGAAAGTGAAATATTGGCAATTGAAAAAGAGCGTGTAAAAGCTGCAATAGTAACCGATTTTATTCTTTCCATAGAAATAGTAATCATCGCACTTGGGACGGTAGTTGAAGAAACGTTGACTACCCAAATTATTGTGGTGAGCCTTATTGCCCTTCTGGCCACAGTTGGTGTTTACGGCATCGTGATGTTAATTGTTAGAATGGATGAAGCCGGATACAAACTGATAAAAAGAAGCAAAAACGAAAAGAGTTTTTCCAAATGGCTTGGAACTCTTTTGGTACAGGCCCTGCCCAAAGTTATAAAGTCATTAAGCGTTATTGGCACTATAGCCTTGATTTTGGTGGCAGGCGGAATCTTCGTCCACAACCTCGATTTTCTTCACCATTTTATGCCTCAATTGCCTTCCATTATTCTTGAATTTGTTGTTGGGCTTGTTGTTGGGTTTGTTAGCTTGATGGTTGTGGTGGGTTTCAAAAGAATGTGGGTAAAAGTAAAAGGAAATTAAATAATAAATATATTTAACCCTTAGGATAGATTCATAATTTTAAAAAAATCATCCTTTTTATTTCGGGAAATACTTATAGGGTCACCGTTGTTCATTAGAATGTACCCACCGTCTGCTTTCACATATTTTTTCACTTCCTCCAGATTTATTAAAAAGCTGTTGTGTACCCGCATAAAATGTTGGCCGGCCAATAGGTTTTCATATTCCTTTAAATGTTTGCTTACTAAAAAATTTGTTCCGTTTGTAAGTTTAAACGCAGTATAGCTACCTTCCGCTTTGCAGTAAAGTATCTCATCCACGTTTATAAACTCATAACCATCTGCGGTGGAAAGGCATATTTTGTTGTTGCTGGGCTGTTGCTGTTTTAGATTGTGGATAAGTGTTTCAAGCTGTTTTCCATAAATATTCTTGTCTTTTATTTTTCGCGCCTTTTTTACTGCTTTTTGCAGTTCCTCAAGATCTATGGGCTTTAATAAATAATCTAAAGAGCTGAATTTTACTGCCTTTAAGGCATATTGCTCAAAAGCAGTAGTGAAAATTACCTCAAAATTAATCTCATTCAATTGATCCAAAACATCAAAACCAGTACCCGTTTGTAATTCAATGTCTAAAAAAACAAGATCCGGTTTTAGGGCTTTTATTGCTGAAACAGCTCCGGGTATAGTGCTTTCAGTTGTAAGTATTTCCACATCGTCACAAAACTCGGTGACCAAATTATTCAGGGTTTCACGGCTGTGTTTTTCGTCATCTACTATAATAGCGCTTAGATTCATCAGTTTCTGTTTTATTCAATTGAAATTTTAAGGATTACCAATGTACCTTCAGATTGACCTTCTGAATTGGTTTTGTCGATAATTTCAATACTATTTTCTTTGGAATTATTTAAAAGTTCCAATCTTTTTTCTGTTACCTCGATACCTCTAGATTTTTTTGAAACTTTTAAAGGTGATTTCTTTTCTTCGGAAGCTTTTCTGCCAATGCCATTGTCATCTATTTCACAAATAACGAATTCATCCTTTTTTCTGAACCGTATTTCGAGAAATTTATCATCGTGAGATTTATTGAGAAGACCGTGCAAAATAGCATTTTCAACAAAAGGCTGTACAAGCAAAGCAGGAACTTCAATAGCTTTCGAATCGAGATTATCATTTACCGAGATAGAATATTTAAAAGAATTGTTGAACCGAAGCGCTTCGAGGTCTAGATATTTTTTCAACAAAGAAATTTCTTCACTCAAAACAATTTTGGCCTCAATGGAACTTTCTAAAAGATTGCGCATCAGTAGGCTGAATTTATTTAAATATTTAATGGCTGATTCCTTATTGTCCGAGGTGATTAAATGCTGAATCGAACTTAACGAATTGAAAATAAAATGTGGATTCATCTGTGCCCGCAAGGCACTTATTTGGTTATCGTGTGCTGCTTGCCTTAACTGGATTCTATCTTTACTCATTTTGCGCATTTTAAAATTAAGGCCCATTCCAAAAAGAAGCACCTCAAGCACACTGCCCAACATCATATAGTGTCTATCTCCAGTATAAAGCATCAACAATGCTCCTATTGTAAAAATTAGAGAACCAACCACTATAAAATAATAAAGACCCCGTGTGCCGTAGCGCAACAAATAAACTATTGCTGCAAGAGCGAAAAGCGACATTACCAAGCGGTGGAGATTCATTAAAATTTGTTGCCAATCCAGTTGAAATGTGAGAGAGAAATAGGTATTAACAACTATCAATACGGTTAAAAAAACAAGAATCCAGTTTATGGCTTTATCCAGTTTGGGATAATATATGTTGGTTTCTAAATATTTTTTTGCAAATGCCACATAAAACAGATTTATTAATATTTGAAGGGAGGTATGGATCCAATTGGCAAAAATGGGATAATCCACTGCTAAAAAAACCATGACGTTATATGCACTTCTCCCCAAATATAGAAGAAGGCAAAGGGTATATAAGGAATAGAAAAGGAAGTCCAATTTTTTAGACATAAAGTAGGTGACAAATGTGAAAAAGAAAATCACCATAAAAGCTCCTACAAAAAGATAATCTCGGGAAGATTCCACTACATCTTCCCAGCTGTAATAATGGGTCTCTATATTTTTTTGCTGAGCAGAGCGCAACTTTAAATCCAAATTGCTAAAATCTGCTTTCGCCGAGTATAACTTTATCTTAAAAAACAAAAACCTGTCACTAATTAAATTTTCCTTCCCAAAATAAATGCCGTCCCGTGGTTTGTAAAAACTATATTTTTCATTAGAGTTCAAAGGTCCATAAGGCTTAATGCTAATGTTTCCTTTATTTTGAAAATAGTAGGTTATGTTATAAAAATCCCCTATTTGCAGATACCATAAACTATCTTTCTGTAAAACCGGTAAAAGCGAATTAAAATCTGCTCGAACCCAGTAGGCATCCTTTTTGTCATTATTTTCGGAAGTGATGTTTGGGGTTTGGAAAAGTTCATCTTTAGCAATCAAATTTTCTATGGAAAGTGAATCATTCGAAACTTTATAAACTGTAAAAGGGATAGCTATATTAAGGCTGTCGCTGCTTTTTTGCCCCCATAGCATTGCATGGGTGTAGAAGAGAAATATGCAAAATAATAAAAATTTAAAACAAGATTTCATTTGGATAGGTTTGGCAGGCTCAGCGTAATTGTTCCCCCTTTCCCGTCGCAATTTTTATTAAATGTAATCTTTTTTTTGATGCTATAGTTTTTGCAGCTATTAAGTTGCCGTATTTGATCCTGCCATTTTATTAATTGCTTGCGGTAATCTGGAATATAATCTACTTTTTTTTCAATGCTCTCTTCATATTGGAAAACTATTGTAACCAAGACGTTTGTTAAAGAGGTAGTAAATGAAACTTCTACATTATAGTTTTTGTACTGGTTGTAAATTGCATGTTCTATGATATTTTCAAACATATTTTGAAGAATGAAAGAGGGTATTATGGCATCTTTGTTTTCTGCTTCTTCCATTTGTTTTATTTTGTAGTCAAACCGATTCTTATACCGTAATTTTTGAAGTGTTAGGTAGGCATTCAGCATTTCCTTTTCTTCAACCAGCTTTACGGTTTCTTTATCAAGATTCTTTAGATAAAAGCGAATTAGCTTACTGAAAATAGATAAATAAAACAGCGATGCTCTTTTGTCACCTGAAGTAATAAAGAACTGAACCGCATTTAATGCATTGAACACAAAATGTGGGTTCATCTGTGCGCTGAAAGCTTTCAGTTGCAGCTGTGCCATTTCCTCAGAAAGTTTTGTTACAATTTCTTCAGGATTATTTTTGAGATCTTCATTTTGTAAAAGCATAAATAATAAGGGAGTTAAAAAAATAATTTACTGAATAGCACTCTTAATTAAAAAGGCTGCCTTAATTGTGAAAGGACAGCCTTTTTCAATACACCACTAAACTGAAAAATTTATTGTTTTATAATTTTATAGGTTGCAGAGTTTCCATCAGCATTAACATTCATAACATACATTCCAGGTTGTAAGTGTGAAAGGTCTATGCTTTTCTTTGTTGCATTAATTTTTTGGCTGAATACTTTTTGTCCCATCAAATTGAAGATTGAAACTTCATCAATATTTTTTTTGGCGCTTAGGTTTAATTCATTTGTAAGTGGGTTTGGGTAGTAGGTGAAGTCTTGGAAGGTATTATCTTCAGTGCCCAAAATTCCCGAAAGATCTACAGAAACATCTGCTCTATCAAAACCATCGACTAATGCAGCAAAAAGGTAGTAGGTGGTGCCAGCAGTTGCTTCAATGCTGGAAAAAATGTTGGCGCCGCAAATATTTTCGGGTTGATCAACCCATGTAAGTTCATTTGCAGCAGTTACATTTTCATTGGCTGCAGTATAAAATATAACACCACCAGCTGCAGGAATAAATCCAATTTCAGCCTGTACTTGTCCATCTATGGGAGCTGTAAATTTATACCAAACCGCTCTGGCGGGTTCGGTATTACAGCCAGTTTGCCCGCCGTCATTGGTAGTTGTGGCGGCAGCAAATATTACACCTAAATCTTCATAATTTTCAAGCCCGTTTAAATTCGTTGCGTTTTCAATAAGATCATTATTTGGAACCAAAGCAGGAATGATATTGATTAAAACTTCCGCTGTCAATCCATTTTTCATATAAATATAGTAAGTAGTTCCAGCAATAACATCAATAGAAGATACAGGGCCTAACGAACAATCATTGCCTGATTGGTTTTCAAAAGTGAGCTCTAAACCGTTTGTGACATTCTCATTAGGGGCAGAAAAAAATATGACATAAGGTACTGATGTATTATTTGAAATAGAGGCTTCAACATTACCAGAGGATCTAGCAGTAAATTTATACCAAACCCCTGCGCTACCGACACTACAATCACCTTCCGTGGCATCATTGGTGAATGTTGCGTGGTTAAATTGCACACTTGATTCAGTATATGTATAAGGTCCTTCAGCAACGTTTATAGCGTTTTCAATTAGATCGTTGGTTGGAACTAATGCAGCGCTAATATTTATTAAGACATCTGAAATTATGCTGTTTTTCATCAAAATATAATAGGTGGTACCAGCAGTGGTATTAATAGTAGATGAGTTTCCATTTCCACAAGGATTACTGCCTTGGTCAACATACGTAAGCTGGGTGGCAAGAGTTACATTTTCATTGGGTGCAGAAAAGAATATTACTATGGAACTTTGTGGATTAACCATTACTGCCGCTACAGCAGCACTACTGGCAGCAGTAAATTTATACCATACTGCAGCTGCGGCTACCCCGCAAGCCCCGCCAGGAGTGTCATTGGCGCTTGTAGCTTCAGGAAAGTTTACCGCCAATTCTGAATAGGGGAATGGTCCCAGATCAATATCTATGGCATTTGCAATTAGGTCGTTGCTAGGTGGAGCAACTACAGGGTTTGTTGCGAAAATTGAAGAAACAGTTAAAAGCAACATTACTAATAAATAAGGCATTGTAAATTGTGTTTTACATGATTATTTTTTTATGGTTTATGGGACAAAACTAATTTGGTTCACTCGTTTGAATTGGAGTGGATTGACAAATGGTAAGTTTCAGTTGATGGTTGGAGAAATGAAGTAGTTATACATTTAGGAAATCATTTTTTGTTTTTAATGAAATTTATTTTGAAGAGATTAAATAAAATTGAAAAATGTCACAAATGGTACTTTCAATTTTCCGACATTTGAACCACAATAGATTTCTCCATTGAAAGAAAGAATAATCGCCATAGTATTTCTATTTGTTTTGTGTGCACCTGTTGCAACCATATATACATTTCTTCAATTTGAAAAATCAGCAATTCGCCGTGATATAAAAGGGAGGATGATCGCAGGGATGGAACACGAAGAATTGACCCTATTAAAATTCACAAAAGAAGAAGTCAAAACACAACTGCTTTGGGAACATTCGAAGGAATTTGAGTACAACGGGCAGATGTATGATGTTGTTTCCCAAGAAATAAAAGGGGATTCCATTTTTTATAGATGTTGGTGGGATTACAAAGAAACCAAGCTCAACAAAAAACTCAAAAAAATGGTTGCCAGCGCCTTTGACCAAAATGAGGACAATCGCGCATTACAAAAATCTTTTTTTTCCTATTTAGGTTCCTTTTTTTGTACAGACCTATTTAAGTGGGAGGTTGAAGCATCTTTTAATTCAGAGGTTGTATATAAAAATGTCTTACATCAAACTATTTTCAATTCCATAAAAATTACACCGCCTATACCTCCTCCAAAGTTGAGTTAACATTTCAAGAAAGATCAAATATTTATCGTTGTCATAATTAAGGGGCAACATAAATTGTATTGTTCCTAAAGAACACGTTAACTTAAATAAACCATTAAATGAAAAAAATATTCATGCTATGGTTATTGTTGGGTTTTGTGGCCAATAGCTTCAGCCAAACAATCACCATTACAGAAGAGCAGACCAACACACCTATAGAGTTGGCGACGCTTACCAGTGCAAATTCAAAACTTTACGCTACGACAAATACCAAAGGACAAGCTGATGTTTCAGCTTTTAAAGATGTGGAAAAGATTGAAATACGCAGTCTGGGTTATAAATCCATTGTAAAGAGTTATTCCGAATTGGCAGCGGAAGCTTTTCAGATTTCCCTTGAAACCTCTAATCTTAATTTGGATGAGGTAGTTATTTCGGGTTCGCGCTGGCGGCAGAGTAGTGATGAAGTTCCTTCAAAGATAATTTCCATTTCGGCAAAAGAAGTTGCGTTGCAAAACCCCCAGACCGCAGCCGATCTTTTAAGTGTTTCGGGAAAAGTATTTGTCCAAAAAAGCCAGCAAGGCGGTGGGAGTCCGATGATCCGTGGTTTTGCAACCAGCCGTTTGCTTTACTCGGTTGATGGAGTGCGGATGAACACTGCAATTTTTCGTTCCGGAAATCTTCAGAATGTTATCAATCTAGATCCTTTCGCCATAGAAAATACCGAAGTGCTTTTTGGCCCCGGGTCGGTAATTTATGGAAGTGATGCCATTGGTGGCGTGATGAGCTTTCAAACCTTGACACCGCAACTTTCACTTACAGATTCTCCTTTGATTACTGGAAAAGCCAATGTACGCTACTCTTCAGCAAATAAAGAAAAAACAGGTCATTTTGATGTGAACCTCGGTTTTAAAAATTGGGCGTTTGTAACCAGCATCACTTCGTGGGATTATGACAATCTGCGTCAAGGAAGCCACGGCCCCGAGGATTATATAAAGGATTATTATGTGGAACGGCAGAACAGTACTGATGTAGTAATTACGCAGGAAGACAAATTATTGCAGATTCCATCAGCATATTCACAGATAAACATGATGCAGAAAATTCGTTTTCAGCCAAATGAAAACTGGGATTTTCAATACGGTTTCCATTTTTCGGAAACTTCACCTTATGGTAGATATGACAGGCATACACGCGTTCGCAATGATACCGCCCGTTACGCCGAATGGAATTACGGCCCACAAATTTGGATGATGAACAATTTGAACATTGCTTATCATGAATCAAACTCAATTTTTGATCAAATGAGTCTGCGCTTCGCCCATCAATGGTTTGAGGAAAGCAGGATAGACCGATCTTTTAACAAAACCGAACGTAATACACAGGAGGAAGAAGTAGGCGCGTTTTCAGCAAATTTGGATTTTATAAAAGCCACTGGAGAAAAGAATATTTTCTTTTACGGTTTTGAATATGTGCTGAACGATGTAAATTCCACAGGGCAATTAACCGATATTTCAACAGGTGTTTCAGAAGTTGGTCCAGCCCGCTATCCAAAATCTAAATGGCAATCCTTGGCAGCTTATGTTACTGATGAATTTAAAGTAACGAATGATTTCACATTAAGCGCAGGCGCACGTTACAACCATGTTTTGTTGGATTCTGAATTTGAGACTACCTTTTATCCTTTTCCATTTACAGAAGCAAGTTTAAGCAGCGGCGCCCTTACCGGAAGTTTTGGTGGTGTGTACCGACCTAGCGATACTTGGGTGATAAGCGCAAACTTGGGCACTGCTTTTAGAGCTCCAAATGTAGATGATGTTGGAAAGGTTTTCGATTCTGAGCCGGGAAGCGTTGTGGTTCCTAATCCAGATTTAAAACCTGAATACGCCTATAATGCCGATTTAGGAATTGCCAAGGTTTTTGGAGATGCAGTAAAGATTGATATTACTGGATATTACACGTTTTTAAAAGATGCTTTGGTACGTAGGGATTTTAAACTGAACGGGCAGGATAGCATCATTTATCAAGGCGAGTTAAGTCAAGTACAGGCTATTCAAAACGCTTCGGTTGCGAAGGTTTACGGAGTGCAGGCAGGCGTTGAGGTAAAACTGCCCGAAGGTTTTGGATTCGCTACGGATGTAAATTTTCAAAAAGGCGAAGAGGAATTGGATAACGGCGAAACCAGCCCCGCGAGACACGCTTCTCCGTTTTTTGGTGTTTCCCGTTTAAATTACAAGGCCAATAAATTAAGTATGGAACTGAATGTTAATTATCAAGCAAAACGTGATTTTGATGATCTTCCCGAAGAAGAAAAGGGCAAAACAGAGTTTTATGCTTTGGACGAAAATGGAAACCCATTTTCCCCTGCTTGGTACACCTTGAATTTTAAGGCACTTTATAAAATGACAGATACCTTTGATGTAAGCGGCGGAATAGAAAACTTGACCGATCAGCGATACCGTCCTTACAGTTCAGGTATTTCCGGTGCTGGAAGAAATTTTATTCTTTCTTTAACGGCGCATTTTTAGTAAAATGGACCACAAAATTGAAGAATTAAAGAATCCATTAAACTTTTGAATAAGAAGTAATTAGTTTTCTTTTTTTAGTATATTTGAAGTAAGCCATTGGCTTATTTTCTCCCCAATTAATTAAAAAAACCCGCACTATATTGGTACGGGTTTTTGAATTAAATCGATAAATTTTAATTGAAATAGTTAAGCAAGAAACTTTGTTCTGTCTTTTGGAATTTTACTATGATAATGAATACCAGCAAGCATGAAAATTCTTTTTACCATGTCATTGTCCTTACAGAATAATATAATTTCCTTGTTTTTTTCACGTGCTTTTTCACTCGCAATGTAAAGCATATAAGCTCCTGCAGTATCAAATCTTTCCAAGGGATCTAAATCTACTATTAAAGATTGTGTCTTGTCCAGTGCTGCTTCTATCTTGAATTGAATTTCAGATAGATTGCCACTATATAATTTCCCTTTTAGACTTAAAAAATGATTGGTTAAAAAACTTTGTAATATCATACCGAGTGATTAAAAAATTAATGATCACATAGGTTTTTTGTAGGAATTTAAGGGCAAATTTAATTTGGGGGAAAGAAAAATTAATTAGCTGTGAAATTACAAATTGTTATCGAAATAATTTTCAGAAATCCTGTGCGAAGATGGCTACCAAGCAAAGAAAATGTCCACGATTTAATTTGTAATACAACTTATCAGTAATTCAATACCCAATCCACTTCTTTTTAATAGTTTTGCAGCCTTAAAATTTTAATATGATTTCAATAGATAATCTGGCAGTAGAGTTTAGCGGCGATACACTTTTTAGCGATGTTTCATTTGTGGTGAACGAGAATGACAAAATTGCGCTAATGGGGAAAAATGGCGCAGGAAAAAGTACGATGATGAAAATTATTGCTGGCGTACAAAAACCTACCCGAGGAAATGTGCGTGCACCTAAAGATGCCGTTATTGCGTATCTGCCACAGCATTTGCTTACCGATGATAATTGCACCGTTTTTGAAGAAGCTTCCAAAGCCTTCAAGCAGATTTTTGAAATGCGGGATGAAATGGACTCACTTAATAAAGAACTCGAAACCCGCGCCGATTACGAAAGCGATGCGTATATGAACATCATCAGCAAGGTGGCTGAGTTAGGTGAAAAGTATTATGCACTTGAAGAAATAAACTACGAAGCCGAAGTAGAAAAAGCGTTACGTGGCCTAGGTTTCAAAAGAAGCGATCTGCATCGTCAAACTTCAGAATTCAGTGGTGGATGGCGAATGCGGATTGAATTGGCAAAACTACTGCTTCAAAAACCTGATCTGATCCTGCTGGATGAGCCCACAAACCACGTTGATATAGAATCGGTAATATGGCTGGAAGATTTTTTGCTTAATAAAGCAAAAGCAGTAATCGTTATCTCACACGACAGAAAATTTATCGATAACATTACAAATCGAACCATTGAGGTTACCATGGGCCGTATTTATGATTATAAGGCCAATTATAGCCATTATTTGCAATTGCGAGCAGATAGAAGATCTCACCAGATAAAGGCGTATGAAGAGCAACAAAAATTCATTGCAGAAACACAACAATTTATAGAGCGTTTTAAGGGAACTTACTCCAAAACCAATCAGGTAAATTCTCGTGAAAAGATGCTTGAAAAGTTGCAGATAATTGAAATTGATGAAATTGACACTTCAGCTTTGGCACTTCGCTTTCCACCTGCACAGCGCAGTGGTGATTATCCAGTAGTTGCTGACGGACTTACAAAAAAATATGGTGATCACGTAGTTTTTAAAGATGCAAATATGAGCATTACCCGTGGACAGAAAGTAAGTTTTGTGGGAAGAAATGGCGAAGGAAAATCAACAATGATAAAAGCCATCATGGGCGAAATAGATTTTGAGGGAACTTGCGCCTTGGGCCACAATGCGAAAGTGGGATATTTTGCCCAAAATCAAGCCGCGCTTTTGGACAAGGAACTCACCGTTTTCCAAACCGTAGATGAGGTTGCCAAAGGCGAAATACGCACCCAGATAAAGAATATTTTAGGCCGATTTATGTTCAGCGGCGATGATATCGACAAAAAAGTAGGACTGCTTTCCGGAGGCGAAAAAACGCGTTTGGCTATGGTAAAATTATTGTTGGAGCCCGTTAACGTTTTAATTCTGGATGAGCCTACCAACCACTTGGATTTAAAATCGAAAGATGTGCTGAAAGAAGCCCTGCTTCAATTTGACGGTACGCTGATTCTGGTTTCCCACGACCGCGATTTCCTACAGGGGCTTTCGGAAAAAGTATTTGAGTTTAAGGACAAACGCGTTATTGAGCATTTTGAAACCATAGACGATTTTCTTCAGCGAAACAGAATTGAGAATTTGAAGGAGATTGATTTGAAAGTTTAGGCGAGGAGTTTAAACATTCCGTTTTTTAGATTTTTTAGGTTGTTTTATTATTTTTTATCTTTATAAATAAAATTATGAAAAAACCAGACTTTTCAAATTTAAAAGCACTCTACATTAATTGTACCCTAAAACAATCCCCGCGTATGAGCCATACACAGGGTTTAATGAATGTTTCACAAAATATAATGAAAGCCGAAGGAGTTTCTTTTGAAAACATTCGTTTCGTGGACCACCCAGTGGCTTATGGCGTTTATCCCGATATGACGGAACATGGAGCAAAGGAAGATGCCTGGCCAGAAATATGGAAAAAGGTGGACGTTGCCGATATTTTGATAATAGGCAGTCCCATTTGGCTAGGCGAAAAATCCGCTGTTGCAAGTAAACTAATTGAACGGCTTTACGCAATGAGCAGTCTTCAGAATGAAAAGGGGCAGTATTATTTTTATGGAAAAGTAGGCGGTTGTATTATTACCGGAAATGAGGATGGCATAAAACACTGTGCGATGGGCATTTTGTATTCATTACAACATTTAGGTTATAGCATTCCTCCACAAGCAGACTGCGGCTGGGTAGGAGAGGCTGGTCCTGGACCAAGTTATCGGGACGAAGAAAGCGGCGCAAAAAATAACAATTTCACCAATAGGAACACAACTTTTATGACCTATAATCTGCTTCATCTGGCAAAAATGCTAAAAGAGCAGGGAGGGTATCCAAAGTACGGAAACTCCCGCAAGGATTGGGATAATGGTACACGTTGGAACTTTGAAAATCCTGAATATCGCTGAAATTCGCAATTACTATGAAAAAATTAAGTCCATCATTTATCTTTCTTCCACTTATTCTTTTTGGTTGTATTTCCAACACGGATAAATCCACAAGTCCCGAACCAAGCCCACCAGATCGAGAAGTTTTAGCGAATGCAGAAAATGAAATGCTTAAACCTATAAACGACAGTTTGCCAATCATAGGATTGCTGATGTACAATGGGGTATTAACAACGGAAGTTACTTCCGCCGCAGATGTTTTTACCAAACCAACTGCAGATGGCAAACAGCTTTTTAACGTGATTACAATTGCTGAAACATCGAATCCAATTGTAAGTGAGGAAGGATTAAAAATAGTTCCGGATTACACATTTCAAAACTGTCCAAATTTGGACGTTCTCTTTGTTCCGAGTGCTTATGATATGTACGCACAGGTTCACAATCCAAAAATTGTCAATTTCATAAAAGAGCAGAACAAACACACAAAATATACCGTAAGCAACTGCGCAGGCGCACATTTAATTGGTGAATCCGGAATTGCGGACGGAAAAAAAATTGTGACTTGGATTGGAGGGGGGGAAGAGCTTCAAAAAGCATTTCCAAACCTAAAGGTTCAAGATGACAGCGTTGTTAGATACGTGGAAGATGGAAAGTTTCTTTCCTCAAACGGAAATCTGGTGAGCTATATTTCGGCTTTAAATCTGCTTGAAAAAATGGCTGGACAGGAGCAGGTTGATTTTGTGGAATCGTATATTTATTTAAAGGAACTGCAGGACTGGAAAGAATAATCAGTATTTAGTTTTGGAAGCTTACTACTGGCACAAAACTTGCGCTGCTTATGATTAAAAAAACCATGAAAGCACTTAGAATTTTTTCAGCTGTAGTCGTCTTTTTTATTTTCGGAAATGTCTTCGCACAGAATGAAACTGAAAAAGAGCAAACTTCCATTGAAACACTATTGAATTCAAAAAACTTTGAGTTTATTGCAAATACTGCAATTCCATTAAGTGGGCCTACTAAAAATTTGGTTGGAAGTAATTATTCAATAACCTTTACTCCCGAAATGGCAATAAGCAATATGCCTTTTTACGGCAGGGCATATAGTGGAATGGCTTTGGGTCGCGATAAAGGAATGCGCTTTAAAGGAAAACCTGAAAATTTCACTATTGAAAAAACGGGGGAATACCAAGTAAGTACAACCGTAAATACGGAAAATGACACGTATGAAATCTCTTTGTCAGTGAGTGATTCTGGGTATGCTACACTTACCATAAGCAGTAATGACCGAGGAACTATTTCTTATCAAGGGGAAGTTGTTCAAATTCAAAAGTAAATATTCCTTAAAGGACTAATTCCAAAAAAAGCCTCTCCAAGGTACTATCCAAATCATTACTGAAGCCGTTGTGCGGTCGCGAGGTTTGCAATGAAGAACTGCGCTGCGCTGTGAGCCATCTAAATCTGTCGGGTTTATCCCATTGCGATACTGGCCCACCATCTTTGGAGCCAGAGCATATTTTTTCAAAAGCTTTTAAATTGTTTTCTATCTCTTCCACTTCCAGTTCGCAAGAAAAGAGATTTAGTTTTGATGTATCAATTTGGTGTTTGCAATTCAGGTATTTTGCTTCCTTGCTAAAAAGAATGATACCCACATTAAGGAATTCCTCGCGTTCTACACGAGGTACTAAACGTATTACTGCATATTCATACAAGTATTTCCCTGGCATTTTGAATCTGTTTTACAAAATTGTTTGAATTGTTTCTTCTTATTACCAAAAACTGGTAATACACTTCCCTTATCTCTTCAATCTTCATTTCAGACCCTTCCCAATCCAACCATTCGGAAGGGATAAGGTCGGTTATTTCCCTCAGTTTAGTATTTGGCAATAGCGCGATCATTTCCTCATTTATATCTTCAACCCTTGATGCGTCGGGCAATAAAACATGATCTTTAATATATGTAAATGGACTTAAAGCAACTTTTTTCCAATTGTTCCAAGAATGGTGAAAATAAAATGTTGCGCCGTGGTCAATAAGCCAGAGTTCCTTATGCCAGATGAGCATATTGGTGTTTTTCACAGTTCGGTCAATATTGGTTGTAAACGCATCAAGCCAAACGATTTTGGATGCCAATTTCTCTTCAACTTTTGTGACTACGGGATCAAACGTAAGCGCTCCCGAAAGAAAGTGGAGCGCAAGGTTAAGACCTTGGCTGCCTTTTAATAGATCCTGTATTTCCTCGTCGCCTTCACTTCTGCCAAATGCTTTATCGAGGTTTGCAAAAACCAATTCGGGAACCCGCAAGCCCAACGCACGTGCAATTTCACCTCCTAATAATTCCGCAATCAACGCTTTTACACCGTGTCCCGCACCGCGAAATTTTAAAACGTATTTAAAATCATCATCCGCTTCGGCCAAGGCAGGCAGCGAACCGCCTTCACGCAAAGGGGTGATGTAACGTGTAACGTTTACGGTGCGGAGCTCTATTTTTGTGTTTTTCATTCCTTAACAAAAATAGTTTTATTCTGAAAACTCTTTGCGTCATATCGTTTTATTTCTTCAGCGGTTTGCAGTTCTTTTGAAGTGTATTTTAAGTTGAAATGTGGTAGAATCTCTCTTTCAATCTCGTTTATAAATGAAGGATATTTTAAAAATAAGCTTTGTTCCAATCGCGCTTTTTCAGCAGCATTTTTATGCGCTTCAACCATTACCAATAAATATTTCTCCAAGGATTCAGTCTGTTTTTTTTCACCTAAAAAATAATTCTGAAGCAAAACTGTAGGATGATAAAACCATTCCACAAAACCCCGTCCCGATTTTGAAAGGCTTGCAACCACTTCTTCTGTTCTTCTGTCAATAAAAACCCAAGGAGTTTCTGGAAATGCTTTTTGGAAAAGTTCGATAAAGAAAACATTCCAAGAAGTAAGTTTAAAAACAACTTGTTCCGCTTCATCTAGCGGCTGCAAATAGGCCTTAATTATGGTTTTTAAATTATTTATAAGTGTTTTTTCATCCAAATCATAAAATACCGCAGAAAGCAACAGCCCGTTTATAGCTTCGGTTTCAGCAACGACCCTTGTCTTTTTTGAGGCCTTCAGCATATTTGCCAAAAGCGTGGAACCGCAGTGCGAAGTGTGGAAAATAAAACCTTTAAGCTGTAATGAAACTGTACTTTCTATAACGGTTTCAGAGTTTAAATCTAGTTCTTTTCTAATGGAATTTGGGAGTCTGACCCTTGAGGCGCCATCGTTAAAAAAGGGGTATTCAAAAACTTTTGCCGGCAATTCATAACAAACCAATAATGGATTTTTACGTATTTCGGTGTAAATTGGAAAAGAGGCGGTTTTCAACACAATTATTTGGAATTTGAAAATGTGAAGCTACAAAATGTGAAGCAAAAGCAATCAAATTATATTAAGTGGAGAAGTTTTCAGTTGACTTTAGAAATGATTTAGAATAAACTTTATATTTTAAAGTTGGCAGCGTAGCTTTAAATCAAAATAGTAAGCAATGGAAATTTTCTTTAATAATGCAATTTTCGATCGTTTTGTTTCTTTTCGGGTTGGTGTTGGGTTTTGAAAACGAAAAGGAAATAAGCTCGTATCAACGCAACCATTGGGAAGATCATTACGTTGATGGTGAAACTTTGGGGAATTAAAAAAATTTGCCGCAAACAAGAACGACCTGTTTGCGCATCTATTCACATATTTATAGTTTTTGTTGGAAAAATCCCCCAACCTTACGGCAATGGTAAGTTTGCGCAAGGTGAGTCAAACCGATACGATTTATATTTCAAAAGCTGATTATTACGGTACCCGACAACTGATTCGCCATTATTTTAAAAAACCAATCTTATAATACCTATGGAAACCGTGGAAATAGTTATAGACGAAACTGATGAGCATGGAGAAAGCGGGGCCAATTTTATTTTTGAATGGATTATTAAAGCAACAACTCCCGAGCCGCTTTTTGAGGCAATCAAGACTTCACTTCGCGGCTCGTAAGGTTTGAGTTTTACAACTCAGGTAAGGAGAATTAAGTAAAAATTCAGAATTCAGAATTCATAATTCTAAATTGCTTTCGTTATTTTTGAAGCAAAGAAAATTTAATGAAAATAGTACTCTCCCCAGCAAAAACGCTGGATTTTGAATCAAAACTTCCCACCACCCGCGCCACCCAACCCAAATTTTTGGAAGAAGCGGAATTAATAAACAACAAACTGGAACGTAAAAGCAAAAAAGCTATCGGCAAGTTGATGGACATAAGCGATAAGCTTGCCGAACTCAATTACCAACGTTACAAAGAATTCGATACTCCTTTCACAAAAGAAAATTCCCGACCCGCAGTCTATGCTTTTGCTGGCGATGTTTACACAGGTTTGGATGCCTACAGTATTCCTTCGGAAAAGTTGGATTTGTTGCAGGATTCATTACGAATTCTTTCAGGAATGTACGGGCTGTTGCGGCCTTTGGATTTAATTCAGCCTTACCGCTTGGAGATGGGAACCAAACTTACTATAAACCGAAAAAAGGATTTGTATTCCTTTTGGAAAAAAACGCTTACCGAAACGCTGAATAAGGAATTGAAGGACGATGAGCTTTTCTTAAACCTCGCGAGTGTAGAATATTTTAATGCCATAGACGAAAAGAAACTGAAGGTGCCTGTTATTTCTCCAGTTTTTAAGGATTTTAAAAATGGTGAATTGAAAATAATCTCTTTCTTCGCCAAGAAAGCCCGCGGTAGTATGGCGCGCTTTGTTATTGATAAAAATGTGAAAACATTGGATGAATTGAAGGCGTTTGATTATGACGGTTATGGTTATAGCGAAAAATATACACAAAAGGAGAATGAGCCTGTTTTTATCCGGTAAGTTAAAAGTATAAAGTTCAGAGTTCAAAAATGTAAAATTGTTAAAATAAAATCCCTTTTGTTCCACCACATCCACCCATACCCGCCGTTTATCCCCGAAACCGCAACCAAACTAATTGTAGGCACCTTGCCGCCACCGCGATTTACAACGGGCGAATTGAAAGAAGGCGATGTTGACTTTTGCTATGGGAGCCGTGACGGACAATTATGGTTAATCCTCGATAAAATTTTCGGCTTGGATTTAAAGTTTGAAACAACCGCTGAAGCAATTGAACAACGCGAATATTTTCTTAGAAAAAGGGGTATAGGTATCTGTGATATGGTTGCTTCCGCAAGACGTGAAAAAGTAGATGCGTCTGATATTGGAATGCTGGAGGTGGAACTGCGCGATTTGGTTGCAGTACTTCAGCAAAACCCTAAAGTTGATACCCTTCTTTTTACAGGGGGAAACAGCAAAAATGGCCCAGAATATTTCTTCCGAAGAAATTTAAAAGAATACAAAATCCAATTAAAATTGATTTCTAATAAACTACCGCGTATTCATGAATTTAAACTTCCTGAAACGGGCAGAACAATAAAAACAGTTTCGCTAATTGCACCTTCGGGAGCTGCAAATAGGGCAGTGGGGAGTCTTGCTTCTTATAAAAAGATGAAAGATAAGTTTCCTGAAAAAACTACAATCGATTTTCGGGTGGAACAATACCGCCCGTTTTTTTAAAAACTTAGGATTTAAAATTAAAAATCTGTAAAGGTGCGTTGTTACTCACAACCATAAACATTTCAGCACCTTTGATTTTAATGGGTTTCATGTTTTTTGCATCGCTGTCTATAAACGGCACATATTCTTTCGAATATTTAAAATTGCCTTTTCCATCGCCAAGCAATACATAGCCGTAGTTGCTGTCATAGCGGATGGTTTCAACTTCCGCATCATAGAGACCGCCAACACCCACAATATCAAGATTCCCATCATTGTTGAAATCTTTTATGATAGTAGCCATTGTAGGACCCATTTGCGCTTCATTTGGTAATTCCATTACTCTAAATTTACCATTTCCATCATTAAAGATAATTGCACTTTTAAATTGGTGAGCAATTAACTTAAAGGCGTCTTTCAGTTCATCTTCACCATAAATATCTTTAAACTCTAGATTGGCAAATTCTTTATAGGTTTTAATTTTATCCAATAAAAAAGGATTTTGTTGACTACTGCATTCTTTTCCTCTTACGGGAACAATTTTTCCATTACTTATTTTGCTCATCGCCACATCAAAAGTTCCATTATTATCAAAATCTTTTGCCGAAATATAAAGTGGTTTTTTCTCTGAAGGGTGAAACTTATTGTTTCCGCCTATGTTTCCTAACACATAATCTTGATCCCCGTCACCATCTAAATCTGCGGAACTTACATTAAACCACCAACCTTCAGTGTTTTCAAGCCCTTTAATTTTTTCGTTTTTGCTAAACTTCCCATTGTTATTAGTGAAAAAAGTGGGGGCCATCCATTCGCCGATTACCAATAGATCTAAATCTTTATCGTTGTCATAATCTGTAAAAATGGCTTCAGAAACCATTCCTATTTCTTTAAGGGAAAGGTTTTCTTCAGATACATCTTTAAAAACTCCTTGTTCATTGTTAAGAAGGTAAGAGCGGGGAGTGGTTGGGTATTTTTTTGGAACTACATTTCCGCCCACAAACAAATCCATATCGCCATCACCGTCGTAGTCAGCAGCAACAACACTTTTTCCGGAAATCAACATAGTTGGCAAGGCTTCTTTTTTATAAGAAAAATTTCCTTTACCATCATTGATAAATAATCTGTCTTGCAGAAGAGGACTGTTTTCATCCAATTCATAACCTGCACTTGCCACATATAAATCTTGGTCGCCATCACCATCAGCATCAAAAAATATTGCGTTTGCATCTTCGTATTTTGCGTTGTTTTTCCAAAGTGCTTCGTTGGTTTTTGTAAAAGTGCCGTCCGCTTTTTGAATATAAGAAGCAGCTTCAGCACCGGCGGCGTTTCCTACGAAAAAGTCATCCAACCCATCACCATTAACGTCAGCTACAGCGATTCCCGTTCCCTTTGTGGACTGCTTTTGCGGAATGAGAAGTTGAAGCGAGAAATCATCAAAATCGTTCTCTTTCTGCATATAATCAATGCCTATCGTTGCAGGGTTAATGGAGAATTTTTTAGAAGGTAGATTATGATAGGAGATTGTTCCTGGAGTTGCTGCACTATAAGCTACAGTTAGTCTATTATTTATTTTAGGAGAAACTATTCTTGAAATTTTTCCATCTGGCCATTGTACGGCAACTTCATCTATTTTAGAAGAGCCAATTCCAAAATTAAGAATATTTGATACCGAAGATTCATAGCCGCGGGAAAGATAAAGCTGTTGTAATTGTATTGTGTCGGCTTTTTTTACATACACTTTGGCACCAATACCTAATGTATTGGTTATAGGTCCGTCTAGTTTTATTTGAATGAAGTTGTTGTTGGCATTGTTTTTATATAAACCTATTTCATCATTAAGGTTATTAACAACTAAGTCTAGGTCTCCATCGTTATCAAAATCAGCATAGGCTGCGCCGTTTGAAAATGAAGGGTCTTCCAATCCCCAATCTTTCATCATTTTAGTAAAGGTGAGGTCGCCATTATTTTTAAAGATGTAGTTATCTAACTTTTGCGAGGGAAGCATTGCCTTTACCTCTTCGATAGTCATAGATTCTCCATTAGCGTTTTTTTGCTTAAGATTGTTTTTAAAATCTTGATTAGCGTAATCTTTTACAACTCCATTTGAAACAAATATATCTTTTAGACCGTCGTTGTCATAATCTGCGATAAGGGGCGCCCAGCTCCAGTCAGTTTTTACGACGCCACTTAATTGTGCGGCTTCCATAAACTTACCATTGCCTAAATTATAATGCAACATATTTGCCATATAAGGGTGGTGATAACCTACCTCCACCATTTTATAAAAATTTTCAGAATTCATAGAGGCCATATTCTGTTTGCTACGGGCGTAATTTTCCGCGGCCATATCCAGCGTAATGAGGTCTGGGTATAAATCATTATTCAAATCTGCATAATCAGAACCCATGCTGTTGAAGGAAATATGGTTCATGCGGCTATTAATTTCATTTTTGAAAGTACCGTTTTTTTGGTTTATATACATAAAGTCTGGTTCAAGAAAGTCATTAGCAATATAGATGTCTTCCCAGCCGTCATTGTTAAAATCACCAACAGTGGCACTTAGGCCCCAGGCCTTATTATATACTCCAGCTTCTCCTGTTACTTTTGTAAAAACATTCCCATCGTTTCTGTAAAGTTGGTCACTGGTGGTTTCTTCAATTTGATGTTGAATTTCACCGCTAATTTTTGTATTGTTCTTAAAATCATACCGATAGTTTACAACGTAAAGATCTAAATCGCCATCTTTGTCATAGTCAAGTTGGTACACTTGGGTGGTGTAACCTGGATCATCCACGCCCCATTTTTTTCCTTCTTCAGCAAAAGTGCCATTCTTTTGATTTACAAAAAGTAGGTTTCTGCGGGCATTGTCATCATTTAGGGAGCCTGCTTTTGAAACGTATATGTCAAGCCACCCATCATTATTTATATCCAGCATAATCACACCAGTAGAAAATCCTTTGTAATCCTCAGTTTTTGAAGCTGTGGTTATATCTTCAAAACTTAGATTTCCTTTGTTTTTATAAAGTTTATTGGGACCAAAATTGGAGACTAAATAAATATCTTGCAGCCCATCATTGTCAACATCGCCTACAGCAACCCCGGCGCCGGTGTAGATATAGGTATAGTTTAAAAAATTAAACTCCATAGTTTCTACTAAAGTGTTCCTGAACTTAATGTTTGATTGTTCCGAGGTTATTTTTGAATACAAAGTAGTTGCATTATCAGTATATGCTAAATCATTTCCTTTTTTTGAAGGTTGTGAACAGGAAAATAAAAGCAGCGAGAAAATAATTGGTACAATTGAGGTTTTCATAATATAATACGTTAATTACCTTATAGGCAGATATTTAAATAGATTGGGATTATTTTTTTCTTGAGTTTCTTAATTAATCCATAAATATATGAAATTTTAGTTGATGCCTTTATTTGGCTTTTAGGATAAAAAAAAGTATTTTTAACGACATTTTAACTATTAATTTAAATTAACAATTTTATGAAAAGAATTACATTAATTTCTGTTTTTCTGTTGATATCCAGTTTTTTTGGACTCGTCAATGGACAAAATAGAACAAACGGACTCCAAGCAACGGGTACTGTGCCTATTGGATACAATTTTCAAAATTCCGATTTTGGGAATAATGTTTCAAATATGGTTGCTTGTGATGGCGTATTGCCAAATTACACAAATTCTGTAGCTCCATCTAATGCAGCGGCCAGCCAAATCTTTCCAGATTTTGGTAATGCTACACTTCAATGTGCTGATGATTTTATGGTTGGTGCACAAGATGCATCTATTTGCCAAATAGATGTCACAGGTGCATTTTTTGGTGGTGGGACTACTTTAGACGATCCGTCTATTAGTATCCAAATGACAATATATGACGATGCTGCTGGGGTTCCTGGTAGCGTGGTTTTTACAGAAAATTTCCCTGGCTCTATAGCAGGACCAGGCAATCCATCTTTTTCATTATCGCCAACTGGTGCTCCTGTACTAACTTCTGGAACAACTTATTGGATGAGTATTCAAGCTGTGATGGCCTTTGGTACTTTTGGCCAATGGGGTTGGGTTTCTACTAATGATGGAAATGGCAGTGTCTTTTTGTTCCAGGATCCCGATGGTCTTATAGGAGGAGCATGTCCTACTTGGGGAACTGCAGCCACCTGTGGTATTTCTGGCGTGGGACCAGATTTAATGATGGATATTAGCTTTAATGCAGCAGCTGGCGGCCCAGTTACTGAATGCGGCACTGGCAACCCCCAGCCTATTCCTGTAACAGGAACTGGTGGTTTTCCATGTGTTGGTGGCCCAACCACTTCACCTGCCAACGTTTCCGCGACTGGAACCATTGGAGCTGCAGCGGGGGATTATACCCTTGATAGCGTTGAGATTAACCTTAACCACACCTGGGATAGCGATTTGGACATTACCCTGGTATCGCCAATGGGAACTTCCCTTGATCTTTCCAGCGACAATGGTGGTTCTGGAGACAACTACACAAACACCGTATTTATGGACGGAGCGCCTCTTATTACTACCGGTGCCGCCCCCTTTACAGGTACATTCCAGGCAGAAGGCGGAACCTTTGCCACTACTTTTGCGGGAGAACCAATCAACGGGAACTGGACCCTAAGCATCTGTGATGACACAGGAGGTGACAGTGGAACATTATTGAGCTATTGCATAAACTTCAGTGAAATACTCGTTGTGGGCAACCCACCTACCATTACCTGTCCCGGCGATATAACCATCAACAATACCGGAGGCCTCTGTAGTGGGGTAGCAAACTTTATAGGTATTGCCGATGACATTGAGGATGGCAACATCTCTGGAGATATTATAGCCACTCCCCCTAGTGGAAGTACGTTTGCGGTCGGTGATACGATGGTAACACTTTCTGTAACGGATAGCGATGGCAACACGGCCACCTGTGACTTTATGGTCACCGTGCTGGATGCCGAAGATCCTGTGGCAGTTTGCCAAGATATAACAGTAGACCTTGACGCCTCTGGAATGGCAACAATTACCGCTGCAGATGTGGACAACGGTTCTACCGATAACTGTGCCATTGCCTCTATGAGCCTGGATGTTTCCTCGTTCGATTGCTCTATGACGGGTGCAAACACGGTGACCCTTACCGTTACCGACACCGCCGGTAATTCCTCAACCTGTACCTCTACCGTTACCGTTCAGGACGTTACCGCGCCCGAAATATTCTGTATCGGCGGGATCGCGAACGTTTCGGAATCTGAGGATTTTGAGGCTGGCCTTCCTGCAGGATGGTCAACGGTAGTAAACACCGGTACTTGCGACTGGATAAACAGTGGGGATATGCCTACTGGTGATGATTTCCCAACCCTTGCAATGTTGTTTGACGACGACGATTGTGGGTCCGGTGCACCGGCCAGTAACGTAACACTTCTCTCTGCGGTATATGACCTTACGGGAGCTTCCAATGCAACGATGGGCTATGATGTGGCCTTCCAGGAGTCTGGCATACAGACCTTCACTGTTGAAGCATGGGATGGGGCCGCTTGGCAACAGATTGCTCTTTATGATGAGGACCTTGACCCGGACATCCAGACCGAATCCTTTGATGTTTCCGCGCTAGCAAATGCTGCGTTCCAGGTGCGATGGACCTTTGATGACAATAATGGAGAATGGGGCTGGGGAGCTGGTGTTGACAACTTCTTGTTAGAATATGAGGTTTCAGCCGGTGGCGGCCTTGACGTTTACCTTGATGCGAACGGAATGGCCAGTGTAGATCCGAACGATCTTGTTACGGGCGTCAACGAGGCCTGTGGCTATACAATTACCGCCGGTGGCGGTGGTGGTGGAACTATGGGATCACTTTCTACCCTATTTGCTTCCAACAATGGTGGATCAGCAGGATGGACTGTAATGTATGATCTTACCGTTGGACCGAACGACATTGAGGTTACCGACATCGATGTTAACATTGACGGAACGTCCGCCTTCAACCTTGATATGTATACCTTAGTGGGGACTTATGTAGGCAATGAGACCAACGCAGCTGCTTGGGGAGCTCCCGCAGCATCTGGCACAGGAACTGGTTTGGGCATCGATATGCCGAGCAACGCTGTTCTTGGAACACCTGTTACCTTAACTGCAAATACCACTTACGGTATTGCGATTGTAACTGACTCTGGTCAAAACTATACCAATGGTGATGGAAGCAACCAGAACTTTTCAAATGCTGATCTATCCGTATCATTGGGATCTGCCGTTGCAGGACTTTTCTCTGGATCGGTATTCAATCCACGCGTTTGGAACGGAACTATCAACTACATCGTAGGCGGTGGTGGTGGTGATCTTGACTTTACGTGTGCCGACCTTGGCGAGAACCAAATAGAGGTTACCGTTACCGATGACAGCGGAAACGTTGATACCTGTATCGCTACTGTAAATGTGATAGATAACACTCCTCCGGTACTAGTTTGTCAAGATGCTACAATTGAATTGGGTCCTGACGGTACAGCTACTGTTGATCCGAATGCACTGTTAGCTTCTATGCCAACAACCTATGAGGTGATGGTAATTGGTAGTGATAACCAATCCGGTAATGAAGGGTTTACTGACTTTACAGTAAACGTTACGGAAGCTGCCGCTGTTACCTTTGATTGGGATTATACCTCAAACGATGTTCCTGGTTTTGATAGCTTTGGATATTTATTGAACGGTACGTACACCCAACTGACAGATCCTTTGTTAGGAAACCAATCAGGAAGCGCTGCTGTTGCTGTTGCACCGGGCGATGTGTTTGGGTTCCGTTCTCAAACAGACGATAACGTATTTGGAAATAACGAAACCGTTATCAGCAACTTTATGCCAGGTTTCGACGGTCAGTTTGACCCGGCCAACTGGATGCTTACCTTGACTGAATCTGATGGGGATGCTTTCTTTACAGAAATTCCCGGTGGTCCGTTGTCCTTCGATGCTTGTGGAATAACAGTATTGGCTGTTGATGTACCTACAGTAAGTTGTGCAGATATAGGAACGCCTATTACAGTAACCGTATTTGCAAGTGACGCCAGTGGAAACACTGCATCTTGTACTTCAGTGATTACGGTTGTAGATCTTTTAGGTCCAGAACTTACCTGTCCGGCAGACCAAACGGTTGATCCGGGAGCTGGTAACCTGTTCTACATCCTGCCAGATTACTTCGCTACTGGCGAGGCAACTGCGGATGACAACTGTACAGATCCTGTAACAATCACCACACAGGATCCTGCTCCGGGCACCCCATTGCCTGATGGAACTTACACCATCACGATGACTGCTACTGACGAGTACGGAAATACTTCAACCTGTGATTTTGAACTAACCGTAGAGACTATCCTAGGTGTTGATTCAAATAACCTTGAAGCAGGTTTGGCGCTATACCCTAACCCAGCAGGCAACGTGGTTAACCTTGTGAACAAGACCAATATCTCTCTTGAGAAAATGATGATCTTTGACATAAACGGAAAACTGGTAAGCCAGATAGACCTTCGCACTATGCAAGGTGAGAAAGCGGTAGATGTTTCATCGCTTGCTTCCGGAGTTTATATGGTACAGATTATTGGTGACAGTGCAAGCACTGTGAAACGCTTGATTAAAGAGTAATCACCAAATAACCAACCAAAATTAGGAAACCCCTTCAGCTTTTGCTGAGGGGGTTTTTGTATTTAAATGTATTAAGAATGCTTATTTAGTTATTTAAGTATCTTTACCTTTCCTTTTAAAAGAAGAAACAAAAATGAAAAAAGCAATTACCTTTTTAGCACTTACAATCCTTGTACTGGCTTGCAACAATTCCAAAGAAAAAGATAACCCAAACAAAAGTGAAGAACAGATGAACAATAATGAAAACCCGCTACTTTCCGAAAGTACATTGCCCTACGGATCGCCGGATTTTTCTAACATTAAAGATGAACATTTCCAGCCAGCAATGATGGAAGGGATTGAGCAACAAAAGAATGCTGTGGAAGCAATTGCCAACAATGAACGAAGAACCCACTTTTGATAATACCGTTCTCGCCCTTGAAAAAAGTGGTAAGCTTTTAAACAGGGCTTCCCAAATATTCTATGCATTAGCTGGTTCAAATACAAATGATACCCTACAAAAGGTAGAAGAAGAGATGGCTCCAAAGTTTGCGGCCCAAAATGATATGATTTATTTAAATGAGAAATCTATTCAAACGTTTCAAAACATTATATGATAAAAAGGAATCACTAAATCTGGATGCGGAATCCTTAAAATTGCTTGAAAATTATTACGAAGATTTTGAAATAGCTGGAGCAAACCTTTCTTCAGAAGACAAAGAAAAACTAAAGCAATACAATTCACAAATAGCGACGCTTACAACTAAATTTGGCAAAACGCTTTTGGAGCCAACAATGCTGGGGCGGTAACATTTACAAATAAAGAGGAACTTGCAGGAGTTGTCTGAAGATTTCTGAAATCAAAAGAAAACAAAGATGGCAAGGGCTGGACAATTCCCTTGCAAAACACTACCCAACAACCTTTGTTGCAGTCCATGGACAATAGAGCAAGTCAGGGAAAAACTTTTTAAAGCAGCTTGGCATAGAACCGATCAAGGTCTGCCAATGATACCCGGGAAATAATTAAGGAACTTGTAGAGCTACGCGCCCAAAAAGCAAAATTATTGGGCTTTAATAATTATGCCGAATGGAGGCTTCAAAAAACCATGGCCAAAACACCAGAAAATGTAGATAAATTTTTCAACGGACTTATTCCTGCAGCAACCGCCAAAGCACAGGCCGAAGCTGATGAAATTCAGAAAATGATAAAATCCAAAGGACAAGATTTTACACTGGAACCTTGGGATTGGAATTACTATGCCGAAATGGTGCGAAAAGAAAAATACGATCTTGATGAAAATCAAATAAAACCCTATTTTGAAATGAACAACGTCTTGGAAAAAGGCGTTTTTTATGCTGCAAATAAGCTATATGGAATTACTTATAAGGAAAGAACGGATATTCCCGTATATCAAGAAGATGTAAAGGTTTATGAGCTCTTTGAAGAGAATGGCGAGCCGCTCGGGCTTTTCTACGCAGATTATTTTGCACGACCCAGCAAAAGTGGTGGCGCTTGGATGGACAATTTTGTTACCCAATCTAAACTGTACAATAAAAAGCCGGTAATATATAATGTGATGAATTATTCCAAAACCAGCTGGCAATGAACCTGCTTTGTTAACCTATGATGAAGTAATCAACCATGTTCCACGAGTTTGGGCATGCGCTTCACGGTTTCTTTGCAAACCAACAGTATCCTTCGCTTTCGGGAACTGCCGTTGCACGCGATTTTGTTGAGTTTCCTTCACAGTTCAATGAAAACTGGGCATTGTATCCAGAAGTGTTGAAAAATTATGCCATTCATTATAAAACCGGCGAACAAATTCCGCAGGCATTGATTGATAAAATTAAAAATTCAGGGACCTTCAACCAAGGGTATAGCCTAACGGAGAATTTAGCAGGCTCAAATTTAGATATGCAATGGCACATCGTTTCAGCCGATAAAAAAATTGAAGATGTAAATGCTTTTGAAAATGAAGCCTTGAACAAAACCAAACTTGATGTAGTACACGCCGTTCCACCACGATACCGTTCCACATATTTTTCACATATTTTTGCAGGAGGATATGCCGCGGGTTATTATTCTTATTCGTGGACAGAAATGCTTGCATCACGATGCCTACAACTGGTTCGAGACCCACGGAGGCTTAACTCGTGAAAACGGCCAGCGTTTTAGCGATATGGTTCTTTCAAGAGGAAATACATTGGAACTTGAAAAAATGTACAAAGACTGGCGCGGAAGCGACCCTAAAATTGAGCCTATGCTAAAGGCGAGAGGCTTAAAATAAAATAGCATATAAAACAACGAATCCACGAATAGTTTTTTTAATTATTCGTGGATTTGTGGCTTTATAAAACTGTTCGAACGCAGTTGAGAACTTTTGGCTGATGAAGTAGGTTTCGACTGCACTCAACCAGACAGTATATTTACTTCTTCTTTTTTCCTTTTCCCATTTCCTTTTTTGGATGTACCAACTTCAACTCATCAATCAAATTCTTAGCACCGGCGTATTTATCGATTATAAAAAGCACATAGCGAACATCCACCATAATGTTACGAGATAGGGCAGGGTCGTAATAGAGATCGCTCATAGTTCCTTCCCACACGCGGTCAAAGTTTAGTCCTATTAAATTTCCGTAGGCATCAATAGCAGGGCTTCCCGAGTTTCCGCCAGTGGTATGGTTGGTACCTATAAAGTTGATGGGCATCTTGCCGTTTTCTCCATACTGGCCATAATCTTTAGCCTGGTATAGATCAATTAGCTTTTGAGGTACATCAAACTCATAATCACCTGGAACGTATTTCTGAATAATGCCTTCAAGGTGGGTTACGGGTTCGTAATAAATAGCATCTGCAGGAGAGTAGCCAGCCACTTTTCCGTAAGTAACACGCAGGGTGCTGTTGGCGTTCGGGAAAATACGCGCGTCTTTTGGACTAAGCTCTAACAAAGCCTTCATATAATCTCGCTCCAGACCAGAAATGTTTAACTCCAATTCTTCATATTTAGGTGCTACTTTTTCAAAATAGCTGTCCGCCATTTCAGCTACCACTTTAAAACCTGGGTCACTGTTCAACTTTGCTATTACTGTTTCGGCATCGCCTTCCATTAATCTCTTTAGCGAAGTATAATCTACAAAAGCAGAATTTTTATAAACGTCCTCGGTCAATTGCTGTGCGTGCATACTTTTAAAAGAAGTAGGTAAAAACTGTTGTGGCACACCTTTCGTGTAAAGCGCAATTAAAGCTTCAAAAACCTCTTTATCTACTTGCGCACTATAATTTTTGTAGTGGCCTTCCGCTCTTTCAATAAGATTGTTTCTTCTATCCTCAAAAGATTGAGTGCCACGGTTTTCATAAACCTGTTTTAGTTGGTAAGCTTGGTAAGCCATACGTAGTAGTTCCACATTTCTCAGTACGGTTTCTAGGAAATACTCACGGGCAAGTGTATATGGTTCAATCTGAGTGTAGTATTGTTCAAATTGAGGTAATATCTGGCCGTATTCCTGCTGCTTTCCTTTTTTGTTTATTTGTGCGGTAAGCGCACCTTCTTGTTGCTTTTTTATACCCACGGCATTACTTTTTGTTAAACCAAGTGTTTCGCCTTTCCACTTCTTCCAATAGTTGGCAATGCGTGCATATTTGGAAGCATACTGAATCTTAATCTGCGGATCGGCACGCATATACTTGTCCTGAATTACCAAGGCAGCATCGCGAATGGCAATTCGGGCCGGATTGATAGTTTTAATAACCTGCTCAATTGCTATCGAAGGTAAATACTCATCAGTAGTTCCCGGATAACCGAAGACCAATGTAAAATCATTTTCGGCTACACCATCCAAAGAAATGGGCAAGAAGTGTTTTGGGGTATAAGGCACATTGTCTTCGGAATATTCCGCAGGACGATTGTTCTTATCTGCGTAAATTCTGAAAAGAGAAAAGTCACCAGTATGGCGTGGCCAAATCCAGTTGTCGGTGTCGCTCCCAAACTTGCCTATAGAAGAAGGTGGCGCACCAACTAAACGAACGTCTTTATAAGTTTCCACTACAAAAAGCATATATTGATTGCCTTCATAAAAAGTACGTATTCGGTTTTCCTGCCACGCTTCTTTAGGAGAATTTTGTGTAACATTGGCAATGTTTATCTCTATTATTTTCTGTTTGTCAGCTTCGGTCATTGCTTCTGTAATGCCAGTCATTACTTGAGTGGTTACATCTTCAATTCGCACCATAAAACTAGCTGTAACCCCCGGATTTGGTAGTTCTTCCTTTAAGCTCATCGCCCAAAACCCGTTTTCTAGATAATCATTTTCCAGAGATGAATGGCTCTGTATTTGGGAATAGCCACAGTGGTGATTGGTAAGCAAAAGTCCTTGGTTGCTAATAATTTCAGAAGTACAACCTCCGTTAAAGTGCGGCACGGCATCTTTTAGGCTGGCGTTGTTAACATCATAAATATCCTTGGCAGTCATTTTCATGCCAAGGTTGGTCATTTCAGATTCGTTCATTCCTTCCAAAAGTGAAGGGATCCACATGCCGCCTTGCTGGGCGAATAAAGGTAGGGATAAGAAGATAAAGAGTAGGCGTAGAAATTTCATTATAAAGGTTTTTAATAATAATTTGCAAGATAACAATACGGTGACAAATTTAATAATTAACTTTCCAGAACTATAGCCATAATCCGTAATGGGCCGCCATTGTGGGTTAAACTTCACATAACGCAGGAATTAATTGAGATTGCCGTATTGAATATCCACCACCTCCAACTTACGCAACTCTCCCCCCATATTAAGCGAAACTATATTACCTATACTTTTTCCCGTTAGCGCCACAGCTATGGGTGCTACAAAAGCAATTTTTTTTTTGGCCACATCGGCCTCATCAACACCTACAATCTGAAAAGTCTGTGGGCTAGGCGAGGTGCTAATTTTATAGGTAACCGTTGCCCCAAAGCGTACCTCTTCCTTGGGCTGTGAGGCAGGATCTAAAACCCGAGCGGAGGCAATGCGTTCGTTTAGAAGATCCAGTTTGCCATTTATTACCGCTAGCTCGATGCGTCTTTGCTGTTCGTGGGTGGTGGTGAGGGTAGCGCGTTCGTGTTCTAAATGTTCTCGCTCCACCTGGAGTAATTTCATTCCATTGGGGGTAACATAATTGGTGGCCCCCTCTGGCAGTGCAGCGCGCGGAGGGATGATGGGGGTTTCTTCCTGGTCTCCTTCTTTTACAAAACCTCGGCTCATTACAGTGTTTTGGAATTAAAGGTACTTATTTTTTGGATTGTACCGTTTTTGATGTGCTACGGATGTTTTCGAGTTACGATCTATTGGAAGAAACAAAGAAACTAGGCATAGTTGAATAACTGAAAACAATCGTACGGAAATAAAACAAATATTAAAGTAAAAAAATCATAATAAGCTATTATTTGGCTTATTATGATTTTTTATGGTGGAGCCGGAGGGATTCGAACCCTCGTCCAAACGCGCAACCATACTGCTTTCTACATGCTTAGTTTTCATTTAGGTTTTCGTGGGCTTGCCGGTCGAAAACTACCAACGCACCCCTTATCTTCACTTGAGCTTCACAAGAGCATCAAAGCCCTACTCTTGCTAGGTTTACTTTTACGAAGCCACTATATCAACCGCCGTAAACCAAGGCCGTTGAGTGACTTCCTGCTTGCCCACCTTGTGGGCCGAGGCACATCCTACTATGATTCGGATTATGCAGCTAGGGCGTAGTTATTCTCGCCGTTTAAAAAGTGTGAAATATGATATTAACGAGCTATATCCCAGCGCTCGGCATGCTTACAATACAATAAGACCCGCTGTCAAAACCAGTCGGCCCCAAATCCCTGCGAAGGCAGGGATCTCAAGAAAAATATTCCAATCTTGAGTGTGTTTTCAAAGATCAATGTCTGGGCGTTTCCCGCCCATGGCGGGTCGGGCTTTCAGCTATATCTTTTTATTGAAAATAAAAAGGATGCCGCTTCAATCCCTAACGCGGGCCGCAAAGATACATGAAAAACCCTATCTTTGCCACCGTAATAATTACTCAAAAAACATGCCAAATGCCAATAACCTTTGCTATCATCAAAGAACGCAAAACCCCGCCAGATCGTCGGGTGGTTTTTTCGCCGGAAAAGTGCCAAGAAGTCATAAAACAGTTTCCAGATGCCAAGATTATCGTGGAAAGCTCTGACGTTCGTATCTTTCCAGATGATGCATATCGAAATGCAGGTTTTGAGGTGATGGATGATGTTTCGGCAGCAGATGTAATGTTGGGTGTAAAGGAAGTGCCTGTAGATGCCCTAATCCCGAATAAAAAATATTTCTACTTTAGCCATATTATCAAAAAACAGCCATACAACCGCAAATTGTTGAAGGCAATGTTAAGTAAAAACATTCAAATGTTTGACCACGAAGCAATCGTGAATGAGCATAAGCACAGACTGATTGGGTTTGGGTATTATGCTGGCTTGGTGGGTGCCTACAACGGCATTAGAGGTTTGGGTTTACGCGATAAGCTGTTTACACTTCCTAAAGTGGAAACCCTTCCAGACTTGAAGTCCGTAAAAGCCGAATTGGATAAAATCAACCTTCCGAATATAAAAATTATACTATCTGGGACCGGAAAAGTAACCCGTGGTGCTAAGGAGATATTAGACCATTTAAAGATTCGTGAGGTTACTGATGCCAATTATCTTTCACAAGATTTCAATGAGCCCGTTTATTGCCTTATAGACGTTACAGAATACAACAAGCGCAAAGACGGTGGCGCTTTTGATAAAGATGAGTTTTACGAAGATCCTAAAGATTACGAAAGCGATTTTATGAAGTATGCCAAAGTGAGCGATGTCTTTATCACTGGACATTTCTATGGCAATGGCGCGCCCTATCTTTTCACTCGTGAAGATGCCAAAAGCCATGAATTTAATATAAACTTGGTAGCTGATATTTCCTGCGATGTGGATGGCCCAATTGCTTGCACGCTTCGGTCTTCCACTATTGCTGATCCTTTTTATGGTTACGATCCAAAGACTGAAAGCGAAACTGCTTTTGACGCTCCTGGCGCAATTACTGTGATGGCAGTTGATAATCTGCCATGCGAGTTGCCAAAAGACGCAAGTGAAGGCTTTGGCGATATGTTTTTGGAAAACGTAATCCCGGCATTCTTTAATGGCGATAAAGATGGCATTTTGCAACGCGCCAAGATATCCACCGAAGATGGCAAACTAACTCCGAGATTTGCATATCTTCAGGAATATGTGGATTTTAGTGGGTATTGAATTTTAAATGAGCAAACTGATTAAGTGAAAAATATGAAGCATAAAGGAGAAGTGGGACTTATTACTGGAGCTGCTTCGGGGTTTGGTTTTGAACTGGCTTTGCTTATGGCTAAAGATGGTTATAGCCTGATCTTGGTAGATATAAATCTCAAAAAACTACAGGAAGCAAAAGATGAAATAACAGCACTTTATCCTTCAGACATACAGTTGATACACAAAGATTTAAGTACAGCGAATGTAGCGGATGAAATATTTCAAGCAATTGATTACAAACCAGTAGATGTGCTAATCAACAATGCTGGCTTTGGCACTTTTGGAAGTTTCAGCGAAACCGATTGGAAACGGGATGCAGAAATGCTTAATCTACATGTAGTTACTACTACCCACTTAACCAAATTAGTTTTAAAAGGAATGGTTGCCCGCGGCAGCGGAAGAATATTGAACCTGTCTTCTTTGGCAGCCTTTCAGCCTGGGCCGTTGATGGCTTTATATTATGCCACAAAAGCCTATATCCTTTTCTTTTCTGAAGCGATTGCCAATGAATTGAAAGGAACTGGCGTCACCGTTACAGCACTTTGCCCTGGGCAGACCAAAACATCTTTTCAGGAGGTAGTTTCTGATGGTGCGAAAGCTTCTGATAACAAAATAAACTTTAATATTGCTTCTGCAAAAGATGCTGCCGAATATGGATATGAAGCCATGCAGAAAGGGAAAGTGGTTGCTATTCCCGGAAATTTAAATAAGGTTCTTTCAAAATTGCCGCGTTTTATTCCAAGACGAACTGCTACTGCCATCATACGGAAAATTCAGGAGAAAAATAGGGACGCTTAATAAGATGACTTTATATTTTTTTTAATACAATTGATTCTTCTTTCAGCATCGTTATCATTGTGCCGAAAAATTCTTTTAATGACGGATAGGCATCTGAAGGAAAACGATAGGCATTCAGTTTCATATTGAAACGTATGTTTATTTTGTTTCCTTCGGCAACATAAGTAACCAAGCATTCGCCATCATCATTTGGAAGTTTAATGGTTCTGCTTTTTGGGAGTTGTTCAACTTCATAAACATTTCCCAAGTCTATGGAAATTAAATAGGTGTTTGTAAATGGATAGCCAAAATCCATCGGGTAGCTTCGCTCCTTCATTTTGAAGGGGTTTTCAGAAATATAGGTTTTGTTGAAGAACGGATAGAGAATCACTTTATCGCCAACGGTTTCAGGTACTATGGTAATATTGTAGCTTTCTTTTAGCGGTTTTTCTATTTTGCTGAGGTCTTCTATTTGGTATTCTTTAATTTCAATACCTGCTTTGTCTTTTTCTTGATTTTTTATGTACTCTTGTAGGGTTTCCTCTTCAATGCTATTTCTTTTTCCCAGCCCTATGTAGCCATAACTAGCTTGGTTTACTTTTCCAAAGAAATCACCGTTGGCATCTGCTGTTATTTGTGCGTTTGCATAAAGCATGTTTTGTTTGAAAGGTTCAATGGGCATCCAATAGCTTCCTTTTCTGAAATCCATTACGCGGCCTTGGACGTTCAAAGCACGAAAAGGAATGATACCAAAAGGAGCTTGCTTATCTGTAGCATCAAGTAATATCATTTCATTATTTATCATTAATACAGCAATAACATAGTTAAAATTGGAAAGTATTGGATATAACTCAGTTGGCAGTCCATTGTTTCGGGTAGAAAGGATTACTGACTTTGCATCTAACTTAGCTGCTTCAAGTGCATTTACCAAGGAAATATTGATAGCTGTAACGCTACCCAATTTGTCATCGAATGCATCTTTAACATTAATTCCATAATTGAAATATCTTCCGTTCCATGTATAACTATCTTGAATAAAACCATATACCGCTTTTGCCCGTTCCAAATCGTCTTTGATGTCGAGTATGGTATTAGGTAGCTTCCTTTTAAAATAGCCTTTATTGGTTAATTGTTCCCCAAAATCACTACGGATTTCAAAGCGGTAATCTACGTCTTCCCAATTGCGTGTGAACACTTGGTCAAAACCATAAAAAGCTTTAAAAGCCAGGGGTTCATAGACAATTCTAGATATATAGTTTTTCTTGGAAAGCATATATGCTTCTTCGGTAAACGAAGGAATATCACGCATTACGTAGATATTTTTTTCAGTAGGAGCATAACCATTATCTGAAGGTAATCTAAATCCGTTTTCGTTTAGTTGCGCTTTTTCAACAGCCAATTTTTTAGGACCATATAAAATTCGGTTATACCTAAATTGAAGTGGTAATTCTGATATAAAACTACTATGGATTGTGGGAAGCTCATGCTGAAAATTCCATCCATCTAAATCATAAAAATAAGGACTCACGATTGTGTATTTATATTCTAAAATACTGCCGTTCTGAACATTTGGAAAAGTAAATTTTAGAATGTCACCAACTCCAGATTTTTCGATTTTATAGAACGCTTCGTTCGGCACAAAATTTTGAACAGGGCCATTGTGTGTTACAGCTTTGTAATCTTTTATTTCCTCCCCATAATATTCATTTCCTTTATAAAAAGGTATTTCTACTGTGGCATAATCAAACGTTTTGGCATCAAAAACTTTTATTTTTCTGTGAACTTCTTTCACAAGTCTTACGGTTGTTCTTTTTATAATTGGAATAGCATAGTAGTTCCCTAATTCATAAAGTATTACACCCGAAGCATCAGGTTCGGCTTCATAACTTTTAAGATTGAATTCCTGCTGGGTAGGTTTCCCAAATTCGTCAATACGAGTGGATTGGGAATATGATAAATAGAAACTTGATACTAGTAATAGGAATAAATATCTCTTAATAAGCATAGTTAGACTTTGAAGCTTTTTTGTTGCAAAGTAGGATAAATATTAAAATTTCAAAAAATCCTGAAGTGTATTTTTCTGTAAAAGTTTTTCAATACATATAATAAGCAGAAAGCCAAGGAAATATGCAACTAGATCCCAAAAATCAAACACTGAGCCGAGGATAGTTAATAATACTTCCGATTTGATTTTTATTTTTTCGGCAAGGTTGAAAAACTGTAACATTTCTACAAAAAAGGCAAAAGCCAAAACCGAGATCGCAGTTTTGACAACATTGTTTCTGATAAAAATTTTCAGGAAAGAATACAACAATAGTATAACAAGTACATCACCCAAAAATCCTCTTATGAATGGGTTGAAATGGAAATAGGCTATTGCAAATTCGATAAAAAGGAGGAGTATAAATGAAATGAAATAGTTTTTCATTTTCTAGATTAATTTGATTCGTTTGAATGTGCGTTCGAGCGCAGTCGCTAGCTCAACCGCTCCCAAATGGACTATTATTATTCATTGTTCCAATTTTATTTTAAAGGTTATGTGTTTTTAGAATGTGTTTATGAGCCTGCAAAGGGCGTCCCGAAAATGCCAACGGCAAGTTCTGCCCAAATAAGGAAGAGCACCATTAATATTACAGCGCAGATTATTAAACGATGTTTATGGCTTTTTACCTTCCTCAGCACGAGTTCACAGCTAAGCCCGGTACTCACCAATAGAAATCCCATCAGTATAAAATCAAACATATTCCAGTTAACTTCCTCTGTAAATTGCATGGCAATTAGGGGGACCAATAATAGTAATACCACACTAGATAGAATGGCTATAATTCTTTTGTTTTTAATTACTCTCAAGTTGCTTTTTTTTGTTTCCATTATTTAAATTTTAAAAGGTTAACGATTGCTTTTAAAGTACTTTGTTTTTCAAAGTATATTATAAAAAAAATTATATTATTTGTTTTATTTCCCCCTTTGGGGGTTGGGGGGCTGAATTAGTTTTTCAAGTGCCTCGATATGTTTTTTGAATTCTTCTCTGCCAATCTTTGTAGCTATATAATTTGTATTTGGTTTTCTGCCCACAAAACTTTTTTCAACCAAGATATATTCTGCCTGCTCCAAAGTTTTTAAGTGGCTGGCAAGATTGCCATCGGTTACGTCCAGCAATTCCTTTAGGCGGTTGAAATCTGCATCCTCATTTACAAAGAGAATGCTCATAATCCCCAACCGTATGCGATGGTCGAAAAGTTTATTTATGTTGTCAATTATCCCCACGCTTAGTCTTTTTGTTCTTTTAAATACATAATGCTTCCGTAAACAACGTGGAAAAGTCCGAAGCCCAAGAGCCAAAACCAGAGTCCATAACCTGGCAGTGAAGCGCAAATCAATCCAACAATTATTTCGGCGTAGCCTAAATATTTTACATTGCCAATAGTGTATTTTGAAGCGTTCACGAGAGCGAGTCCGTAAAAGATTAACATTAACGAAGCGGTTAGGCCATAATGCTGGTTCTTTAAATTTATGATTATGTAAATTCCGCCTGTGACCAAGGGTATCAAAAAGTTAAGCAATAAGCGGCGAGTGGTGGAATCCCAAATTTTTTCGTTGTTTCTTTTTGCTTTTCTTGTAGTTAAAAGGTAAGCTGTGATTATACTAAGTACGAATACGGAAGCCAAAAGAATTAATAAAAGTTTAAAATCCCAACTATAGAGTGTTAGATTTTCTCCCGGTTTTGGGAAGATATATATATAGGCAACTGCTACTCCAATTATAGCGTAGATTCCTGCAAAAATGCCGGATAACCCACTTAGCGAGATAAACCGGGAAGAGCGATCCATTAAATTTTTTATCTCGCTTATGTCTTTTAAATAATCATTTTCATTCATAATAAAGTACTTTGAAAAACAAAGTAAATCTAAAAAAAGGTATTCTGCAAACATTTTTTTGAAATATTTCTGGCTCTTATAGCCTGCAAATACTGAAAAACAGGAAAAACCCTGTCAAAAAAAGGGGAAAAATCCTGTTGACTAGCATTGTTTTATATCTCATCTTTGTATTACTAAAATATTAATTGGGGAGTTAATAAATAGTGATTTGGAAAGGTTGCCCATTTTGGGCAACCTTTTCTAAATGAAAATATTTTCACTTTTTCCTTTAAAAACAAAGGGATTTCCCTGTTGAGTGGTATTAGTTTTTAATCCGATATTTGAATACTTATTTAATTGGGGAGTTTTATAGGTAAAGGCTGTTCCCTTAATGGGAGCAGTTTTTTTTTGAAAATTAACAGTCTTACTTTGATAAAGATTTGTTATTAGCCAAAGAGCCCTGCCAGAAAATACTGGCAGGGCTCTTGTTTTTTTAATATGATTTTGAATTAGAGTTGATTTATAGTTTTCCGAATGGCCACAAGATCTGTCAGCAGTTTTTCGAGCAGATTTAAATTGAGCATGTTGGCACCATCGCTTTTTGCATTTGCGGGATCAAAGTGGGTCTCAATAAAAATACCATCCGCACCGGTTGCTATTCCTGCGCGCGCAATTGTAGAAATCATTTCGGGTCTTCCGCCTGTAACACCAGCACTTTGATTGGGTTGTTGTAAACTATGGGTTACGTCCAAAACAACGGGAGCGTATTGCTTCATCGTTGGAATGCCGCGGAAATCCACAATCATATCCTGATAGCCAAACATCGTTCCGCGATCTGTAATCAGTACTTGCTCGTTGTTGCAATCGGTTACCTTGGTCACGGCGTGTTTCATGCTTTCGGGACTCATAAATTGCCCTTTTTTCAAATTCACTACTTTTCCAGTTTCTGCTGCGGCAACCACCAAATCTGTTTGGCGAACCAAAAATGCTGGAATTTGCAAAACATCCACATATTCTGCAGCCATTGCAGCATCGCTTACTTCGTGAATATCAGTAACTGTGGGAACGTCAAAAGTTTCGGAAACTTTGCGAAGAATTTTTAATGCCTTTTCATCGCCAATTCCTGTAAAACTATCAATCCGGCTTCGGTTTGCTTTTTTGAAACTTCCTTTAAAAATGTATGGAATTTCAAGCTTATCGGTAATTTTCACAATCTTTTCGGCAATTTGCATCGCCATTTCCTCACCTTCAATGGCACAAGGACCAGCGAGGAGGAAAAAATTGTTTGAAGTTGGTGTGTTTTATTTTTGGGATTTTATTCAGTTGCATCGTAAAAGCTTATTTTAAAGCAAAGGTAGTTAAAAGCTTCTTTCGCTCAACTTTGAAAACGCAATGGAAGTTTTCTAAAAATTACTCCTTCACAATTTTATGGGTTTGGGAATTGCCATTTTCATCTTCAATCTTTAAAAGATAAACTCCCGCTTCGGTCTTGGAAAGGTCAATTTGATTGGTGTTTTGCATTGTTTCGATCCGTTGTCCCAAAATAGTAAAAACAGAAAGCTGCGAAATAGGTTGCTTTGATTCTATATAAAGAACTCCGTTGGTTGGATTTGGATAAATCCGGTAGTTGGCAAATTCATTTTCTGAAATGCCCAAGGTGTTGTTTTTGTACCAGGCTAATTTGTTATCGTTAATAGATGCTGAAGTAACATCTAGCCATCCATCGCCATCAAAATCAGCGGCTGCCGCATCTCTCATAGAAATTGCGTTTGATGTTATAAGCTTATTTGGTCCAAAAGATCCAAGAGAATCCTCGTTCTCTATCCAATATATGGAGTTGCCTCGGGGGCTCCACCTTAAAATATCTAGATCTGCGTCATTGTCAAGATTATAAAATATATAACCATCATCTAAATTACCGATGTATTGAATTGGTCCAAAATTTCCTAGATTGTCAATATTTTCAAACCAATAAGTGTTCAGTCCTATATCTTCGTCTGCTGTAATAACTAAATCATTTTTTCCGTCTGTATTTATATCCACATATCTAAAATCAACAATATTGGTTCCTCCAGATTGGACGTATAGAAATTGATAAATAATTTGTTGTGTGCCAAAGATATTATTTCCTAAATTTTTGTACCAGAAAATTGATCCGCTGTTTAGAACTTGATCTGTTGCTAAAACGTCTAACAAGCCATCGTCATCAATATCTATCAACAACATTTTTGTGAATGAAAGATTATTTTGAATCAATAAATTTTCTTCCCCAAAAGAACCCTGTCCGTCTTCATTTTCATACCAAACTATTTTGCCATAAGCACTCGTATTAACTATAGTAATTAAGTCTTTATCTCCATCATTATCAAAATCTTTAAAAATGACAGATTTTATAAAATCCTCTGCTATTATGATTTGTTCGGCAGTAAAGTTACCTGCCCCATCAAGATTTTCTAACCAAGAAAGTTGCCTAGGATTGTTTTTGATATAAAGAATATCCTTATCGCCATCATTATCTAAATCAACAAAATCAACAGATAAATAGTAAATTGGAGTTTCGTTGATAATAATTTCAGGTCCGAAATTTCCAAGACCATCCAGATTTCGATACCAACTCATTTTATATGTTTGTTCAGATGCAGTTAAAACATCCATAAACCCATCATTGTCTATATCAAAAGGAATAGATAAATAAGGTTTTTCAGTATTTGTAGAAATAATCTGTTGCTCTCCGAACCGCTGCGCAAACCCAGAAATAGTACAAAATATTAATAGTGTGTATAGTAGTTTTGTCTTCATAACTAAATATTTAACATAAATATATCCCTTTTTTACTTCAAAAGCTCCATTTTTTCAATCAAAATAAAATCACAACTTTTATTTCTAATCCACTTAGAAACACTACTTTTGCACCCTCTTAAAAAAGGAGCATCGCTATGAAAATAAAAAACATCGCCATTATTGCCCACGTTGACCACGGTAAAACCACGCTGGTTGATAAAATTATGCACCACTGTAGTATTTTCCGTGAAAACGAAAATACTGGAGAACTTATCTTGGATAACAATGATTTAGAGCGTGAAAGAGGAATTACAATTACTTCAAAAAACGTTTCCGTTATATATAAAGATACAAAAATCAACATTATCGATACGCCTGGTCACGCCGATTTCGGAGGTGAAGTAGAGCGTGTATTGAACATGGCTGATGGTGTTTTGCTTTTGGTAGATGCTTTTGAGGGCCCAATGCCACAAACCCGTTTTGTATTGCAAAAAGCTCTTAACCTTGGTTTGAAGCCATGCGTGGTTATCAATAAAGTGGATAAGGAAAACTGTACCCCCGAGGAAGTTCATGAATCTGTTTTTGATTTGATGTTTGAATTGGGCGCTGAAGAATGGCAGCTTGATTTCCCAACCGTTTACGGTTCTGCAAAACATAACTGGATGAGTGACGATTGGAAAAAACCAACAGATAATATTGAGCCTTTGCTAGATATGGTTTTGGAGCACATTCCATCGCCAAAGGTTGAAGAAGGAACCGTACAGATGTTGATTACTTCTTTGGACTTTTCATCTTTTACTGGACGTATTGCTATCGGCCGTTTGCAGAGAGGAGTTTTGAAAGAAGGTATGCAGATTGCATTGGTAAAGCGCGATGGCTCAATTGTGAAATCGAAAATAAAGGAACTTCACATTTTTGAAGGCATGGGCCGTAAAAAAGTTACTGAAGTACAAGCAGGCGATATTTGTGCCTTGGTTGGTTTGGAAGGTTTTGAAATTGGCGATACCGTTGCCGATGTTGAAAATCCCGAAGCTCTTAAAACCATTGCTATTGATGAGCCTACAATGAGTATGCTTTTCACAATAAACGATTCACCTTTCTTCGGAAAAGATGGAAAGTTTGTTACTTCTCGTCACATTAAAGAAAGACTTGAAAAAGAATTAGAAAAAAACCTTGCGTTGCGCATGGAGCCTACGGACAGCGCAGATAAATTTATGGTTTTCGGCCGTGGGGTTTTGCACCTTTCGGTTTTAATTGAAACAATGCGCCGCGAAGGGTATGAACTTCAGATTGGTCAGCCACAAGTTATTATCAAGGAAATTGATGGCGTTAAATGTGAACCAGTTGAAGAAATGACCATCGATTTACCTGAAGATGTAAGTGGAACCGCTATAAATATGGTGACCATCCGCAAAGGAGAAATGGTAAGCATGGAAGGAAAAGGAGATAGAATGATATGTAAATTCATCATTCCATCTCGTGGAATTATAGGTATGCGTAACCAATTGCTGACTGCAACTGCTGGAGAAGCAATTATGACACACCGTTTTCTTGAATACCAACCTTTAAAAGGTGGAATTCCTGAAAGACAAAACGGAAGTTTGGTGTCCATGGAATTAGGACAGGCTATTCCTTATTCTATAGATAAACTTCAGGATCGTGGGCGTTTCTTCGTTAACCCAAACGAAGATATTTACGAAGGTCAGGTTATTGGTGAAAACACCCGTCAGGATGATATGACTGTAAACATCACTAAAACCAAAAAGCTTTCAAACGTACGTTCATCGGGAGCTGATGATAAGGCACGTATTATTCCTGCTATCAAATTTTCTTTGGAAGAAGCTTTGGAATACATCCAAAAAGACGAATATGTTGAGGTTACACCAAACCATTTAAGACTTCGAAAAATATATTTGAAGGAAGTGGATCGCAAGAGAAATAAATTGTAGAAAAAGAAAATCGCCGAGCAACTAAATAAACTCGGCGTTTTTTAGTTAATTTGTTATCGCCGAAAGGCACACGTAGTATAAAACAATAGGTATGAATTTTCTTTATTTCGATCCAGGACTAGGAGCAATGATAGTACAGGCGGTAGTGGCGGCAGCAGCTGGCATTTTGCTTTTCTCAAAAGGAGTTATGTATAAGGTGAAATCTTTTTTCGGATTTAAAAAGGAAGAGGAAGATACTTACGATTCAATTGACATTGAAGAGGAAGACACCGATACAGATGACAAAAAAAACTGACGCACACCAAGCCTCATTCCGGGATCCTTCTGGATACATGTTTTATGATGGAAAAATCCTGCGAAGGGCCATCAAACCAATATACTTTCCACAGTATAACAAGCTGAAAGACAGTGGTTTTTTCAAAAACTTAATTTCAAATGGTTTACTGATTCCTCATGAGGAAACTTCTGTTTCTTCTGAAGAAATAATCATTACTCCTGAAGAAATTCCATTCATAACAAATCCATACGAATGGAGCTTTGAGCAGTACAAACACGCTGCGCTACACACCCTAAAAATTCAGAAATATGCACTTTCAAAAGGTTTTATTTTGAAGGATGCCTCTGCTTACAATGTTACTTTTCATAAAGGGAAACCTATTTTTATAGACACGCTTTCGTTTGATTTTTACGAAGATGGAGCGCCTTGGCGTGCCTATAAGCAATTCATTACACACTTTTTTGGACCGTTGGTTTTGGCAAAATATCACGGTACCGAAATTTTCAAAATGATGCAAACGCACATTGATGGGATTCCAGTGAAATTGATTTCTTCTTTACTACCAACACGCACCAAGTTGAGTTCGGTTGTGTATCCAAATATTCACTTGCTTGCCAAAATGGAAAGCAAGCACAGCGAGGATTACAAAGCCGAAACCAAAATCGCGACTCTTTCAAAGAAATCACAGGAAAATATACTGGAAAGCCTTTATGATTATATAAAAGGAATGACGTTGAAAGAAGCCAGTGAATGGGGCGATTATTACGATAAAACCAATTATGACGAAGCAGCTTTTGAAGCAAAAAAAACGCTTATAAAAGAATGGATAAAACCATTATCACCACAAAAACTGATTGATGTGGGTGGCAATGACGGCACTTTTGCACGAACCGTGATTGATAGTGTGCCGCATATTATTGTCACCGATATTGATAGCAATGCTGTAGATTATAATTACAAACAACTTCAAAAGAATAAAGAAACAAATATGCTTCCTTTTGTTTGTGATGTGCTTCAACCCGCTCCTGGCACTGGTTTCAATAATACGGAACGAAACTCTTTAATAGAGCGTTTGGCAGAATATGCGCCGGATGTTACAATGGCTTTGGCGTTGATCCATCACATTACCCTTTCCGGAAACGTCCCTTTTGAAAAATCGGCTTCGTTTTTCGCTTCGTTTTCAAAAAATCTTATCATAGAGTTTCCTACCCGAGAGGATTCTTGGGCGCAATCGTTGCTGGTTCGCAAACGCGAATTCATAAACCATTTCGATTTTTACAATGAAACCGAATTTGAAAATGGTTATCTGCAATATTTCACCCTTGAAAAAAGGGAAACGGTAAAAGGCACTAAACGCTTACTGTATCTATTGAAAAACAAAAACCATGCTGGCTAAAAAAAAACAGGGATTTTTCTCGTTTTTTTTTAAAAAGGATAAGCTGTTTCCAATTATCACTGCGATTGCGGCAGGTTTATATCCGCTACTTTTTTATTATACCAATAATTATAAACTAATCAATTCTTGGGGGCATTTTGGGTATTTTATATCACTATTTTTACTGCTTCCCATTGCTGTTTTTTTTATTGCTAATAAGATTTCAAAAATTATTTTTTTTGAAAAAATCCAACCCTTTGTTCTTCCTTTCTTAAATTTTTTCTTCTTCTTTTTCTTCTTAAATATTGCACTCTACGCAGGATTCAGCTGGATACGGACTTTTATTGTTTTTGGAATTGCGGCACTTCTCGCTTTTTTGCTTCGGAAGTATTTCAAAAAAATAGTCATTTTTCAGTTTCTTCTTGCCATAATAGGTGTTTTCACCTTAACGCCGGTTGTCATTAAGCAATTGAATTATTCAAAAGAATGGCTAAAACAACCCGATGCCATTGAGACTGCCAAGTTCAAAAAGAAGCCAAATATCTATTTTATTCAACCCGATGGGTACGTAAATTTTTCTGAATTAAAAAAAGGGCACTATAACATTGATAATACTGAATTTGAAAATTATTTAAAGGAAAATAATTTTAAGACCTATACTGATTTTAGAAGTAATTACGGCGCTACACTGCCTTCAAACAGCGCAACATTTATGATGAAGCACCATTATTACAACAACGGCTCAAGCTTTACGGAAACCATAAATGCCCGTAATGTAATAATTACTGAAAACAGCGTGCTCAAGACTTTAAAACACAATAATTACCGAACTTTCTTTCTTGCTGAGCAGCCCTATCTTTTGGCTAATAAACCAAAAATGGGTTATGATTTTTCAAATTTTAAATTGAAGGAGATTAAATTTATAACCAAAGGAATTGGCAAACCGAGAGATGTGATTGAGCCTTTTCAAAATTATTTGGAAACCTATACTGAAGGGCCAAATTTCTTTTTTGTGGAGATTTTCAATCCTGGGCATATTATCAATAGAAAAGCGGAATCGAAAGGGATTGCTGGAGAACGCGAGCATTATATTGAAAGTTTGAAGGAAGCAAACAGAAAACTTACGGATCTTACATCAACAATACTAAAAAACGATCCCGAAGCACTGATTGTAATAATGGCCGATCACGGAGGGTTTGTCGGTATGAAAAGTATGGAGGATGCATATAGAAAAAATACAGAACCCGATTTTGTAAATTCAATTTTTAGCTCAATTCTCGCCATACATTGGCCCAATGGCAAATCGCCAAAATTTGATGATAAATTGAAAACTTCGGTGAATTTGTTCCGGATTTTGATTTCGTATTTAAGTGAAAATGATTTGTATCTTGCAAACTTGCAACCTGACGACAGTTACATTATCATCTATTATGGTGCAACGAAAGGAACCTATAAATACTTGGATGCACAGGGAAATGTGGTTTTTAAAAAATATTGATGGAATCTAAAAAATCTAAAAACGGTTTTAAAAAGTTCTTTGGAGCTACTTCAGAAAACCCTTTGATGATAGCACTTGGGGTTGGACTTTATCCTTTGGTTTTTTATTATTCCCAAAATTTTGGAATGATCAATTCCTGGGAACAGTTTGGGTATTTTTTATTGCTTTTTATAGTTGTTCCCTTTGTGTTTTTTTCGGTGTTGAAATGGATTTCAACTTTTTCCTTCGCTTCAAAATGGCGAAAATACCTGCTTCCTTTTTTTAGCGTTTTTCTTTTTTTCTTTTATATCAAAATCATTTTATATGCAGATATTCAAAAGAAAATTATCTTGGGAATTTTTATCGTTTCCGTACTAATAGCCTATTTTCTTCATAAACATTTTAAAAAGTGGATTGCACTTCAGCTTATTTTAGCGGTGATTGGGTTTATTGGTTTGGTGCCGATGCTGATGAAATATTTGAATTATTCATCAGACTGGACACAACAGCCCGACGCAATTGAAGAAGTAGTATTTCAGAAAAAGCCAAATATATACTACATCCAGCCCGATGGCTATCCTAGCTTTTCGGAACTGAAAAGTGATTTTTATAAAGTTGATAATTCAAGTTTTGATGTCTTTTTAGCAGAGAACGATTTTAAAAGGTATCCAGATTTCCGAAGCAATTACATCACGACCATCACTTCAAATAGTGCAACGTTTATGATGAAGCACCATTATTATCTGCAAAGCCGTGATTATTCTGAAATGCTTAATGCAAGAAAAAATATTATGTCGGAAAATCCGGTGCTTTCCATTTTTAAAAACAATGGTTACAAAACCCATTTTATTAGCGAGCATCCGTATTTGATGGTCAATCGCCCAAAAATTGCTTTTGATTATACCAATTTCAGTTACAGTGAAATTCCATATATCACTACAGGATTCAATGTTAAAAGAGAGGTTTACCCAGATTTGGAAAAAGCAATTGCTTCAAAAAACGATGGAGGAAATTTCTTTTTTATAGAAATATTTGAGCCCAGCCATATTTCCACTACAAAGGAGGCTTCCAAAGGAAAAGTAGCAGAGCGCGAGCAATGGCTTGAAAAATTGGAAATTGCAAACGCTAAGATTGAAAAAATGGTAAATCTAATTACTGAAAAAGATCCCGATGCGCTTATTATGATAATGGCGGATCATGGTGGTTTTGTAGGTTTGGATTATACCCGCCAAGTTTACACCAAAACCTCAAATCCCGAGATTATTTATACTACTTTTGGAGCTATGCTTGCAATTAAATGGCCAAACGGCGATGCTCCCTTAATAGATTCAAATTTGAAGAGTTGTGTGAACGTTTTCAGAATTTTATTCTCCTATTTGGGCAATAATGAATCATATTTACAGCATTTGCAAAAGGACGGCAGCTATTTAATTATAAAGGAAGGTGCGGAACCTGGTGTTTATGAATATATTGATGATAGCGGAAATATTGTTTTCAAAAAAGTATAAATTCTAAAAAAGGTAATGGGTAATTTCCTAAAAAAATATTTTAAAGAAAATTTCAATCCCTTACTAACGGGTCTTATTTGTGGGTTTTATCCGTTGGTTTTTTATTTTTCGAATAACTTTTCAGCCATAAATTCGTGGGAACATTTAGGTTTTTTTCTATTGTTTTTTATAGGAATTCCAATTGCAGTTTTTTCCATTGCGTCGTTGATTTTTAAATTTTCTGATGCGCTTTCAAAATACAAACCGCACGTTCTTTTCGTTTTGATAATTATGACCGTGGCAACGCTGATGTCGCAGGCCATGTATCTCACAATTAAAAAGAAATTGCTATTGGGCCTGCTGATTGTTTCGGTTTTGGCAGCTTGGAAATTGCATGCACATTTCAAAAAACTGCTCGTCATAATTTTATTGATGAGTATTCTCCCCACGGTCAATTGTGTCGTAAAAATTGTGGAGCACGAGCAGAAAATGGAATGGACTGCACTTCCGGACTCAATTGAAAACGCAAAATTTAAAACCACTCCAAATATTTATATGATTCAGCCAGATGGCTATGTGGGTCGGGATATGATGGAGAGCGAGCTGTACCATTTCAACAATCCTTTTTATGGGTGGTTGCAAACTAACGGTTTTAAAATTTACGAGGACTTCCGAAGCAATTATCCAGCGAGCTTAACCTCTAACTCTTCTATGTTTTCAATGAAACAGCATAAGTTTGGAAAGGTTCTTTTTCCTTCTATAGATATGCCGAATTCACGCGATATAATTGCTGGAGATAATGCCGCTATAACAACTTTGCGTAAGAATGGTTATAAGAACTTCTTCATTGTTCAGGACGAATATTTTCAACAGAATAGACCGAAGCAGCGGTATGATTATTATAATTTAAATGCTGATGAAATCCCCTATTTCAGCAATGATAATAATGTGAAAAAAGTTGTTTTTGATGATTTAAAAGCTGCAATGGATACAGTTACTGTAAACGGCCCACGTTTTTATTTTGTTGAAAAACTGCTGCCGCACCACATACATTTTGCGGCTTCCAAAGAAGAGGAGCGCGACACCTACATTGATAAAATTAAAGAAGTAAACGGCTGGCTGGAGAACACGGTAAATTATATTTCTAAAAAGGATCCCGATGCAATCATTATCATTTTGGCAGATCACGGAGGCTGGGTAGGGTTGGAAAGTTATCCCGAAATGTTTTCAACCGAAGATCCACAGCAAATACGTTCCATTTACTCTACGTTGGCGGCCATAAAGTGGAACGGTCATTTAAAGGAAGGAATGGATGCAGAATTGAGCAGTAATGTGAATATTTTTCGCGTACTGTTTTCTAATTTGAGCGAAAATCCCGAGTATTTAAAATATTTGGAGGACGATTCGAGTTATAATTTGCAGAACGGCACTTTTTCAAAATCGGTGCGCGCTGTGATTGATGACAGTGGGAAAGTAATTTCGAACTAAATTGAAACTAAAAGTATTGGAAGACAGTTACGAAATAAAAATATACCAACCATCGCAAAAATCTTTGTGGGACAGTTTTGTAAAAGACTCAAAAAATGCTACGTTTTTGTTCCAAAGAGATTTTATGGACTATCATTCCGATAGATTCACGGACCATTCACTTTTAATATATAAAGGTGAAAAGTTGGTTGCGGTGCTTCCTGCAAATATTTCAAATTCTGAATTGTATTCCCATCAAGGCCTTAGCTACGGCGGTTTAGTTTTGGGAAAGAAAACCACTTTTGAAGAAATATTTCAAATATTTAAAAGCTTATTGATTTTTTTAAATGAAAAAGGAATTGAAGTTTTGAAACTGAAATTGCTTCCCAAAATATACCATCAATTGCCAAGTGATGAGATTGACTATTTTTTATTTCTTGTAAAAGCGTCATTAACCCGAAGGGATATTACGAGTTGTATTTATAACGAAAAACCTTTAAAAATAAGTTCTTCTAATCGTTTGCGCGGAATAAAAAAAGGCGTAAAAAACGAATTGAAAGTTAGAGAAGAGTTAAACTTCAAACCATTTTGGAGCGAAGTCTTGGAGCCAAATTTAAAGCAAGTCCACAACCAAAAGCCAGTTCATTCTTTGGAAGAAATAGAACTGTTACAATCCCATTTTCCTAAAAATATTAAACAATTCAATGTTTATAAAAATGACGAGATAGTTGCAGGCGCAACGATTTTCGAGACCATTACGGTAGCACACGCACAATATATTTCGGCAAATGAAATGGGGCGGCAAACTGGCGGGTTGGATTTTCTGTTCAATTATTTATTGCAGCATTTTTCACATAAAAAATATTTTGATTTTGGGATAAGCAATGAAGCCCAAGGAATGAAGGTTAACAAAGGACTTTTGAATTGGAAAGAAACTTTTGGCGGCAGAAGTATTGTGCACGATTTTTATGAAGTGAAAACCGAAAACCACCAATTTTTAAACGATATTTTTTTATGATTCCGTTTTTAGACCTTAAAGCAATCAACCAACGTTTTGAAGCGGAATTTCAAAGCAGTTTCCAGCAGTTTTTGGATTCTGGTTATTATATTTTGGGAAACCAAGTGAAATTGTTTGAGGCTAACTTTGCTAGATATTGCGGAGCAAAGCATTGCATCGGGGTTGGCAATGGCTTGGATGCGCTGCGATTGATTTTGGAAGGATATAAAATACTGGGAAAACTGAAAGTAAACGATGAAGTTTTGGTAGCTTCCAATACCTATATCGCAACTATTTTGGCAATAAAACAAGCGGGTCTAAAACCAGTTTTAGTAGAAGCAGATTTGAAAAACTATAATTTCGACCTCGAAGCGCTTAAAAACTCAATTTCCTCAAAGACCAAAGCTATAATGCCCGTTCATCTCTACGGTCAACTTTCGCCAATGGACAAAATTTTAAAGATTTCAAAAGAAAATAATTTACTTGTTATTGAAGATGCTGCACAGGCCCATGGCGCAAAATATACAAAATTGGTAAATATGCTGGAAATTTGGGCGATGCTGCGGGTTTTAGTTTTTATCCTACCAAAAATCTCGGTGCTTTGGGTGATGCCGGCGCTGTAACTACCAACGATGATGCTTTGGCGGAAATGGTTCAAAAACTTAGAAATTATGGAACATCTACAAAATATATAAACGAATTTTTAGGTTTCAACTCAAGGCTGGACGAACTGCAAGCGGCATTTTTAAATATAAAATTGCCGACATTGGATGCTGATAATGAAATTCGTAGAAAAATTGCCAAAAAGTACATTTCAGAAATTAAAAATGATAAATTAACACTTCCTAATTATGACGGAAGTGAAAATCACGTGTTTCATCTTTTTGTGATTCGCGTGAAAAACAGAAATACTTTTATTGATCATCTGGACCGAAATGGAATTGGGCATTTGATACATTACCCAATTCCCCCACATAAACAGCAAGCGCTTTCAGAGTTTTCACATTTACGTTTTCCAAATGCTGAAAAAATACATAACGAAATTATAAGCATTCCAATGGGTCCAGTAATGACCGAGCAAGAGGTGGATAGCGTAATTTCGGTTTTAAACAGTTACTAATTGAAAATACCACAATTCATACGCGGTAATTTACTTTTAAAGATGACTTCTTTGAATGCTGGGGTAATTGGCGTTCGGTTGGTTATTTCATTGTTCATTCAGCGTTTATTGGCTGAAATTGTTGGGGAAGCTGGAATTGCCAAAATCGGCTCACTTCGCAATCTTTTGGAAATGCTCAGCTCTTTTGCTTCAGTAGGAATTTTCAGCGGAGTTGTAAAATATGTGGCAGAGTATAAAGATGACAAAGAGCAGCTGCAGAAACTGTTTTCCACCACTTTGGTATTTATAGTTTTGGGAACTATTGTTGTTTCTCTGGTCTTGTTTTTTGGTGCAGGTTACTTAAGCACCACTATTTTTGACTCTTCCGATTATATATATCTTATAAAATTATTGGCGGTAATAGTGCCGTTTATAAGTATGTACCGCGTATTTAACGGTATTGTGAATGGACTTTCATTGTATAAGAAATTGGCTGGAATAGACCTTTTCAGTTATATTTTAAGTGCTATTCTTACCGTTATTTTGCTGCTCACAAATAATATTGATGGCGCACTTGTAGCAATTGCAATAACTCCTGCACTTCAATTTTTTGTGCTCCTTTTTATTTTTATTAAAGTACTTCGGGAGTATGTACAGTTTTCAAAACTTAATTTCAAAGTGCCTATGGCGAAAGGGCTTTTGGCTTTTTCATTGATGTCTTTTTTCTCCACGGTGCTGTTGAATTATGTTGAAATTGATATTCGTGTTATGATCCAAAACCGAATTACGATGGCCGATGCAGGAATTTGGACCGCGATGACCAATATTTCCAAAAATTATATGGTTTTTTCAAGTGCAATCTTCACTTTGTATGTGCTTCCAAAGTTTGCTGGAATTCATAACAAAACCGATTTTAAAGCGGAGCTCTTCAATATTTACAAAACCTTATTGCCGCTTTTTGGGGTAGGAATGTTACTGATTTATTTTCTTCGGGATTATGTTATCCAAATAATTTACCCAGATTTTAACGCTATGGCGCCACTCTTTAAATGGCAACTTTTGGGCGATTTTGTACGCTTGGCGGCTATTGTTCTGGGCTATCAGTTTTTGGCTAAAAAAATGGTTCGGAACTTTATCTTTTCAGAAGTATTGTCGCTTGCACTTTTCTATGGGTTTGCCTACTATTTTGCTGGAATCTACGGCGTAGAAGGTGTTGTAATGGCCCATTTTTTAAGATATGTGGTTTACTTTTTCGTTGTTTTATATCTTGTATTCCGCTATTTCAAAAATCGCAAAACACCTGCTGAGTAATTGCAAATTTTAAAAGTTTTTTGAATAGATTGCATTATATTATTTTAAAGTAAACTGTTGGTAATTGGGACAAAGCAAACAATAGTTTATGGCTATCTTTGCAGAAAATTTCAAAAGCTCAACTTTTCTGAATTCTTATGGCCCAAGAACTTTTCAATCCCTTTAAAGAATTAATTTTTGACGAACATTTTTGCTTCCTTTCAGGAGCTTTAACAACCGAAAAAATGTCTGTTTTCCCCCAATGGTTAATGGACCATTTTAAGTTTGGCGACGAAAGAATTGAAATGATGGACAAAACCAAGTCCTATACCTATTCCGATTTTAAACTGCCCTGCTCCCCAGAAGTTAAAATTGCTTTTGATGAATTGGATACTACCATTCAGGCAGCCTATAAAAATGGTTTTGAAGGAATGGCCTCCTTGGACGAACAATTACTTTTCCAGTGGACGGGCAGGATGGTCTATGGCCTACTCTATTACGAAATGCTTTATGAAAGGGACAGATTGCTTAGGCTAGGCGAAGAGTTTGTGATTTCAGCAACGCTAAGGGAACGTTTTGGATATTTCCACTTGATGCTTCAATCCATTATTGAGCCGATTTCATTTGTTGGGAAAAAACCTTGGAGTATTGTAGTGTTTCCGCTTAAATATTCCGCCGATATTTTTAGCTATCGTGATGATGCAATCAATTTAATGTTCTCCTTCGGCGTTAATGGCTTTGGTTTTATTGCCTGTTTGCAGGACAACGGCATAATAGGGGAGAAACAGGAAGATTTGCTCGATAAAATAAACGGTCACGTTTTACACCCTGTTCAGTTTGAGGAATTGTACGCTCGTTTCCATTACTCCGATTATATTTTGCAGTATAAACCGGAATTCAAAATTGAAAGCCAAGATGGCGGAATTACCATCGAATCACTTCCTATTGAACCAAAAGAGGATAAGCCAATTTTTGGGTTTTGGGATGAAAATATATTTGCCCAATTACTAGCTAACTATTGGAGTGTTTATGGCATTGAAAGAGAAGATATTTTACAATTTCAAAGACCACCGCTTAGTTTTCTTGAAAACCCATATACAAAGGATTTTATAAATCCAGAGACTATTGATTTACCATTTTGATTACTTTTTCCAAGTTTCTAAATATTTTTTGGTGATGGAAATGTAATCGTGTTCCTGTTCAATAAATGCTCTCGCATTGTTTGAAATGACTCGCAGTTTTTCGGGATTTAAAATCAATTCTTCCATTTTTTTGAATAAATAATCCACGTCGGGATTGGCGTTTATACACACTTTATCTTCCATTAAATTATAGCGTTCCAAAAACTCTTTTTCGGCACCTGTAAATACCACTTTTCCCTTTGCCATCGCTTCCAAAGCGTTATAACCTTGGTCGTAAGCAAACACTTGGTCCAAAAGTATGTGTGCCGAATTGTATTTTTCAATATATTCGGAATAGGGAACGTTTTCAACTGTAATTACTTCAACTTTTTCAGGATACTTCTGCTGAAGCTTTTCAAGCGCAGCTTCAAAATAATCATTTCCTTTTTTGAAATAATTCGCCCTATTGATTCCATGGAAAATGATAATTTTTTCTTCGGAAACAAAAGATTGAAACTTCAACTTTTCAGTATTTACGGGATTTGGAATTAGCCCCAGATACTTTTCATTACCAACGAGCGGAATATGGTAATCCAAATCGGAAGCAATAATTCCATCAACATTTTCAAAAACAAAATCGTGCAGATTTTTATATTCGGGTTTTAAATATTTTAGTGCTGGAAAAAATGCTTTCTCTGAAACTTTACCATCAAAAAGTGGGTTGAAAATAGAATAGCGAAACATTTTTTCATAAGCGTATTTCACGCTCGTATAGTCGGTTCCGCATGAAAGCAGGAAGAGTTTTTCGTTGTTTTTTTTTTAAAAACGAAATGATTTCCATTTCATATTTCGGCAAAATTCCAAGTGGACTTTCGTTTATCAATTGCACCACATCAAAACCTTTGAATTTTTCTTTCTGCCCAAAAAACTGATTTTTTAAAAAGAGGGAAGAAATATCAAAACCAAAAAGCTTGAACAGGCCAACCTTCACTTTTTTTGAAATTCCAGAATCATACTTTCGTTCCAAAAGTATGTCCGATGGGAAATTTTTAAATTCATCACCCGTGGAAACCAACGTTACTTCGTGGTCGAGTGTCTGCAATCCTTCTTTTAAGGAATTGTGCAACCTACTGTATTCGCCCACCAAAAGTATTCGCATAAAAGTTATATTTGCCTTGTGCAACCAAAAATACATAATAAATAACGATGGCCACTGAAAAGAAATTTAAAGTGTGCCTGGTTTCTATTTCGCTTGCAAAAGGCGGCTTGGAGCGGTCGTGCGCAATGCTTTCACAGATGTTGGAGGCAAAGGGTCATGAGGTTCATTTGGTAATTTTGAATGATGAAGTGGATTATCCTTTTAGCGGTAAGATGCTGAATCTGGGAAAACTGAAAGCGGAAAAGGATTCCATGGTGAAGCGTTTGCTTCGCTTCCGTAAATTTCGGAATTATTTAAAAAAAGAATCTTTTGATGTAATAATTGATCACCGTCCGAAAAATAACTTTGAAAGAGAGCTATTTTATTCCAAATTTATTTATCGCGAACTCAATAAAATTTATGTGGTGCACAGCTCTAAAAAAACGGAATATCTTACTGAAAATCCAGTTTCATTTTCGAAAATCTACCAGAAAAACCTTTTGAACGTGGCGGTTTCAGAATATATAGAAAACGAAATTTTAAAAAAGCAAGGCATTGAGAATACTGTCACTATCCACAACGCTTTTGACCCTGCTTGGGAAGAAGAGAGTGGTGAACTTCCTGAAGTACTTCAAAACAAAAAATACATACTTTCCTATGGTAGATTGGACGATTCCATAAAGGATTTTTCGTTTTTAATTGAAGCTTTTTCACAATCAAAAGTCTGGGAAAATGATTTTTATCTCGTCATTTTGGGTGATGGAAAGGATAAGGAAATGCTTCAAAAACTAGCTATTTCCAAAGAATGTGCGAAACAAGTTATATTTCTTCCTTTCACCAAGAGCCCTTTCAAAATTATAAAAAATGCACATTGCGTGACGCTCACGAGCAAATACGAAGGTTTCCCGATGGTTTTGGTAGAATCGCTTTCCTTGGGAACGCCTGTGATTTCGTTAGATATAATTTCAGGTCCTTCCGAAATTGTACAACACCTAAAAAATGGTTTGTTGATTGCCGAAAGAAGTTTACCTTTATTTTCGGAAGCGTTACAAAGAATATGTTTTGATGAAACACTTTAATAAAACCTTGAAGAGAAACACAAAACCTTCCATAGAAAAATTTTCAATGCAGGCCATTTCTGAAAAATGGAACCAAACTTTACAAAATGCAATACGTTGATTTGGATAAAATAGAATTAAAGGAAATCCCAAAAATTAGTGATCCCGACGGTCGAGGGAATCTTTCGGTGGTTGAAAGGGATTTTTTACCTTTTACAATAAAACGGGTTTATTATTTATACGATGTCCCTAGTTCCTCAACTCGTGGAGGCCACGCCCACAAAGAATTGCAGCAGTTTCTAATTGCCTTAAGTGGCAGTTTTGATGTGGTTTTAGACAACGGAAAAATGCGCAGAACCATAACTTTGAACAAACCCGATAGAGGTTTGTTGATTCCAAATGGCGTTTGGCGGGAATTGGAAGATTTTTCCTCAGGAGCCGTCTGTCTCTCGTTGGTTAGTGAAGAATATAATGAAGACGATTACATCCGCGAGTACGACGAATTCAAACTATTTAAAAGTACCTAGTCGCAATCCAAGCTTTTCCAAATTGTCCTTTGTTTTTGAAAGATATTTCAAAATGGTTTTATTTTGGCGAAGCAGAAACTGTTGTTTTTTACTTAGGTTTTCCTGATCTATTTTTTTCAAGTTTTTCTGAAAAGCCTCTTTATTGCCCTGCATTTTGGCCAGTATGCAGAGTGAGTATCTATTTAAATCCAAAAACTTTTTAAGGGCGGGATTGTCTTTTTCAAAGGGCTCATAAGCTTCAAAATTGGCTTTTTCTTCCAGTTTCTTTACACTTTTAAATAAACTATTTTTCCGAACTACATACGTTGCGCACACTTTTGGGCTAAAAACTACTTTATATTTTAAGCCAATACGTACGTAAAGATCTGTGTCTTCGCCGCTTTTTATTTTAGGATCATACCAGCCCACATTTTCAAAAACCTGTTTTTTTAATACGGTAGAAATGCTAAGCAACACAGAATCCATTTGGCTTGCTTCAAAATACTCTACAAGAATGGAATCATTTTCAATGGTTTTTATGGAATAACTGTTTTTGAAAGTTTTTCCGTTTCGCTTTATTTCAGTAGCGGTGGCAAAAACGTATTCGTTGGGAAACTTTTTCAACAACCTGTTTTGCTCTTCAAGATAGAAAGGATACCAGTAATCATCAGCGTCCATCAATGCAATATATTCAGATTCGGCTTGCTGGATTGTAAAATTTCGGGCAGCAGATGCGCCACTGTTTTCTTTTGAAAAATAACGAATCCGGGGATCGTTAAATTTTAGGATTTCAGCTTCACTGTTATCAGTTGATCCGTCGTTCAAAATCACAACTTCAAAATCAGTAAAAGTTTGGGACAATACGCTTTTTAAGGTATCAGCAATATACTTTTCTTTATTAAAAACAGATATGACAACTGAAAATTTAGGCATTTTTTGTTTTTAAAGAACTAAGATAACCCAAGCGGTACAAATCGAAAAGGAAAAGTGATGGTTTTGAAGAATTTAGGTTTTTTAAAATAGGTTTTCTAAAAAAAGTAAAAAATCCTCGAACGGTAAAGAGTAAATTCCACTTTTTTAATTTTAGATAAATATTCAGAATTTTCACGGTTTCGCTGTCAATAGATCCAGTTGTGTAAAAATTCAACAAATTTTGAAGTGCCAACTGTGATTTTTTTATAAAATCGGTATTGTTTTCCAAATTCAAATGAATCACGGGATTGTCAATGTGTAGTAATGGGATATTGTTTTTTTGAAGTTCATAGCCAAAAACGGAATCTTCATAACCATAACCTGCAAGCTTTTCGTTGAATTTTATTTTTTGGAAAACCTCTTTTTTAATTGCGAAACACATTGTGATAAAGCTTCGGTATGGATTTTTATGGCGCTCTATAAGCGGCAGACTTTCGCGTTCTGAGCCGTATTTATGCCTCAAACTGAAATTTTCCGAATCGGTGTTTGGATATGCAATCCCGCCAAAAATAACAGAAGCTTTATTTGAAAATGCATCCAAATATTTAGCAATAAATTCTGAACTTGAAGGAAAAGTGTCAGCATCCAAAAAAAGCAACCAATTAAATTTTGCTTTATCAGCCAAAAGATTTCGAATTTTGCTTCTGCCGATATTTTTATTCAGGACCTTAAAATTACAGTGTGGAAATGAATTTATTTTTGAATTTTCTTCAACTATATTTTTTTTAGGGGAAGCATCGTCCAGCACCAAAATTTCAAAAACTACATTTTGACTTTTACATTGGTTTTGCAAATTCTCTACCAATGAAAATACATTGTAATTGTATGTTGGGATTAGGATTGAAATCATTTTTTGGCAATCAATACAGTTTCTTCCATAAATCCGTAACGCTTATTTTCTGGAAAAGTTTTGATTTCCACATTTTTAAAACCATTTTCTTTCAACCTTTTCTGTAATCCTTCCACAGAATAGATGCGCACGTGGTCTTCCTGTCCGAAAGCTTCTAGCCGTTCTTCGGGAGTTCTTTTTGAAAAATCTTCATAGATGTTGCCTTCTTTAAATGGAGTTTGAATTATGCAGGGTTCACTTGGTTTCAAAACTCGGTACAATTCCTCCATTGCTTTCTTGTCATCTTCAATATGCTCTAAAATATGATAACAGATTATCAGATTAAAGAAATTGTCTTCCGAAGGAATTTGGGTAATATCGTACCGATAATCCGCAAGAAATTCATTTTCGAAATCGGTACTGAAATAAGTAATGCTTAGGTTTTTCTTAAGCAATCTGTAAACACTTCGTGAAGGCGAAAAGTGCAGCACTTTTCCGTAGATTAAATCATTTTCTTTAAGAAAGGAATAAAGTCGTCTTGTTCGCGAACGACTACCACAAAAAGGGCAGAGCAGGTCGCCATCGTGTATTTCGACAAATTTTTTAAGTCCCCGAGTGCAGACTGTGCATTCGTATTTTTTTCCACGTAGGTGAAAAGCAAAAATGGAACGAAATAGTGCCTCATTCTCAAATAGAAGTTTTTTGGGAATTACGGCAAGCGCCATTTTTTTAAGAGTTTGGTACATGCTGCTAAAATACAGCAATCTTTTTTGGATGTAGAAAAAATTGTATTCCGAATTGATTCATAAAATTGATACTTTCTTCAATTTTTAAAAAATATGTACCTTGTAAAAAAGAATCTACTGTGCGAACAATCCTCATTATAGCTTTTATTTTTTCATCTACATTTTCCGTGTACGCCCAAAAAGAAGCTTGGTTTTATCTTCGTGCTCACGATACTTCCTTCGTGCCTTCTTTTGAAAAAAAAGGAGATTATTTAAACTATTCAGGCAACGATGCTAGATTGAAGGCCGCATTGAAGAATTATAACATCAAAATTTTTAAAAAAACCTGGAAACACGCCAAAAAGCAAAACCTTAAAAAGACCTTTTTTGTGATTGCTGATAAGGAAGCAATGATGACGGATTTGCTGCAGAATGCTTCCCATCTTTTTGAGTTCGGTGAAATGATTGCTGAAGAAGATAAAAAAATATTTGAGCCCAATGATTATGGACTAACCAGCACCATTGGGGATAATATTGGATCACAAGTGAATCTTGATTATCTCGATGTATTGGAAGTACCCAAAGCTTGGTACTATACCACTGGTTCGCAAGATGTAATTGTGGGTATTTCTGACGGATCCATAACTGAAGACGATAAAGAGTTTGCTGGAAAAACTAGGGTAGTACGTACGTCTTCTTTGGCAAAAGGACATGGGTATTCTGTTGCCGAATCAGCAGCAGGACAGGGTGACAATGGGTACGGCATTCCTGGCGTTTGTTATGATTGCAGTATCTATTCCACAAATTATAGACATTTAAATACACTAATGCAATTAGTGGAACTCTCCAAGATGGGTGTAAAAGTTATTAATTGTAGTTGGGGTACTACAAGATACTATGAAACCGCACAACAAGCTGTTTATGAAATTATGGATAATGGTACTGTGATAGTAGCTATAGGCCATAATCCAGATTTTTCAAAGACCAAAGGCAAAGTTTTATATTATCCTGCCTCATATGATAAAGTGATTGCGGTGTCTTCTGCACAGCATCGTTATGAGCACTATTGGGAAAATATTCAAATTGAGGAGGACAAGGGATTGTATTATATAAAAAATATTCGGAACTATATTGGACTTACAGGTGGCTTTAAAAATAACGATACAACCCAAGTACCACATTTGTACCCAATAAGCATCCGAAACATAAACAGCGAAATAGATATAGTAGCTCCATCCACTGGTATTTTTAGGTATGGTGAACTTGCACTGAATGGTTTTGAGGACGTTAGCCAATTTAATCAAACTTCTGGTGTTGCGCCATTAGTTACGGGCACTATCGGACTTATGTTTTCACTCTATCCGTGTCTTCCTGCGGAAGAAGTAGAAACCATTATCAAATTTACTTCTACTAATATTGATGATATGGAACCCAACAAACCTTATGCGGGAATGTATGGTTCCGGAATGTTGAATACAGGTCGGGCCGTAAAAATGGTTTTTGATATGTTTACTGAAAAAGAACCCGTAAAAATTGAAAACCAGCGTTTCAGTCGGTGGGATTTTAAACTGACTTCCATTTCTGAAGTTTTGATGCAGAACCAAGAATTTACAGAAGGTTCCACCTTGGAATTAACCTCCAAAAAGGGAATAACTATTTCAAAAAATACAGTTCTAAAGCCCAACATCAACGGGAAAATTCACTTGAGTATTGATCCATTGCTAGAAAAGAAATGTGAATTGCAATTGCGGGATCCAAGTATTTTGGAATGATTAATTTTTATATCAATTATCTACTAAACAGTCTTTTGCACCACTTCAAAAATCTGATTTTCGTCGCACTTCAAAGTTTTTGAAGGATATTTCAGTAACAATGCATAATCGTGGGTTGCCATTAGAATGGTGTTTCCGTTTTTGTTTATTTCGTGTAATACCTCCATTACTTCCACACTTGTTTGTGGATCGAGGTTTCCGGTGGGCTCATCAGCAAGAATAAGTTCCGGGTCATTTAAAAGCGCACGTGCAATTGCCACGCGTTGTTGCTCACCACCCGAAAGTTGGTAAGGATATTTGAACGCTTTGGTTTTCATTCAACTTTGTCAAGCACTTCGTTTATTTTGCTTTCCATTTCGGATTTATCTTTCCAACCAGTTGCGGTAAGTACAAAACGAAGGTTGTCGATTACAGACGATCGTTAAGTAATTTGAAATCTTGAAAAACCACGCCAAGCTTTCTTCTTAAAAAAGGAATGTCGTTTTCTTTTAAGGTCGCCAAATCATAGCCTACAATATTTCCTTCCCCTTCTTGAAGCGGAAGATCGCCATAAAGCGTTTTCATAAAGCTACTTTTTCCGGTTCCAGTTTTCCCAATAAGGTAAACAAACTCGCCCTTTTCAACAGAAACTGAAACATCAGAAAGCACCAAGTTGTCGCCTTGATAGATGGAAGCATCTTTTAAATGTAATACATGGTCGGACATGAAGATTTTAGATTTAAGGTTATCATTTGGCTGCAACAAAAGTAAATGGAAATACTGCCAACTACAACTGCCAACTGCCACTTATTTATTTTTCTGAAACTTTTTCTTTCAGCGTGTCAATTTCCTTTTGCTGTTGAAGTGTATAAAGCGTCAATTCCTCAATTTTTTTAAGCAAAATCAAGTTCATTTCTTTTAATGAAACCCCTTCTTGCTGCATTGTTTGGGCTGAAGGAACATTTGGCAAATGATTATTTTCCTTCACAAAGGTTTCCAGTTCTTCCAAAGAAATCAAGCTATATTCGGGCATCATTTCTGAAAAACCGTTGAAATAGGTTTCAAAAACATAATCTGGAGCAACGGCACCGTCCAAATCTACCAATACTTCCTGGGTGTGTATTTTTCCTTTTACGGTTAATAGTTCGTCAGGGAAATTGGTTCCAATGCCTATTTTTCCATCTTTTTCAGACAGATTTTTAAATGGATTGCGCTGGGCTGTTGCAGAAAGTGAAAATAATATGATGGAGAAAATTATTAATCTGTTCATTATAATGCATTTAGAAATTAGGAAATTTTAAAATTACGGTATTTTTCAAAAACGTTTCAAGTTATGTTAAATTCTGTTA
>CAWBKZ010000004.1:0-202736 GCA_963789545.1 uncultured Flavobacteriaceae bacterium | reverse complement strand
AAAATCAGTAAAAGATACATTACTGCTTTTGGTAAAATAAATTCCAAAAGAATTCTCAAAAATGTTGCATCTCTTTTCAACGAAGAAAATCCTGGAATACGTCAAAACTTGTTATTCTACTTATCAACTCTTGGGTATAGTAAACGAACATCTGAGGTGGTATTAGAGATTTTTGATGAATTGAAATTACACGATGATATTTCTCTATTTAATATATGTAAATTAATTACGGATTGGAATATTCCATTAACGAAAGAAGGAGATGAATTTGAGAAAACGCAATAAAGAAGATTAAGTCATTTAGTATGACAAGAAAACAAATTTTCGACTTTTACTGCTTACTTTGGGTCAAAACAAAATATGACCATCCAGAAGATTTGTACAAATTCATTATGGATTATAAAGGCATTTGGAATTCACATCCTTTTCTTAGAAGACAAGTAACATCAATTATGGGTAGATTATTTCTTTACAAAGAAGATAGAGTTAGAACGTTTTTAGAATCTTAAATTCAACCGCCGAACAACAAGTAGTATCAACTGCGAATAATTTAATTAATCTAAAGAATTTAACCTCTATTGAGGGAAAAGTAAAATTGTACCTATTTCCTCAAAACAAATACAAAACATATCCATTGCAAAAGTTTTTGGTACTTTGTTCATTTCTTAATAGCGAGACATATAGAACTGACAAAGATGTAATTGAAAAAATTAAATTTCATATTGACGACCCATATTATAGAAAGTGGCTTGAATTACAATATAACGTAAAATAACAACACATAACAACGTATATAGCTCATAGCTAGTTAGTTGCTTAATCGAAGTTAAGGCATATTTGCAAGTCCGCCAAATTTTTTAATTTGGCTTATTGAGAAAAAAGATAATAAGAAAAATTAAAAAATTCGGCTCGTGCTTAACCGAAAATAATTTGCTAATTTGCACGCTACGAGCCATATACAAGACCGTTGGCAACAAGCTCAAAAAAATTCCGTTCTTAATTTAAAACTCGGATTATGAAATATTTATTCAAATTTATTTTTTTAAGTATTGGATTTTTAATGCTATTCAGTTGTGAATCTAATAACGATGAAGATAGATACCCTTATTATAGATTTACAACAGAAGATGAGCAACTCATTATAAATTATGACTATGTTCCCGACCAAATTATTACTTATCGAAATCAGTTTGGAGAGGAATTAAATTTTAAGGTAATCTCGAATGAACGAAAAAAAAGAGGATATTATTCCAGAGGTACTTTATCAGGTGGTGGCGGTCTTTTGCAAAATTATTATGACAGCAAAATAATAAGGATAGATATTTTGGAAAATGTGGGCAACTCTGGTCTTTCAGGCGATTATACAGCCGTTAATTATGTTTTTTCAAAAAATGATAATGAATTTAAAAACGGCTTAAATTTTCCAATGTGGAACGTTCAACTGTTCTCTTTCATAAATGAAATTCAAGATAACGTCAATATATACTTAAGAGATTACAACAATGTTCAAAAAACAACTCTAAATGTCAATGGACATTTATTTGAAAAGGTCGTTGAAATAAATTCAGGTAGTGATGATAGTTATAATAGTTTTCTTTTTGGCTCTTTAGTTCAAAATGTTAATCAAATATATTACGACTACGAATTTGGTGTAATTCAATTTAAAGATATAGAAGGTAATGAATGGAAAGTAATATACCCTGAATAAAGCCAGTTGCCAACACCGTATATAAGCTATGGCTTGGTCAGTCCTCACTTGGAAAATCCTGCGGATTTTCCAAAGCCAGTTTTTATTTAGAGAGGTCCGTGCCGCCACACGCCACAGCTCATATACCAAACGTTGTGGTGCATTTAAGAAACGAACGAAATAACAAGTAAAATATAGAAATTATGGATAGAATAACTGTAAAAACTTCTGTTCAAGCGGAAATTGACAAAGTTTGGAATTATTGGACTGAACCAAAACACATAACGAATTGGAATTTTGCGACTGATGAATGGACTTGCCCAAGTGCAGAAAATGACCTAAAACCGAATGGAACATTTTCTTGGCGAATGGAAGCTAAAGATGGAAGTATGGGATTTGACTTTGAGGGAACTTACGAGAAAATTGTTGACAAAGAACTGATTTCTTACAAAATGTCGGACGGACGAAAAGTTGATATTGAATTCACTCAAAACGGAAATGAAATTCAAGTCAGCGAAACATTTGACGCGGAGGGAACAAACTCTGACGAACAGCAACGTGCAGGATGGCAAGCGATACTTGGGAATTTTAAAAAATACGTTGAATCGGAATAAATAAAAACGACAGCCGCCAACAATGGCTATAAGTAATTGCTTGTTCTCGCCTACTTCTGAAAATCCTCGCGGATTTTCAGTTTGGTGTGTACTTGCAAAGTTAAGTGCTAACCCACGCAACTACTCATAGCCGAGACCGTTGTGGTGCATTTAAGAAAACGAACGAAATAACAAGTAAAAAATATAGAAATTATGGATAGAATAACTGTAAAAACTTCTGTTCAAGCGGAAATTGACAAAGTTTGGAATTATTTGGACTAAACCAGAACACATAACGAATTGGAATTTTGCGACTGATGAATGGACTTGCCCAAGTGCTGAAAATGACCTAAAACCGAATGGAACATTTTCTTGGCGAATGGAAGCTAAAGATGGAAGTATGGGATTTGACTTTGAGGGAACTTACGAGAAAATTGTTGACAAAGAACTGATTTCTTACAAAATGTCGGACGGACGAAAAGTTGACATTGAATTCACTCAAAACGGAAATGAAATTCAAGTCAGCGAAACATTTGACGCGGAAGGAACAAACTCTGACGAACAGCAACGTGCAGGATGGCAAGCGATACTTGGGAAATTTTAAAAAATACGTTGAATCGGAATAAAAAAAACGACACCGCCAACAATGGCTATAAGTAATTGCTTGTTCTCGCCTACTTCTGAAAATCCTCGCGGATTTTCAGTTTGGTGTGTACTTGCAAAGTTAAGTGCTAAACCACGCAACTACTCATAGCCGAGACCGTTGCCAACCATTAGAAAAAAAATTCGAACATAATCTTGAATGAATATAAGTTTTGACCTTGACAGCACTCTAATTCCAAATGGAGAAGAATTTGAAACGGAATATAGAAACGGAATTGCCAAAATGTTCGGAATTGAAGAAATGCGCAAAGGAACTCGGGAATTGATTAACGACTTAAAAAATCAAGGCCACAATATTCATATCTATACAACTTCCTTCCGAACGAAAGGCAAAATAAGACGGACTTTAAAATATTACGGAATAAAAGTTGACCGAATTATAAATCAAACAGAAAATCAGCGGATTTTAAAAGCTCGCAATATTAACTCATCGAAATTTCCAACAGCGTTTAATTTCGACCTTCATATTGATGACTCAAAAGGCGTCGGAATTGAAGCCGAAAGATTTAATTTTAAAGTTATTATTGTTGAACCGACTGACATAAATTGGACTGAAAAAATAAAGAGCGAAATTAAAAACGGTTGGCAACACAGTGTATAATTAATTGCTATGGCAAGTGCTTATCTGGAAAATTCCTTCGGAATTTTCTCTGGCAAGTATTTGTTTACTAAATTAGTTGCTGAACCACGCAACTAACCATACACAAAACGTTGGGCTTCATTTAAAAATCGAACTCGGAAATAAAAATTTAGGAAAAATTGAAAAAGAAAAATTCTTTAATTGTAATCGGAATTTTAGCATTTGGATTTTTACTTTATTACATAAGCTGGTCCTTTTCACCTGGAAGTTATGGAAAAGCTGAAATTTATGAATTGAATATTTCTGAAAAAACTCTTATCGAAATTATTAATGAAGTAAAATCGGAAAATGATTTAATGACGAATAGTTTCGCTGACGAAAAAAATGGACATTGGCACTCAATCTATTTTGAATATAAAGATAAAAATCAGATAATTCACGCATTAACAAGACCAAAAAATAAAACAACGACAACATTTTATTTTGCAAATTATAAAAACAAAACTGACATAGGAAATTGGATTGCCGCGAATGAATATTTTTTGTGGTGGAAAAACTCGACAACAAAAAAAGAATTTGAAACAAGAATATTGAAAAAAATTGAGGAGAAAATAGAAAAACGAAAGCCCAACAATATATAACCGCAATTACGGCGGATTCGACTGCGTCCGAATCCACGCGTAATTGCTACCGTAGGTGCTTATCCGAAAAACATTAAATTTAATCCCGTAACTGCGGTTATACTAAACGTTGGCAAACATTTAAACAAACCTCATTGAAAGAAGAGAATTTTAAGATTTTGATTAGAAAACTTCCAATTTTTATCATCATACTATTATTTGCCCTAAGTTGTGCAGATGAGAAAGAAGTGATTATTACCAAGGATTATGTTATAAACCCGAATTGGGATAAAGTTTCAAATTCGATTAGTTTAGAAAGAATGTACTTAAAAAAAGGTAGCACCATAGATTATTCAAACGCAATGCCATCGGAACTTGTGAACAAATTAGAGACTGATACAAGTTTTGCATACACGTCGAATGTCAAATATAACGGAGTCGAATATTCCCAACGAAAAGTTTACTTCAATAAAGATAATGGATTCGTTTGGCGCAAAAGACCTGACTTAGATCCTAGCCGAAATTTAACTTTTACTACTCTAGGCGAACTTGATAAAGAAACCTGGTATTTTCTGGGTGGTCTGTCCAATTTACGTACGTTATATTATTTATATATTGATTCAGCTGGTCAATTACATAAATTTAAAGTTTCATCCGTTCATTGGACTAACATCTAATAGGAATAGAAAAATAAAAACGTTTGCCAACAATGTATAAAAAAAATAGGGCAAGTAAGTGCTAAACCCAATGTTTCAGGCATATTTGCGAGGTCGCCAAATCTTTTGATTTGGCTTTTAGAACAAATAATATAAAACAAAATGCAAAAGATTTGGCTTGTGGATAATCCGAAAGGTAATTGCTTATTTACAGCCCTACTTCTTTTATACTAAACGTTGGCAACAAGCTAAAAAAAACGACATAGATGGAATTTAAAGGAGGTGCAATTATCATAGGTTCGTTACTTTGGGACAAAAAACCCGAACGAATTAAATGGAGAAAACTCTATCTCGAACCTTCAGAAAATATAATTTCATTTAAAGCTCGAATTCGTTACGGAAGAGAATCAAGTTCAAGGAGAAATACGCATACGATGATTTTATCAAATCACCCAAAAACAGAATTCGGAAATGCTTACATTCTGCGATTTAAGGAAATACTTAAAAATGCTCGGAATTTAGAAAGTCAAGCATTTGCTATGGCAGCAGCAGAAGGACTTTGGAAAAAAACTGGACCTTCATTGAATAAAAATTGGGGAACTGTTGGTCTTTTAATAAATCCGAATCTTGAGGAAAGCAGAAATCTTGAAATAATAAAAGAGCGTTGGACAAAAATTTATGCAGAGTATAATTTCAATCCAGCTGATTACATAATCGAAAAGGAATCTGAAATAATTGATAAAAACGGATTTTTAAAAATTGAGTGGACAGAAGAAATGAACGAATTTGATTTTCTAATAGCAACATTGACTGTTCCAAGTCCAAAGTCATTGCTTAACGAAAAAATTATAGCTGAAAGAATTAATGAAACGGGTTATGACGAATATTTTTTAAACAATTATAAAAACGGAATTAGAACTTTCCAAGATGAGGAAATAATTAAGAAACTGAATAAAAAGCCAGCTGCTAACACCGTATAAAAATAATTGCGGTTTAGTGCTTAATCAAAGGTCGTTGCGTGTTTGTAACGTCTGATTTTCCTTCGGAAAATCCTCGCATACAAACCCGCAACTATTCTTATACATAAACGTTGGGCTTCATTTGAAAATCGACTCTAAAACGAAAATTTAAAAACAATTGAAAAGAAAATATTTATTAGCTTTAATCGGAATTTTAGCGTTTGGTCTTTTATTTTATTACATCGGTTGGTCTTTTTCCCCAGGAAGTTATGGAAAAGCTGAAACTTATGAATTGAATGTTTCTGAAAAAACTCTTATCGAAATTATAAATGAAGTGAAATCGGAAAACAACTTAAATACCAATAGTTTCTCTGACCATAAAAGTGAACATTGGTATTCAATCTATTTTGAGTATAAAGATAAAAATCAGATAATTCACACATTGACAAGACCGACGAATAAAACAACGACAACATTTTATTTTTCAGGTTATAAAAGTAAAACAGTTATTGGAAATTGGATTGATGCTAATGAATACTTTTGGTGGTGGAAAAACTCTGAAGCTAAAAATGAATTTGAGGAAAGAATATTGGAAAAAATTAAGAAAAAAATAAAAAAACGAAAGCCCAACACCGTATAAAAATAATTGCGGTTTAGTGCTAAAACAAAGGTAGTTGCGTATTTGCCACATCTGATTTTCCTGCGGAAAATCCTCGCACGCAAACCCGCAACTATTCTTATACATCAACGTTGTGGTTCATTTGAGTAAACCGAATGAATAAAAAAAATGTCTTATTAATATTGTGGATAATCTTCGGATTCATATTCATTAGCGGAATTGACTCAATCCTATTCTTTATAACCTACCTAATATATTTTGCGAAATCGGAATTGGGGCTTTCGTATGGAATTATGAAATACTCGATGCCGACTATTACTTTGATTTTATATGTTCTGACTACATTTTCGATTTTAAAAAAACTCAAACTTAACTCAAACTCATCAGGAATTTATCTAACTAAATTTCCGAAAAGAATATTTATAGTACTTGCTCTAATTGCTTTGACTTTAAATCCAATAACTCATAAATTATCTGGACTTTATGCAGAACATTCAACTAGAATGGAAAACATTGACGCTTCTGATTTTCTTCAGGTTTACGGATGGATGACTTCAGGTATATACTTTTCAAGATGGTTGATTATAATTATTTTGTCCATTTTTTATATTAAGAAACTAAACGGAATTGAAAATAAAAACTAACGCACAACACCGTGTATAATTAATTGCTTTGGTCGTTGCTTATTTGGAAAATTCCTTCGGAATTTTCTCGCGTTCGTTTTTGTTTACTAAATTAGTTGCTTAAACACGCAACTAACCATACACAAAACCGTTGTAAAACATTTTGAATAAAATAACATACATATTGATTTTAGTAATATTTCTCTCAAGTTGCTCTGAAAACAACTGCAGATTAACTGATGGAAAATATAATGTGATATACGACAATGAATTTTCTGAATTCCAATATGAAATTGCATCTGACTCAATCAGAGAAATATATCAAGACCAAATCGTTCTTTCCAAATTGGAAAGGATTTCCGATTCAGAATATTTCATAAGTGATTTAGCTTCTCATTTGACTTATAAAGATGATTCTTTAAAAGAATTATATACTTATAAAAAACCTTTTTATCGTTTAACATATTGCAGGAATGATACCATTGGGTTTGAAATGATACGTAACACCCATAATATTGTAAATTCCGGAAAATTGATAAAAATTGAATGAAAAAACGTTTTACAACAATGTATAACCGCAATTACGGCGGATTCGACTACGTCCGAATCCACGCGAAATTGCTACCGTAGGTGCTTATCCGAAAAATAATAAATTTAATCCCGTAACTGACGGTTATACTAAACGTTGTGTACAATTTGAGAAATGACAGCAATTAACAAATTTACGTTCGGAATCCTAATTATTTTGTTGTCTTGTGGAACCTCAAAGAATTTGACAAAAATCGACTTCAAATCAAACAAGCGAAATGAAAAAAATATTGACTGAATTTATTCCAAAAGTCATTGACCACAAAAGACAATAATTATTTTCACTTTCAGCAAATTAAAAATAATTGGATTGGAAATCTTCCCGCGACCGAAAAAAAATTGAAGAAACTGAATCAAGACTTGGAATTAAATTACGAGCCGATTATAAAGAATTTCTTAAAAATAGCAAATGGATATCCGACTTATAATGATGCCGTTGAACTTTCAAGTTTTGAGAAAATAAATCAAATTGAATATTTGAAAAATTTTGACCCAGATATGATTAAAATTTGGAGTCAAAAACAAACAGAAGATATAGAAAAGAATTAAGTAAAAGTATAATTGTTGCAGGAAAGCAAGAAGAACAATGGTTTCTTTTAATACCGCCAACTAACGTAAATGACAATTGGAAATATTGGAAATTCGCAAGTCAAATTCCAGGAGAAATCGAATATAATAATCTGACTGAATACTTTTTGGATACATTAATCGGAATTGAATAAAAAAACTGTGCACAACACCGGCTATAGTTCATTGCTTCTGACTTTCCTCTCGGAAAGTCCTCGCAAATTTGCTATCTTCGGTTTACGGCGGAAAATCCTCGCGGATTTTCACGCAACGAAACCATAGCCAAACACGTTGGCAGTAATTTGAAAACAATGAAATATTCCGTTTTAATACTAAGTTTAGTTTTATTCATCTCTTCTCAGATGTTTTCTCAAGAAAGTAGTAATGATGATTATCAGGCCATTGTGAAAAATAATGAAACTTGGAATCTAGCATACAACAGTAGGGATACGCTTACTTTTTTTGGTCTGTTTAACGATAATGTAATTTGGATTTCTGGGGGTGGGAAATGGGTTGGTAAAGAAAATTTGATGGCTAAGATGAAACGTCAATACGAAAGAAGACCTGATATTCTTTGGAATAACAAAATCGAAAAAATAGAAGTGAATAAGAACTGGCCTGTAGCATACGAAACTGGTATTTGGACAGAAAACTGGACTGAGAAAGGAGATTCTAAAAAATCTGAGATTATTGGTAAGTATTTTATGATGTACAAAAAGAAAAATGACATTTGGTTGATTGACTCGGTAATTTTCACACCTATATCTTGTACTGGAAGTTACTGTGAAAAATAATCTACTGCTAACAATGTATATAGCGCATTTAAAATGCGCCATATACTAACCGTTACCAAACATAAAAAGATATAAAATGAAAGATGCAATTTCACATTTTGACAAAAAAACGTTTTCATACACCTATACTAATAATGGTTGGAGTTTTACAAACTTCTTTGAAGGGAACCTTAGAATATCCGAACTGGAGAAAAGAGGAACTCTCAGAGAAATAGTCACTGTTTGTGAATTTCCAAAAGACATATTTATGATAACTTGGGAAGACGAAGAAATGGGGCCAATCACACAGGTAATTGACTTCAAACAAAATACCATTGTGGCAGCTTTAAAATGGGAAGGTGAAATGGTAATTTGGCCCGGAGTAATTACCGAATTTAAATAGCCTGACTTGTACTGATTTAATTTTGAAGTTTAAAAAATCATTTATCAATACATTCAAGAACCGGTGCATAGCATTAAATAAGGAGCATACTAAACGGAAAAAACATTTGGTAACAACGCCTATAGCAAATGCTGGCTGAAACTAAAAAATGCTATTTTGTATATTCAGTAACCAACCTGCTGGTGAGAACGGAAACGTTTCCAAAATGCCGTACTTGCCATAGCCAGGGCCGTTGTACTTCATTATAACCAACCGTTAATCAATGATAAAATTCTTTAGAAAAATTAGACAAAACCTGCTGACAGAAAACAAATTCAGTAAATATCTGGTTTATGCAATTGGAGAAATTATTCTTGTCGTTATTGGAATTTTAATTGCTCTTGCCATCAATAACATTAATGAAAATAGGGTTATTCAGGAAAAAGAGCAAACTTATTTGAATGGTTTAAAAGCGGAATTTCAAATCAGTAAAGTTAAATTAAGTGAATTGATTGAAGTAAACAAGAGTAATTTCCTCGGAGCAAAGAAGTTATTAGAATACGTTGGTAATAAAAATGAAATACCATCCGAAAAGCAGTTTTCTGAATTATTATTCAATACATTTTCATCTGACATTTCTTTTAACCCTAACAACTCGCTTTTAAACGAAATAATAAACTCTGGGAGCTTAAAAGACATTTCAAATAAGGACTTAAGAATACAACTTACCAATTGGATTTCAACTATAGAAGATGTCTCAAAACAGGAAAATGAACTTGGAATTCAAAGAGAAAAAGTTCTTGATATTTTTAGAACAAATGATAACAGTCTGAGAACAATATTTGACCTAACAGGCGTAAACCAAGAAATAGGTTTACAAAAAATAGAGCAGAATTTTAGCAATCTAGAACTATTAAATTCGAGGAAGTTTGAAAATAATATTTTGATGTTTGTTCTAACAGCTAAAGCAATGGAAAAAGCACATTACCAACCCTTAATGGAGGATTTAGATTCTATTTTAAAGCTTATTGAAAATGAAATAAAATAACGAAAGGCTAACACCGTGTAAAAATAACTGCTTGGTTCTAGCCTACTTGGAAAATCCTACGGATATTTTCCGCAACAAACCATACACCTACACGTTGACTACAAGAAAGAAATGAATAAAGGAATTGTAAAATCAGTAAGTAAAAGCGGGACCCATACTTTTAGTAAATTTAATTATGAAAAAATTGTTTTACTAACAGGATTAGGAGTGGAAGGGGATGCGCATATGGGAGAGAAAGTAAAACACCGTTCAAGAGTTGCGAAAGACCCGAACCAACCTAATTTAAGACAAGTTCATTTAATTCACGCTGAGCTTTTTGAGGAACTAAAGGAAAAAGGTTTTAATGTTAAGGCTGGAGAAATGGGCGAAAATATAACTACAGAAGGAATAGAATTACTGAGTTTGCCTAAAGATACTTTATTGAACATTGGCAAAACAGTTATAATAAAAGTAACTGGATTAAGAAACCCTTGTATTCAGTTTGATTCAATAAAAAAAGGATTAATGAAAGCTGTTTTGGATAAGGATGAAGACGGGAATTTAGTTAGAAAAGCTGGAATAATGGGAGTTGTATTAAATGGCGGAGAAGTGAAAACTGGAAATAAAATTACTGTTGAATTACCCCCAAAGCCACATATAAAACTAGAAAAAGTATAATAAAACCCCTGTTCACAACGAACAACAGGTTTCTTCATTATCACTCTATTCTCCTAAACTCCAAATCCTGAAAGTCATAACTAAAGTCCGTTAATGGCGAAATAGGGCTCATGGTAAAACCATCGGCTTTGCCCTCAGTATCCAAACTGAAAGTAACGAAGGCATCTGCTTTTAATGAAGCATCGTTCCAGCGCACTGCGTAGGTTGTTCCTTTGTAAAAAGTCATTGGACCTGTTAAATCTGGAGATTTTTCGGCCTTAAAATAAAGGTTTCCATCTATGGTGCTAATGCTAACATTGCCAAACCAAACATCTTTATAAGTGCCTGTATAATCTGCTGTATTGGGTTTGAATGCTTTGGTTTTAAGTTGCGCCGCAATGTTTTTTTCCACTTCGGAAACGATGCTATCTTCCGTTTTTTCTCCTGCCAATCTACGCTCGTTGTATTGTTCTATTCTGTCTTCGCCTTTTATACCGAAATAAGCATCCTTAATTGAATTAGTAATAGCACTAAAAGCCGCACCACTTTGTTGGTTGGTAAGTACAATAATACCTAAATCCAGTTCCGGAAGAAGCGTTACTTGGCTCACAATTCCGTTTAATCCACCAGTATGGGTAACCTGAAAATAACCATTTACATCACTTAAAAACCAACCCAAGCCATAAGCCGAAAAGTGCGTATTGTAAGGACCTTTTCCAGTGCGCAGAATAGTCTGTGGCGTCCACATTTCATTATGTACTTTACTGCTAAAAAGACTATTTTCTAAATTTTCGCCATATTTTCCACCGTTCAATTGTGCCTGTACCCAAGTGCTCATATCATTTATGGAAGCAAAAATTCCACCAGCTGGAGTAGCAATTTGGGTAAAAGTATCTCCAGTCAATTCTAGTTTTCCGTTTACTGGTGCATGGCCGTCAATTCGGTTTGCATCTGCTTTTATTTTTGGAATGGAAAGAAACGAACGGTTCATTCCCAAGGGTTTAAAGAAGTTTTCTTCAATATAATCGTCATAGGGCTTTCCTGAAACTCTTGAAACCACTTCGCCTGCAACAATGTACAGCAAATTGTCATAATCAAACTTGCTTCTAAAAGACGAAACAGGTTTTAAATAGCGCAGGTTGTGGATCATTTCGGCTCTGGTGGTTGTATTATTTGCTGGAAATACCATCAAATCGCCAGCACCAAGGCCTAACCCGCTTCTGTGGGTAATAAGATCGCGCACGGTGAATTCTCTAGTAACAAACGGATCGTAAAGTTGAAATTCGGGAATAATGTCAGTCACTTTCGTGTCCCAGGTTAGTTTTCCCTGGTCAATAAGTTGTCCCAAAGCAGCTGTGGTAAAAGCTTTGGTGTTTGAAGCCACACCAAAAAGTGTGTTTTCATTCACGGCGGCATTTGTTTTTAATGAACGCACACCATACGTATTTTTATGATAAATCTTGCCATCCTTTAAAACCGCAACCGCCATTCCGGGTACGTCAAAGGTTTTCATTGTTTTTTGAACCAAACTGTCAATTTGCGAACTGCTTAAAGCTTGCGCATTGACAGAAAAACTAAAGGATAGAAGTAAAAAGGCGAGAATTAGGGTTTTGCTAGAAAAAGTTCTCATGAAGTAGATTTTTTTTTTGGAGTTTAAAGGTATTAAATCTTGTGAGTAAAATGTACGTGTTTCAAATTCAATAGTTTGTACCTTTTTTAAGATCGTAACAATTGTGCTGTAAGTCCGGGATCGGTGCCTACAACATATTGTGTTTTACCTCCTGTTACGGTTTGATCGTGATTTAGATCTGCTAAAAACAAGGGTACCGTGAGACCGCTTTCGTCAATATTTAAGGAAATATTTTCGAAGATGGTTATTTCAGTTGAAATGACGATAAAATCGTGATTGCTGAGCTGTTCTTTGGAAAAGTGCGTTTCCTTTTCGGGAAATTGAAAACCTTCTTTTTTAAAGGCAGAACTATTCTGAAGTACTTCTGCTTTGTTGAGTGTAAATAGGGCTTCGGAATTTTCATAATAATCCTTTTCACTTTTATTATGCTCAATTGATTGATATTCCCTTTTCTTGTCCATATCAACAAGCGCCAAATGGAGTGAGACTTCTTCGGGAATCAAAATAGTATCTTTTTTCATTTGTGGAAGCAGGTTATAGGTAATACCTACTTGTGGTTCACGAAGCAGTGCATGCTGCATACATTCCACTAAAAGAATGTCTGCTATAAACTCTGAAGGCACAATAAAATTTGCGGCGTCACAATGATAAATGGCCTTAATGTATTCATAGGCATCAAAACCTTTAATAATTCTTTTTAAGCTTTCAATGCTAATAGTGTTTACCTCAAGCAAAATGAATTGTAGTTCCGAAGGTTTGTAAAGCGATAGCAATGGTAGGATTAATGTTGCGAAAGGCCCTGTACCTGCATAGAGAATCGTAACAGGTTTTTTTGGGTTTTTTTCAAGAATTTTTTGCACTGCGTAATTTATGCCTTTAATAAATTTATGGGTGCGCGGAATGTCTTCAATGCACATTCCTGCCCATTTTGGACCTATAGCTTTTCCGGTGGGCAACAATATGTTTTCGGAATTTACAGGTGCTTCTTGATTTAAGCCCGAAACTTTTTCCAAAAGTAACTTTAGGTCTTCTATGGAATTTTTTAAAACATCAGAATCTACCGTTTCAGATATTAAATTTTGAGTAATTTCAGACAGTTTTTTCTTGATACTTTCGATGGACATACACTATTTTAAAGACTGCAAATATACATTTAAACACAACAAATCAATATAAGTAGTACTACGTATAGAATTATTTAAAAAAACCCCATAAATTGCATTTACAAATATTTCAGTAATTTAAACATTTCAAAATCCTACGTTAAGAGTCAAATTATTAATAGGATGGGTTCTTGACAACTAACTAACCAAATTATGAAAAACTCTACTTCGCGAAGACTCTTTATGCGCAATTCTGCTTTTGCCATAACGGGTTTAGCCGTATTAACGCCCACAGTTACAAGCGCATTTACTACTTCTGAAAGCCCATATTTAGGTTATAATCCATATGCTGAGACCAAAACTGATTTAAGAACTGGAATTTTCAATTCCAGATCGGTTACAGTTAAGGGAACCATTTATGAAAAAGATGGTGCTACCCCCTTAAGAAATGCAACTGTGGAAGTTTGGCATCTTTCACCAAACTCTTCAAAGTATAGACATCGTGCGAAACTCAAAACCGATGATGAAGGCAATTATCAATTTATAACTGATTTTCCAAATAAAGAGGAAGGCAAAAGTGCGCGAATTTATTTTAAAGCTTCAGATTCTGAAAATTTTCATTTCACAGAATTAATTTTGAATAATTTCGGAGCACACATTACTGGCGAGCATTGGGTTAAAAACAGTAATCTCCGCGAAAAATTATTCCCGAGAAAAGAAACCTTTTTAGGGGAAACAACCATACATTTTAATCTTTCAGTTTAGTCTATTTACTAATTTAAAAAATATTTAATATGTCAATATCAGATCCAACGCTTGCAGAAATTTCCATGTTCGGAAGCAATTTTGCACCACGGCAATGGGCCAATTGTGATGGCCAATTGCTGTCTATATCCTCTAATAGTGCTTTGTTTTCTTTATTAGGCACTATGTACGGTGGTGATGGGAGAACTTCTTTTGGGCTTCCAGAACTAAGAGGAAGAGTAGCAGTACATACAGGCAATGGTCCTGGACTTACGCCACGACAAATGGGACAAAGGTCGGGTACAGAAACCAACACTTTGTCAATCGCTCAAATGCCGTCCCATGGCCACGCCATAAACGCGAAAGATGAAGGAAATACCGATGATCCTTCAGGCGCTTTTATAGCTGGAGATGGAACGAATGCTTTTGGCTCTCCTTCAAATGTTGTAATGTCAAATACTTCAGTGGCAAATACTGGAGGAAACCAAGCTGTAAACAATATGCAGCCCTATATGGTTGTACGATATATTATTGCATTAACCGGTGTTTACCCTTCAAGAAATTAAAATATATAATCTTAAATAAAATATTATGTCAATTTATGATCCAACACTTGCAGAAATTTCTATGTTCGGAAGCAATTTTGCACCACGACAATGGGCCAATTGTGACGGCCAATTATTGTCAATCAATTCAAACCAGGCTCTTTTTTCTTTGTTGGGAACGATCTATGGAGGTGATGGCCGAACTACCTTTGGTCTACCAGAAATGAGAGGAAGAGTTGCAGTACACACGGGTTCTGGTCCTGGCCTTACTCCCCGCCAAATGGGACAAAGATCGGGTACGGAAACCAATACCTTAACCGTTGCACAAATGCCATCACACGGGCATGCTATAAATGCAAAAGATGAAGGAAATACCGATGATCCTTCAGGCGCTTTTATAGCTGGAGATGGAACTAATGCTTTTGGCACTTCTTCAAATATTGTAATGTCAAATACTTCAGTGGCAAATACTGGAGGAAACCAAGCAGTAAACAATATGCAACCTTATACGGTGGTACGATTTATTATTGCGTTACAAGGAGTCTTTCCATCTAGAAACTAAGGAATAAAACTTTTTATATTAAAGTTAATCTACCCCAGATTAACCAAAAATTTTAAAATTATGAAAAAAATTACCCTATTATTTATCCTACTTTTTGCTACCTTCATAGGTAATAGTCAAACAAGTTTAACCGCGGGAGATATTGCTTTTATAGGCAGTAATTCAGATTATACACTAAGTGCTGATGACAATGTGACTTTTGTTCTTCTTAAGGATATTGACGCCGCCACTACTATTATTTTTACCGATATGGGTTGGAATGATGGCACTGGTTTTTTTGCAACCAATGGTGATGGCGAGTTTACTTGGACCTCTGGTTCAGCGAGAAGCGCAGGTGATGTTATAACAGTAGATATGAGCGCCATGCCAGCAACGGCATCCTATAGCTCCATTGGGGACCAAATTTTTGCAATTCAAGGTTCCACAGCCGCTCCAGTATTTATTGCCGGTATGCAATCCAACGATATAACTGGTGGAGGCGATGATGCAAACTGGGATGGTGCTGCAATATCGCAATTCTACTTCGGCCCTTCCAAATGCTTTGGTTACTGGTATTACCGCAGTTAGGTTAGTCCCAGAGGCAGATAACTGGCAGTTTAGCTGCGCATTGGCAGGTGGCGCCGTTGTAGGAACAGCAGCTGATATTAGGGCAATTGTAAATAACAGAGCAAATTGGGTAAGTGATAATACTACGCCTTATAATCCGGCTTTGGAAGCGGGTTGTACATTTACAATTAGTGGAGGCGGAGATACCACGCCACCTGTAATTACTTGTGCGCCTACTCCTGCTCCTATTACTGCAGGAACTAACGGAATGGCCGCAATACCAGATTTAGTTACGGGAACAACGGCTACTGATGATGTTTCTAATCCAGTAAATATTACAATTACACAATCTCCAACCGCAGGCACTATGGTTGGCGTTGGTGTTTTTGCGGTTGTTTTAACAGCTACTGATGAAGCAGGAAATTCTGCAACATGTACCATACCTGTAACAATAAACGAACCACCTTCCACAACATTAGCGCCAGGCGATATTGCCTTTGTGGGCTTTAACTTAGATGGAACTGATTCTTTTGCTTTTATAATTTTGAAAGATATAATTGCAGGAACAAATATAAAATTTACCGATTGCGGTGTTTCAAACCCCAATACAATTACATGTGCAGGTTCTGGAGGTGGTGATGCCAGTGCAACTTGGTACGCTTCCTCTGCAATGAGTGCAGGAGATATTGTTACCCTACCAGGAAGTTTTATGGCTGGTAGTGTTTTGTCCTCCATTGGAGATCAGCTATTTGCCTACCAAGGCACAGCGGCTTCCCCCAGTTTTATTACTGGAGTTCACAGTAATGTAGACCCAGGGGTTACAAACGATGCCGATTGGGATGGAGCAAATACTTCAAACACAACAACGGCATTACCAGATCAATTAACCAACGGCGTAAACGCCATTAGGCTTTATGTTGCAGGATCTCCTGAAACAGAAGTCGATAACTGGCAGTTTGATTGCAGTGCGGTTCCTGGTGGATTTCCAATTACTGGAACTGCCATTGAATTGTCTGCAATTATTAATGATATTCAATATTGGATAAGTAATGATACCAATGAATTTGTACCTACTGCAAAATCTGGCTGTATTTACAATGTATTGCCTCCTGATTTAACCCCGCCTGTAGCAGTTTGTATGAATGCTACAGTTCAATTGGATGGAGCAGGAAATGCAACGCTTGCAGCTGCCGATGTTGATGGTGGTTCGAGTGATAATTCAGGATCGTTTACTTTAAGTGTTTCTCCAAGTACTTTCACTTGTGCAGATTTGGGTGCTAATACAGTAACCCTTACAGTAACAGATCCCTCAGGGAATAGCAGTACGTGTACAGCAACAGTAACTGTTGAAGATAATATTCCACCTACAGCTGTATGTCAAAACATTACAGTCTTTTTGGATGGTGCTGGTAACGCAAGTATTACAGCTGCAGATGTTAATGGTGGCTCTACCGACAACTGTGGAGCTGTAACACTTGCGGTTTCATCAAGCAGTTTTACCTGTGCAGATTTAGGCCCAAATACGGTTACGCTTACAGTTACAGATGCTAGTGGAAACTCATCCACCTGCACAGCAATAGTAACTGTTGCAGATATTATTCCACCTACAGCTGTATGTCAAAATATTACAGTCTTTTTGGATGGTGCTGGTAATGCAAGTATTACAGCTGCAGATGTTGATGGTGGCTCTACCGACAACTGTGGAGCTTTAACACTTTCGGTTTCATCAAGCAGTTTCACCTGTGCAGATGTTGGACCCAATACAGTTACGCTTACAGTTACAGATGCTAGTGGAAATTTTTCTACCTGTACTGCTACGGTAACAGTACAAGATAATTTGGATCCTATTACAATCTGTCAGAATATTACGGTGGCACTGGACGCCTCTGGAACCGCCATCGTATTTCCAGGAGATATTGACAACGGCAGTAGCGACAACTGTGGCATTTCTGGAATGTCATCAAGTCCCGCTGTATTTACTTGTTCAGATATTGGACCAAATACTGTTACACTTACAGTAACCGATGTGAATGGTAACAGTTCAACTTGTACCTCAATAGTTACAATTACTGATCCTTTAAGTGCCTGTAACCAACCACCAGTAGCGGTATGTCAACCCGTAACTGTAAATGCTGACGGAAACTGTCAAGGCAATGCTGTGGCTTCTGATTTTGATGGAGGCTCTTCTGATCCCGATGGCGATCCACTAACATTTACGGTTAGTCCTATTGGTCCATATCCTGTTGGAGTTACCAATGTTACTTTAACAGTAAGTGACGGAACACTTTCAGATACCTGTAATACTACAATCACTGTTGTAGATAGTACTCCACCAATAGCAAATTGTGCGGCACCTTTCACTATTCAACTGGATGCTGCCGGTAATGCAAGTATTACCGTTGCCGATATTGAAAACGGAAGCACCGATGCCTGTGGCATTGCGAGCACGAGCATAGATGTTACAGATTTCACTTGTGCAGATGTAGGCCCGAACACGGTAACCCTAACGGTAACCGATGTAAACGGAAATTCCTCAACCTGTACAACGATTGTAACAGTTGAGGATAACATAGCACCGATAGCGGTATGTGTTGGATCTACTCCAATATTCATAGGATCTTATAGGGTCAGTGATGGGCCAAACTGGGCAACTAACCCTCCCGTTTATAGCCCACAAGAAGCTGCTGCTTTAATTTTTGGAGGTAATGCTTCAGATTATGCAATCTCTGTTGATCCCAACACTACTGATCCCAACACCATTACCAATACCGGTTGGACTGATAGTTGGGGAGATGGTTTTGCTATCAATGCTGAAAGTTATAGTTTGGATGTTGGAGCCCCCGGCTATAATGATCCAGGTGGATTTGGTTCTGCCGTATCTGCTTGGGTAAATGATCATGTTGATAATACTAAAATAAATTATGTTTGGTCTGCTTCCTCTCCCACTGTAATACAATTGGATGTAAATGGCCAAGCAATATTGGATCCTGCCACTATTGATGGTGGAAGCACTGATAATTGCGGTATTGCCAGTATATCGGTAAGCCCTAATAATTTTACATGTGCGGACGTAGGCCCAAACACGGTAACCCTAACGGTAACCGATGTGAATGGAAACAGTTCAACCTGTACTTCCATAGTAATAGTTGAGGATAATGTGGCGCCAACTGCAGTATGCCAGCCTTTTACCGCTCAATTAGACGGTAATGGAACTGTAACTATAACTGGAGCCGATGTTGATGGAGGATCTACAGATGCTTGTGGCGTTGCTTCACTTTCAGTATCACCGGATACTTTCACCTGTGCTGAAGTAGGTCCTAACACCGTGACCCTAACAGTAACCGATGTGAACGGCAACAGTTCTACGTGTACCGCTACGGTTACTGTTGAAGACAATGTACCGCCAGTAGCCAACTGTGCTGCACCATTCACCATCCAATTGGATGCCAACGGAATGGCAAGTATTACGGCTGCCGATATTGAAAACGGAAGTACCGATAACTGTGGTATTGCAAGTACGTCCATAGATATTACCGACTTTACCTGTGCGGACGTAGGCCCGAACACGGTAACATTAACAGTAACTGATGTAAACGGAAATTCTTCAACCTGTACTACTATTGTAACGGTTGAAGATAATATTCCGCCAGTAATTACTTGTCCTGGAAATATTACTGTAAGTAATGACCTAGGTGTTTGTGGTGCCGTTGTAAATTATACCGTAACTGTCACAGATAATTGTAGTTCAGGCGTCCCTGGTTCACAAACTTTTACCTATACGGGAGCCATTGAAAACTGGACAGTTCCTGCTGGTGTTACCAGTATCACGGTTGAGGCTTTTGGCGCTCAAGGTGGAAGCACTATAGGAGGTTTGGGAGCTTATATGAAAGGAGATATTTCAGTCACACCTGGAGACCAGCTAAAAATATTAGTTGGCCAACAAGGTCAAGTCAATTATGGTTATGGTGGCGGTGGCGGAAGCTTTGTGACTACAGATACGAATGCACCTTTAGTAATTGCAGGCGGCGGCGGCGGTGCTGAGCATAACAATACTTTTCCTGGTTATGATGCCGTTATTACTTCCGATGGAATGGGTGTAGAAAACGCCAATGGCGGTACTGCGGGAAGCGGTGGGGAACTTGGAAACCCAGATACATCAGGATGTGGCGGGTCTGGATCTGGAGGAGCTGGCTTACTTGGAAACGGAGGAGTATCAGCTGATGGTGGAGGTTTCGCGTTTATAAACGGCGGTGCTGGCGGTACAGATCCTTCTGGAAATTGTGTGGTAGCTGGTAGCGGCGGTTTTGGCGGCGGTGGCGCTGGCGGAAATGCTGGCGGCGGCGGCGGCGGATACTCTGGAGGAGCAGGTGGCGCAAATATTGGATTAGTCCCTAATCGCGGCGGCGGCGGTGGTGGATCTCTAAATACAGGCACTAATCAAACTAATACTGCAGGCGCTAGATCAGGTAATGGTGAGGTTACCATTACTTGGAATATGGCATTGGTGCCTAATCAAACAGCTGGTCTACCAAGCGGTAGTGTATTCCCAGTAGGAACCACAACCAATACATTTGTAGTAACCGATGCTTCAGGAAACACAGACACGTGTACATTTACAGTAACGGTTAACGATACGGAAGCTCCAGAAATAACTTGCCCAGGAAACATAACCCAGAATAATGACCCAGGAGTTTGTGGTGCAGTAATAACATATACTGCTCCTGTTGGAACGGATAATTGTTCAGGCGCAAGTACAGCTCAAACAGCTGGTTTGGCCTCGGGAGCACTATATCCAATTGGAACCACAACCAATACCTTTGTGGTGACCGATGCATCAGGAAACACAGCCACCTGTAGTTTTACTGTAACAATAAACGACAACGAACCACCAGTGGCAAACTGTGCCGCACCGTTCACCATCCAATTGGATGCCAACGGAGATGCAAGTATTACAGTCGGCGACATTGAAAACGGAAGCACCGATAATTGTGGTATTGCAAGTACGACCATAGACATAACTGACTTCACCTGTGCGGACGTAGGCCCGAACACGGTAACCCTAACGGTAACCGATGTGAATGGCAATAGTTCAACCTGTACAACGATCGTAACCGTTGAGGACAATGTACCACCAGTGGCCAATTGTGCCGCACCGTTCACCATCCAATTGGATGCCAACGGAACGGCGAGCATTACGGTTGCCGATATTGAAAACGGAAGCACCGATGCCTGTGGCATTGCGAGCACTACTATAGACATTACGGATTTTGACTGCAGCAATGTAGGTCCAAACACGGTAACATTAACGGTGACCGATGTAAACGGAAACAGTTCAACCTGTACCACGATCGTAACGGTAGAGGACAGCATACCACCGACAATTATCTGCCCAGCGGACATCACGGCAAACACAGATGTGGGCGACTGTTTTGCCACGGTAATCTTCCCAATGCCGATCACTTGGATAACTGTGGTGTGGAAACTGTAGTGCAGACCATGGGCGACCCAAGTGGCAGGCCATTCCCGGTTGGAGATACCACCATTGAGTTCACGGCCACCGATGTGAATGGGAACGGCAATACCTGCAGCTTCATCATTACGGTGAGGACAACGAGGCACCAGTAGCAGTCTGCCAGAACATCACCATCCAGTTGGATGCATCAGGGAACGCAAGTATTGTTCCAGCTGATGTTGACGGAGGCACCACCGACAATGTGGTGTGGCCGTCTACGCAATAATATCGACTACTTTTGACTGTAGCGATGTTGGCGACAACAATGTGATCCTTACAGTAACCGATGTCAACGGAAACACAAGCACCTGTACGGCGATTGTAACGGTAGAGGATGTAACCGCCCCTGTTGTTGCCTGCCAGGACATTACCGTTGAACTCGATCCCGTAACGGGAACGGTTACCATCGCGGGAGCAGATATAGAATGGTGGCAACACGACGCCTGTGGCATCGCCAGCTATGATCTTGACATCGACACCTTCGATTGCTCGAACATAGGCGACAACACCGTGGTACTTACGGTAACCGATGTAAACGGAAACACTGAAACGTGTACTGCCATTGTAACTGTAGAGGACAATACAACCCAGTTCTTGTTTGCCAGGACTTCACAATTGGAACTTGGAGCAGATGGAACGGCTACCCTTGACCCAAGTGATGTGATAGCGAGCAATGATGATGCCTGCGGCATCCTTACGGTAGCTGTGGACATTACCGAGTTCAGTTGTGCCGATATCGGAACCCCGGTAACGGTCCAGGTTTTCAGCCAGGACAACAACGGCAACCTAGCACTTGTACGGCACTGGTAACAGCAGTTGATCTACTTGCACCGGTGATTACTTGCCCTGCAGACCAAACGGTTGATCCGGGCGCCGGCAACCTGTTCTACATCCTGCCGGATTACTTTGCAACGGGCGAGGCTACGGCAATTGATAACTGTACAGACCCTGTTACGATAACCACACAGGATCCAGCTCCGGGAACATCGTTGCCTGATGGCATTTATACCATCACGTTAACGGCAACGGATGAATATGGCAATACAGCTACCTGTGAGTTTGAGCTTACTGTGGAGCACTGTATTGGGTGCGGGTGATAATAACCAAAATCTTGGTACCATAACATTGTATCCTATTCCGACAAAGAATACGCTGAACATCAGCAATCCTCAGAGCATTGATCTTGAAACAATGGAGATTTATGACCTAAGGGGCAGATTGGTACAGACCGCAGACCTTCGAGGAATGGGTATTGTGAAACCAATAGATGTGCAAATGCTTGCCGCTGCTTCTTATTATGTTAAGGTTATTGGCAAATACGGAACGATAACCAAACGACTATTAAAAGAATAGATTTTCATAATTGGGATTGTTAAATGAGAGAAATCGCCTGGATTAATTTCCGGGCGATTTTTTTATTATAACTGAATTATGCAATTAATATCTTTTCTGGTTTTTTAAAATATAAAAACCGTTTAAGCATCTATGTTCCTAAACGGTTTCCATTTTAAAAAATGGAATAGATTTTACTAAAATATAAATTTAATCAAAATCCTCGAAATCAAAATATTGTCCGCCAATTGATACTTCAGCCATTAATCCTTCTTTTGGCAACGTAAATACTGCAATTCCATCAGTATAGGTAATATTAAAAGATGGTGGATTTTGATTTACAGCAATTGCAGAAAGATTTGAACCAAACTTTAAATCATCGATCCATAAATTCCTGAACGGCTTTATCTGTTTTTAAAAATACTATTTCACTAAAAGCTTTTCCACCTATTTGTGCACCCACATCCACTTGTTTCATAGTTTGCCATTCCTACAAGAACGCCTCGTTCGTAAACAGCACCATTACCAGATGCAGCACCAATAATTAAACCTCCTTTTCCAATATTCGGGAAAATTGCATATGCTTTAGCATCATCAAAATAACTTTGGAGTTTTGGATTGGCTTCTAAAAAAGCTGCTTTTGCTTTTTGAGCATCGGCAATCACTTTTTTATCGTCTGCATTTTGTGCAAACAGCGAAATACTGAAAAACAGCATCGCGAACATGATAAATTTTTTTCGTTTTCATAATTTAAGTTTTTTTGTTTGAATTTTAAAGATACCTTATAAACTGAGCGATGCGGGTTAAAAGAGTGTTAGATTATGCATAATAATTTGCCTAAATTTCGAAATGAAATTTCTCTTCAAAAACAACAGTTTGTGGGAAGAATTTGAAGTAATTATTTAAGATCTTTTTTAACTAAAAGATAAAAATCATTATCTAGAGGAAGATACCCCTGATCGTACAAGTAGAAATAAGTAGAACCAGATTTTGTGGTATAAATTCCCGTGAAATATTCAAAACTGAAACCCATTCGCAGAAGTCTATCTTTAGTGGTTTTTGTTTTCTCTTCAGTATTTAAGTTTTTCTAGTATACGGTAGTTTTTTCGAAGGCGATTATTAATATTCCGAACCAAATTTTTATTGTCTTTATTGAGTGAGTTGTTATGTGCATTCCGACATGCATCACTGCAGAATTTTTTGTCAGCACGCCCTATTATTCTATCACCACATTCCGGACAGGTTCTTTCCATATTTTAAAGATAGGACTTTTGAAAGCAAATTTCATAATAGAAACACCAAATTTCAAAGTGGTGTGTTTTGGAATTTAATTATTCTTTGGTTCTTGAGATTTTGATTCCCATCTATATGAAACCGATAAATAGCTTCAAATTTCAGAAAAACACCTCCATTCAATGAAGGATTTAACTGGGTGCGATCGTCGCCAAAACTGAAAGCTGAAACACCAAGGTCCATTTTGTCGCCTTCGGCATACATTTCATAATTATTGCTGGAATAACCGAGTTTTGCTCGTAACAAAACACTTTCTTCGAAAGCATTGAATTGCAAATATCCTGCAAATTCCAAAGAGCTGAGGTCTGCATAAAGTGTAGGACTGTTTTTATAATGTACGTTATAACTGCGTCCAATTCCGAAGTAATCCAACTCCAATTGTTGTAATTCCTAGTTTATAACTTACATCTGCTGAAATTGGCAAACTCATATCCATCTCAAACCGTTTGTTTGGGCTTAAGTAATACCAGCCCAATAATAGGAGTCGTGAAAAGACCAAAAGCTTCCTGTGATGGCATACACCCCAAAGCGGTATTTAAGGTTTTCATTTTTCTTCAATTTTAAAAGCGCGAAACCTCCAAAGTAAAAATCATCACCAGAAATATTTTTATAATCTGAAGCTATTTTCGGAAGTAAAACAATGGTTGTGCTCCATTTTTCGGACCAAGTTGAGGCCAAACCCAATTTTAGATTCGTGCTGTAAAGACTTGTATATTCAGCTTCTGGGAAAAGTTGTAGATTGTTTAGGCTAAAATCTGCACCTGTTATCAATGCGTGATTCTCATTTAGAACCACTGGAAATGTAAAACCAGCATCAAAAGATTTTACCTGCGTACTGCTGTCAACCCCTTCAAAATTATTACTAAATGTTTGGCCGTAACCAATTCGGAAAAGATCAACATATTCCTGTGCAGATAACTGAAAAATGGGATAAGAAAAATTAGAAGTAAATAGTTTTTTCAAATTCTTGGATAGTATTTTAGGTTATCATTGAAATGTAAACCATTCCTCCATTTTGTTGTCTGCTATTTCCTTTGTGTGGAAATATTCATTGCTTTTGGAATTGTATTTATATTCTTTGCCCCATTCCGAAAAATTTTCTGCCAGTTGCTTTATGGAATCGCACACATATTCAACTTCCGCATTTGTGGTTGTGGGATGGATGGACATCCGTATCCAGCCTGGTTTATGGGTAAGATCTCCTTGGTCAATTTCGCAAGTAATGTTGTTTGAAGTTTCTTGATCTACGTGTAGCAAGTAGTGGCCATAAGTTCCTGCACATGAACAGCCGCCTCGGGTTTGGATGCCAAAACGGTCGTTGAGCAATTTAACGCCAAGATTGAAATGCAAATCATCAATATAAAAACTGATTACAGCCAGTCTATCCTGTATTTTTGGAGCTAAAATTTTAAGATTGGGAATGTCACCCAACTTTTCAAAAATAATCTCCAAAAGTTCGTGTTCACGCTGTAAAATATTTTCAACCCCCATTTTTTCCTTCAACCTGATGGAAAGTGCAGTACGGATAGTTTGAAGAAAACCAGGAGTTCCGCCATCTTCACGGGTTTCAATATCGTCAATATATTTGTGATTTCCCCAAGGGTTTGTCCAAGAAACGGTGCCGCCTCCAGGATTGTCTGGAATGGTATTTTTATAAAGATTATTATTAAAAATAAGCACACCGCTAGAGCCTGGCCCACCCAAAAATTTATGGGGCGAAAAGAAAATTGCGTCCAAATGAGCACCTTCCTCTTCAGGGATGCATATCTATTGAAACATAAGGTGCCGAACAGGCAAAATCCACAAAGCAAAGGCCTCCATTTTTGTGCATCAATTTGGCTATTTCGTGATAAGGGGTTTGGATTCCCGTTACGTTTGAACAGCCTGTGACCGCCGCAATTTTTATAGGGTGATCTTTATATTTTTCAACTGTTTCGGCAAATGTTTTCATACAGACCAAAACATCATCATTTGGTGGAATTACAACAACTTCTGCAATGGTTTCCAACCAAGAGGTTTGGTTGCTGTGATGCTCCATGTGTGTTACAAAAACAACGGGTCTAATTTCGTCGGGAATTTTGGTATAGGGTTTTATATTTTCGGGAATTTTCAATCCTAAAATTCGCTGAAACTTGTTTATTGCACCTGTCATACCACTTTCACAAGTAATTAGCACATCGTGGTCGTTGGCGTTTACATGTTTTTTTATGATTTTTCGAGCTTCGTGGTATGCCTTCGTCATCGCCGTTCCTGTTACTGAAGTTTCGGTGTGGGTGTTTGCTACAAAAGGCCCAAAATCCTTCAGCATTTTTTCTTCAATGGGGGCATATAAACGGCCACTTGCGGTCCAATCAGTATAGATAATTTTTTTTCTTCCGAAGGGCGAATCAAAATCTTGATCAATTCCAACGATATTTTTTCGGAAAGGTTCAAAATACTTTTCCAAATGCGCTGGTTTTTACTTTTATCTTCCGAAGAAATCATTGTTTGTTGTAATTAAAATTTACTTAAAATTAATCAATCCACTCAAAATTAGCTAATTTATATCTTTATTTTTTGAAAGCAGCCAACTCCTCTTTTAAGCCAAGTGTAATATTCTTCAATATCGGGAGTGTAGCCCACAGGATCAATAAGGTTTTCTTCATCGTGATCCATCAAAACATAAAAGGGCTGTGCATTTGCCTTATATTTCAAGAATTTGGAATTCACTCCATTTTTGGCCAATATAGCGTAATTTCTTTCCAGAAATCTTTGAAGTAACACTCTTCGCCTTCGGGAAGTGGGCGTTTATCATCAACATATAGTGAAATGAGTACTACTTCATTATTTAGCAATTTCAATATTTTTGGTTCGCTCCAAACGCGTTCTTCCATTTTTCGGCAATTTACGCAGGCATAGCCCGTAAAATCAATCATAACAGGTTTGCCAACTTTTTTGGCATATGCCAAGCCTGTTGTCGTAATCGTTAAATGAAAGAATCTCTTGGGGGCCTAAATGTGCGCCTTCGGGAAATTCTGTTCTGCCGAAACAGTTGCACCAGAATCTAATTTTGTATAACCCACACCATAAGCAGATTCGCTGTATTGCATTGGTGGCGGAAAACCACTAATCAATTTTAATGGTGCTCCCCACAATCCGGGAATCATATAAACTGTAAATGCCAAAACCAAAAGCCCAAGGCTTAACCGTCCTACGGAAATATGCGACAACGGTGAATCGTGTGGCAACTGTATTTTTCCGAAAAGATATAAAGCCAAGGTCCCAAAAACCGCAATCCAAATGGCTAAGAAACACTTCTCTTTCCAAGCCAGTGAAGTTGAAGCACAAGATCTGCATTCGATAAAAATTTGAATGCCAAGGCAAGTTCTAAAAAGCCCAAAAATACTTTTACTGTGTTTAACCATCCACCTGATTTTGGTAAGGAATTCATCCAACCTGGGAAAGCTGCAAACAGTGCAAAGGGCAATGCCAAAGCCAATGAAAAGCCAAACATTCCTACAAAAGGCGCAATGCCCCCTTTTGAAGCTGCTTCAACCAATAAAGTTCCTACGATAGGCCCTGTGCAGGAAAAGGAAACAATTGCCAAAGCCAAAGCCATAAAGAAAATACCAATTAAACCACCCCGATCAGCTTGTCTATCTACTTTGTTGGCCCAAGAATTTGGAAGCATAATTTCAAAAGCTCCCAAAAAAGAAAAGGCAAAAACCACCAAAAGCAAAAAGAAAATTATATTAAACCACACGTTGGTTGAGAGGGCATTGAGCGCATCCGCGCCAAAAACCCATGTTACAATGGCTCCTAAGAAAATGTATATTAATAATGATGGCAATACCATAAATTATAGCATTTTTAATACCCTGTGCTTTGGTTTTGCTTTGTTTGGTGAAAAAACTCACCGTCATTGGTATCATTGGGAAAACGCATGGGGTAAGCAATGCTGCAAAACCTGAGAGAAAGGCTATAAAAAAAATGGTCCAGAGCCCTTTTTTATCTTGTTTTTGGTTTTGTTCAACAGCTGAAAGTGTTTTTTCTGAAGAAGTTTGAACGGTGTCTACTACAACTTCAATTTCACTCTTTAAAGTATCAACTCCTACACTATCTTCAACCTTTTCAGCAACGGCATCGGTGATTTCAGAATTGTCAGTTTTTTCGGGAACTACTGCCGTTTCAGTATTTTTTTCGGGAGCGGGTATTTTAAAGACCAGATCTACATAACTTGGTGGCAAACAGCGGGTATCATCACAAACCATAAATTCTACTTCGCCTTTTATTGTGGTGCCTTTATCACCAGTTAATTTTATACGCTTTGTAAATGTTGCCGTATTTGAGAAGAAGGTAATTATCATGTCAAAAACAGGGTCCAACTCGGTCGTACCTTTACTTTCCTTTATTTTTCCAACAGATTTATAGGCACTATTTTCTTCAAAAGTGAAAACTGTTGGTAGTGGTCCATTCTCTGGAACTAACTGTGAATAGAGGTGCCATTTATCTTCAATGGTAGCTTTTGAAATTAAATCGTATTCCGTTTCTGATATTTTTTTAATGCTTGTGGACCACTTTACAGGGTCTAGAATCTGTGATTGAACTGAAGCAAGGGAAACTATTGCAAGGAGGAGAAAGAGGTATATGTTTTTCATTAGGGAATAAAATTATATAGAATCTTTAAAAGACATCAAATTTGAGGGAAAAAATGCAGTATTCAAAATTATGATACGATTTTGGGAGTAAACCCATAAAAATATATACAAATATAGAGATACTCTGATAGTATGTTGCTGAAATAGACTATAAAACAAGTAATTCTTGAATACAAATGTTAGCTTTATGTTTTAAAGCGTGAATGATTGCTATTTGTTTATAAATGAAAGAAATAATAAAAACTTCAGGAAGTCGTTATTTTCTAAAATGGCATTATATTCGCTAAAAATTTAAAAAAAATCTTTACTTATGAAATTGACAAAATTTATTTTGCTATTTGCTCTTACGGTTGCGGCAGTTGGCTGCAATAAAAATGATGATAATCAAGAGCCACCATATGAGTTGACACGAGCTAATTTTGTGGACACGTATTCTATGAATTTTTTAGAGTTTAGAACTGTTGAAACAGTAACTTTTAATAACGGTTCTACTTCTACATCTACTACTGAAATTAAAGGAACCCTTTTCCAAAATGTAAACTTTGTGTTTAATGCAGATAATACTTTTGCTGCCACTGGTTTGTACACTACGGTGCAAACAACCATAAATCCAGATGGAAGTATTGTTACAGACGATCCAGTTATTCACGATGCAGCTGTAGAGATTGGTTCAGGGACATATAGTCTGAATACCACTAGTAAGATACTAACCATCTCTACGTCTGGAAACTCACCTGAAGTCTATGAAATTACAATTTATAGCCCTACTGAGATGATTATTTATTCCGAATCAGAAATTACGGTTGGAAATAGTACAACTCTCATCACGCAAGAAGCAAAATTTTCAAGATAGAAAAAAACGATAATTTTTAAAAGCGCCATTTTTTAAAAAAAGATCGGCGCTTTTTCATTTATAGTCAATATCACCAGAAGTTAAGCGTTCCATTATTTCTTCAAAAAACCTTACTTTTGCAGACTTATTTGCAACTACGACAATTTTATGAGCACAAAATTTAAAGAATACAAAGGGCTGGACCTCCCTAAACTGGCGGAAGAAGTACTCGATTTCTGGAAAGAAGAAAACATTTTTGAGCAGAGTATTTCCATTCGCGAGGGTGCAGAGCCGTTTGTGTTTTTTGAAGGACCGCCGTCTGCCAATGGTTTACCGGGAATTCATCACGTTATGGCGCGTGCCATTAAAGATATATTCTGTCGCTACAAAACCCAAAAAGGGTTTAAAGTTGACCGAAAAGCAGGATGGGATACCCACGGCTTGCCTATAGAATTGGGTGTTGAAAAAGAACTTGGTATTACCAAAGAAGACATCGGTAAAAAGATTTCGGTTGAAGATTACAACGCGGCCTGCAAAAAAGCAGTAATGCGTTATACCGATGTCTGGAACAAGGTAACCGAAAAATACGGTTATTGGGTAGATATGAGCGATCCTTACATTACCTACGAGCCTAAATATATGGAAACCGTTTGGTGGTTGCTGAAGGAAATTTATAATAAAAACTTAATATATAAAGGCTATACAATCCAGCCGTATTCCCCAAAAGCGGGAACAGGGTTGAGCTCACACGAACTAAACCAGCCTGGAACGTATCAAGATATTACAGATACAACCGTAGTGGCACAATTTAAGGCCATGGCTGAAACCTTGCCAGATTTTCTTGCAGAAGAATCAAACAACATTTGGTTCCTCGCTTGGACTACAACGCCTTGGACTTTGCCGAGCAATACTGCTTTAACCGTTGGTGCAAAGATTGATTATGTATTGGTTAAAACATTTCAACCAATACACTTTTCAACCAATAAATGTGGTTTTGGCGAAGAATTTGGTTGCTAACCAATTCGCAAAAAATTACGAAGAAAAACCAAATGAAGAATCTTTGGAAGCTTTTACGCAGGGCGATAAAATGATTCCATATTTTATTGCGAAAGAATTTAAGGGCGCAGATTTAATAGGAATCCGTTATGAGCAATTGCTGGATTATGCACTACCTTTTGAAAATCCTGAAAATGCTTTTAGAATAATCGCGGGAGATTTTGTTACTACCGAAGACGGAACAGGAATCGTGCACACCGCGCCAACTTTTGGTGCAGACGATGCGAAAGTTGCCAAGGAAGCTGTACCGGAAATCCCACCAATGCTCGTAAAAGATGAAAATGGAAACTTAGTTCCTCTTGGTGGATTTGCAAGGGAAATTCCGCCCGGAAATGAAGGAACTTGCTGGCAAATATGTAAAGAATGAATATTACGAAGATTCCGAAGTTCCCGAAAAATCGGTTGATGTGGAGCTTGCCATAAAACTGAAGACCGAAAACAAAGCCTTTAAAGTTGAAAAATATTTGCACAGCTATCCCAATTGCTGGCGTACCGACAAACCGATTTTATATTATCCACTGGATTCCTGGTTTATAAAAGTGACCGATTTCCGCGATAGAATGTTCGAACTGAACAAAGAAATAAACTGGAAACCAAAAGCAACTGGCGAAGGCCGTTTTGGCAATTGGCTTGCAAACGCCAACGATTGGAACCTTTCGCGCTCCCGCTATTGGGGAATTCCGCTGCCAATTTGGAGAACCGAGGATGGAAAAGAAGAAATTATCATCGGTTCTGTGGAAGAATTGAAATCTGAAATGCAAAAATCCATTGTCAGCCGGATTAATGGAGAAGGATATTTTTGAAAACTTCAAACCCGGCGATTTTTCCGAAGAAAACTATGCGAACGTTGATCTTCACAAAAATATAGTAGATGAAATTATTCTTGTTTCACCAAACGGAAAACCTATGAAGCGCGAAGCAGATTTGATAGACGTTTGGTTCGACAGTGGAAGTATGCCCTATGCGCAATGGCACTATCCTTTCGAAAACAAGGAAAAAGTTGAAAATACGTGGCGAAAAGCCGATTTTATCGCAGAAGGCGTTGACCAAACCCGTGGCTGGTTTTACACTTTGCACGCCATCGCAACTATGATTTTTGACGATGTAGCTTATAAAAATGTAGTTTCAAATGGACTTGGTTTTGGACAAAAACGGCCAAAAAATGAGTAAGCGTCTGGGCAATGCCGTTGATCCTTTTGAAACTTTGGACGTATTTGGTCCCGATGCCACGCGTTGGTATATGATAAGCAATGCAAACCCTTGGGATAATTTAAAATTTGATCAGGATGGCATTTCGGAAGTGCGCAATAAATTCTTTGGAACGCTTTATAATACCTATAGTTTTTTCAGCCTTTATGCCAATCTCGATAATTTTCATTATCTTGAAAAAGACCTTCCGCTGGAAAAACGCCCTGAAATTGATCGATGGATACTTTCAGAATTGCACACCCTTATTCAAAAAGTGGATGATTATTATGCCGATTATGAACCAACTAAGGCAACTCGCGCCATTTCAGAATTTGTTCAGGAAAACTTGAGCAACTGGTTTGTTCGCTTAAGCCGAAGAAGATATTGGAAGGGAAGCTATAACAACGATAAGATTTCGGCATACCAAACACTTTATACTTGTTTGGAAACGGTTGCAAAACTTAGGTGCTCCCGTAGCTCCTTTCTTTATGGATAGACTCTATAAAGATTTAACAATGGGAACATCAAAAGAAGGAATGAAATCTGTTCATTTAACCGATTTTCCAAAAGCAGACGCCTCGTTCATTGATAAAAAGTTGGAACACAAAATGCAAAAGGCACAAACAATATCCTCTTTGGTGCTTTCGTTACGACAGAGAGAAAAGATAAAAGTGCGCCAACCGCTTCAAAAAATAATGATTCCGGTTTTGGAAGATTCGGAAAGAGAAGAAATATTAGCCGTTTCAGATTTGATAAAAAGCGAAGTAAACGTAAAGGAAATTGAACTCATTGATGAAGGTTCAGGGAATGTTGGTAAAACAAATAAAACCCGATTTTAAAACCCTCGGCCCACGTTTTGGAAAAGATATGAAAGCAGTAGCGGCAGTCATTTCAGGCTTTGATCAGAATCAAATTGCAACTCTTGAAAAAGATGGTGAAATATCTGTTTCTATTAATGAAAAAAATACTACTTTGGCGCTCGATGATGTAATTATAAGTTCACAGGATATTGAGGGCTGGTTGGTTGCAAATTCAGATGGAGTTACCGTGGCACTGGATGTAACTATAACACCTGATTTAAAAAATGAAGGAATTGCCAGAGAACTGGTAAACAGAATCCAAAACCTTCGAAAAGATAGTGGTTTTGAAGTAACGGATCGAATTGAAGTAACACTTCAAAATAACAAAGAGCTTGAAGGTGGCGGTAAACCAAAACCTAAAGTATATAAAAGAAGAAACATTAACAGAGGTTTTGCAATTTCAACCACAAATTAACAACGGAACCGAAATTGCATTTGACGATATTGAAACACGTATAAGTATTAAAAAATAATAATCATGACAGACACAGAAAAAACCAGATATTCAGATGCCGAGCTGGAAGAATTTAAAGCACTCTTAAACGATAAAATAAAGAAAGCAACAGAACAGTTGGAGCTAATCCAAAGTTCCTATAAAAATGACAGCAACAACGGTACAGATGATACATCGCCTACATTTAAAGCTTTTGATGAAGGCAGCGAAGTGATGAGCAAAGAGGCAAACTCACAACTCGCTATTCGTCAGGAAAAGTTTATCCGAGACCTTAAAAACGCTTTGGTACGTATTGAAAACAAAACGTATGGTATTTGCCGCGTAACAGGAAAACTCATCAATAAAGACCGTTTGAAACTAGTGCCACACGCTACTTTAAGCATTGAGGCAAAAAATATGCAAAAATAATATTTGAAAGAAATTTTAAAAAGCTCCTATAATATTGGAGCTTTTTTTTTGTAAAAACTAAAAATTGCAACAGTAATATTTCACTGTAACAAACCGAATAATATTGCTATTTTTGCGGCGTCTTTCGAAGTTTTAGCGAAGGAGGACTTCTCATTCAAAATATCTGCGATAGAAAGTAAGAAATTCTTATGAGCCTAAAAAAAGCCACACTAATTATCATCCTGATCTTAATGATAGATCAGGTTTCAAAAATTTATATTAAAACCCACTTCTTTTTGGGGGAAGAAATTCCAGTTTTTAGTTGGTTTAGAATTCTTTTTGTGGAAAATGAAGGAATGGCTTGGGGTGCAAAAATTCCCGGACAATACGGAAAACTTTTTTTAACACTTTTTAGAATCGTTGCTATAGCCGGAATTGGTTACTGGCTGTGGGATTCCGTTCGAAAAAACTTGCCGAACATTTTAATTTTTTGTGTTGCTTTGATTTTTGCTGGCGCGTTGGGCAATATTATCGATTCTGTATTTTACGGCATTATTTTTAATGATAGCCATCACCAAGTAGCAACTTTGTTTCCTGAAGCTGGCGGTTATGGAACGCTGTTTCACGGGAAAGTAGTGGATATGCTTTATTTTCCACTATACGGCGGCACATTTCCTGAATGGGTCCCATTTTGGGGTGGAGAATATTTCACCTTTTTTGATCCAGTTTTTAATATTGCGGATTCTTCAATAAGCATCGGGGTGATTTTGCTGCTTCTTTTTAACAAAAAAGCCTTTCCGAAACAAGCCAACAAAGCTGAAATTTCCATTTCAAGAATCTGATGAAGCACTCATAGTAAATTATATTTCTAATTATAGTAAAAAGAACCATTAAAATTAATATACTAATAAGCCACTTACTGAAATATTGATATCGGGTAAAATCACATTAAATGGCGCTAAAGCCAATTTTAAAAAAATAAAAATTACCAGCGGAAAAAAAAATAGATAAGCAAATTAAGTTGCGCAGCTTTTATAAAGTTGCCGTGTAATAATTCATGAAAAGCCCTTTGCGAACCACAACCTGGGCAATCTAAGCCACTAATAGATTTATTGATGCAACCTACAAAAACTGCTTCTCCATTAGAAGGGTCATTGCTATAAAAATAATATAATTCCAGCCCCTAATAATACAAAAGCAATTATTGATAAAAATTATAAACCAAATGTTACTATTAATAAATATTATAATTTTCCAATAATTCTTGATATACAGCCATACCGCCGAAAGCAAAGAAGTAAATTAGATTTAATGCAAAAAGTCCTATCGCTATATAAGATAATATTTTAGAATTTTTAGCTGATGAAACTGCGCCAGCAACATCACCCTTTTCAAATTTTGTTTTAACCTGGGTTGATATAACAATCGCAATAACCCCAAGAACAAGCCCAATACAACAAGGAGAACACAATCCCAACACAGTAGCGACAATTGCTAATGTCATATTGTTATTGGGCATGGTATTTTCAGAATGAGAAGTAGTTTCCATAATTTTTATCTAATTGGTTAGTAATGTTTTAACATCATAAAGATAATTGGATATTTTGAAAATCAAATATTTTTTTTGGTGTGACGCAAAAATTTAAGGGAACATCGGTAGTCTCAAAACAAATCTCTGCTTCGGGTTCAAAAAAAGAAAGTCCTACAAATAGTGCGTTGGGCTGCATTTTGCCAAAAACCGATCGTAAAATCCTTTTCCATACCCAATGCGATGGCCTTTTTGGTCATAACCCAATAAGCGGAACAAAAACAACTTCAATCGTTTCTGGGGAAATTTCAATTCCTGCAAAGGTTCTGGAATTCCGTATTCTGAATTTTTCAAAACTGTGCTTTCCTGTAATAAAAAATGCTTCATTTCACCAGTGGAAAAATCTGATTTTGAAATGATAATGCTTTTGTCCTTTCCCTGCAAAATATGCATCAGATATTCTGTCTTCACTTCTTTCTTTTCTGAAATAGGAAGAAAAATATGGTAATAGGTTTTGTTCCAAATAGGAAGTTTCAGTGCTTGGTTGGCTATCTGAAGGCTCATTTCTTCAATGGAATTTTCAGAAAGAATTTCGCGGAGTTTTTTATATTTCAAACGAAGTGTTTTTTTATCCACCATACTATTTTAAAATATAGAATTCCTTTAATCTTCCATCTCTTCAGCTTCCGTATTAACTGAATTTACAGTTGAAATATGAAAAATAGCATCACCTTGATTGACAATAGGAGATTGGTTCACGTTAATAATATAACCTTCATTGGGCGAAGTAACTTTAAAACGCATTTTTCCATAAGGATCTGTAATTGTTGCCAAAAACTCTCCTTTTTCCACATGTTTGTTGCAATCAATTTTCACATGGAGTAAACCACTCTGTAGGCACGTATCCATTTGCTTTTTTCAATAATAACAGTTTTGGAAATGGGTTCTGGGGCCACGTGCCTTTTGCCTAACATATCCAAATGTTTCAAAACACGCATAATGCCGTCCACACCTTCCTTTGCAATTTGCTTATTGCTTTCAAGGCTTTTTCCGCCTTCAAAAAGGAGAACGGGAATGCCCATTTTCTGGCAGGTTTTCGGTATGACTTTTCAAGGGTATTGGAATATACCGTAAAGGGAGCATTGAAAACTTTTGCAAGTTCCAACAATTTTTCATCACCAGGTTTTATGCGAATTTGCGGAGAGTTGAACCTGCTGGCACCACCCGTATGAAAATCGAGACAATAATCTGCGTGTGGTAAAACTTTTTTAGTGAAATTATAAGCTACACGACTAGCCAGCGAACCTGTTTTAGTTCCTGGAAAAACCCTGTTCAAATCACGCCCATCGGGAAAGAAACGATTACCATTCAAAAATCCAAATACATTCAAAATAGGAATACAAATAATGGTTCCCCGTTTTGGTTTGTTCAATTTTCGGGCAATTAGTTGGCGCACAATTTCCACTCCGTTTATTTCATCGCCATGAATGGCGGCGGTAATCAATACTGTTGGCCCTGGAATTTTTGACCGTTCAATAATTATAGGAATTTCAACTTTGGTTGAAGTATAAAGTTTTGCGATGCTGAAATCAATAGTCTTGCTTTCGCCCAGAGCTACATGCTCGTTCAATATTATTATATCTCGTTCTTCTTTTTTGGCCATTTTTATACGTTGCGTTCAATGTACTTTATGATGGAGTTTGCAATGTCTTTTCCTGTGGCTTGTTCTATTCCTTCTAATCCAGGAGAGGAGTTTACCTCTAAAATAAGTGGTCCGCGGGCAGATTGTAGCATATCAACCCCAGCAATTCCAAGTCCCATAGCTTTGGTGGCTTTTAGGGCGGCGGTTTCTTCTTCATCTGTAAGTTTTATAACGGTAGCACTTCCGCCACGGTGCAAATTACTTCGGAATTCGCCCTCTTTTCCTTGTCTTTTCATTGCGCCAACAACTTGTCCATCCACAATAAAAGCACGTATGTCTGCGCCACCTGCTTCCTTTATAAATTCCTGAACAATAACGCGGGCTTGCAGATTGTTGAAAGCTTCAATAACAGATTCGGCAGCTTTTCGAGTTTCAACTAAAATGACGCCTATTCCTTGAGTGCCTTCCAATAATTTAATAATTACGGGTGCACCGCCTGCTTGATCCACAATTTCCTTTACGTTTTTGGAATAATTGGTAAAAACGGTTTTTGGCAGCCCCAAACCCGATCGGGAAAGTATCTGTAAACTTCTCAACTTGTCACGTGAACGCACCAAGGCTTGAGATTCTGTAGTTGTGAAAACATGCATCATTTCAAACTGCCGCACTACAGCAGTTCCATAAAAAGTTACCGAAGCACCAATTCGTGGGATAATTGCATCGGTATGGTCCAATTTATGCCCTTTATAATAAATTACTGGGTTTTTCTTTTCAATTACAATATCGCACTTTGCATGGTTGATAATCTCTACGTCATGTTTTCTGGCTTTAGCAGCTTCCATGAGGCGTTTGGTGGAATATAAATTTGCGTTAGCCGATAATATTTTAATGTTCATTTTTTATTTTTTAGTTTGAAGGAAAGATTGGTTTTATTTATATCTACCACATACTTATTACTTAAGAAATTTCTTCCCAAAAGTACAGGAAAACGCATCTCTTCACGGTCGCTAAGGGTTAAATAAATTTCTTGAGTTTTGCCGAAAAGTAAAATTTCAGTTTTTATTCTATATCTAGCTTCAGATTGGCCATTGCTGCTTTTTACCACTTTCACGTCATATTCGTCAAAAATGATTTCCTTTTCGTGATAGCTTGGGATGTTCTTCATCCAGGAAGTTGCATTTTAAATAACAATCCTCCACTTTCATATTTTTACAATGAATGGAAGAAGTGTAGGCGCCTGTGTCAATTTTCACTTCAATATCGAACAGATTTAGCTTTGGAAAATCTACTTTGTCTATTCTGCCGATGTTTCTCTTCAAAGTTTAAGGATTTTGGAAATGCAAGGTATGAAATCGAAATTGAAATTGAAATTGAAATCAAAGACCAAAAAAAATAAAAACTGATTACTAACTACTGCGGGCTAATTATTTTTTATTCCGTTCAACAAACCCAATCACGCTTTTTGAAACGTTTTTTCCCGAAGTATTTTCAATGCCTTCCAATCCAGGTGTACTGTTAATTTCCAAAACCAACGGACCATTCTTGGACTGCAAAATATCAACTCCACAAAACCCGAGGTCCATAGCCTTTGCAGCTTTTATAGCGGTTTTTTCTTCTACAGAAGAAAGAGTGACACTTTCTGAAGTACCACCTCGATGCAAGATTGCTCCTAAAATCGCCAACCTTACATTTCCGTTTCATTGCGGCAATGACCACACCGTCAACTATAATTGCTCGGATATCGGCGCCGTTTGCTTCTTCAATATATTCCTGCAAAAGAAATTTTACGCCCGCAGCGTTTAACGTTTCAACGGTTGCCAAAGCATTTTGCGGACTCTCAGTTAAAATCACGCCTTCGCCATGTGTGCCTTCTAAAAGTTTGATTATTATAGGCTTTCCTTCAAAAGTTTTCAATTGATCCTCAAATTCGAAAAAGGAAGCGTAAAGTAGTTCTTGGTACCGGAATTTGATTTTGTGCAATAATTTGAAAACACGCCCATTTATCACGGCTATTGGTAATTCCTTCAGAAGAAGCCACAGTAAAAACCCCCATTGCTTCAAAATGGCGAACTACATTAGCTCCAAAATAGGTGTTTGAAGCACCAATTCGGGGAATAATTGCGTGCAGATCATCAATTAATTCATCCTGAAAGTAGAGCGATCGCCTTTCCATTTTCTATAGCGAGATTGCAATAGGTAGGATCCAACACTTCCATAATATGGTCTCGTGCTTCGCCAGCATTTAAAAGACTTTTAGTGGAATATAAGTGCTTCCCCGCGGGAAAGGATGGCAATGTTCATAGTGGCTTATTGAAGGTGCAATTTAACCAAAAAGAATAAGGGCTCTTAAGCCCCCTAAAAATTTTAATCCATTATTAACATATTGAACTGAAAAATCACTTCTTATAAAATCTACAATCCACTATCTTTGAGCCTATGGCCAATGCTTCGGTAACTCTTCAAATTTCAACACTTCCAGATTCGCCCGGCGTTTATCAATACTACGATAAAGATGGGAAATTGCTGTATGTGGGCAAGGCAAAAAACCTAAAAAAAAGAGTTTCGTCCTATTTCACAAAAAACTTCGACAACAACCGCACGCGGCTTTTGGTGAAGAAAATTGAAACCATAAAGCACATCGTAGTTAAAACCGAAACCGATGCGCTTTTGCTGGAAAACAATCTGATAAAAAAATATCAGCCACGCTACAATGTGATGCTTAAGGACGATAAAAGTTATCCGTGGATTTGTATAAAAAACGAACGGTTTCCGCGGGTTTTTCCTACGCGGAGAATGATAAAGGATGGTTCAGCGAATATTATGGCCCATACACCAGTATGAAAACCGTGCATACGCTTGCTGGATTTAATAAAAGGCCTGTATCCGCTGCGTACTTGCAATTACGACCTTTCCGAAGAAAAAATCAGGGCGGGAAAATATAAAGTTTGTTTGGAATATCATTTGGGAAATTGTGCCGGGCCTTGTGAAGGGCTTTATTCAGAAAAGGAATATCACGAAAATATTGAAGCAATCCGCAATATTGTGAAAGGGAAATTTTAAGGATTCGCTGCATAAATTTAAAAGTCAAATGAAAGCCTTGGCAGCCGATTTGAAGTTTGAACAGGCGCAGCGCGTAAAGGAAAAGATTGATATTTTGGAGAATTACCAAAGCAAATCAACCGTTGTAAATCCGAAGATTAATAATGTGGATGTGTTTTCCATCATTTCTGATGAAAGTTATGGGTATGTAAATTTTCTACAACTTTCGCATGGCGCCATCATTCGCTCACACACTTTGGAAATAAAAAAGAAACTGGACGAAACCGATGAAGAATTGCTTCAGCTCGCTATTGTGGAAATTCGGCAGCGTTTCAATTCACTTTCAAAAGAAATCTATGTTCCTTTTGAAGTGGAATTGGGTGAAGAAATAAAAGTACACGTACCAAAGCTCGGTGACAAAAAGGCAATTCTCGATCTTTCTGAAAGGAACGCAAAATATTTCCGAATGGAGCGTTTCAAGCAAGCCAAAATTGTAGATCCGGACCGTCACGAAAAGCGAATTATGGCACAGATGAAAAAAGATCTTCGTCTTTCTGAAGAACCCCGGCATATTGAATGTTTTGACAATAGTAACATTCAGGGTACAAATCCTGTGGCGGCCTGTGTGGTTTTTAAAAATGGAAAACCTAGCAAAAAGGACTATCGTAAATTCAATATAAAAACCGTTGAAGGTCCGGATGATTTTGCCTCGATGGAAGAAGTTGTGTACCGCCGTTACAAAAGATTGCTTGGCTGAAGAGCAACCCTTGCCGCAACTCATCATCATAGATGGGGGGAAGGGCCAACTTTCTTCGGCTTTAAAAAGTTTAGATAAATTGGAATTACGGGGAAAAATAGCTATTATAGGTATTGCAAAACGCTTGGAAGAACTGTTTTATCCCAATGATCCCATTCCGCTGTATTTGGACAAAAAAAGTGAAACTTTAAAAATTATACAGCAATTGAGGAACGAGGCGCACCGTTTTGGTATTACCTTTCACCGGAGTAAGCGGAGCAAACAGGCTTTGAATACAGAGTTGGAAACCATTCCGGGGATTGGTGAAAAAACTGTTGTGGAATTGTTGAAGCATTTTAAAAGCACAAAACGGATTGCTTCAGCTAATTTTGAAGAACTTTCAAAAGTTGTCGGCGCAAGTCGTGCTAAGAAATTAATGGAACATTTTAGAAATGAAAAAAACAGTAAACAATGAACATTTAATATTAAGCAATTAACAATAAATAACTGAACTTTGCTTTTCCCAATAAGCCATTAATGAAATCCTTATTCCTCATAGTATTCTTAATAATTTCAACGTTTTCCTTTTCACAGGAAAAAGATGAAGAGGATATTAAGGTAGGTCTTGTTTTGAGTGGTGGTGGCGCAAAAGGCTTGGCACATATTGGCGCTTTAAAAGTAATTGAGGAATCTGGCGTGCGGATTGATTACATTGGCGGAACGAGCATGGGCGCAATTATTGGGGCGCTTTATGCTTCGGGATATTCTGCAAATCAGTTGGACAGTATTTTTAGTCAAACAGATTTTAGTACTTTAATACAAGATGATATTCCGCGAAGCGCAAAACTTTTTATGAAAAACAGGAAGCGGAAAAATATGCATTGGTATTACCTTTTGATAAATTTAAAGTTGGTTTCCCTTCGGGGCTTTCAAAAGGACAGAATGTTTATAATCTGCTTTCAAAATTGACCAGTCACGTTAACACTATTTCAGATTTTAGCAAGCTTGCCAATTCCTTTTTTCTGCGTTGCGACCAATGTTGAAAATGGAAAGGAAGTAATTTTGGACCATGGGTATCTTCCGCGTGCTGTAACTGCCAGTGGAGCCTTGCCATCACTTTTTAGCCCTGTTGTTATTGATGATAAGGTTTTAATTGATGGAGGGGTGGTGAACAATTATCCAGTAAATGAGGTGCGGGCCAAAGGAATGGATATTATTATTGGGGTTGATGTGCAGGACAGTCTAAAAAACCGCGACAAGTCTGAAATCTGCTTTTGATGTTTTGGTTCAGATAAATAATTACCGAACCATTCAGCGATATGATTGAAAAACGAAAAAAAACAGATATTTATATTCACCCAAATATTGACGATTTTTCTGTTGTTTCTTTTGATGAAGGAAAAAATATTGTGGAATCTGGAGAGGATTGCAGCAAATTCATTTAAGGGAGGAGCTTTCCAAACTTGCTTCACAGCAAAAAAATATTGAAAAAAAGAAATTTAAATTTGAAACGCGGGATACCATTTTTATAAAAGAAGTAAAAATTGAAGGGAATGAAAAATACACCCGCAGTTATGTTTTGGGAAAGCTTAAACTCCGAACCCCAGATAAAATTACTTATGAAGATTTTAGCGAAGGCATCAACAACCTTTCTGCAACTGGAAATTTTCAGGATATCAATTATAAGTTTATTGAAGATGACAACAAGAAAACACACTTGCTTTTACAATTACGGGAAAGCAAATCATCTATGATGCTTCGTTTTGCTGCACATTATGACGATCTTGTTCCGAACGGCGGCTTTGGTAAACATTACCAAAAAGCGACTTTTCACAAATAATGACATTGCCTCTCTAGATTTGATTGCTGGGGATAACCTTGCGCTATAATTTTGAATATTATATAGACAAAGGTTTTTATTGGAGTGTTGGGTTCAATTCAAAATATCATTTTTTTGAAACGAAAGTACCCTTGAGTTTTGTTGGGGCAGATTTGGATGCTGAACTTTCACTGCCCATTAATAGCCTTTCCATAAAATATAGCGATTTTACAAACCAACTTTATTTTGAGACCCTCTTCCGTAGAACTTTTATTTTTGGTTTGGGAGGAGAACATAAATACCTTCGCTATCTTTCGGAAACTATTGGCACTGATGAAAACAACCTTCCGCGAACCATTTTTGAAAGCACCAATTATTACAGCGCTTTCGGCTTTTTAAAATATGATACTTATGACAATAGTTTTTTTCCCGAAAAGTGGAGTTTATTTTTCGGGAGATTTTCACTGGTATCTTTTGCCACATGGGCGGAATAAAGATTTTGAACCCTTTTCTTTGGCAAAGGCAAAATTAGGATATGCCTATACATTTTTCAAACACTTTTCAGCAAACTTGACTGCTGAAGGAGGTTTTAAATGGGGTGGACCCAGAAACCACTTCTCTTGACTTTGCATTGGGGGGTATGGTTTTAAGGAGATGAACAATATCATTCCTTTTTTGGGCTATGAGCCTATTTCACTTCGCGGAAATACCTATCTTAAATCAACCACTTACCTTTGATTATGAAATATTCAGAAAAAACCACATAAATATTTCGGCAAATATTGCCAATGTGGGCAACGATCTTTTTGAAAACGGGCAGTGGATAGATGGTGTAGATTATTCCGGAATTTCAGCGGGCTATGGTTTGGAAACGGTTTTGGGCCCCATGGAAATTAAATACTCCTATTCTCCCGAGCTAGATAAAAGTGAATGGTATGTTGCTTTAGGCTATAGGTTTTAGCATAATCTTAAACGTTTAGCTCCAATATTTTTCCGATATTTGTGGGAAAGAGTTATTAAATTAATTGGTTCTTAACTTATTAGGAAAAACTAGAAATCCTAATTAACATATAACGATTTATAACTAAATAACTCAGTAACAAATAATTTAAAAAATGCCTTTCTATCATAAACTGGGCAAAATACCGCCCAAACGCCATACACAATTCCGAAAACCTGATGGAACTCTCTATTCCGAGCAACTTTTTGGCACCATAGGTTTCGATGGAATGTATAGTAATATTTACCATGAATACAGACCTACACAGGTAAAGGAAATCAAAAAGCAATACAGTGTTGCGCCAAAGATTGCGCGTGCCAATAATATGGAATCTTTGCGACTTAAGGGCTTTGATGTAAAACCCGAAAAAGATTATCTCAACAGCCGAAAAACAGTTCTTACAAATAGCGATTGCAGTATTATTCTTGCCGCTCCAAAAGAATCACTAAAAAGATTATTTTTATAAAAATACCGATGCCGATGAATTGATTTTTATCCACAAAGGCAGCGGAAAATTGCGAACTTTTTTAGGAAATCTCGATTTTAAATACGGAGATTATCTTTTAGTGCCTCGCGGAATTATTTATCAAATAGATTTTGATACCGAAGACAACCGCTTGTTTATTGTTGAATCGCGAAGGCCAATTTATACCCCGAAAAGATATAGAAACTGGTTTGGACAGTTGTTGGAACATTCACCTTTTTGTGAGCGTGATATTCGCAAACCCCAAGAACTTGGAAACCAATAATGAAAAAGGCGATTTTTTGATAAAAGTAAAAAAGCAAGACGATATTTTTGAAATGGTTTATGCAACACATCCTTTTGATGTTGTGGGTTATGACGGCTATAATTTTCCGTACGCCTTTTCAATCCACGATTTTGAACCAATTACAGGACGCATTCACCAACCGCCACCAGTACATCAAACTTTTGAAACTGATGCTTTTGTAGTTTGTAGTTTTGTGCCTCGTCTTTATGATTATCATCCAGAAGCATTCCAGCACCGTATAATCATAGCAATATTGATAGTGATGAGGTATTGTATTATGTAGATGGTGATTTTATGAGCAGAAATGATATTGAAGCAGGGCATATCATCACTACACCCTGCAGGAATTCCTCACGGGCCACACCCTGGAGCTGCAGAAAGAAGTATTGGTAAAACAGAAACCGAAGAACTAGCCGTAATGGTAGATACCTTTAAACCATTACAGGTTACTGAGGATGGCTATGAAAATTTCAGACGAAGACTATTATCAAATGTTGGTTGGAACATTAATAAAATTAAATACTTAATTATGAGCAAAGAAGTAAAATCAGTCGATTACGGACTGGAAAAAATATTTGAAGGAGCGGAAGATTTTCTGCCTTTATTGGGAACAGACTATGTAGAATTTTATGTAGGGAATGCAAAGCAATCCGCCCACTTTTATAAAACGGCTTTTGGATTTCAATCCTATGCATATAAAGGTTTGGAAACGGGTTCACGAGATTCTGTGAGTTATGTTCTGAAACAGGATAAAATTAAGTTGGTTCTTACGACACCTTTAAATAGCAAATCGCCAATTAACGACCATATTGTAAAACACGGCGATGGAGTAAAAGTTATTGCACTTTGGGTGGAGGATGCACGAAGTGCTTTTGAAGAAACCACCAAACGTGGCGCAAAACCTTATATGGAACCCACAGTTGAAAAAGATGAACACGGTGAAGTTGTGCGCAGCGGAATCTATACGTATGGAGAAACTGTACATATGTTTGTTGAGCGTAAAAACTACAACGGAACATTTTTGCCAGGTTTCCGTGAATGGAAAAGTGATTATAACCCAACCCCAACAGGTCTTAAATATATAGACCATATGGTTGGCAATGTAGGTTGGGGTCAAATGAATAAATGGGTAAAATGGTATGAGGATGTAATGGGCTTTGTAAACTTTCTTATCGTTTGATGATAAACAAATTCACACGGAATATTCAGCTTTGATGAGCAAAGTGATGAGTAATGGAAACGGACGAATTAAATTCCCGATAAACGAACCTGCTAAAGGAATAAAAAAATCGCAAATTGAAGAATATCTAGATTTTTACGAAGACTCAGGAGTACAACATTTAGCTGTTGCAACAGACGATATTATAAAAACCGTAAGCCAGTTAAAGAGCGCGGCATAGAATTTTTACCACCACCACCACAAGCTTATTATGATGATATTCCACGCCGTTTGGGCGATCATATGAAAATGATGAAGGAAGACATTAATGAGTTAAAAAATCTTTCGATTATGATTGATGCCGATGAAGAAGGCTATCTACTTCAAATATTCACAAAACCATTGGAAGATCGTCCTACCCTATTTTTTGAAATCATACAACGGATGGGAGCAAAAGGTTTTGGAGCCGGAAACTTTAAAGCACTTTTTGAGTCCATTGAACGCGAACAAGAACAAAGAGGAACTTTATAATATGTAACAATTGGAAAACCCCATCGTCTTAAGAAGATGGGGTTTTATTTTTTTTTGGAATGGTAGTTGTATTTTAAAAACCATTAAACTCCCAAAGTCTCTATATATGAAAAAGCTGCTCACGCTTTTATTTCTTTTTTGTAATATATTTTTTCTTTCTTCACAAGAAAGGGCCTATGGCAACGGTGAATATTTTAAATTCCGTGTACATTATGGTTTTGTTACAGCTGGTTATGCAACGCTTAATGTAAAGAACGCCACTATAAACGGAAAAGATGTCTTCCACGTGCGGGGCTTTGGTGAAACTGTAGGTGTTTCAAAATGGTTTTTTAAAGTCAATGACGATTATCAATCCTATATTGACAAGGAAAAAGATATCCCATACCGTTTTATAAGGAAAATTGACGAAGGCGGTTATACCAAAGATATTCAGATTGATTTCAATCACTTCACAAACATTGCAACCGTTAATGATAAAAAAAAGGGTGAAACCAAGGTGCTTTCTTTCCCAAAGGAAACACAAGATATGATTTCAGCTTTTTATTTCCTTCGAAACAAATTGGAAACCGACAACATCAAAGAAGGCGATGTAGTAGAAATGAACATGTTCTTTGATAAAGAAAATTACAAATTCAGGTTAAAATTCCTTGGAAAAGAAATTTTAGATACTAATTTTGGGCGCGTTCGAACCTTGATTTTTAGACCTTATGTACAATCAGGACGGGTTTTTAAGGAAAAGGAAAGTCTAACTGTTTGGATTAGTGATGATAACAATAAAATACCGCTGCTTATAAAAGCAGATTTGGCTGTAGGTTCCCTAAAGGCAACCTTGACCGAATTTAAGGGATTGCAACATTCCTTTAAAATATTAGCAGATCAATAAATATAATACCGAAAACTCCGCCAGCATTGAAGAATTTAATTTTAGCCACATTAACACTTATCCTGCTTAGTACAGCTTGTGAAAATAAAAAAGACGAAATAGCTGCAACGAAGAATTTTGTAGCAGAACCAATTATAGAACAGTATGGTTATATTCTCAATGACTTTAATGTAATAAGGGATACTATTCGAAAGGGCGATACTTTTGGAGATATTCTTTTTGCAAACGGAGTTTCACAGGAAAAAATAATGGAAGTGGCCACCAAATTCCGTGATAGTTTTGACGTGCGCAAAATAGTAGTGGGAAAGCCTTATGTATTGCTCACTTCCAAAGATTCGCTAAACAAAACCCAGGTTTTTATCTACGAAACCAATACTGTAGATTATGCCGTGGTAGATTTTAGGGATAATCTTTCTATATACAACAGTCAAAAACCAGTTCGGTATGAAGAACGCGAAGCATCTGGAATAATAACTAGTTCGCTATCCGCAACTATGGAAGAACAGAATTTAAGCCCGTATATGACGGATCAACTGGCGAATATATACGCTTGGACCATCAACTTTTTCAAACTTCAGCCCGGTGATCGTTTTAAAGTTATTTATACTGAAAAGTTTATTGATGACACCATTCCTGGAGGACTTAAAGAAATAAAGGCTGCCTATTTTGAACATCGTGGCAAACCGCTTTATGCGTTTAAGTTTTCTTCAGATTCCTTGGAAAAGGTTTCTGGCTATTATGATGAATTGGCCAACAATTTAAAACGTGCTTTTTTAAAGGCCCCCGTAAAATTCAGTAGAATATCTTCACGATACAATCCTAATAGACGTATAAAATACTACGGTTTTAAACTTCGACCACATCGCGGAACTGATTTCGCGGCTCCAGTGGGAACACCAATTTTAGCTACGGCAGATGGTGTTGTTACAAAATCTGAAAGAAGAGGCGGCAATGGAAATTATGTAAAAATTAGACATAATGGCACATACGAAACCCAATATCTTCATATGAAATCCAGAAACGTAAAAGTTGGACAGCATGTAAGCCAGGGCGACGTAATTGGCTGGATTGGGATGACCGGAAATACCAGTGGCCCTCATGTTTGTTATCGTTTCTGGAAAAATGGAAAAGAAGTAGACCCTTTTAAAGAAGACACCCCATTTTCTCAACCACTTCCTAAAGAACTTCACGAACAATATTTTGCAAATCTGCTTCCAATGAAGGAAAAATTGGACTGTATTTCCTTTTAATTTTACCGTAGCTTAATATGTTAATAACCTTGTTGTTAAATAACTATCATAAAGTCAGGTATTTAAGTATTAAATTTTACTTTTATTCTCAATTATTTCTCTTAAAGATTTCTTAATAATAATAGTTGGTTGCAATCTATTTAAGATTGTATTTTTGCCGAAATTTTAAACCTAAATTCAAATTCATGAGAAAATTATTACTTCTTGTTTTTTTATTGGGCGGTTTTGCCGCTTTTTCGCAAGCAACGGTTACTGGAACAGTAATCGATTCTGATTCAAACGACCCTTTGGCAGGAGCCAATGTTGTTGAAACTGGCACAACTAATGGTGCCATCACCGATTTTGACGGAAATTTCACATTACAAACTTCCGCTAAAACAGGTACCCTTACCATTTCATATATTGGGTATACTATTGAAAAAGTTCCATTTACAATTTTAAATGGAACCGCAAACTTAGGCACAGTTAAAATTACTGTGGATTCTGATGCTCTTGAAGAAGTAGTCATTGTAGGAAAGGGGATTATAGATTTGGCAAAAGACCGCCAAACTCCAATCGCGGTATCTACCATTTCTGCAGCTGAAATTCAAGCAAAAGCAGTTGGTAACGTAGAATTTCCAGAGGTTATAAAGAGTACTCCTAGTGTGTACGTTTCTAACCAAGCTGGTGGTTTTGGAGATTCGCAAATGTTTTTGCGTGGCTTTGACCAAACAAACACTGCATTCCTTTTGAACGGGCAGCCAATAAACGGTATGGAAGATGGTAAAATGTACTGGTCTAACTGGTCTGGTATGTCTGACGTTGCAAATGCTGTTCAAGTTCAACGTGGTTTGGGTTCTTCTAAACTAGCTATTTCTTCAGTAGGTGGAACGGTCAACATCGTCTCTCGTGCAGCTGGTAGAAAAGAAGGCGGTTTTGCTCGTTTTATGACTGGTAACGACAGTTATTTTAAAGGTACATTAAGCTATGATTCTGGCTTACAGGGAAAATGGGCATACTCTTTTTTACTTGATCATTGGCAAGCACACAGGAAATATTCCGATGGTACTGCTGGTCAAGGTCAAAACTATTTTATTGGCGTAGGCTATGTTCCTAATGACAAGCACTCTTTCAACTTCTTATTGACTGGTGCACCACAATGGCATGATCAGAATTTCTCAACATCTTTGGAAGATTATGATAGATATGGCAAACGCTATAACAGCAACTCTGGATTTTTGGATGGTGAAAGATATACTATAAGAAGAAACTACTATCATAAGCCAATTATCAACCTTAACTGGGATTGGAATATGAGTGAAAAAACGAACTTGTCTTCTGTGCTTTATGCATCTTTCGGACGTGGAGGTGGAACAGGCCCTGCAGGTAGCTCAAGAAATATTATCCGTGATAATAATGGAGAAATTGATTTTAACGCTATTATTGATAACAATATAGAAACTGCTGAAAATGGTATTGGTAATTATGGCAGTTCCCTTGCAAGAAGAATGTCTGTAAACAACCATAACTGGTATGGTTTCCTTACCAACCTTGAAAGCAATGTAAGTGATAACTTCTCTGTTAATGTTGGACTTGATACTCGTATGTATAAAGGTACCCACTTCTATCAAATGAATAATCTATTAGGTCTTCAAGGTTATGCAGATAACTTCGGTTACGGAGACCAAAGAGATAGCGATTATGTAATAAGTGATACTTTTGAAGCAAACCCTTGGGCAGCATTGTTCAATAATGCAGATGAGTCACAGCGTTTTAACTACGATTACTCAGAATATATCAATTACATTGGTGGTTTTGGACAAGCAGAGTATAAAACAGATAATTTCTCCGCTTTTGTACAAGGAGCAGTTTCAACACAGAGCTACCAAAGAGAGGGTCGTGCACAAGGATCTGAAATAGAGGGTGTAAACGGTCTTGGAAAATCTGATAAAGTAAACAAACTTGGTTATAATGTTAAAGGAGGGATGGGCTATACCTTCATTGAAAACAACACTGTTTTCGCAAATGCAGGATATTACTCAAGACAACCTTTCCTAGATAATATTTTTGATGATATTAGAAACTCAAACTACATTTTGGACGGTGATAATGAAATTGATAACGAAGAAATCTTAGGTCTTGAAGTTGGGTATAGAGTTCGTGCAGGACGATTTAGTTTAGACCTTAACGGGTATTATACAAGCTGGGGTAACAGATTTCTATCGGGAAGTTTTATTGAAGGAGATCCAAACTCATCAAACCCAATTGAGCAAGTTGATCGCTACCAAAGATTTACGGATATTACCCAAGTTCACAAAGGATTTGAATTTGAAGGTAAATACCGTTATTCAAGTGCTTTTATGTTCAGAGCTTTCGGAAGTATCGGTAACTGGAAATATGATGGTACAACACCATTCCAAACAAGAAACAGATGAAACCAATGCTTTATTAGAGGAAGGAACTGTCAATCTTAATGGAACCAAAGTGGGTAATGCGCCACAAACTTCTTTTGGTTTTGGTTTCAAATACAATGTTATAGGTGGCCTTACTGTAGATGCAGATTACAACATCTATACAGATCTTTATGGGTTTGTGGATGCAGAAGATGTAATTGACGCCGCTCGCTGGTGTAGTTTACCAAGCAGAGCGTCTACCAGCATACAGTGTTTTAGATGCTGGAATTACTTACAAATTTGATTTTGGAGGTAATGATTTCTACAGTTAGGGCAAACTGCTATAATGCTACAAACGAAATGTACTTGAGCCAAAAAGATTCTTATGGTTACTTCTATGGTAACGGAAGAACTTGGAACGCAAGTATCCGTTATGACTTCTAATAAATATTTGTATTGTTTTGAAAAATGCCCCAAATTTTTGGGGCATTTTTTTTATTTATATACCTTATCTTTGGAAGCACTTCAAAAAATATTAATATTATGTATACAACTATTCAATTTATCCATTCCTATTGGGCGTATTTAGTTCTTCTTGATTGTTTTACTGGCAACAATCAATGCCCTTGCGGGATTTTTCTCAAAAAGAGAATATGGGGCAAAGGATTTTAGAATTTCACTCTTCGCACTTATTGTTACACACATCCAAGTTCTCATCGGGCTAATTCTATATTTTGTTTCCCCTTTGGGATTACAAAATATTACCAATTCTGGAATGGGAGCAGTAATGAAGATTCCGAATCCAGACTTTATGCAGTGGAACACCCTTTGGTTATGATTTTGACGGTAATTTTTATTACAATTGGTTATTCAAAACATAAAAAGAAACTGCTTTCACAGCGGAAAATTTAAAACCCTGGCAATATTCTATACCATTGCATTGGTTTTGATGTTAAGCCGAATCCCGTGGAGCCAGTGGTTTTAAAAGAAAATATATTCGTCAAAAAAATCCTGCTGAAATAATCTTTCAGCAGGATTTGTAATATAAAACAATCCGCTATGTTCCTTCTACTTTCAGACGTTTGTGAGATACAAAGATCAATATGCTGATAAGTATAATAGAAAGAATCGAGGCGTTAAGTGTGCCAAGATCCAATCCTCCTTTTGCAATAGGTTTGGTTAAAAAATCTCCAAAAGTCGCTCCAAAAGGGCGGGTGAATATAAAAGCAATCCAAAATAGAATAATTTGGGTTATTTTGGTGAAATAGTGAAGCAAAACAACCATTAAAATAATACTAGCCGTAACTATTGCACCGTTCAAATAACTGAGCCCACAACGTCACTAAGGTAATCTCCAAAGGCAGTCCCCAAACTATTTGAAAACAAAATTGCAATCCAATAGAAAATTTCCTTTTCCTTCTCAAAAATTGGAAACACACTCAAGCTTTTGAATTTTTTATACCAAAGAAATAGTGTTGCCAGTAAACAAGTAAAAAGAATAATACTACCTACTGTATAACCTAAACTCAAGCTCCGATCCATAAAATCTGAAATCTCTGTTCCCAAAGTTGTGGTTGCTATTATGACTAGCCAATAAAAAACGGGAATATATTTTTTTGAAAAAAGCTGTACCAAAAGAACGGTCAAAAAGAAAGCTGTGGTTATTCCAATACCTATCGCATATCCTAAGTTAAGTGTCATAGATAAAAAATCGCCCAGGGTTTCTCCAAGTGTCGTAGCAATAATTTTCATCAACCAGAAAAGTAGGGTTATTTCTGCTACTTTATTTAAGTTTTTCATAAAAAAGCAAAATTTAAAAAGGCAGCTAATAACTGCCTTTTAGTGAAATCAGTCTTCTGTATCATTATCAATATCATCATCATCCAGAAGTGCTTTTCCGTTTGCATTATATAACAGTTCTTCCGCACCCAAAAGTTTTTTCACTTCAATTTCATAGCGTGTTTCACCTTCACTAGTTTCTATTTTCGCAACGGCTTTTATTTTGGCATCTTTGTGAGAAGCCATAAAGCTTTCTTGAACTAAATCAGGTAATTCCTCATAAGAAATAACATGCTCTGTTTCCAGCCATTTTCCAGAATCGGAAAAATTTACGGAATACTTTATTCCTTCAATTGTAAATTCGGCTTCATATTCGTGCTCATCTTCTTTATCCCAGGAAACGTTTGTGGCGTTGGAATATTTTGTTTTGAAAGCTGAATTCACCACACTTGGCACTTGTTTTTGTGCCCAAGCTGTTGCACTGGCGCATAAAACTGCCAATGCTATTAAATATATATTTTTCATTTTTTGCTTATTTAAATTAATACTAATTGTTGCGCTTGAAATTCAAACGAAATCATATAAATATAAAGCAAGCAGTTATTGGAGGATGAAATACTTTGGAAGTGTAATGGGAAACCAAAAGAGTTTCAGGAGAATAGATGATTTTTTTCGGCTCCATATTATTGAGAATACCTGTTTTAAATGTAATTGTGGGTATAAAATGAAATAAAGTTATTTGTGAATGGCTTTGCGTTTGGAAAGGGTTGTGCGGTTTCTGCTCGTCACCGTTATCGTGTTTATCAAATATTCCATCGAGATTCAGAAGATGGTCGGTGACAAAATCGAAAATGGACATGTCCTTGTCTTCTTTTGTTTTGCAATGTCTATACATTTCGGGATGATCTGTCAAGATAGAAAAATTTCCCATCGGTAAACATATTGTTCCCAATGTATAAAATAAAAGAAATAAAATTTTTAGCGCTTTTAACACTAATGATAAACGTAAATAAAAAGTTTTTATTGAGTAGCCATACTATTTATAGTGCGCTCTTATTTTTCTTTATCCTCAATAATTTTTTGATTTCAAACCTTTTCCTTTATTAAATAAATATAGACGGGAAAGTGATCGCTATACCCGCCGGTGTAACCATTCACAAAACTTCTGAAAGGATAGCCTTTATATTGCCCTCGTGGTGTAGCCAAATAGCTTTTATTGAAAATTCCCGCTTTATAAAAACGATAGCTTGAGTACTCTTTTTTTGCCAACTCTGTGGAAATTATAATTTGGTCAAACAAGTTCCAGCCATCCCGATATGCCAAGGTTCCCAATCCTTTTTTATACATATCTTCCATGGGGTTGTATAGCTCTTTTATTTTCATGTCCTCGCGTTCACTTTTTGCTTTTAAAACATCTTTTACGCTTTCATTAGTAGGGTCGTCATTAAGATCGCCCATCGTTATGATCTTTGCATAGGGATCCTCGCTAAATAATGAATCCATTATCTGTTTATTTAGCTCTGCAGCTTTTATACGTTTAGGCCTGCTACGTGCTTCCCCGCCACTTCGGGAGGGCCAATGATTTACAATAACATGAATTTTTTCGCCATCAAGCATGCCGCTTACCAATAGTTGATCGCGTGTGTAAATACGCTTACTGCGGTCTTGGTCATCATAAATAACCAGTTCGTAAGCTTTGTAATTGGTAGGCGTAAAGAGTTTTTTTTGATATAATAATGCCACGTCAATGCCACGACGGTCTGGACTGTCAAAATGTACTATACCGTAATCTTTTTTTACCAATGGTTCTTGGTTTAAAAGATCTTCAAGAACACGACGGTTTTCTATTTCACTTATTCCTATTAAAGCTGGGGAAGTGCCCGTAACATCTTCTCCAATTTCGGAAATTACCTTAGCCATATTGGCCAATTTTGCTTCATAAATTTCCTGGGTCCAATGATCTTTTCCTTCAGGCGTGCGGTCATCGTCAAAAATAAGTGGGTCGTCTTCGAAGTCAAAGAGGTTTTCAACGTTGTAAAAAGCGATCGTATTTACTTTGTATTGCTTTTCATTTTGTCCAAAAGTAGCGGTAAATGTTAGCAGTGCTATGGTTAAAAACCAATTGGGTAATTTCATAATGTAATGTAAATATTATGTGTATATAAAGTTTTATTCATTATTGGGGTCAAAAGTAGTTATTTCATTTAAAAAATTTATTTTTGCACCGCATTTTAAAGAAATCTTAATACTCAAACTTTAAATTTTAGAATGAACAGATTTATTTTTACTTTATTGGTTCTCTTTTCGGGCTTTTCATTATTTGCCCAAGAACCCATAATTACTGGTAGAGTGCTAGACACTAATTCCAGCGAACCAATTCCAGACGTAGACGTCAGTATTTTAAACAGTATTTTCAGCACTACCACAAATGCTGAAGGAACCTTTTCTTTTTCGCAGGAAAGCCTTCCGCAGGGTGAACAGGTCTTGAAAGTTTCAAAAGCTGGCTATGTTGCGTTACGGATTCCAGTAACTATACAGAACAACGCTCCCGTAGCTTTAGAATCAATTTTGATGGAAGTAGATCTATCAGCAATTGAAGCGCAAATTGGGGTTATTAGTCTTTCCGATGATCAATTAGACGAAGACGAAGGAACCTCTTACAACGTTTCCGGCTTGCTACAGGCTTCCAAAGATGTGTTTTTGAACGCAGCTTCGTATGATTTTAGCGCAACCTTTTTCAGACCGAGAGGTTATGATTCTGAAGACGGAAAAGTGCTTATTAACGGTCTAGAGATGAACAAGCTTTATAACGGAAGGCCGCAATGGTCTAACTGGGGCGGACTTAACGACGTTCAGCGCAACCAGATGTTCTCTATGGGAATTTCTGCTAATGAGTACACGTTCGGTCACCTTGCTGGAACTACAAACATTATTATGAGAGCTTCCCAATACCGTAAAGGTGGGCGTATCTCTTATGCCACAAGTAACAGAAGTTACCGTGGCAGGGTTATGGGCTCGTACAACAGTGGTTTGCTTCCCAGTGGTTGGGCTTACTCTGTGTTGGTGGCAAGACGCTTTGGAGAAGAAGGTTATAATGATGGAACATTGTATGATGCCAATTCATTTTTTGCTTCAGTAGAAAGAAAATTTAATGATGCGCATAGTCTTAACCTTACAGCTTTTTATACACCAAATAGAAGAGGGAAATCTTCTCCGAACACCCAAGAGGTTTATGATCTGAAAGGCACAACATATAATGCTTATTGGGGCGAACAGGACGGCGAAATTCGTAACTCCCGTATAAAAGAAGTGGAAGAGCCCGTAATTATGTTGAACCATTTCTGGGATATTTCAGAAAATACACAGCTTAATACAAATATTGGTTACCAATTTGGGAAAATTGGAAATAGCCGTTTAGGATACGACAACGCACCAAACCCAGACCCAACGTATTATCAAAAGTTGCCAAGTTACTTTTTGGCAGATCCCACGGGGCCTAATTATGAAGGCGCTTATCAATCCTATTCAAAATTTGTGAATGATGGCCAAATTGACTGGCAAGATATTTACGAAACCAATATTTTTTACGGCGGAACGTCACGTTATTATTTATATGAAGATAGAAATGATGACAAACAAATTTCTGCCAATACAATATTAAATTCAAAATTGACGGATAACATCGCTTTAACGGCTTCTTTCAACTACAGAAACCTTAACTCAAACAACTTTGCCAATATGATAGATTTGCTTGGCGGTAATGGTTATTTAGATGTAGATACGTTCAATTTTGGCGATGAAGCACAAAGTGATTTGAATAATCCAGACCGGGTTATAGGTGAAGGGGATAAATTCAAATATAACTTTGAGCTTGATGCAACGGATTATAACGGTTTTGTACAGGGACAGTTTACCTATTCAAAAGTAGATTTTTACTTAGCGGGTAAACTTGGAAAAACAAGCTATCAGAGAAATGGATTGTACCGTAACGGAAATTTTGCAGACAACTCCTTCGGCGAAAGTGAGAAATTAGACTTTACAACCTATGGCGGTAAAGCGGGAGCTACGTATAAAATTTCTGGAAGACATATTTTTGAAGTTAACGGAGCTTACTTTACTGATGCACCTTCACTTAGAAATTCATTTTCAAATTCACGTCAAAATAATGCAACGGTTATTGGCTTGACGGAAGAGAAAAACATAAACATAGATGGAAGCTACATTTTCCGTTCACCAATTGTGAAAGCTCGTTTAACTGGATATTATACTTTAATGCAAGATGCTTCTGAAATTTCCTTCTATTATGCAGATGGTATTTCAGTTCCGGGAAGAAGTGCAACAACAGCTTTTGTTCAAGAAGTATTGACAGATATAGATAAGAAAAATGTAGGGGCAGAATTCGGTATTGAAGCGCAAGTAACACCAACCATTAAATTAAAAGGTGCTGCAGCTTACGGGCAAAACACTTATGACAACAATCCAAACCTTTATTTAACATCAGATGATTTTGACGATGCCGTAAACTATGGAAAATCTTATCTTGAAAACTATAAAGTTGCTGGCGGTCCGCAGCAAGCCTACCAAGTTGGATTTGAATATCGCGACCCGGACTTTTGGTGGTTTGGTGCTACGACTAATTATTTCAGCAATGCCTATATAGATGTTTCACCATTAACCAGAACAGAGAACTTTTACTTAGATACAGATGGTATTCCATTTAACGACTATGACCCGGCAGTAGCAAGAGAGTTATTGAAACAAGAAAAGTTTGACGATTATATGTTGGTTAACGTTGTGGGTGGAAAATCCTGGAAAATAAATGATTATTTCGTAGGTTTTTTTGCAAGTATAAACAACATTTTAGACCAAAAATATAAAACGGGTGGATTTGAACAAGGCAGAAGCGCAAACTACAGAACACTTTCAGAAGACTCTGCAAATGACACTCGCGTATTCGGACCAAAATACTGGTACGGATATGGAACAACTTATTACTTAAACGTTTACGTTAGATTTTAATTAAGAAAAAAAAGAATTAATTTTATAATTATGAAAAGATTAAATAACATTAAACTATTGAGCTTCCTATTCTTTTTAGGAATAATCGCTACTTCCTGTGTGCAGGACGATGACTATAACGTTCCAGAAATTAACATTGAGGAACCTAATGTAAATATAAATACTAATATAGTTTCCGTAAAATCCATGTACGGCGGCTTTGAACCAGTAAAAGTAGAATCAGGACCGGATTCTCAAGAGGCGCTTTATCTTGAGGCATATGTAGTTTCTAGTGATGAATCTGGAAATTATTACAAACAACTTATCATTCAGGATAAGCCAGAAAACCCAACTGCGGGACTTTCTATTTCTACCAATGCGACTGATCTTTATACTAAATATGAACCGGGAAGAAAAATATATTTCCGCGTAGATGGCCTTTATATAGGTGAATATGCAGGGTTGCCAACACTTGGAACACAAGATGGCGATGAAGTGGGGCGTTTAGAGATTGAAGATTTTGAAGAGCGTATTTTACGTTCTACAGTAAGCGAAGAATTGGTTCCAACAGTTATTACCATTTCAGAAGCAACAAACCCAGCAAGACTAAACACCTTAGTTAAATTTGAAGATGTTCAATTTCTTGATGGCGTTGCAGGTATAGAGTCTTACGGAAATCCAGATAATACTTTTGGTGTAAACAGAACCATAGAAAATTGTGACGGGCAAACCGTTATTCTTAGAACAAGTGGCTTTTCTGATTTTAAAAGCCAAGTGCTTCCAGAAGGAAATGGTAGTTTGACTGCAATTTTAAGCATTTTCAATAGCGATTATCAATTGTTTATTCGTGATACGGATGATGTACAAATGGACGGTGAGCGTTGTAGCAATGGCGGCCCTGGTGATGCTTTGGAATTGCCTTTTTCTCAGAACTTCGAGGGACTTACTGCAGGTCAAGGTGCAAATGTAACTCTTGCAGGTTGGACAAACGTAAATGTAAATAATGGTACGAGACTATGGGAGGTAAGAGAGTTTAGCGGTAATCAATATGCTCAGACTTCTGCATATAGCTCTAACGAAAATCCTTATGAGGCTTGGTTAGTAACTCCTGGTCTTATTTTACCAAGCGGCTCAACCCCAATCCTTACTTTTGAAACCAATGACGGTTTTAATAACGGAACGGCACTTACAGTGAAAATTTCAACTGATTTTGAAGGGGATGTTACAACAGCAACTTGGACAAACTTGAATGCAACAATTTCCAGTGGAAACACAAGCGGTTATGGTGATGAGTTTACTCCTTCGGGCGATGTAGATCTTTCTGCTTATGCTGGACAAGTGGTTTATATTGCATATCAGTACGAAGGCGCTTCAAACGGAACAACTACCACTTATCAAGTAGACAATGTTTCAGTAGTTGAGTAAATTCGGAAAATTTATATAATTTTTAAAAACCGTTTCTTTTTGGAAGCGGTTTTTTTATTTCTTTTCTTTGGATAAATTTACCCCTCCCTATAATCATATTCGCAATGAATTCGGAAAGATTAAATTTTAGCCATTATACACCAGATGATTTTGATGATTATTTTCAATTGGTAAGTAATGCCGATGTAATGAAGATGGTTACAGGACGTCCCGATATAGAAAGTGAAGCTCGTAAGCGTTTTGGAGAAATGCTAAATTATAATATTAAGAATCCCATCATAGGTCGTTTTAAGGTATCTCTCAGCAGTAACGGTAGTTTTGTAGGGCATGCAAAGCTGGAAATGACCAAAAAAAAGAAGCGGAAATTGGATATTTACTTATGCCAGAATTTTGGGGGCAGGGGTATGGTTCTGAAATAGCTCAGGCTATGGTAACTCTAGGGAAACAAGTCAATAACATTCATAGTTTGATAGCGATTATAGATCCTGAAAACACTGCCTCCAAAAAAATCTTGGTAAAACAAGGTTTTCAATGGGATTATGATGGCGATTACATTGGGTTGCCAGCCGCTTATTATAAAATGGAACTATAGCCATTAAGAAAAACCCCCACAACATTTGATTACTCAAATATGCAGGGGCTCTTTTCTGGTTGGTTACCAGTTAATACATATGTACTTATTTTTTTACTATAATAAACTCTGAACGTCTGTTCTGCTGATATTGCGCTTCGGTACAGTTTTAGCCACAAGCTACTGCTGGTTTAGCTTTCACCGAATCCTTGTCCGCTTATTCGATCTTTCGCAATTCCTTTTGAAATTACATACTGCACCGTGCTTCTTGCACGTCTTTCAGATAGGTCCAAATTATAGGCATCAGTACCGCGATTATCCGTATGGCCTTCAACTTTAATAACCATTTCAGGATTCTTCTTCATCAATTCTACCAGTTTATCCAAGTTCAAATGCAGCCTGTGGCTTGATGTTGTGCTTGTCAAAATCGAAAAGAATCGGATTCAGTTTTACCAAGTCGCCTTCCACAATTTCGTCAATTGGACGAAGCGCTATACGGATAGCTCTTTTCGCCTTCTTTAGAAGAAGCAACAGTTTCGGCATTGCTTTCATATCCTTCCTTAAAAGCCTGAATCACATGCTCCTGGTCACAGGCTGCGGTTATTTTGCCTATCCCATTGGCTGCCAGTAGTTTGACTTTTCAGTTTGTTTTCAAGATTGTCAAACAAATCCAATCTTGCACCTGCTATTGGCTCGTCGTTAGCTTGCGTCAACTACAATAACGTTCATAATAACATCGCAAATATCAAGTTTTTTGATTTTATAAATATCATCACTTCCTTTTCCGCCTTTTCTGTTGGAAGAAACATAACCTTCCTCCGTAGCTGGATCATAAGAATATGCAAAATCATCTTCGCTGCTGTTAACGCCAAGACCAAGATTTTTGGCTTCACCGAAATTATTTCCGTTTGCTTCCGCAGCAAAAACATCTAAACCGCCCATTCCCAAATGTGCATCGCTAGCTAAAATAAAGTGTTCCGTTTGAATCCACAAATGGGAAACCTTCTTTTCCTTCGGTGTTGATGTTGTCTCCTAAATTTATCAGGGTTGCCAAAAGTACCATCCTTTGCTATGGAAACTTTATAAATATCTGCCTTTCCTTTTCCGCCAGGACGGTCGCTGGTAAAATAAAGTGTATTTCCGTCTGGGCTTAAAGCAGGATGACTGTTTGAATATTGTGGCTATTAAAAGGAACGGATTGTACGTCCTTCCACTCGCCATTCACGTTCTCTGCATAATAGATATTTAATTGATTAATGCCTTCATCGTCTTTTTTTGTATTTTCCGTTGTAATAATCGTTTCGGTCAAAATACATGCGTTTGCCGTCTGCTGTTATAGCAACGGTACTTTCGTGGTATTTTGTATTTATGTCTCCTTTCAAAGAGAGATTCATTCTTTTCTACTCCGCCAACCATTGAAGCTTTGTAAATATCCAAAAACGGCTCTTCGTTCCAGCCGTATTTTTTGCGTGAGGTGTTTCTGGCAGAAGTGAAATAGAAATCTTTCCCCACAACCATTCCGCCAAAATCTGAGTATTTTGAATTCAAGGCATCCAGATTTGTGGCTGCATATTTCTGGGCGTTTTCGTCAACAATTTCCGGAAGATAGTCTGGGTTCTTCATAAACTCTATAGCACTGGAATCGTTTGGTTTCATTTGTGCGAATTGCTTCATATAGGTATTATGCTCGCCAAACTTACCATTCGCTTTAAAGATTGGGCATAATTGTAAACCGTTTCCGGATCAACATCCTTCTTTTTTATAACTCTTTTATAATAGGTTTCCGCTTTTTTGGTATCGTTTATAAAGTAATAGCTATTTCCCAAACGTTCAAAAACGTAGGTGCTGCCTTCGCCTTTTTTCAGCAGTTTTTGATATGCTTCAGCAGCGTCTGTATATTGAAGCCTATCGTAATATTGATCGGCCTTTTTTGTTTTACTATTTTGGGCGATAAGCCATTGTGGTGCTTACCGCTATGAGTAGAAGGATTGTGTATATTTTTTTCATCTTAAATGAAATTAGTTTGGTTATTAGAAGAATCTTGGTGAACGTAAAACACGTGGCTTAAAGAACAGATCGAAAGTCAAAACTACTTCGTGTGAAGCTGGTCCTACTGTTTTAATGTCAGAGGTTACGTGGTCATAAGCATAGCCAACACGGATGTTTGGTGTAATTTGAAAGCCAACCAAGCCACTGAAGGAATCGTCCAATCTGTAGGATGCTCCAAGTTCAAACTTATCATAAAACAGCGCATTCAGGTTTCCATCATAAGAAACGGGTGCATCAAAGGCAGATTTCACCATTACGGAAGGTTTCAACTTAAAGTTTTCTGAAACCTGGAATACATATCCAGCTGTTGCGAAATAATGGTTTGTTTCAGAACCATATTTGATTCCGTTTTCATCAAGTGAACGGATTTCAGCATATTTGGAACAGAGAACCCCAAATAAAACTTTTCGCCATACAGAAAAGCACCGGCACCAATATTCGGATAGGTGTTGTTTATGTCTTCTGAAAAGAATGGATCGTTCGGGATCCTGCAATTCCAAACTTGAAAGTCCTACATCGTGAAAGGTTGCGCCGGCTTTAAGTCCCAATGCAAGTTTTACGGTGCTTCCCAATTGTAGTGTATAGGAAAAGTCCGCAAAAACATTGGTTTCCTTAATAGGCCCTAATTCGTCTTTTATTGCTGAAAGACCGAGACCAATTTTATCACTTATTGGCGAATGTGCCGAAAATGTGAAGGTTACTGGATTTTCGTCTAAACCAGACCATTGGTTTCTGTAAAGCGCGGTAAGGGAAAGACTTTCCTTTGACCCTGCATAAGCTGGGTTCACCACGTTCATATTGTACATGTATTGGGTGTATTGAGGGTCTTGCTGTGCCTGTGCTTCCTGAAAGAGCAACACCGCCATCAATACTATTAGAATATATATATGTTTTTTCATTTTTATCTTTTTGGTAGTTAAAAAGTTTTTATGGTTTTTAGTTTGCTTTCTGGTTAAGATAAATCCATCCTGTGGCTTGTGGTCCATAGACTAGCATCATTTCCTGCAAGATCAATTACATAAAAATAAGTTCCAGTTGGAAGGTCGTTACCATCTTTGGTTTGGCCATCCATTGGTTTATGTAATTGTTCTGTTCAAAAACCAATGTTCCCAATCTATTAAAAATTTGAAGTTTATTAATTCCTGTTCTGTCGTTTAAGAAGGTAAGGTCCAACGAATCGTTGTAACCATCTCCATTTGGTGAAATTCCTTCTGAAATCACACAGTTTCCAACGGCATACAAATTAACATCCACTGAATCTGTTCCAGAACAACCACCAACTGAAATTACAACGGAATAGGATTGAGTGCCAATTGTTCCCGATTCAACCATAAAATTGAGTGTACTGTTAGTTTCACCAGATATTAGAGTTCCGTTTAGATACCACTGATAGGTTGCACCTTCTTCAACCGTGGTTGCGGTTAGGGTTTGAAGCTCATTCGGACATGTTAAGAAATCTTCCCCAAGAGAAACTTCAAGATCGTCTCTATATGAAACAGTTACACTATCTGATGCAGTACAGCTTCCAACAGTTGCTATTACAGTATAAGTGCCAATTTCAGTAATAGTTAATGTGGAATTTGTTTCGCCTGCAATAATGTTTCCGTCAAGACTCCACTCGTATGTTGCATCCGGATTTTGAGCTGAAAGGATAGCTTCTAAAACTACTTGGGAGTCAAAACAAGTTTGGAAATCATCATTAACTGTTACTTCTATATTTCCTAAACTTATCACGATACTATCTGTGGTAGTACAAGAAGCGAGTGTTACCGTAACCACATAGGCTCCTGGCTGTGTAATATCCAGAGTTTGGTTTGTTTCGCCAGCAAGAACAACACCATTAAAACGCCATTCATAGGTTGCTACGGTTGGGTCGTAGTCTATTGCTTCAGCAGTAAGGGTTTCGGGTATTTCAAAGCAAGAAGTAAAATCATCTCCCAACGAAACCTGAATCTCTTTTTGCGAAATGGTTACTTCATCAGTAGTAATACAACTACCAACAGTTACGATTACGCTATAAACCCCGTATTGGGAAACATTGAGGGTTTGATTTGTTTCACCGGCAAGGATTACACCATCTAAGGTCCATTCATAGGTAGCTTGGGTAGGGTCGTAATCTATTGCTTCAGCAGTAAGGGTTTCGGGTGCTTCAAAGCAAGTTATAAAATCATCTCCTAATGAAACTTGAAGTTCCTGTTGCGAAATAGTTACATCATCTGTAGCTAAACAACCACTTACAGAAACGGTTACGCTATAAACACCGTATTGAGTTGCATTGAGGGTTGGGCTTGTTTCTCCAGCCAGAATCACTCCGTCCAAGCTCCATTCATAAGTAGCGTCGGCAGGATTATAGTTGGAAGGAGTTGCGTCTAAAACTACAGGCTCATAGAAACAAGTTTCAATGTTATCACCCAGTTCAATCAAAGGAAGCTCGTTAAAGTTTATAACTACGGAAGCAGTAACGGTACAAGTACCAATAGTAACATCCACAGTATAAGTTCCCGAAGTGGTTACAGTAATAGTTTGTGTTGTTTCACCCGTATTCCATAGAAAAGTAGCATCAGCAGGGTTTCCGCCAATTATTTCGGCAGTGATATCATAGCTTTGAGCATCACAAAGTTCTTGATCATCGCCAAGATCTACTGTAAAAGAACCTACTCTTGTTACAGTAACATCATCGGTTTCAGTAACCACATCGCCATTACAATTAGTGTAAACAGCTTGGGCGGTATAAACGGTTGTTGTTTCCGTTGGACAAACGTTTATAGTTGGATCGGTGCCGATAACTGTTCCTGTTGAATCCAACCAAGAGAAAACTACATTTGATGAGCCATCAGGCGTAAATCGCCAAGCTTCGTTTGAAGCTGCCCAATCCCCTGTGTTTCTTCCGGGAGCGGTATAGCCTTCGGTTCCATTTTGGTTTTGGACTCCCAACACGGCATTTCCGTTATTCCAAGAACAACCGCTAGGTCTATCTTCTACATAAACTTCCACAACATTTGTGGTTTCATAAATAACTATTTGTGAAGTTAAGGAAAGGTTGGGGCAGGCTGACCCAAAATAAGGAATATTAGGGAAGTTAACTACCATGGTCCGACAAGGAGATTCTCCAAAAACGGTCCAATTAATAACGCCAGAGCCGCCCACTGATGGATCCACATCCATATAAGGTCCAAAGATAGTGGTGAAAAATAGGTTTGGACTGGGAATAGGATCACTAAAAGACCAATCACAATAGTCGCCTGGCGGATTGTTTACCAAATCAAATGAAACAACTGCGTTGGAACCAATAACCATTTGAGAGTAAGTTTCACCAAAAAAACAGAAGTCAAAAGGCAATTGGATGGCATCGGACCATATGTCGTCAGTATTTACAGATACAGGAGTTCCTCCCGTAAATGGGAAAGGAGGTGCATAAGGAATGGAAGAAACAGCATAACTGGTAGTTTCTCCAGTGTCTAGATAACTTGCAGTAAGGTCTGTACAAGGTTCGCCACAGTCCAGCTCCACATCATCTCCAGCATATACGTTTGGGCATCCCGGCCCTTGTGCAAATGCAGAATAAGAAAGTAAAAGGAAACTAAAAAGTGTTAGTGTGTGTAATCTAAAGTTGACTCTAAAAAAATGATGGCAACTTTGTAAATAGAGAGGTAATTTTTTATCCATAAAGTTTTTTTTGGTGATTATTATGCATTATAGTTTGTTAACTTTTATTTAACAGCGAAATATATGAAAATTCAAAGATATATTCTTAAACAAACCTAATTATCTTTTTTCGCTCCACTCCATTTTGGTGCTTGGCGTAAAATCATCATCCAGTGTTTTTGGGTCGTTTTTAGTATCAAAAAGATTTTCGAAGATTGTAAAAGCTACTGTGTAAAGGTTTTTCATTTTTTATAATAATGAATTATAATTGTTAATTGCTTGTAAAGTACAAAAAACTCTTGCGAAGTGTTTTGTACATTTGCGCTATAAATTATTTTATGATAGAGCAAACAGACATTTCCTACGAAAAAACAGTTTTAATTGGGCTGATTACCCAACATCAAGACGAAGAAAAATCAAACGAATATCTTGATGAACTTGAATTTTTGGCTTACACCGCTGGTGGGTGAAGTGTTAAAACGCTTTACCCAAAAAATGGACGTGCCCAATCCGAAAACTTTTATTGGTACAGGAAAACTGGAAGATGTAAAAAACTTTGTGGAAGAACACGGCGTAGGCGTTGTGATTTTTGATGATGAACTTTCACCAGCACAACAAAAAAATATTCAGAAAGAGTTGGATTGTAAAATGTTGGACCGCACCAATTTGATTTTGGATATTTTTGCCCAAAGAGCCCAAACAAGTTATGCCCGAACACAAGTTGAACTTGCACAATACCAATATTTATTACCCAGACTTGCGGGTATGTGGACCCACTTAGAACGCCAGCGTGGAGGTATTGGGATGCGTGGTCCAGGGGAAACAGAAATTGAAACAGATAGACGTATTGTTCGTGACCGTATAGCTTTGCTAAAGGACAAATTAAAAAAAATTGACCGACAAATGGAGGTTCAGCGCGGCAATCGTGGCGCATTGGTTCGTGTGGCCTTAGTTGGTTATACAAACGTTGGAAAATCTACTTTGATGAACGTAATTAGCAAAAGCGATGTTTTTGCTGAAAATAAATTTTTGCTACACTCGATACTACCGTTCGGAAAGTTGTTATTGGAAATCTTCCTTTTTTGCTTACAGATACTGTTGGTTTTATTAGAAAATTGCCCACCCAACTTGTTGAATCTTTTAAAAGTACATTAGATGAAGTTCGCGAAGCAGATTTGTTGTTACATGTTGTGGATATTAGCCATCCTTCTTTTGAGCACCATATAGATTCAGTAAATAAAATTCTTGAAGAAATAGGTAGTGCCGATAAGCCAACGATTATGGTTTTCAACAAAATTGACGCTTACGAAGCAGAGGAAATTGAGGAAGACGATTTAATGACCGAAAAAACCAAAGCCCATTATACTTTGGAAGAATGGAAACAAACATGGATGGCAAAACTAAATGGCGACGCTATTTTTATTTCAGCATTGAATAAAGAAAATTTTAAAGAATTCCGAAAGCTTGTTTATGACAAAGTGAAGGAAATACACACTACCCGTTTTCCTTATAATAGCTTTCTTTATGATGAATACACAGAGGAAGATTAATTTCTTTTGAAGAAAAATTAAAGAAATAAAAAGCCGATTCAGAATTTTGTAATCGGCTTTTTAATGTTTTAGTAAATTTTTTCTAAAATCCATATGTCAAACCAACACCCAAAGCTTCACGAATCTGAAATCCCTGCACAGCATTGTCATCATAAATAGCTTGAAAAGTAACGTTTGAGGAAATGTATTTGTTCACCTTCATTACAAGATTAAAGGTATAATCAATATCCACATTTTGTGGATCTTCAAGGTAATTTGAATAAAGATTCAAAATATTTTCTGCAGAAATATTTGTCATAATATTAAACTTTGCATATGCAGAAAGGGAAGCGCCAAATTCAAAACGACTACTTTCATTGGCATCCACACCAAAATATTTATTTTCATTGTAAGCTGCCAAAGCACCGGGAATAGATTCATTTACGGTGGTAAAATCTTTATCAACAAGTATGAATTTTAGCTGTTGCGGGAGAAATGTTCACATACAGATTGTCGCTTTTTTTCCAAAGCATACCAGGACCAAACTGTATATAAGCTGGCGAAAAGATATGCGTGGTTTCGGTGCGATAGCCTTCATCTTCTGGATTAAGATCTTCATTAAATTCATAACCCGTAGCAAATTGTGTTTTGAATTCAAAAATAATGAATTATACCAATTGCTTTCTTTTATCTGTTGTCCCAAAATGGAGTTGAACTCCAAACGGTCATTGGTTTTTCGGGAGTATTTATCATCCTTGTTTTTAGTAATTCCATATTCTCCGATCAAGCGGTTGTTCCAAGAAATTTTGTCGTGCTTATAATTAAAATCATAAGTCAATGAAAGATTTCCTGAATAATTTGAAGTTCCACCGCCAGTCCATTCATGCATTGAAAGCGGCTTGGTTAAACAACAACGAAATATTTCCAGCACGAGTCCAACCATTAGGAATAGAATCTTTTGGAGTTTCTTCTTGAGCAATTATAGCTAATGGTGCAGCTAAAAAGCATTGCGAGAAGTAATAGTTTATTCATCTTTACAAGAGGTTTATATTTTTGGTAAAAATAAGTACTCTTTTAAATATGTTGCAATAACATATCCAAAAACAATACTTTTTTTAAGAATTCTTACAATATAAATTAAAAAATCTTACTTTCTTTTAAAGAGAGGAACAGAAGAACAAGCCTCGCCATACATAATACTTTTTGCCACGGGCTGTAGTTTTTGCGCTAAAAGCACATATGCATTCTGTGGAATTGGTTTGTGAGCGCAACCTTTTATGATTACAGGCTTATCTTTATATTCTGAAACATCTAAATTCTGAAGCAATTCAGTGAAAAGAATGCTTTCCAATTCCTCTAAACTTCCAACAGTAACTTTTTTGGCAAAAGGCGCTAAATGAAGTGATAAAAGTAAATATGCCCAACCGGGAACAATTGCATCTGTGCTACAAAAAAGCGCCACATATTTATCTTGATATTGGCTCCAATCGTGTTCCTTACGTTTTTCCCGAAACTCACTTTCACGAAGTACAATACCTTCCAGCAACCATTGTGAAATATCAAAAGAAACCCTTTCTCCCTTAGGATAGATTGCCTCAAGGTCAAAAGTTACAAGCTTGCTATTCGCTACGCGATTTATTATTTCATCAGACACTTTTAATAGTTAGGAGTTTATAGTTATGAATTATTTTTTTTGCATATAGGTTAAAGCACATTTAAAGCATTCCTAATTCCAATTTCGCTTCTTCACTCATTAATTCTTGGCTCCATGGAGGATCGAAAGTTATTTCTACTTCTGCATCTTTTATCATTTTCATAGACTTTACCTTGTCTTCCACTTCCATCGGCAAACTTTCTGCTACTGGGCAGTTTGGAGTAGTAAGGGTCATCAATATTTTTACTTCGCGGTCTTCGTTTATAAAAACATCGTAAATAAGTCCGAGTTCATATATATCCACAGGGATTTCTGGGTCGTATATGGTTTTTATGACTTTTACTATTTTTTCGCCCAGTTCGGCCATGTCTATTGTTGTGTCTGCTTCCATGTGTTTAATTTTTTAAGTTGTGTTTGGTATGCCAACGCATACATTTTCATTTGTTTTATCATTGAAACCAAACCGTTTGCTCGAGTAGGTGAAAGGTGTTCCTTCAAACCTATTTCATCAATAAAATCAGTATTTGCATCTAGTATTGCCTGCGGTTTTTGGTTAGAAAAAACCCGAACTAAAATAGCAATAATTCCTTTGGTGATTATGGCATCACTATCTGCAGTGAAAATAATCTTGCCGTCTTTCATTTCAGAATTAAGCCATACTTTACTTTGGCAACCTTTTATTAACTTATCGTCTGTTTTTAAATTTTCGTCAATCAATGGAAGTGATTTGCCTAAGTCTATCATGTATTCATAGCGCTGCATCCAGTCTTCAAACATTGAAAACTCGTCTATCAATTCTTCCTGTATTGCTTCAATAGTCATAGTTCTTTTTAATTATTTGTATCTTTTGTAGCGCTGAGCAAAACACTTCTATCGGTTTTGGAATATAATGTTAAAACCCCATTGTTGCAAATGCGTAAGATCCAGTATTGTTCAATGCATCCAAAAAATCACGTTCAGATTTCATTATATTTTTATCCATACACATTTTTTCACTTACGGCAAGTTGCCCAAAATTGATCGTGTAAAGATCAATGGTATAATTTCCAAAAACTGAATTGCAACCTGTGTGTTCCACGTAAAGAGTTATCTAAAGCAGAAATTGAAAAGGTTGGGTTAGTGGTATTGGCTAAGTTTTTTTCCGTTTAGTGCTGAAACGGTATAATCTCCAGTTAACTGCACGTTTCCTGCAACGTCAATTACTTTTTTGGTTTCATCGCAGCTTGTAAAGATTACTGTAAATATCAATAAAGATAGTGTGGCAATAGTTTTCATAAATGTTTATGTTTAAAAGGTTGAAAATCAAAGTTCAAGTTTTCACTTTTATCTATTGTGTCAACTTAACATCATTTTAGCTTTTTTTACAGCATTTACTAAAGCATCAACTTCTTCCAGCGTATTGTAAAATGCAAATGAAGCCCGCACCGTTCCGGGAATTTTATAAAAATCCATAATGGGTTGTGCGCAATGGTGGCCAGTACGCACAGCAATACCCAATTTATCGACAATTGTTCCAATATCATACGGATGGATGCCTTCAATATTGAATGAAATTACGGAGGTTTTATCGGGGCCAGTTCCGTAAATTTTTAAACCTTCAATTTCCAAAAGTTTTTCTGTGGCGTATTTTAAAAGTTCGTTTTCATGCTTTTCAATTGCTTCAAAACCAATGGAATTCATATAATCAATCGCAGCTCCAAAAGCAATTCCACCACAAATATTGGGTGTTCCCGCTTCAAATTTATGTGGAAGAGCAGCGTAAGTGGTTTTTTCAAAAGTAACTTCGGCAATCATTTCACCTCCACCTTGATAGGGTGGAAGTTTGTTACCCCATTCTTCTTTCATATAAAGAATGCCAACGCCTGTTGGACCACACATTTTGTGGGCAGAGGTTACATAAAAATCAACATCCAATTTTTGAAAATCTGGTTTTATATGTGAACAGGATTGTGCACCGTCAATAAACACGGCGGCTCCAACTTCATGTGCTTTTTCAATAATTTTTTCAATTGGGTTTATAGTTCCCAATGCGTTTGAAATATGATTTACAAAAACCAAGTTTGGTTTTTTCAGAAAGCAATTTTTCGTATTCTGAAAAAATCAAAACACCTTCCTCATTCATCGGAATGACTTTTAAAATAGCTCCAGTTCGTTCACAAAGCATTTGCCAAGGCACAATATTGCTATGGTGCTCCATTGCGGAAACGATGATTTCATCTCCTTTTTTTAAAATTTCTGAAAAACCATTTGCAACCAAATTTATTCCGTGGGTTGTGCCTGCAGTAAAAATGATTTCGTAGACTTCCTTCGCATTAAAATGTGTTTGGATTTTTTTTCGTGCAGCTTCGTAAGCATCGGTTGCTTCCTGCGTAAACGTATGCACGCCACGATGAATATTTGCATTGTAATTTGATAATAATCTACAATCACATCAATAACCTGTTGCGGTTTTTGTGAAGTTGCGGCATTATCCAAATACACTAACGGATTGCCATTTACTTTTCGGGAAAGGATGGGGAAATCGTTGCGGATTTTTTGGATATTAAAGCTCATAAAAAGAAATTATTTTAAAGCTCAAACCCCAAACTAACCCCTATTTTATTGGCAATGATTTTGTTGATCCGTCACTTTTAATTCTGGAATTTTCACGCTTTCCAAAACGGTATTGGCAAAAGCGTACATCAATAATGCTCTGGCTTCTTTTAATCCGAATACCGCGACTTCGCAAGTAAAATAAAGCATCTTCATCTAACTGGCCAATGGTACAACCGTGTGAACATTTTACGTCGTCAGCAAAAATCTCCAATTGTGGTTTGGTGTTTATAGTTGCTTTATCATCAATCAAAATGTTTTTGTTCTGCTGAAAAGCATCGGTTTTTTGGGCATCCTTTTCAACAATAATCTTTCCGTTGAAAACACCTGTTGAAGCTTCTGCAAACATTCCTTTGTAATCTTGGTGGCTTTCACAGTTTGGTGCTATGTGGTGAACCAATGTATTGTGGTCTACATGTTGTTTGCCTTCCAATAATGGTAATTCCTTTCAAAGTAGAATCACAATGTTCTCCTTTTTGATAAAAATTTAGGTTGTTGCGCACCAATTTTCCGCCAAATGCGAAAGTATGCACGCGACAAATAGTTTCGCGTTGTTGTGAAATATAGGTATTGTCTATTAATGAAGCGGTTGCATCATCGTTTTGAATTTTGTAATAATCTACGTAAGCGCGTTTTTCAGCAAAAATTTCTGTAACCTATTGGTTAACACTTCATTGCTGGAAAGACTTTGGTGGCGCTCAATAATTTGAACGTGTGCATTTTCACCAACCACAATTAAGTTTCTTGGTTGAAGGAACATTGCGGCTTCATTTCCTGTTGAAAAATTGATTATTTCAATAGGTTTTTCAACTTCTTTATGGCGGGAATATGAATATATGCACCTTCTTTGGTGAATGCTGTATTTAGAGCAGTTAAACTATCGCTTTTCGCCACTTTGTTAAAATAGGTCTCAATCACAGGTTTGTATTTGCTTTTGTTTAATGCTGAAGACATCAAACAAACATCCAACGAATCGTGTGTGGTTTCGGAAAGAAAAGAACTATATATTCCATCAATAAACACTACTTTGTAAGTGTCAATATCATGAAGAAAATATTTTTTTACATTTTTAAATTCAATAGCATTTTCAGCTTTTGGAAAAATGCTGTATTCATTTTTCAAAAGTGAATTTAACGAAGTGTATTTCCAGGCTTCTTCTTTTTTGGTTGGAAATCCTTTTTCCTCAAAGATTTTTATGGCATTGTTCCGAATATCATGCAATGGCGAATCAAATTCCAAATAATCTTCGAGAGCGATATATGATGATAATAGTTTGTCTTTAAAACTCATTTTAATTGTTTCGGGGAACATCCCCCTCCCCCTTCAAGGAATTTCAGAATTCAATTAATTGAACCTTGAATTTTGTTAAACCAATTCTTCCTTAATCCAGTCGTAACCTTTTTCTTCCAGCTCGTAAGCTAGTTCTTTAGTGCCGGATTTTACTATTTTTCCATTCATTAAAACGTGTACAAAATCTGGAACTATATAGTCCAAAAGACGTTGATAATGTGTTATTACAACTACTGCATTGTCTTTGCTTTTTAACTTGTTCACACCGTTGGCTACAATTTTTAATGCATCAATATCCAACCCTGAATCTGTTTCATCAAGAATGGCAAGTTTGGGTTCCAACATTGCCATTTGGAAAATTTCGTTTCGTTTTTTTTCACCTCCTGAAAAACCTTCGTTCAATGAACGTGAGAGAAACTTGCGGTCTATTTCCAATAAATCTGCTTTTTCCTCGATCATTTTTAGCATTTCGGAAGCGGGCATGTCTTCTTTTCCTTTTGCTTTTCGGGTTTCGTTGATGGCCGTTTTTATGAAATTGGTCACCGAAACCCCTGGAATTTCAACGGGATATTGAAATGAAAGAAAGATACCTTTATGGGCTCTTTCTTCGGGATCTAATTCTGAAATATCCTCATTTTCAAAAGTGATGTAGCCCCTGCTTACCTCATATTCCTCTTTGCCAGCAATTACTGATGCCAAGGTGCTTTTTCCGGAACCATTAGGCCCCATTATTGCGTGGACTTCGCCCGCTTTCACTTCAAGATTGATACCTTGTAATATATCTTTTCCTTCAAGTCCAGCGTATAAATCTTTAATTTTTAACATTTTAATTCTTCTTTTCTGTTTCGTTCTAATTTTATATCTACTTCGGAAGGTTTATCCGCAACCCTCATAATTTCTTTGATTGTAATTATCTCTTCCCATTCGCTGTCGTTATCTGTGTTCTTTGGAAACTTCTCCGCGTAACAATAACACCCAACCATATCAAAATCGTTCTTTTTTACGGCTCTACCTGTTTTGAAAGTCTTTCGGAAAGTGCAGTCCCGCTTAACGCCATAAATAAAATTGCTTCCCATCAAAACGAGCGCCCCGTCTGAATCGATAAAATCTCCTTTGTAAGCCTTTAAATTTTCTGCGTTTTCCACATTTTCAATCAGTTGTGTTCATCGGTTTCCTGTGTTTTTTTCTTCAGAATTTTTACAAGAAAAAACGGCTACTGAAAGCATTAACAACAAAATGATTTTTTTCATAATAAATATGATAGTTTAGTTTTTAAAATTGTGAGCTTATATTATAAATATTTATCCAACCGAACCTTCAAGGCTGATTTCTAATAATTTTTGAGCTTCCACGGCAAATTCCATCGGAAGCTTGTTCAATACTTCTTTGCTGAAACCGTTTACTATCAAAGCGATTGCCTTTTCAGTATTAATGCCACGTTGGTTGCAATAAAAAATCTGGTCTTCCCCAATTTTACTGGTAGTCGCCTCGTGTTCTATTTGAGCAGTTTTGTTTTTTGCTTCAATATATGGGAATGTATGCGCGCCACAACTGTTACCCATTAATAAGGAATCACATTGCGAAAAGTTTCGAGCATTGTCTGCATTTGGCATAATTTTCACCAAACCACGATAACTGTTCTGAGATTTTCCAGCTGAAATACCTTTAGAAATAATAGTACTTCGCGTGTTTTTTCCAATATGAATCATTTTAGTTCCTGTATCTGCCTGCTGAAAATTGTTGGTAACTGCAATGGAATAAAACTCACCAATGGAATTGTCGCCTTTCAACACACAACTTGGGTATTTCCAAGTTACCGCACTTCCGGTTTCTACTTGGGTCCAAGAAATTTTTGCGTTTTTTTCGCAAAGCCCTCTTTTGGTTACAAAATTGTAAACCCCACCTTTTCCATTTTTATCACCTGGATACCAATTTTGCACTGTTGAATATTTTATTTCGGCATCGTCCAATGCAATTAGTTCCACAACTGCCGCGTGTAATTGGTTTTCATCACGGCTTGGAGCGGTACAGCCTTCCAAGTAACTTACGTAGCTTCCTTCATCGGCAATTACGAGGGTTCTTTCAAACTGTCCTGTTCCTGCTTGATTTATTCTGAAATAAGTGGAAAGCTCCATCGGGCAACGAACGCCTTTTGGAATGTAGCAAAATGAACCATCGCTAAAAACGGCACTGTTCAAAGCTGCGTAAAAATTGTCACGCTGTGGCACCACGGTTCCCAGATATTTTTTTACCAATTCCGGATGTTCTTTTATCGCTTCGGAAATGGAACAGAAAATGATTCCCTTTTCCGCCAATGTTTTTTTGAAAGTAGTTGCAACAGAAACAGAATCCATCACAATATCCACAGCAACTCCCGCAAGTTTTTTTTGCTCGTCCAGTGAAATTCCCAACCTTTTGAAAGTGTCCAAAAGTTCAGGGTCTACTTCGTCAATGCTGTTGTATTTTGGTTTCTTGTTGGGGGCGGAATAATATGAAATATTCTGAAAATTAGGCTTTTCGTAATGCACATTTGCCCAATCTGGTTCCACCATTTCTTGCCAATAGCGAAAAGCTTCCAAACGCCATTCGGTCATCCACTCTGGTTCTTCCTTTTTTTTGGAAATAGCACTAACAATATCTTCATTCAATCCAATGGGAAAAGTGTCAGATTCTATATCTGTATAAAAACCATATTCATATTCCTTGGTTTCCAATTCTTTTTTTAAATCGTCTTCTGTATACTTGCTCATCTTCATTTAAAGTTTTAAAGTGAAAAAGATTCTCCACAACCACAAGTGCGGTTTGCGTTGGGATTGTTGAAATACAAAGCCTTTCCGTTAAGTCCACCACTGTATTCCAGAGTTGTTCCCACGAGGTACAAAAAGCTTTTTTTGTCCACGGCAATTTTCACATTGCTCTTCTTCAAAAAGTTTATCGTTTTCGCCTAAGACTGTGGTCAAATTTCAGTTCGTAACTTAGACCGGAACATCCGCCGCTTTTTACACCAACGCGAACAAAATCAACCGCAATGTTAAAGCCTTCCTCGGCCATCAGTTGCGCTATCTTGGTTTTTGCACTTTCACTTACCTTAATCATATGTAGATTAATTCTAAATTAGAGGGCAAATATACATCAAATAGTATTTTTAACCATAAAGAAGTAGGATTTTAAACCTATTGAACTATAGTTTTAAACAATAATTAACAGTGTTGTTTTATTGTGAAAATTGGAGTGCTTGAAAAGAAATCAAACTTAATTGGGATCTTGGAAATCTGGATTATTAATAAAAGAAGGATCGGAAAGTGAAAGTAGAAAAGCTTTTAGATCTGCTTTGTCTGGTTCAGTTAAATGAACTCCTCCTCTTGAAATAGCTTTCATTAGTGGATCAATAGTTGGAGAATAAACCAATCCTTCGCTATAATGGTTTATTACTTCATCTAAAGTCTCAAAACGCCCATCGTGCATATAAGGTGCTGTGTAAGCAAGATTTCGCAGAGAAGGCGATTTAAATTTTCCATCTTCGTCTGGGATCTCCGGTTACATTGCCCAAGCCTCGGTCTGTAATTATTGCATCCAATCCATTGTTGTGGAAAATATTGTCGGTCCACAACGGACTATTTTCATTTCCATGACAATGAAAACAATCGCCGCGGGTTTCATCCATAAATATTTGGAAACCCATTTATTTCTTGAGGTGTCAAAGAATTTTCACCCATCAAATATCGGTCAAAAGGTGAATTGGCGGAAATAAGAGTGCGTTCAAATTGTGCAATGGCTTTTGTGGCAAGTTCTTTAGTAATGTAGCTTGTTCCAAAAGCTTTTTTGAAAAGTTCAGGATAGGCTCGCATCACTTTGTAGACTAGCAATGGCATCTGGCCATGTATTGTGCATTTCAATTGGGTTTTCCACTGGCTCGCAGTGCTTGTGCTTCGATACTTATTGCGCGACCGTCCCAGAAAAATTTTTCATTGTGTCGTTCCACGCCATATTGTAGAGTGGCATTGAATTTCGGGTGCCCTCAATACCATCAATACCAATGCTGAATTGTTCATCATCTGTAAAAGAATTGCTGGGTTTGTGGCATGATGCACAAGCCTGTGTTCCATCTCCGGAAAGAATTGGGTCAAAAAATAATTTTCTTCCGAACGCCATTCCTTCCACAGTTTGCGGATTGTCCGCAGGAACGTAGGGAGGCGGAAGTAATTGCTCTAAAATAGGAGGAACGGATAAAGGTTTGGGAGTTGGTATATATTCCTCTGCCGGTTCCATTGGTTCTGGATCATTTGGAGAACAGCCAACCAAAAGGCTAAGGCTAAATAACCCATTAATAATCGATTCATATTTTCTTGGAATTTCCTTCATTTATATATTTATTGTGTTATAGCAGCCTATGCTGAAAACAGTTGCGACCATTTCATTCATATGTTTTTGGGCTTCATAATTCATCATTAAATCTGTGCTGTAAACGTTTAAATCCCATGTATGGGTTTTTATACCATTCAGCAATGTTCATTTTTATTTCAATAGTTGCATTGTTGTAATGGTAAAATTTTGATTGAAATCAAAGCTAATAAAATTTTGTTCAAAAACACCGTTGCTCACTCGGGCAGTTCCATTGTGGTATGCATATGGCTGTGGAGCTGCCGTTACTATCTATAAAAGTACCTTCCATCTGCATAAAATGATAGCCACCACCCAGCATAGCCGGCCAGTTCCAAGTTGCAGCATTCAAGATCTGGGTATGCTCCGCTTGCATTGTCTGCTTCATTAAATCCATATATAAAGGAAATACCTGTATAATCACCCGTAGTAGCGGTTAGATGCAGGAGATAGGCTCTAATGTGAGCTTGCATCAGTTAGATCCACTAATTGATATTCTTGAAATCAACTGATGGTTCCATCTGCTTTGTGAATTGATATTCTTGAAATTAAATAACGAAGTTTTGAAATGGTAAATAAAATTTCCGTTAGCATTGGTAGTAAATTGTATGAGTTGAAATCTGCTTGGTTACTGGTGTGACCGTCCCAATTTTGTGAAAACTTAAAATTAACAGGAACATTCTGTGGCGTTGGATTATCGTTGTCGTCATCTTTTTTACAGCCAAATGCAACAACGTAAGAGCGAATAATAAAATTATTTTTTTCATAGGTTAAATAATGTGGGATTTAGTTATGTGAATTTATTTCAGTTTAATTATTAAAAAATCTTTAGAGCCCTGGTTTGCAGGAATATCTAAATCGTTACTTTCACTATTTCCCACGGCGATTATTTTACTGTCTGAAGTTTCGATTGCTTCAGAAGGTAAAATCAAGTCCTGAGCCCCCTATACTTTTTTCAAATTTTAGGTCACCGTTGCTGTCAACCACAAATATCCATGCATCATTTACGCCGTTATTGGTTTGCAAGTCCCCATCAGCACTTCGGCTGTGTCCGGAAAGTATATAATCTCCATTGGTACGTTGCACAATACTGTGCGCAGTATCAAATGCGAATCCTCCAAACGATTTTTGCCAAATTTTATTGCCATTATCGTCAAATTTCACCATCCATGCATCGGCATTTCCTTGTGGAGAGGTTACGTCTTGATCAGTACTTCGAGAATCACCAACCATAATATAGTTGCCGTCGTTGGTTTTTAATGGACGCATAGGAATTGTCTATCTCTGCCCCTCCAAAAGATTTGGTCCAAACCAAATCACCAGTCGGAGTTAAATCGGACTGCCCAATAATCATAACTTCCTTTGGGATCTGTTTTGTCAAAATCAACACTTTCTGAAGTGCCAGTCATCAAAAAGCCACCATCATTAGTTTCCAAAGCATCATAGCTTCGGTCATTGTTGGTTCCGCCAAAATAACGTCTCCATTGTTTAATGCCGTTTGCATCTAGTTTTATGCCCCAAAATTCTCCTACTCCGTGAGTACCACACCTTTTTGCAGATCATTGCCTGCACCGCCACTTGCGGAAACATCAAAAAATCCTGTTATGAAATAACCTCCATCTGAGGTTTGGAATGCTTTATAAGCCTGGTCACTGCCAGCAAAACCAAAATTTTTGTCCCATATTTTATTTCCTGCAGCATCTACTTTAACAATCCAATAATCCTGAAAGCCTTCATTTCCCGAAACATCGCCATCGTTGCTTGAAGTATATCCACTTAAAAGATATCCACCATCATTTGTTTTGGTTATACGGGCTGCGCTTTCATCATTACTGCCGCCATAGGTTTTACTCCAAACCTTTTCTCCAGATTTGGTAATTTTTAACAACCAATAATCGCTGTCGTTTCCTGTTCTGTCCGTTATGTCTCCATTAGTGCTTCGTGTATTACCTAGAATAACATAAGTTGCCATCTGCGGATTCCACTACTGAAATGGCTTCATCACTTTCGCTTCCGCCATAGGTTTTTACAAATTCTATATCTCCATTTATTTCTTCCCCTGGACTATCATCACCTGGATCGTCTTTTCCGCAGGAAATAGTTAATAAGGTAAAGGAAAGCAGAATTGGGAGCGCTTTTAATTTATTTTTTTTAAGGATAAGCATAAGGGGATAACTGATTTATTTTTTAATCTATTAACAATCGTTTTGTTGTGGATGAATTGATTTTCATAACATACATTCCGGCTTGAAGGTTTGAAATGTCTATGTTTTCTGAAAGGCTTTCTGCAAAATTCTGACCCATTACTTTTTGGCCCAAAATATTGAATATTTCAACTTGAGTAATTGGATCTGCTTTTGGAACTAATATGTAACCAAATCCTTTGCAGGGTTTGGATCAACTGGCAAAATTTAAAGTGGTATTGTCATTTACATCCCAGAAGATGAATCTCTTACAATGAATAAATCCTCTGTCAATATCACTAATTACGATATTTCCACTTGCAAAATATGGATAAACGCTCCAAGCACCATCAAAATTTGCAGAATTGTTATTGGGGTATGTGTCAAAATATTTGGTTTCAGACCATATTTCCATTTTCAATATCACTGATATCTATTATCGTAATCCTGCACGGTAACTTGAAGATAAAACTCATTGCCTAGTACATAACCGTTATGGTCTATTGCTTCATTTCATCTGTTCATATTCAAAATGCACAAATGGATTATCCAAATCACTTACATCAAAAATGATAGTTCTGGTATTAAAACCAAAAGTAGCTTCATCTAATTCGTCACCAATAATAAAGTAACTTTGGTCCTCAGTAAGCCAACCTTGGTGTGTGTAATCAACACTGCCATAAAAGCCATTTGAAATGCCTTGAGGGTTATTTTTATCAGTTACATCTACAATAGAAACTCTATCTTCATTGCTTCCAAAAAATATTTCACGCCCAGTATAATCTGGATCTGGACCATCATACATCACTACTTGTGCATCGTGGCAATAATTGTCTCCATTAAAACCACCTGCTGCCACAGGGTTTAAAGGATCCTGAATGTTCACAAAATGTGGGCCTCCACCGAAACTGCTAGTTCCAACTGCATAGGCATACCCTGTTTCTTCATTGATAACAATTTGTGGCAATGACCAAAGCCATTGTAATGTGCATCCTCGGAAAAGTTTCGGGTGGATTGTTAACATTTCGCAAACGTGTAAGATCAAAAACCTGCATTCCGTGGCCGCTAGCTTCACTAACTATAAATGCATAATTGTTGTACACTTTTATATCCCTCCAAGTACTTGAATCTGTATGTGTTGGCAGCTTTCCAAGATAAACTGGGTTTACTGGATCTGAAATATCAACGAATGCAGCACCATTGCCTAAGCCCATTATTGCGTATTCTTTTCCGTCCTGTGGATCGGTCCACCCCCAAGAATCGTTTCCTCGAATCTGCGCTTAAAACTGCTTAAGGCTTAATGCGAGATATAAGGTCAATGACCATCACAGGGATATTGCCCTGCCGTTCCATTCGTACAGGGGGTTTGTGCGAATGTAATGCACTAATAAGTAAGGCTAAATACTGGTAATAATTTTCTCATTGTTTTTAGAATTGTGTTAAATGAAGCCAAATGTAACTATATTATGCAGGCTATTCTACAAACGCAAAAGGTTAAATATTAGTATCGCTATTGGCACTTACAGTTTTTATTTTTTAAAAATACGAAATTTCTGCATTGGTCCTTGAAGCGTGTATTTTTGGCGTATTTGAAACACCATGTAATAATATTATGTTCGAAAATAAAGATAATTCCAATACCAGTATTGAGAACTTTGGGGAATTTGGGCTTATTGACCATCTCACCAAAAACTTCAAAATAAAGCAAAACTCAACGGTCAAGGGTATAGGCGATGATGCTGCTGTAATTTCTTGTGATGCTAATAAGGAAATTGTTGTTTCTACAGATTTTCTTTTGGAAGGAGTCCATTTCGATTTAAGCTATATGCCCTTAAACATTTGGGATATAAAGCTGTGGTTGTAAATCTATCTGATATTTTTGCCATGAATGCCGAACCAACGCAAATTACTGTTTCTATTGCGGTTTCAAATAGATTTCCAGTAGAGGCTTTGGAAGAGCTTATATGCAGGGATTGACCGCTGCGGCAAAAATCTATAATGTAGACGTGGTGGGTGGCGACACCACTTCCTCAACAACAGGTTTATTGATGAGCATTACCGCGTTGGAACTGGTAAATAAAGGCGAAGCAGTTACAGAAGCGGCGCCAAAGAGAATGATCTATTGGTAGTAACAGGTGATCTTGGCGCGGCTTATATGGGGTCTGCAAGTTTTGGAGCGCGAAAAGGAAGTCTTTAAAGTAAACCCAAATTCACAGCCAGATTTGGAGCCTTATTCCTATTTAGTGGAACGGCAATTGAAGCCCGAAGCCCGCAAGGATATTTCGGAATTGCTGGAAGAACTTGAAGTGAAACCAACTTCAATGATTGACATTAGTGATGGACTATCTTCGGAAATTATACATATCTGTAAAAATTCAAAAGTTGGATGTAATCTTATTTGAAGATAAAATTCCACTGGATCCGCAGGTTATTTCAACTTGTGAGGAATTCAATCTTGATAGTACCACAATCGCTTTAAGCGGAGGTGAAGATTATGAACTCCTCTTTACTATTAAAACAGAAGATTATCCAAAAATAAAGGCAAATCCGCATCTAACCGTAATTGGTCATATGACTGATGAAAAAGAAGGAATTCATTTAATAAGCCGTGCGGGAACAAAAATACCTTTAGTTGCAAGAGGCTGGAATGCATTAAAAGATAATGGATAGTTTTTTATGAATAGGCACTAAAATTCTTGTTCCTTAAATTTTAAAGGAAGAATATTCTTGAAGAAAGGAGAGATTTCTAATGGATTGAAATTCTCTTCTTTTTTTTGAAAAAAGAAGATAAGCACTCATTCACTTCACGTTGCTTCTAGGTAAGTACTTCAAATTTACCAGAATAGCTGTTTGAAACCTCTCTACCACAACAAGCACATTTATATTCACTAATGTGGTCGGTAATTTTGCGGGTTACGATGTAATCGTGGCCAAATGCAGTGCATACTAGACTCAAGATTGGAGGTCGGCTTTGGGGCATAACTTTGTCCATCTTTGTTAAATTATTGGGGGTTAGTTACCACAATATTAACATTTTTATAGATAAAATGCAAGTTTTATTCGATTAAGTGCAAATAATTCTTAACAGAATCTTGATTTTCTATTACACTCATATGTCCTCCTTCAATAATTTTTACAGAAACATCACATTGTTCGGCCAACTTTTGCTTCCAAAATGGGTAAAATAGGATCTTCTTCAGCTAAAATCATATATTTTTCATTTTTGAAATTCTTCAAAACTTCAGTTCGGTCCTTTCTGATCCGCATTCCTTTTATTGCAGCTTTTATTCCTTCCACTGGAAAGGAATAGGCTTCAGTTTTTAAAGTTTCTATTTCCTTGAAGCAAACATTTCACGTGAAGTTTCGGCAAACAAGATTTCCGATAGCCATACTTATATAGGCTTGCGGATTTTTATCGATAACTTTCAATGCACGATCTCGGTTTTCTTTTCTTTCTTCGGAATCTGATACGGGGGTTGAATTGAGAAGAATCAATTTTTCAACTTTTTCAGAAAATAGTTCGGTGTACGCCAAAGCAACATAACCGCCCATAGAATGGCCAATAAATGTAGCGGTGGATATTTGAAGCTGTTGGATTATTTCATCTACAACTTCAGCCATCAATTCCATCGAATGAATTTCAGAAATAACACCACTTTTTCCGTGACCGGGAAAATCAATTGTAACTACAAGATTGTTTTTTGATAATTGTGGAATCAGCGGTTTCCACATTGTGGAACTTTCCAAAAAACCATGAAGTAAAACTATTGCCGGACCTTTTCCAAAGGTTTCATAATAAATAGGAATATTTTTGTAAGGATAAATCATATTTATAAAAAGACCTAACTAGTTTTAAAACCAGTTAGGTCATTAGTCTTAATTATTGGCTCTTAACTTATTTATTCATGATCTCCTCAATCTCTTCAGCTTCAATAGGAATATTGCGCATCAAATTGAATGGTTCTCCTTTTTTCTGAATTACCACATCGTCTTCCAAACGGATTCCGAAACCTTCTGCGGAATATAGATTCCCGGCTCAACAGTGAAAACCATATTTTCCGTCATCTTTTCCCAAAGAATTCCATAATCGTGCGTGTCAAGCCCCATGTGGTGGCTGGTGCCGTGCATAAAATATTTTTTATAGGCGGGCCAGTTTGGGTCCTCGTTTTTTACATCTGCTTTGTCCAAAAGTTTTAGACCCAGAAGTTCTTTGGTCATCAGTTTGCCCACTTCCTCGTGGTATTCTTTCCAGTAATTTCCGGGAACCAACATTTTTGTAGCATCGTCTTTCACGCGTTTTACGGCATCATAAACTTCGCGCTGACGCTTGGTGAATTTTCCGCTTACGGGAATGGTTCGGGTCATATCGCTGGAATAGTTTGCATATTCAGCACCCACGTCCAAAAGAATCAAATCGCCTTTTTTGCATTGTTGGTTATTTTGAATGTAGTGAAGCACATTTGCATTGTTTCCACTGGCAACAATTGGGGTATATGCAAAACCACGAGAACGGTTTCTTAAAAACTCGTGCATAAATTCAGCCTCAATCTCATATTCCCAAACCCCGGGTTTTACGAAATTCAATATTCTTCTAAACCCTTTTTCAGTAATGTTGCAGGCTTGTTGAATTAAATCAATTTCAATTTTATCTTTTACGGAACGCAAACGTTGTAAAATAGGATTGCTGCGTTCCCAACTGTGCGCAGGAAATTTTGCTTTTGTCTTTTTGATGAATCGATCCTCACGGGTTTCGGTTTCCACACTTTGGCGGTAATGCTCGTTTGTGTTGAAATAGATACGTTCTGCCTGGGTCATTACTTCAAAGAAAATCTTGTCGAATTCCTTCAGCCAGTAAACTGATTTTATCCCGCTTACCTCAGTGCCTTTTTCCTTGGTAAGTTTTTCACCTTCCCAAACGGCAATATGGTCATTGGTTTCGCGAACAAAAAGCATTTCGCGGTGGTCTTTGTTTGGTGCATCTGGAAAAAGCACCAAAATAGTTTCCTCTTGGTCTGCACCTGTTAGATAAAAAATATCACGTGCTTGCTGAAAAGGCATTGTGCTGTCTGCACTGATTGGAAAAATATCATTACTATTAAAAACAGCTAAGCTTTTTGGCTTCATCTGAGCCATAAAGTTTTTGCGGTTTTTTATAAAGAGTTTGCTGGGAATTTGATCGTACTTCATTTGTGGTTTTTTAAATAAATAGTGTTAGCTGTTAAATTGTTCAACTTAACAAGAGGGTTGCTGAGCGCAGCCAAACACAAAATTAATTATTATAAAGTTATAATGAAGGGTTAAAAGTGGGATAATTGTGGTGTGTGGAAAAAGATATTTTCTTCAATATTTTATATTCAAAGCGAAATTAGTCCAACTTCTAGCCCAAAATATATTGGTTTCAATTAGATAAATGTTCCACTTTCCATTTATATCTCCAGCAGAGATTTTTGTTTCAAATTTTCCAAATTCAGATTCAGTCAATTGAAGATTAATTGCACTTTCGCATATGTGTCAGAAAATGATTCTGCTATTTATTTTTTATTCTTTCGTAGTTCATTTTTCAGCTTGCAAACAAAGCTTTTGTATAATGTTCCGTTGCGGAACGTCTAAGCTAAAATAATTAAAGAATTACAGTATTTTTCCGGCTGTGTAGATTTTCCGAGAAGGAAAATCGGAGCAATGGAAGGTATGCGTTGTTGTGCCTTCGTGCTTTATATTTTATTCATTTTTTAATGGGCTTCCAACTACTTTCATTTCATGATCTTCAAAAACTTTTGCAATTTCTTCTTTTGATGGAGGAGTAGTCCATTGATCTGTCACTTGAAAAAACGCTTCCATTTTGCCTGCAGGTAAATAAGAAACTATCATTTTACCTTTTTCTGACAGCTGAATAAAGGCATGTTGAACATTCCTGGGAAGAAAAATCGTGTCACCTGATTTCATTAGATATTTTTCGTCACCGACCTGAAACTGGTAATCTCCTTCAATTACATAAAACCATTCATCTTGGAAAGGATGAATATGTAATGGTGGTCCACCATTTGGTGTAAGTCCTGTTTGTTCAAATACCGCCAGATCATTTTCTGTGTCGCTACCAGAAATTTTAATGTCCAAAGTGTTTAAAGTAACACCTTTCATTTTGTAATGTTTTCCGAATCTTGCTTCGCCTGCATTCACTTTAAACCCGCTTTTGGTTCTCATAGGTAATAATGGTTTGATTTTTGAAAATACAAGAGCAGGAATAAGTGATAATGCTGCTAAAATAAAATTTCTTCTTTCCATAACTTAGAGCATTAAATTTTTTATCGGAATCTACCTCTTTCTTTCCTGCATAAGGTACAACGTATTGGTGTATATTTTCGTTGCATCTGCACTAAGTTAGCAAATAAACAATACACGTTGGTGTGGCCAGTTTTTAATTAAGATTCGTGTTTAAAACTTTTCCTTCTTTTTTAGCTTTAGAGTCCATTGCGGTTCCAATTATTAGCCCTATAAACATTCCGATAACCAATCCATAGGAAACATTTTCAAATGCTGCTCCAAATGCTACTCCAAAACTCATTCCAAGACTTATTCCAATTGAGGTATAATATCCTTTAGAAATCAGCGATAATTTTTCTTTCAAAAATTTTATAAAAAGATTCAGTTTTTGTTTGAAGTGTTTTTTTCTATTTAAAGATTTCGCATTAAAATTTAAAGAATTAAGTTCTTCTTCTATAGATTGTTCCTGCTCTTGCGTTAAATCTCTATTCCTTAAATCAGACAGTATTGCATTAAATTTTTCATAAATTCTGATTTCAGATTTATCAACTGTTTCAGTTATTAAATTTTTAAAAAAGTCTGATGCAGTATTTATTTTCATAATTTATTTGAATTACATTAAGATTGAAATCTATTAGATTAGTCTGTTGATTATCTGATTTGTTACATTCATAAAGTTGGGAATTACATTTTGCGAAATTGGTAGTTGTGATATGAAGAACCTCATTTACTATAAATGTAACGAACCAAAGGAAATCCGTAGATTTTTATGAGTAGGCGTGAACCAAGCCGTTATTTTTATACGGTGGTGGCAACTGGCTTTTTTATTTATAAAAGAATTGGATTGCAAAATGATTCTTTCAAATTCATTTATCAAAGCGATTGTACTTTATAAGTAGTTCCTTAAGTTCAGCTTTGGGTATTTCATACAACGTATTGCCATTAATCCCTTCCATCGTTTCGGCAGCCATCAATGCATTGATAATTGCTTCTTCTGTTGCTTGAACTGCTGCTTCATACAGTGGATCCATTTGTTCTTTGGGTATACTTTGCCATGTTTCCATGGTTTCCATTTCATTCATTGTGGGTGCCACGGTACTAAAAGCCAAAAATATATCACCAGAACTATTACGTCCCAATCCACCCGTTCTAGCGACTCCCAATGAAGCTCTTTTGGCTATTTGTTTGAGTTGCATGGGCAATAAAGGTGCATCAGTTGCTAGTACAACGATGATGGACCCGTCTTTTTCTTTAGTTGTTATTATCGGTCTTGCACTTAATAATTCTTTGCCAATTGGAGCTCCTGAAATAACCAAATCTTTTCTGCCTCCAAAATTACCTTGCACAAAAGCGCCAATAGTATAAGTAGTGGTGTCGATAGCAATAACTCTAGAAGCGGTCCCACTTCCTCCCTTGAATAAAAAGAGACTCATTCCTGTGCCGCCACCTACATTGCCTTCTTCTATTATTCCCGAATGGGCGCTATCTAAAGCCTCAAAGACATCTTCCTTTTTAACATGCAACCCATTGATGTCATTTAATATACCATCAAAAGTTTCGGCCACCACTGGCAAACCAAAGGAGAAATCGATAAGATCTCCTTTCGAAAAGTTTTTGATGTTCCATTCGCCTATGGCATCTCTTACCACACCAACGCTATTGGTGTTAGTAATCCCTATAGGGCCATAGTTCAAGCCATATTCGTCAATAACTGTTGTCCCAGTCATTTCACCATCACCATTGAGACAGAACCAACCTGCAGGTACAGGCTCGTTTGACTTTCCTTTAGGTAGAATTACAGTTACTCCTGTTCTTATTGGGCCTATGCCAGTTTCTAGCTTTCCCTTACCTTTTATTTTAGTTTTATACCCTACTAGAACTCCTTTTACATCCGTAATGGCATTGTAAGTTCCAGTTTGTCCGTCAAAGGGAATACCAAATTGGCGAGCTCTCGCTTTTGATTGTGCAACCGATAAATTAAAAGATAATAATCCTATAAAAAGACCTAATAGATGTGTTGATTTCATAATGATATAAAGGTTTGATTGATAATAATTATAAGTAAAAACAGTGCTGCTATTTTCCCATTGAAATATAATTTTTAGATGTCACTTTTTTAAGCTTTTTGCCAACGGTCTTATATAATCGTTAGTTACTGGGTAATCTTAATTTTCGATTTGGAACATACTTTAACTACCCCGAGTGGATTCGGACGTAATCTCCAGGAGTCTCGGGGCGCCGTAATTGCGGTTATACGTGGTTGCCACACGTTTTTATTCTCTTACTGTTATTCCGTCATCAATCTCTTTCACGCTAGGTTTCTCAAACCAACCTTCCATAAAGTCGAAATTTTCTTTGGTTACTTCAAATTCGTATGTAGCTCCTTTTTCGTTGTTCCTTTTCATTACTCTTTTCAATCGGGTCTCTTTCGGTATATCCAAAAAATGAATTTTTAATTTGTATCCATTCAAGTCGGCAAATTTCCTAAATTTTTCTCTATGCTCAAATTTTGATAATCCCAAGTCTAGAATAGAGTCAGTCTTTGAATTTTCCAATTGCAGAACTAATTCCATTATCATTTTTTCTGCTCTATCAATTCTTTCTAAAAACCATTCCAGTCCGTCATCAGCCTTTTTGTCGGCAAGAAATAATGTCTTATTCCACTTGTCAATTGAAAAAATAATTCCGTTTGTTTTATTATTTAATTCCGTTGCATAAGTCGTTTTTCCAGAACCTGTATTTCCAACTATTAGATGTATCATTTCTCTTTTTTCAAATTTATAGTAACGTTTGGTGTATGGTTAGTTGCGTGGTTAAGCAACTAATTTAGTAAACAAATACTTGCCAGAGAAAATTCCGAAGGAATTTTCCAGATAAGCACTTGCCAAAGCAATTAATTATACACGGTGTTGCCAAACGTATTTTTTTCAGAGTATGTTTTCGTATTCGAAAGTCGAAAAGTCTTTAAACAATAAAATGTTCTTATTATCATTCCAATAATCGTCAATTATTTTAAATTCTCCTTTAGGAAAACTAATTAAATCTCCAGCTTTAAGAATTACTTTTCCGCCATATTCGCAAACACAAAGTTTTCCTTTTACAGTTGTAGCATAAACAGTTACTTTTTCTTTATAATTATTTTTCCATTTTTTATTTATTACTTGTATTTGCTTTCTGTTATCTTTTACTAATTTTCTTAAGCCAGTTAAATATTCGCTATAATTTTCTGGAAATTTAAATTCCGTTCCCGTTGTCATTGTGTATGGATATGAAACTTTTCCCAAACAGCAAGATTCCAATTGCTCACTTCCATAAAATTCGTTTAGAAAAAGAGAATAAATTTTCGGTTCTTTATATTCATCTACTTTTTCATATTTTTCTAATTCCGCAATCCAATAGTAAGTATAAATAGTGTTTTTGTGTTGGCCTTTGTTACTACTCGTTTCAAAAGTAAGGACGACAAATTCCTTTTCAGTCAGATTTTGAGTAAATCCGCTGAATGAAATTAGAAGTAGAAATATTAAAATTGTCGCATTTTTCAATTTAAGAACGGGTTTTTTATATGTGTGGCAACAAGCGTATAAAAACCATATGGTGTTTATTCCCATTATATGGCGGTATATAGTTAACTCCAAATATACCAAAAAACAAATCCCCTCGTCGCTTGTCGCAATTTCCTCTACGCTAAATTAAACAATTGCAAAACTCGCACCGTTTAAGTACCTTCAACTTTTAAAAAAAATAAACCCATGAAAAACCTTTTCTTTTCGGCACTCTTCCTAGCTGCTGCAGTCGCTTTTTCCCAACAACCCGCTACTCCTGCAACCACTGTGTCAAGTAGCATCAGTCAAAAAACACAACTGGCACAAGCTTCTCCTGTTAAAAACCTACCTTTTAAAAGCATAGGTCCTTCTATTATGAGCGGACGTGTAGTTGATTTTGCAGTAAATCCAAAAAATCCTATCGAGTTCTATGTAGGTTACGCTAGTGGTGGTTTATGGCATACCAGCAATAACGGCACTTCCTTTACACCCGTAATGGATAACAGTCCAACACAAAATGTGGGTTGCGTGGCGGTAGATTGGCAAAACGGCACTATCTGGGTAGGCACTGGCGAGGTGAACGCTTCCCGTTCTTCATACGCCGGAATTGGCCTTTTGAAAAGCAACGACAAAGGCAAAACCTGGCAAAACATGGGGCTTATGGATAGCCATCACATTAGTAGTATTCTTATAAATCCGTCCAATCCAAATGAAGTAATTGTAGGTGCAGTGGGTCATTTGTATTCTCCGAATCAGGAACGAGGTGTTTTTAAAACCATGGATGGTGGCAAAACTTGGGACAAAACACTTTTTATAAATAACCAAACCGGAATTATTGAAATTTCCGCAAATCCTACAAACTTTAATACCATGTATGCCACCGCTTGGGACAAAGACCGTAAAGCTTGGAATTTTCAAGGTAGTGGTACGGGCAGTGGTGTTTATAAAAGTTCGGATGCTGGAAGTACCTGGACTAAAGTTTCTGACGAAAATAGTGGCTTGCCAATCGGCAAGGGTATGGGCCGTATGGGTACGGCTGTTGTAGATGACAACACGGTTTATTTAATTGTTGACAACCAATTACACAGAAAAGAAGAAGCTAAAAATGAAAAAACAGACATCCTCATCAAAGACGATTTTAAAAAAATGGACGTAGCTTCCTTTCTTGCATTGGATGATAAAAAACTGAACGAGTTTCTAAAAATGAACGGCTTTCAGGAAAAATACGAAGCCGAAAATGTAAAGCAAATGGTCCGTGTAGGTACTGTAAAACCTGAAGATTTGGCAAAATATCTAGAAGATGCCAACAGCGCACTTTTTGATACGCCCGTTATTGGTGCTGAGGTTTACAAAAGTATTGATGGTGGAAAAACCTGGAAGAAAACCCACGAAGGCTTCTTAGATGATTTGTATTATTCCTATGGCTATTACTTCGGAAAAATCCACGTAGATCCCAACGATGCCAATAAAATATATGTGTATGGTGTGCCTATTCTAAAATCTGCTGATGGCGGAAAAACTTTTGAAACTATTGATGCCGATAACGTCCACGGCGATCACCACGCACTGTGGATAGACCCAAATATGTCTGGCCACTTAATTGATGGCAACGATGGTGGCGTAAACATAAGTTATGACGATGGCAAAACGTGGATAAAGAATAATGCCCCAGCAGTTGGACAGTTTTACTCTGTAAATATAGATCACGAAAAAAATTACAATGTTTATGGTGGCTTGCAGGACAATGGCGTATGGGTAGGGCCACACGATTATGAAGCAAGTCCTGGTTGGTTGCAAGAGGGTAAATATCCGTATGAATTTATCTTTGGCGGCGATGGTATGCAAGTTCAGATTGATAGTCGTAACAGTAATATTGTTTACACGGGATTCCAATTTGGAAATTATTACAGATTGAACCGAAATGGAGCCGAACCGGTTTACATTCAGCCGAAACACGAATTGGGAGATAGTCCGTACCGTTTTAACTGGCAAACACCTATTTTGTTGAGTTCACACAATCAGGATATTCTCTATTTGGGCGGAAATAAATTGATGCGCAGCATGAACCAAGGTGAGGATTGGACTGCAATTTCAGGAGACTTAACGCAAGGTGGAAAACCGGGCAATGTGGCTTATGGAACGCTTACATCAATCAGTGAATCCCCTTTTCAGTTTGGATTGTTATACACAGGAAGTGATGATGGTTTGGTGTATGTTTCAAAAGATGGGGGTGGAAATTGGACAAAAATTTCAGATAGCTTTCCAAAAGATCTTTGGGTGAGCCGCGTGATTGCTTCTTCACATAAAAAAGAACGCGTGTATGTTACGCTAAACGGCTATCGTTGGGATGATTTTAAACCGTATGTGTATGTAAGCGAAAACTATGGCGCAACTTGGAAAGACATTAGCAGCAATTTGCCAGCTTCGCCAGTGAATGTTATAAAAGAAGACCCCGCCAATGAAAACCTACTGTATTTAGGAGCGGATAACGGGGCTTATGTTTCCTTTAATAGCGGTGAAAGTTGGGAGGTCTTTTCAAAAGATTTACCGAATGTTGCAGTTCACGATTTGGTGATCCAGCCCGAAGCAAAAGATTTGGTTTTGGGAACCCACGGAAGATCACTCTATGTTTCTGATATTTCGTTGCTTCAAAAATTAACCGATAAAACAATGGGTGAAGTGGTTATTGCCGAAATAGATTCTTTAAGATTTTCACCACGCTGGGGAAGTAAATTTAGTGCTTGGGGCGAAGTTTATGAACCAAAAACTAAAATTCAGTTTTATACCCCACAAGGCGGAAAGGCGACAATAACAATCGAAACCGAGGATGGAAAGGAACTTCAAAGCTTATCTCTGATGCTGCAAAAGGTGTAAATGAATTGGATTATGATCTTTCCATTTCAGAAAAAGGAATGAAGGTATTTGAAAAATCTGAAGCTAAAGTAAAGAAAGCCGAAAACGGGAAATATTATCTTCCAAAAGGAAAGTATAAAGTAGCTATTGCTATAAATGGAAAGATTGCAGCTTCTGAACTGGAGGTAAAGTAATCCCATGTATTTATACCGATTCTAAATAAATTTTAAACAATTAAGAATGTTTGGCAACAAGCTACTTGAAGCGTATTTTTGTGCAACTATTCTTGAAATAAAACCATAATGACAATATTATCCTCTTCCATTGCGCGAAAAGTCTCGATGGCACTTTCGGGCTTATTTCTTATCCTATTTCTTACCCAACATTTTATAATCAATTTCTCTGCGGTTTTTGGCCCAGATACATTTAATGCATGGTCAGATTTTATGGGCGCCAATCCCATCGTTCAATTTATTATCCAGCCAATACTAATATTTGGGATAGTTTATCATTTTATTATGGGAATCTATTTGGAAATAAAGAACAACAATGCGCGTAAAATTAGTTATGTATCATTTAAAGGAAATAGAAATTCTACTTGGGCTTCGCGAAATATGATCATAAGTGGTGCTGTAATTTTAGCATTTTTGGGGCTCCATTTTTATGATTTCTGGGTACCTGAAATCATATATAAATATGTGGAAAGCAATGAACCTATTATTAGTAGGTATTACCCAGAATTGGTCCATAAATTTGAAAGCCCCGTGCGCACAGGTCTTTATTGCCTGTCATTCATACTATTGGCCCTCCATCTTTGGCACGGCTTTTCTTCGTCTTTCCAAAGTATGGGCTGGAACAATAAATACTCAAAAGGATTGAGAGGGTTTACGCAGTTTTACGCAATATTTATTCCATTAGGTTTTATTTTTATTGCCCTGTACCTTCATTTTAATCAAATCCACTAAAAGAAAAAGCAATGTCGAAATTAGATTCCAAAATACCCAAAGGACCCTTAGCCGATAAGTGGACAAAACATAAAAACGATATAAACCTCGTAAATCCTGCCAACAAACGAAATATTGATATTATCGTTGTGGGTACTGGTCTTGCGGGTGGAAGTGCCGCTGCAACCCTTGCAGAATTAGGTTATAACGTAAAAACATTCTGCTATCAAGATTCTCCGCGCCGTGCACACTCTATTGCCGCGCAGGGAGGTATCAATGCCGCCAAAAACTACCAAGGCGATGGCGATTCCAATTACCGATTGTTTTATGACACGGTAAAAGGTGGCGATTACCGCTCACGTGAAGCCAATGTTTATAGATTGGCACAGGTTTCCGGAAATATTATTGATCAATGTGTGGCACAGGGTGTTCCCTTTGCCCGCGAATATGGTGGTTATTTAGACAACCGTTCCTTTGGAGGCGTTCTAGTTTCACGTACTTTTTATGCAAAAGGACAAACCGGTCAACAATTGCTTTTAGGCGCTTACGCCGCAATGAACCGCCAAATAAACCGAGGAAAAATCACGCCTTACAACCGTCACGAAATGCTGGATTTGGTAATCGTAGACGGCAAAGCAAGAGGAATCATTGCCCGCGATTTAGTTTCCGGTGAATTAGAAAGACATTCCGCACACGCCGTAGTTATTGCTTCCGGTGGCTATGGAAACGTTTTCTACCTTTCCACAAATGCAATGGGTAGTAACGTAACTGCCGCTTGGAAAATTCACAAAAGAGGTGCTTATTTCGCAAATCCTTGTTATACACAAATTCACCCAACCTGTATTCCAGTTTCTGGAGACCATCAAAGTAAATTGACTTTGATGTCAGAATCACTTCGAAATGACGGCAGAATTTGGGTACCAAAGAAAAAAGAAGATGCCGAAGCAATCAGAGAGGGGAAGAAAAAACCAATAGAGCTTTCTGCAGAAGAAAGAGATTACTATTTGGAAAGAAGATATCCATCCTTCGGAAATCTTGTTCCGCGTGATGTTGCTTCGCGTGCAGCAAAAGAAAGATGTGATGCTGGTTTCGGAGTAAATAAAACTGGGGAAGCAGTATTCTTGGATTTCGCTTCGGCAATTCAGCGTTATGGAAAAGAGCGTGCAGGAATCCACGGAAACCATAATCCTTCCGATGAAGAAGTAAAAAAACTGGGCAAACAGGTTATCGAGGAAAAATACGGAAACCTTTTTCAGATGTACGAAAAAATCGTTGATGAAAATCCGTACGAAACCCCGATGATGATATATCCTGCGGTGCATTATACAATGGGCGGCATTTGGGTAGATTACAATTTGCAGTCTACAATTCCCGGTTGCTACGTTACTGGTGAAGCCAACTTTAGCGACCACGGCGCCAACCGTTTGGGAGCTTCAGCGCTGATGCAAGGTTTAGCAGACGGGTATTTTGTGTTACCTTATACCATTGGCGATTATCTTTCAAAAGATATTAAAACAGGAAAAATTCCAACCGATACCAAAGAATTCGACGAAGCTGAAAAGAACATTCGCGACTTGTTGGATAAGTTGATAAACAATAAAGGCACACATTCCGTAGATCATTTCCACAAAAAACTTGGAAAGATTATGTGGGAAAAATGTGGAATGGCGCGTAATGCGGAAGGTTTAAAATCTGCTATGGCTGAAATTAAAGCGCTTCGTGAAGAGTTTTGGAGAGATGTAAAAATCCCAGGCCAATTAAATGAACTTAATAGCGAACTTGAAAAAGCAACCCGCGTTGCAGATTTCTTGGAGCTGGGAGAGCTTTTCGCAAAAGATGCCTTGGACAGAAATGAATCTGCCGGAGGTCATTTCCGCGAAGAATACCAAACCGAAGAAGGGGAAGCGCTAAGAGACGATGAAAACTTTATGTACGTTGCCGCTTGGGAATACACGGGAGATCCCGGAAATGAAATACTTCACAAAGAAGAGTTGGAGTATGAGAATATTGAAGTTAAGACACGTTCATACAAATAGACTATGAAATGCCCATTAAAAATTTTTCTAATAAAACGAAGATGAATAATTTGGGCATTACATCTTCCACTTTATCAAATATTTTATAAAGATGAAACTTACACTAAAAATCTGGCGCCAAAAAAGTGCCAAAACAAAAGGAGAACTAAAAACATATCCCTTGGATGGTGTTGAAGGAGATATGTCTTTTCTGGAAATGCTGGATGTTTTGAATGCCCAATTGATCAATAAAGGCGAAGAACCTGTAGAATTTGACCACGACTGTCGCGAAGGGATCTGTGGCACTTGTTCACTGCAAATTAACGGTGAACCACATGGCCCCGATAGATTGGTTACCACCTGCCAATTGCATATGCGTATGTTTAACGATGGCGATACTATTGTCATTGAGCCATTCCGCGCCGTTGCCTTTCCGGTGATTAAGGATTTAATAGTAGATAGAAGTTCCTTTGATAGAATACAACAAGCCGGTGGCTATATTTCCATTAATACTTCGGGCAATACAGTAGATGCCAATACTATTCCGATAAATAAACACGATGCAGACGAATCTTTTGAAGCTGCAACTTGTATTGGTTGCGGAGCTTGTGTGGCTGCCTGTAAAAACGCTAGCGCCATGCTGTTTACATCTGCAAAAGTGAGCCAGTTTGCTTTGCTTCCCCAAGGGAGGATTGAAGCAACCGCGCGTGTTTTGAATATGGTGGAACAGATGGATAAAGAAGGTTTCGGAAATTGTACAAATACTGGGGCTTGTGAAATTGAATGTCCAAAAGGAATTTCCTTGGAAAACATTGCACGAATGAACCGCGAGTATTTAAGCGCGAGTTTGAAAGGGTAAATTTTTCTATTCAATGAGTTTATTAAGGCCCCACAACTTGTGGGGTTTTTTTGTGACTTTTCAGAAAATTCAGAAATCCATTTTTTATGTAAATTAGAATTATCTTTAAATTCATAAAACCTATTATTATGAAACGTATTATGCTTTTATTTTCGGTTATTTCAATCTTTGCTATGAATGCACAAAATACTAAACCAAACGATCCTTTGGCTCACACCTTTTCCATAGTTGCACGTGATGCCAAAACAGGTGAAATTGCAGTTGCGGTGCAAAGCCATTGGTTTAGTGTGGGCACTGCTGTTTCCTGGGGCGAAGCTGGCGTGGGCGTTGTTGCCACACAATCTTTTACAAATAAATCATTCGGAATCCGTGGTTTGGAATTACTGAAGCAAGGAAAATCTCCGCAGGAAGCGATGGATGTTTTATTGAGCGATGATGAGGGACGGGATTTCCGCCAAGTTGCTATTTTAGATATAAAAGGAAGAGTTGCAACACATACGGGCAAAAGCTGTATTGATTATGCCGGACACGCCAATGGCGAAAACTTTTCAGTACAGGCAAATATGATGCTGAACGATAAAGTGGTGCCAGCAATGGAAAATGCCTGGAAAGAAAACAGCGAAATGTCTTTGGCTGAAAGAATGGTTGCCGTATTGCAAGCTGCCCAAAATGCTGGAGGCGATATTCGCGGAAAACAATCCGCTGCACTCTTGGTTTTCGCAGCAGAAGCTTCTGGGGAACCTTGGAATGATAAATTAATAGACTTAAGAGTTGATGACTTTGAAAATCCCATACAGGAAATAGACAGGCTCTTAAAAGTTTTTCGCGCATACGAACATATGAACCAAGGCGATCTGTATGTTGAAAAAAATGAAATGAAAAGCGCAATGGACGAATACAATGCTGCCATGAAAATGTTTCCTGAAAATCTGGAAATGCAATATTGGACCGCAATTACATTGGCAAATAATAAACAAACAGAACGCGCTTCTGAGATGCTTCAGAATATTTATAAAAAAGATTCGAATTGGCGGGAACTTACCAAACGACTTCCAAAAGTTGGGTTGCTGAACGTTTCTGAAAAAGATTTGAAAGAACTTACGCGGTAAACTTTAACAAACTAAATTTCAATATAGGCTTAATAATTGCGTTTTCAACAAATATGTTGACGAAGCACTTTTTATTTTTCACGCTACTATTAAGTTTTACATTTTCTGCCACTGGGCAAATTGGGAATGTAATTGTGGACAATCGTGTTCACAAAAAAATCACTTCGAAAAAAAATAAATCTTCCTTTTCCACAAAAGAACTAACTTTTAGGATAACAAGAAATGCTTCTTCAGAAACTGAAAAAACCAGTGCAATTTATAAATGGATCACAACCAACATTTCTTATGACAATGAATTGCGAAGTGATGCAAAACTTCAAAAGGAATTTTATACTTCTGAAGAAAATGTAATAAAAAAAGTTTTAGAGCGGAAGAAGGCTCTTTGTGGGGGTTATGCTTTTCTATTTAAAAGACTTTGTGAAGATATTGGGATTTCAGCAGAAGTGGTGCATGGTTTTACAAAAGATTATTCCGGGAAAATTGAGAAAAATAAAAATCCAAATCACACATGGAATGCTGTAAAATTGAACGGAAAATGGCAATTGCTTGACCTTACTTGGGCTATAAGTTACGGCAGCAGGGATAACCCAGATAATTTCTGGTTTTTAGCACGGCCTTCGGAATTTATTCTTTCCCATTATCCTGAAAATATTAAATGGACGCTTTTGAAAAATCCAAAGTCTTTTTCAGAATTTCAAAAAATTTAGGTTCGCAAAAACAAAAAAACCTTCACATTGCTGTGAAGGTTTTTCAATTTTATAAAAGAAATTCTTTACTATGCCTCAGCGTTTGGAACGATGGAAACGTAGCTTTTGTTATCTTTCTTTTTGGTGAATTTTACAACACCATCCACTTGTGCGTGCAAAGTGTGATCTTTACCACCATATACGTTTTCACCTGGGTGATGCGTATTTCCTCTTTGTCTTACAATGATATTTCCAGCAATGGCAGCCTGTCCTCCGAATATCTTAACGCCAAGACGTTTCGATTCTGATTCGCGACCGTTTTTGGAACTACCAACTCCTTTTTTGTGAGCCATTTTGTTTCGGTTTTAAATATTATACTTTAGCAGGATTATTTTTCAATCCCACCTTCTAATTTGTCTTGTAATTCTTTTAGCTCATCCCACTTACCGTCAGCTGCCAATTTTGCTTGTTTTGGCCAAGTATCGGTAACTAAGTGTGCTAAATTAGAACTCGCCTCAGAAAGAATAGTTGCGATAGCTTCTGGTTTTGCTTTTGCAACTTTTGCAAAAGTGTCCAGTCCAGCAGCAACCATAGCCTCTGCGGCTTTTGGTCCCACACCTTCAATCTTTTTAAGATCGTCTGCTTTAGCTGCTTTTTTAGGAGCTGCTTTTTTAGCGGGTGCTTTAGTTTCAGCTTTTGCTTTAGGGGCAACAGCTTTTGCTTTAGTTTCTTTTTTTGGTTCAGCTTTTTTGGCTTCTTCCTTTTTGGCAGGTGTAGCTCCTGAAGCTACAATGCTCTCGATTACGATTTCAGAAAGATACTGACGGTGTCCGTTTTTCTTACGAAAACCTTTTCTTCTTTTCTTTTTAAATACAATAACCTTGTCACCTTTAAGGTGCTTTACGACTTTGGCTCCTATTTGAGCGCCGTTTATAGCCGGGGCGCCAATGGTAATATTGTCTCCGTCACCAATAAGAAGTACATTGTCAAAAGACACTTTTTTTCCTTCTTCTACTGGTAAACGATTAACAAAAACCTTTTGGTCTTTCGCAACTTTTACTTGCTGCCCTGCTATCTCTACAATTGCGTACATAGCGAATCGTTTATAAATTAGTTAAACAAAATGCTTTCACCGTCCGGTAAAAGCGGGTGCAAATATAATTTTTAAAAAGGAAACAACAAAGTGTTTTTTTATTTAATCTTTTCAGAACCAATTATCCAAATCTCAAACTTGTTTTTTTTGGAATTTGAGATTTGGAATTTTATTTAAAGATTGTTACTGGTTCCGTCTTTTTTGTTCCAGGAAGTTTTGAGAAGTTGCATAAAAGCGAGCGTTAAAACCAAGGTAGTGGCAAAGCCCATAACCAATATTGACAAAATCAACATAAATGTCCCCATATTATATTCAAGGTTCCATCTTTCCATTATGGCAGCAGAAAATTGAGAATCTATTTGATACATATACACCGCCATAAAAACTGTGAAAATTATGGATGCAATGCCGCCAGATAACAATCCCACTTCAAACCCTTTTTCATATTTAAAGTTGGTTTTTCGGGATGCATATTTTTTCATAGCCATATAAATACCAAATCCAAATATCACCCCATTTACGGAGCTTAATACGGGATATTCGTGTAAACCGACTACTTTCAAAATAAGGAAATATGCAATTAATATTATTGCAATCCAGATGCCGTAACGGGAATATACTTTAAACATAGTTGTTGGTTTTACAGTCAAAAGTTACAAAAAGTTGCTGAACCATTATACAAATTTCAGTTAACTTTTTTAATACAAGCCTGGAAAGGCTTATTCCCAAGTAATGGTCTCCATCAATTTTCGTATGTCTTCACGAAGATAAACCACGGCGGGATAGATGGAATCAAAATTGGGTTTAGCGTCAAAATACAACGCGCCATTCAAGAAATGGTTGATACTGTCGGTGACGTAAAACTCCGCCTGTGTGGCGGCATTGCCATTAATCATATAAAACATTCCATACACCTTTTTGTCCGGATTAATAAAGGGTTGCTCGGGAATGCTGTTGGCTTTTACGGTATGATCGTATGCCAATTTCTGGGCATCTTGCAATAAAGAGTCCAGATTGTTATTTTGAACATCTTGATAGGTCAAATACAAAGTAGCCTTCATATTTGGGTAATATATGTTTGTTCTGCAATTTTTCTTTTTTACCATCGTGGCGTTTTCATTCATTGAAAAAGAGTAGGGACAGTCCGTTTTTACCGTGCGGTATTCAGGTTTGGGATAGTCCAACCGAAGCATAGCCGCAGGTTTTACTAAAACATCATCTTCGCAGGAAGCGAGGATATATATACTTAAAAAAAATAGTAAAACGAGGCTGTTAATTTTCAATGGTAAGTTTTATTTGTTTGATGCGCTTGCCCTCAAATGCTTCAATGGTAAACGCATAATTGTGGAAAGATATTATCTCGTTTTTCTTCGGAAAGCCTTTTGAAATTTCCAATAAAAAACCTGCTAGGGTTTCCGCCTCACCTTTTTCATCTTCAAAAATTTCTGGGTCTTCCAATTTTATCACCTTATAAAAATCTTTCAAAGGCGTTTTCCCTTCAAAAACAAAAGTGTTGTCATCCAATTTTGAAAAAATTAAATCATCATCGTCAAATTCATCACTTATTTCACCTACAATTTCTTCAATAATATCTTCTAGGGAAATCAGTCCGCTCGTACCACCATATTCGTCAACAACAATGGCGAGATGCATTTTCATTTCCTTGAATTCGTTCAGCAAATCGTCCAGTTTTTTGTTTTCGGGTACAAAATAGGCTTGGCGTTTTAGGGTTTTCCAATCGAGTATTTTCCGATCTGTATACGGAATTAAATCCTTGACATAAAGAATTCCTGTTATATTGTCTATGTTGTCCTTATAAACAGGAATCCGCGAATAACCGCGTTGTATAATCTCTGGAAGTATTTCTTTAAATGACTGCTCTTCGTTTAAAGCAAAAATGTCCATTCGGTTTTTCATTACCTGTTTGGTGTCGGTATTTCCGAAGGTAACAATACCTTGAAGAATTTTCTGTTCCTCGTGCGTAGTGTCTTTGTTTGAAAGTTCCAATGCCTGTGAAAGATGGTCAACGCTGATGTTTGATTTCTGTTTTCCGTAGCGATCGTGAAGATAGATAGTGGCAGAACGCATGGGCAGGCTGATAGGTGATAATAATGTGTCCAAAATATTAAGCGGTTGCGCCATAAAAACTGCGAAGGAAATACGATTGCGGTTGGCATATATCTTCGGAAGAATTTCACCAAAAAGCAAAATAAAAAATGTTACTACGCCCACTTCAACAATAAAACGAACGTCTATTCCGTAAAAGTTGGATTGTATTCCCGAAAAAAGATCATCACTCAAGGAATCAAAAAGGAGTACAATGGCAATATTTATAAAATTATTTGCCACCAAAATAGTAGCCAATAGTTTTTTCGGCCTTGCCAACAAACGCTGCACCACACCAAGTTTCTTTGCAATTGCTTTTTCATCATTGGTATCAAAATCAGAAGGTGTCAATGAAAAGAAGGCCACTTCGGCACCCGAAATAAGGGCTGAACAGGCTAAAAGAACAAATAGCAAGACGCCACTTGTTATTTGGGTAATATCCAAAACGTTAAAAAAGAATAGTAAACCAGGGGGTTCCGTGTCCAAGTTATTGGTTTTAGTTAAACATTAAAAAGGAAGATCATCCTCTTCATCAGAAACTGAATTGTTCTTTTGCGATTCCGCTATAGGCTGAGGTTTCTGGGAGATTTGTTCAGCATTGTTATTTGCAGTACTGTTGCTGTCACTTTTTGGAGTCAAAAAGGTGAAATCTGTACAATGAATCTCTGTACTATATCTGTCCATTCCCTTGTCGTCCTGCCATTTGCGGGTTTTTAGGCGGCCTTCAATGTAGACCATATCGCCTTTTTTCAAATATTTCTCACAGATTTCTGCTGCTTTGTTACGAACTACAATATTGTGCCATTCAGTATTGGTTACACGTTCGTTGGTTGCTTTGTTTGTGTATGTTTCGTTTGTAGCAAGTGGGAAACGGCCCAAGCTGTTTCCGCCTTCAAAATAATGCATTTTTACATCATCGCCAGTATGCCCAATCAACATTACTTTGTTCAATGTTCCACTCATAATTGTAATTTTATTTATTTGTGCAAAGGTAGATTTTGCGTTTTAAATATAAGGATTTTTTAAATTTTTATATGAAATGATTTACTGTTGCTGTATTATAATGTGAACAATTAATAGTTTTCAAAAAATTCTGAAACAAAATTTTCAATCAGAACTGGAACGGGATAATTTTTTACTTCGGAAACTGGAATTGCGATTTCACGTACTTGCGAAGTTTCAACAATCCAAAAACGTGTGTTTAAATGTTGGTGCGATAGTTTATGAACAACCGGTCTTTTGTTGAAAAGTGAAATGTTTAAAATAGTTAATTTATCTGTAAAACTCTTGAACTCGTTCATGTTTCTGTAAATCTGAAAGGTTTATCTCTTTGGAGGTTTCAATCAGCGGAAATTCATATAGTTTATGCCAAATTCCTTTCCCAGTGCGCTGCTGCAATATTGTCCGCTCGTTTTCCAAAAGCACAACCAAATAGTTGAAATATCTTTTCTTAATAGGCTTCGCTTTTATTTTTACAGGAAGTTCTCCTACTTTTTTCTGCTGAAATGCCACACAGCTATCATTGAAAATACAATTTCCACAATCTGGGTTTTGAGGCACGCAATAACAAGCACCAAACTCCATAATAGCTTGATTGAAGGTGCCTGGTTGTTTTTTGTCAATTAACACTTGGGCAAGCTCCTTAAATTCTTTTTGTCCAGCAGTTGTATTAATAGGAGTAGCAATTCCAAAAACACGCGAAAGTACCCGATACACATTTCCATCAACGACAGCTTCAGGTTTGTTGAAACAAATACTAGCTACTGCACTAGCTGTGTAATCGCCAACGCCTTTTAGTTTCAACAAATCTTTGTAGTTGTCTGGGAAAGTGCCATTCATTTCTTCAGCAATCATTTTTGCAGTGGCATGCAAGTTTCGGGCACGTGAATAATAGCCCAAGCCCTGCCAGAGTTTTAAAACTTCATCTTCATGAGCATTAGCCAAATCTTCAATTTTAGGATAAGATTCAATAAACTTTAGATAGTAGGGCAAACCTTGCAAAACCCGTGTTTGCTGGAGCATGATTTCGGAAAGCCAGATATAGTACGGATTTACCGTATTTCGCCAAGGTAGCTCACGTTTGTTTTGTAAATACCACGAAATGAGTTTGTTGGAAAAATTAAGGATATGTTTTGGACATTAAACAAAATTAATCTATATACCTTTAAATTTTAAAGGATTAAGGTTTGAATTATTGATTTTAAAATATGTATATTTGCGGTCTCTAAAAAAAATCTAGTAAAAGAAAATTAATTAAAATTTAAAAGTAATGACGAAAGCAGATATCGTAGCGAAGATTTCAGAAAAATTAGGAATGGAAAAGAATGAAGTTCAAGCTACAGTTGAGACCTTTATGGAAGAAGTAAAAAACTCTCTTGAAGGAGGCGACAATGTTTATTTAAGAGGTTTTGGAAGCTTTATTATTAAGACAAGAGCTGAAAAAACAGGAAGAAACATTTCAAAAAACACAACCATTAAAATACCAGCCCATAATATTCCGGCTTTTAAACCTGCAAAAGTTTTTGTTGAAGGTGTAAAAACCAATGTGGACGTAAAATAATAATTAACCCGCCCCGAAGTGAATTTGGGACATTAAAAAAACTTTAGTATGCCAAGTGGTAAAAAAAGAAAAAGACATAAGGTAGCGACCCACAAGCGCAAAAAGCGTCGTCGCGCTAACCGCCACAAAAAGAAAAAGTAGTTTCTAACTACTTTTTCTGTTTTAAAAGTGTTTCGGAAATTGCACCTTTTTGGTACTATTTCCTAATAAACAAACGAAAGATCGTTCTTTGAAAATGAAATTGCAGCAGCCGGCTTTTGGCTTTGGGGCAGTTTCGCCGGGTTTTTAATATAAAACCTGTGAAAAATATTGTTTAATTCGTCCCGATTTTTATATCGGGGCAACAAAATTAATGTAACGTGAACTACGAATTATTTATTAGGTCCGGTTCACAAGAAGTTGATTTTGCCCTTTTAAAGGATGGAAGACTTATAGAACTTCACAAAGAAGAAGAGGACAACAATTTTACGGTTGGCGACATTTTTTTAGCCAAAATACGTAAAACTGTTCCTGGGCTTAACGCCGCCTTTGTAAACGTGGGCTACGAGAAAGATGGTTTTTTACACTATCATGATTTGGGCCCAAAGATTCTTTCGCAATTAAAATTTGTGAAAAGTGTAAGTTCCGGTAAGTTGAAAGATTATACCTTAAATAATTTTCCATTCGAAAAAGAGATTGATAAGCACGGCAACTTAAATGATGCCTTAAAGAGCAATCAATCCATCTTGGTTCAAATTGTAAAAGAACCCATATCCACCAAAGGGCCACGTATAAGTTCCGAGCTTTCAATAGCTGGAAGATATATTGTGTTGGTTCCATTTTCAGACCGCGTTTCTGTTTCACAAAAAATAGAAAGCAACGAAGAAAAAGACAGGTTAAAACGCTTGATAACAAGTATTAAACCAAAAGGATTTGGCGTTATTATACGTACTGTGGCCGAGGGCAAAAAAGTAGCAGAACTGGACAAAGATTTACAGAACCTTACCGAACGCTGGACAGCGATGTGTAAGAAGCTACAAGGGGCGCACCACCCTTCAAAAGTGCTGAGCGAGCTAAATAGGGGAGCCTCTATCATCCGGGATATGTTTAACGATTCATTCTCCGCAATACATATTGACGATGAGACCCTTTACTTGCAAATAAAAGATTATGTGCAGGAAATTGCACCAAAGAAAGACAATATCGTAAAGTATTATGACAGCAATGTTCCAATGTTCGAGAAATTTGGCATTGACAGGCAGATTAAAACTTCCTTCGGGAAAACAGTATCAGGTAGCAAAGGAGCTTATTTGGTAATTGAACATACCGAAGCAATGCACGTAATAGACGTGAATAGCGGTAACCGAAGCAATAAGCAAAAAACACAAGAAGGCACAGCGCTGGAAGTGAATATGATTGCAGCCACTGAAGTGGCAAGACAGCTAAGGTTGCGCGATATGGGAGGAATTATTGTGGTAGATTTTATTGATCTGGCAAATGCCAATCACCGCAAACAGCTCTACAACCACCTTCGTGAAGAAATGAAGGACGATAGAGCAAAACACAAAATACTTCCACCAAGCAAATTTGGGTTAATACAAATAACCCGCCAACGTGTTAGGCCAGAGATGAACATCAAGACCCGAGAAGAAGATCCCAGCAATGTGATCGATGGTGAAATTGAAGCGCCTATCATCGTTATAAATAGAATAAACGAAGAGGTAAAACGCCTTTTTGTAAAAGACTATAAAAAGATAACACTTAATACACATCCTTTTATAGCGGCCTTTCTTACCAAAGGTTTCCCAAGTGTGCGAACCAAATGGTTTTTGGAGCACAAAAAATGGGTAAAAATCCAACCTCGGGATGCCTACACGTATCTCGAATATCATTTTCACGATAAAGATGGTGAACTGATAAAATAACCAAAACCCCTTCAAGTTATTTTGAAGGGGTTTTTTTGTTAGTTTTACGGTCAGTTCGAGCGCAGGCGAGAACTAATTTCATAAAAATTTCATCCATTACTAATTAATTTGCATATTCACAAAACATACACTGTTGAAGAAGCTACCAAAAAAATGGAGCGCTATTGCACCTACCAAGAGCGTTGCCATAAAGAAGTGCATCAAAAATTGTATGAGATGCGGATGATCCCTGTAGCGGTGGAGCAAATAATAGATCATTTGCTAAAACATAACTTTTTAAATGAAACTCGCTTTGCGCAAGCTTTTGCCCGTGGAAAATTTAGAGTCAAAAAGTGGGGCAAAAATAGAATTGTAAATGAATTGAAGATGCGGCAAATTTCAAAATTCAATATTAAAATTGCCTTAAGTGAAATTCCAGATTCAGAATATTACAAAACCTTTGAAGCTTTGGCAGAAAAGCGATTACAACAATTGGTTTCAGAAAAGAATATTCAGAAAAAACGGAAAAAATTGGCAGATTATCTTTTTTATCGGGGGTGGGAGAGTGCGTTGGTTTACTCAAAAATTAATGAAATCTCAAAATGATTTTTTAAATATTAAACGAAGCCCCCACATTCACCGAAACCTGATTGTGCAATTTTTCTGCAGGCGTTAAATTATCGGTATTGTAATTTGCAAAAGGAATATTCACTTCTGTAAAAACCCCAAAGCCACTTGTGAAAAAATAACGCGCTCCTAAATGACCGCCGAAATTTTTCAAACTAGCGTAAAGTCCTGGATACACATCAAAATTTTCATCTACATTAATAACATTCCCGAGGTTTGCGTTAAAGCGGGCTTTTAGATCGAAACGGTCTTCAAATTTTGCAAATGGCTCTTCTTCGCCATCTGCGTTTGTTACTTTATCAATTCCCAAAAGATAGGCAGAAGCTACTCCCACAGATATATTTTCGCCCAGACCAAAATCAAGGCTTCCCATAATCCCGGTGCCATTATTTTGAATATTTGCGCCTACTTGGAATTTTACATCACCCTTTCCTGAATAGGCTTGCGCAAAAGTTAGTTGTATAAATAGAAGTGCAAATAAGCTTGCAAATGTTTTCATTTTTGAAGAAATTTGAAGGAAAGATACTGAATTCTTCAGAAACTAAAGTGCTTTATTAGTACGAACAATGGCTTGTTCGTTTTTCCAGTCAATCCATTTTTGGCCTCTCAGCTTTCGCATAAACTGATCAAAATAGCGCATAAAGGCAAGGTTGTAAATTGCTTTTGCTAAGTTTTTGGGACTTCGTGGAATTGCCCGAAGGCTCATCGAAAAACCTGGTGTTAAGTATCGCATATAGTGCCAGTAGCCTTCGGGCATATACAATACATTGCCGTGTTCCAAATGTGCAGTATAACCTTTAGCTTTTTTCAAAGCTGGCCATTTTTCGTAATCTGGGTTATTAAAATTTATGTCTTCGCGGGTAATCAACGAATGAGGAATTTTATATAAGAAATCTGTCTGTTTCTGGTCAAAAATTATCACTTCCTTTTTCCCATGAAAATGAAAATGGAAGATGTTTGCTAGATCAATATCATAATGCATAAAGGTATACGAATCCTTTCCTCCGAAGAAAAGCATTGGTAGACCTTTCATCAACTTTAATCCAAAATCAGGATAGTCAAAATCCTTTTGAAGTTGGGGCACTTCCTTTAAAATATTCCAAAGAAAGATGCGGTATTTTGTTGGTTCAGTTTTAAGTAGTTCCACATAATCGCGCATTATCATCTTGGCATGTGGTTGGTTGAAACCGTCTTTGTGATTAACTGGGCGATTGTCATAGAGCGGAACCATTATATCTCCCGCAATATTGGACATGTAATCGAGGTTCCATTTGGTAAAAGCAGGCCAATCCTCAATAAACCTTTCAATAATAACGGGTTTTTGAGGCTTAAAATAGTTCTTTAGAAAATCTTCTTTGGTAATTGTTTTTACCCTGTCTATCTTCTGTAATTGCATAGCTTTAGTCAATAGGTAAATTTACAAATCTCATAGCTTAGATAAGTGTATTGTTACAATAACTTTAAGGGATTTTAAGAAAACAAAAATCCCAAACTCCTATTAATGGAATTTGGGATTTTATATTATTTTGAATTTTCAGCCTTTTTAATCTGCCAAAACCATCACACGGTTATTGTTGCATTCAACAGTTCCGCCAGAAATGGGAAGTACCCATTTTCCATCCTCTTGGGTGAATTTCTTTTGAAACCCTTCAGCAATAGTTGGATTTCCTTTGAATTTCACTTTTCCTTCCTGCAAAACCGATACAATAGGAGCGTGGTTGTTCAGCATCTGGAATTCGCCTTCCACACCCGGAACGGTAATGCTCTCAACTTCTCCGGCCACTAAGGATGCTTCGGGGGTTACTATTTCTAAGTACATATTTTTTAGTTGTTTGTTGTTGGTTGATAGTTGTTGGAAGTTCTGTCAACCAACAACTATCAACCATTAACCAATTTAAGCTTCAGCAAGCATTTTCTCACCTGCGGCAATTGCTTCCTCGATGGTTCCTTTAAGGTTGAAGGCTGCTTCAGGAAGTTTATCCAATTCGCCATCCATAATCATGTTGAAACCTTTGATGGTTTCTTTAATGTCAACCAAAACCCCAGGAATACCTGTAAACTGCTCCGCTACGTGGAAAGGCTGAGAAAGGAAACGCTGTACACGACGCGCACGACCTACGGCCAATTTATCTTCTTCGGAAAGCTCTTCCATCCCAAGAATCGCGATAATATCTTGTAATTCTTTATAACGTTGTAAAAGCTCTTTTACTCTTTGTGCGCAAGCATAATGCTCTTTTCCAAGAATTGATTCGGTAAGAATTCTAGAAGTAGAATCCAAAGGATCCACCGCTGGATAAATACCAAGCTCGGCAATTTTACGTGAAAGTACGGTTGTAGCATCCAAGTGGGCAAAAGTTGTTGCCGGTGCTGGATCCGTAAGGTCATCCGCAGGTACGTAAACCGCCTGTACAGAAGTAATGGAACCTCTTTTTGTTGAAGTAATACGCTCCTGCATCGCGCCCATCTCTGTTGCCAAAGTTGGTTGGTAACCCACCGCTGAAGGCATACGCCCCAGAAGTGCAGAAACCTCAGAACCTGCTTGCGTAAATCGGAAAATATTATCTACGAAGAAAAGTACATCTTTTCCTTGTCCTTCGCCAGCTCCATCACGGAAATACTCAGCAATGGTCAAACCTGAAAGTGCAACACGTGCACGAGCTCCAGGTGGCTCATTCATCTGTCCGAAAACGAATGTAGCTTTAGATTCCTTCATCGCTTTTTTATCAACTTTTGAAAGATCCCATCCACCGTTTTCCATGGAGTGCATAAAATCGTCACCGTATTTTATAATACCAGACTCAAGCATTTCGCGAAGCAAATCGTTCCCCTCACGAGTACGTTCACCCACACCAGCGAATACTGAAAGACCACCGTGACCTTTAGCGATGTTGTTAATCAACTCTTGGATAAGTACCGTTTTACCAACACCAGCACCACCGAAAAGACCAATTTTACCACCTTTTGCGTAAGGCTCAATAAGGTCGATTACCTTAATACCTGTAAAAAGAACTTCGGTAGAAGTTGAAAGATCCTCAAATTTTGGAGCCTCACGGTGAATTGGAAGCCCTTTGTCGCCAGCTTTTGGCAAGTTTCCGATACCATCAATAGCATCGCCAATTACATTGAAAAGTCGACCGTAGATATCATCTCCAATTGGCATTTGAATTGGCGCTCCGGTTGCAACTGCATCTACGCCGCGGCTAAGACCGTCAGTAGAATCCATTGATATGGTACGCACCATGCTTTCGCCAATGTGAGATTGAACTTCAAGAACCAAAAGGTTTCCGTTGTTGTTTACCTCCAATGAGTCGTATATTTTTGGAAGTTCCGATCCGCTATCAAACGCAACGTCCACTACCGGGCCAATAATCTGTGCAACTTTTCCTGTACTTTGTGACATGAGTAACTGTTTATTTTATAGTTATCTAAGGGCGAAAAAACCACCCCTGTTTTGAACGGTGCAAAGATAGTTTTTTCTGAATGAAATTTGCAACCCCAATCTTTAAAAAATTGGAGATTTTTGTGAAGTAACCTAAAAGGTTTTTAAAACCCGTTAGGTTTAATAAAATCAGAGCTTTTCACACAAACCACGAACCTCTTTCCCAAAAAGTTCAATAATTCTTTTTAGAAGTTTATCATCTTTGGAAATAATTCTTCCATCAATTTCAACAACTGGCGTAAGCTCGCCCATCGTGCCTGTTGCGAAAACCCCGTCGGCATTATAGAATTGGGAAAGAGTAATGTCTGCTTCCAAAATTTCAATATTTTGCTTTTTCACATAGTCCAATCACAGAATTTCGAGTGATTCCGGGTAAACAGGTGTGACCGTATGGTGTAAAAACTTTCCCATTTTTTACCATAAAAAGGTTGCTGCCGTTCAGTTCTGCTACAAAACCACGATCGTCGAGCATTAATCCTGCGTCTTTCCCTGCCACGTTTGCCTGTATTTTTGCTATAATATTATTGAGCAAATTATTATGGTGAATTTTACTGTCCAAAAACTGTGGGGAATTTCTACGTTGGCTCGTGCTGATAACTTTTATACCGTGGTCGTTATCGTAAACCAAAGGTTTCCATTCTGCAAGAACTATTAAACAGGAACCATTCTGGTTGAGTCGCGGATCCATACCGCTGGTTATTTTTTCACCGCGGGTCAATGTTAAACGAATATGGGTATCGTCCGTCATTCCATTGGCTTCGAGGGTTTGTTTTATTGCTTTTTTAATGAATTCTTTGGAAGGAATATCTGCAAACATTAAAGTTTTTGCAGATTCCTGCAAACGTGTTAAATGCTTGTCCAAACAAACTACGCCCTCCGGATATACACGCAATCCTTCCCAAACCGCATCGCCGCCCTGCACCGAACTGTCAAAAACCGAAACTTTTGCTTCGCTTCGTGGATACAATTTGTCTTTTATAAAAACTTGAATGTGGTCGTTTTTTGGGTTGGATTTTTGAAGCATTTCTTGAGTTTAAAGTTAAAAGCTTAAAGGTAAAAGTTTATAGTTTTTCGACTGTTCTCGAACATACAAAAACGATATAATTTTAAAAGAATTCATTTTTCAAAATATTATTCTTTAAAGTTTCATAAAAAGGCAGTGCCTCATTCAGTAAAGTTTCCAAATGTTTTGGTAAAGGTTGCGAACTGCTTTTTTGCACCGCGAACCCTTCAGAATTATGCACGTTTGCGTACCAATGTTTTGCCCAAATGCCATCTTCGGGAATACCTCCTTTTTGCCAACGCAGCATTTTTCCTGAAAAACGAATATCCAATAAATCGCATAGTTTTTTTAAATAGGATTCAGGATTTTTTAAAAGTTCATCGCTATCGATTACGATTGGGGTTTTTCCATTTTTCTTCAGAAATATAAACAACTCCGAAGCTTTTTTGATGCCGATGTCGTTCAAAGTTGGGGTGTGGATTACTTTTGAAAAGGAAGCTATCAATTTTTTCGGATGGCGTATGAGAATTACATTTTCCCAATTAAGTATAAATTCTGGAGAATCGGTCAAATAATGGTGCGCCATTCCTTTTACAAAAACTTGGGATTTTTCAGAAATTGCATTTATTCCTTCCACGACCTTTTCTTCTTTCAATTCCATAGTTCTAAGGATTTCTTTTTGGGAAGGATGCTCGTTTTCCAAAGAAACGTTTTTAAGGTAAAACCCGTAAAATGGTTCATCTAAAACCGTCATATCCTCTCGTTGGGCAAAAGAGTACATTAATGCAGTTGAAAGATTCCGCGGACCGGAAATCAGATTAATTACTTTCATAGTTTAAAAATAAACTACTGAAAAGAATTTTGTAACAATTTGTCTAAAAGATTTACAAATAGTGTATGAAAAAAATTATAATAATAAACGCACTTATTTGGGCTGTTCTTTTACTTGGAGCTGCAGCACTTTTAAAGGATCATCCAAATTTTAAATTTATGTTTTTTGGAATTTTAATGGCTTATTCAGTTATACAGGGGTTTCTCGCTAATTTTGCAAAGAGGAATAAAGAAAAATGTTCAAATTAGATTTTATTCTACTGTAACAGATTTTGCCAAATTTCGAGGCTGATCTACATTTCTTCCCAACATTACGGCAATATGGTAAGAAAGCAATTGCAGCGGAATGGTTGTTACCAATGGGGATAATGCCTCAGGAGTATGTGGAACTTCCATTACATAATCTGCTATTTCCCTAACTGCGGTATCTCCTTTTGAGACTACTGCTATAATTTTTCCCTTTCTAGCTTTTATCTCTTGAATATTGCTCACTACTTTATCGTAATGGTCACTTTTTATTGCAATAACCACAACGGGCATTTGTTCATCGATAAGAGCGATGGGGCCGTGTTTCATTTCAGCGGCGGGATAACCTTCGGCGTGTATGTATGAAATTTCTTTTAGTTTCAACGCACCTTCCAAGGCTACTGGAAAGTTGTACCCTCTTCCCAAATAAAGGAAATTGCGAACATTTTTAAATAATGTGGCTATTTCTTTTATTTTGTCTTCGGTTTTTAAAGCTTCTTCTACGTGGCTTGGAATGAGGTCCAATTCACGTAAGTAAAGCATAAAGTCCCGATGGCCTATGGTTCCTTTTGCCTTTGCCAAACGTAAGGCCATCATTGCCAAAACGGTAATTTGTGTTGTAAATGCTTTGGTTGAAGCAACTCCAATTTCAGGTCCTGCGTGGGTATAAGTACCACTGTGTGTTTCTCTTGAAATAGTGGAGCCAACAACGTTGCATACACCATAAACGAAGGCACCTTTTGATTTAGCAAGTTTTATTGCGGCAAGCGTATCTGCGGTTTCTCCACTTTGTGAAATGGCGATTACCACATCGTTTTCTGAAATAATAGGATTTCTATAACGGAACTCGGAAGCGTACTCCACTTCCACGGGAATTCTAACTAAATCCTCAAAAATATATTCGGCAACCAAACCGGCGTGCCATGAAGTTCCGCAGGCAACAATTATAATTCGGTCTGCGTTGATGAATTTTTCAATATAATCTTCAAGTCCACCAAGCTTCACAATTCCTTTTTCAGCAAGCAAGCGTCCACGATAGGTATCTTTTATTACAGCAGGTTGTTCATGAATTTCCTTCAACATAAAATGGTCATAACCACCTTTTTCTATTTGTTCAAGATTCAGTTGAAGCTCTTGTATATATGGCGCAACCAATTTGTCATCCTTTATTTTCCGAACCTTTACATCGCGCCCGAGACGGATGATAGCCATTTCCTCATCCTCTAAATAAATGGCGTTATTAGTGAATTCAATAAAAGGCGAAGCATCGCTGGCTACGAAAAATTCGTCTTCGCCAATGCCAATTGCAAGTGGGCTACCAAGTTTTGCGACCACAATCTCATCTGGTTTTTTTCTGTCGAAAAGCGCAATGGCATAAGCGCCTACAACTTGGTTCAATGCAATTTGAACAGCTTTCCCGAGTTTTACTTTTTCGTTTACTTGGATATCTTCGATAAGGTTTACCAGAACTTCGGTATCTGTGTCTGACTTAAAGGTATAACCGCGTTTTATCAATTCTTTTTTAAGGGAATCGTAGTTTTCAATAATTCCGTTATGGATTATTACTAAATCGCCGCTGTTTGAATAGTGTGGATGGCTGTTCACATCATTGGGTACACCGTGAGTTGCCCAACGGGTGTGGCCTATACCAAGGCTTCCTTTGCGTGAGATTTCTTTTTTTACTTTTTCCTCTAGACTTGCAACCTTACCTTGGGTTTTACAGAGTTGGATATCAGTTCCATCAAAAATTGCAATTCCTGCACTGTCATAACCTCTATACTCTAAGCGTTTTAATCCATTCATAATGATTGGATATGCTTCTCTTTTGCCAATATAGCCTACAATTCCACACATAAGCGGGTTTTATTTTGGTTCAGTATAATAAATCTGGAGTTTTAATCTTTTTTCTTGGTTTGAAGCTGCGTTTCCGTAAAGAATAGTTCCTTCGGGTGATACAACGGTACTGGATGGAACCTGTTCAATATTAGGGTCCAGGGGGTTTTGAAGTTTTTGGGTTGTGCGGATTGCAACATTTTGTGAAACCACAATTCCTAAAGGTACATTTGTACTGTCTTTATTTATAAGGTTGCTGATATGGCTGGTAATTTTTAACTTATAATATTTGCCATTGCCATCACTTCCTCTCTCCAATTTGCCAAAGTGATTGGTAAATGCATCAACAGGATCAGAACCATTTGTAGGGTCCAGAAGATAATCTGCCAAAACGTTACTGTTTTTAAGGTCGTAGATCATAATTCTTTCTGGCTCAGTAGCACCGCCAACTATCAAATCTTGATTTACATAAAAGAAAAGGTTGGCTTCATTGATAATCCATTTTTTATCGCGAAGTACTTGAAGTTCATCAGCCACTCCGTTGTTGTCATTATCCTTTCCGAAGAGTTCTACTACAGAAATGATACCCTCGCCGCCACGTAAGTAAAGATTTTCTTCCCCAGTTTCAGTATTGGGATTTTCCAATGCAGTCTGTATTTGAGGTGACAGTTGATTATTGAAAGTATTCACGCTGATGCCGCCAAAATTCAATTTGAAGACTTTGTTTTCTCTTTCTTCAGGCGCACTCTCTTTATCTGCGGAGTAAAATATGGAAACATAGGCTTTAGACTTATCAAAAATGAATAGGCTTCCATCATTTGTAGGAGAATTTACCCTAAAATAAAGACCTCTTAGGAAATTTTTGAAGTTATTGCTGTTGCGCAACTCTTCAGTTCCTTCCATATTTAAAATGTTGTTTTGGAAAAATGTTGAGTCCAGTTTTACCCGCAATCCAGGACCTATTTTTTCTTCATCGTCAGTTCCTTCTCTTAAAATAAAACCTTCGTCGCTCGGTATAAAATTTTCAACTGCGCCCAGTTGGGTTCCCAAATTTTCTTCAAAAGTCGGCCCCTCATTAGTATAATAATTTTGAAAATCCTGAAACCCGCTGTTAGGATCATAATCCCTTAAAAAGTAATTGGAGGCTAAGATTTTAATATTTATAGGCGAAGAACCATAGATGGAATCTAGCTCATAAGTTGTTGTGCTATCCACAGTTGTCGCGGTACTGTAAAAGGGAAGATAAACAAAAACACTATCCAACAACGCATTATCGCCAAAAGTTGGATTGCCTAGTTCTAAAGTGAGTTGCGAAAGCAAATTTATGGTTGATTTTCCATAAACGGGGTCATTATAAACACCTAGTTGGTAGGCGGGCAATCTGTTGCTTTGCACCGGCCCTAGCTTTTTGCTATATGATACAATTGTTTGTGAATCGTCTAAAATTCCGTTTGGAGTTTCTTCCCCTAATATTTCGGAACCTATGGTACTAACGTCTTCTTGACAAGAGGACATTGCAATAATCAGGAATAGAATAGTGCCTGCTATTGGCAACAAATTTTTAATTTTCATCTGCAAATATTATTTGATAAATAGGAATGCTTTGATTGCGCTCTATAATTGTTTGGAATGCCCGAATTATTCATTTCTGTTATTTCGCAATTTGTTACGGGGCATTTCATCGGTTTTTTAATTGTTTTTATGATGAAATAATACAAACAAATTTCATCTTGAATGTTGAAGAATTTATTTTAAAACTTTACCGCTGTAAAAATCTAAATATGCTTGCGAAAAATTTTCCATATTATGATATTTTAACACTGGTTTGTCCAAAGTGTTAATATATTCTTCAAGCTGCTTAGGGATCTCTTCGGAACCAATAATCACCGCATCTGAATTTTTGACGGCAATTTTCATAAGGTTCACATAATCTGGCGATTCAAGTTCTGTAAGGGCTTCGTCATCTATGGCATCAAACCGAATTTTATCAATGGTATTTTTAGCTAACGTTCCTTCAAAGCCCTGATTGTATACAGAAGTAACTATTTTACTGTTTTCAAAAAGTGGTTCGTTTCCGTAATAATTTCGTAGATATAAGGGCAGAAAAGAAGCCAACCATCCATGAACGTGAATAATATCTGGTGCCCAGTTCAATTTTTTTACGGTTTCAATGACTCCTTTGGCAAAGAAAATGGCGCGCTCGTCATTGTCTTTGTAAAAATTGCCGTCTTCATCTGCGTAGGTAGCTTTTCTTTTAAAGTAATCTTCATTATCAATAAAATAAACCTGGATACGCTCTTTTGGGATGGAAGCAACCTTGATAATTAAAGGCATATCTAGATCGTTGATCACCAAGTTCATTCCTGAAAGACGAATTACTTCATGTAATTGGTGCCTTCTTTCATTAATGTTGCCGTAGCGGGGCATAAATATTCTTATTTGGCCGCCATTGTTATTAATCATTCGGGGAGCTTCAAACGACATTGAAGAAATCTCGGTCTCAGGAAGATAGGGTATTACTTCGGAAGACACATACAAGACTCTTTTATCTTTCATCTATTGGAATTTTTAGTATAATTTGCAATTAGCCTCAAAAATATCGAGGCGTTTAAAAACACGCAAAATTACGAAAATTTATGTAGATTGTCTTTAATATATTAATTTTGCCCGCTCTTAAACCAATTTTATGATAATATACACCCAGAAAGAAGCATTGATCAAGGCTCTGACTTCCGTGGCGAAAAATGACAAAATAGGTTTTGTGCCAACAATGGGTGCACTGCATCAGGGGCATATATCATTGGTAAAGAAAGCTTTAGGGGAAAATGATTTGGTAGTGGTAAGCATTTTTGTGAACCCAACCCAGTTCAACAATACAGCAGATCTTGCAAAATATCCACGTACTCCCGAAGATGATATTTCTCTATTAAAAAATCTAAATGGAGAGGTGATTATTTACTTGCCTGAGGTTTCAGATTTGTATGACGGTTCAGTTTCGGCGAAGAAATACAATTTTGGAGGTCTGGAAAACGAAATGGAAGGCAAGTACCGAAAAGGACATTTTGACGGAGTGGGAACCATAGTAAACAAATTATTCAGAATTATTGAACCAGATACAGCTTATTTTGGCGAAAAGGATTTTCAACAATTACAAATTGTGAAGAAAATGGTCGAAATAGAAAAACTAAAAGTAAAAATAAAGGGGTGCCCTATTTTAAGGGAGAAAAACGGACTTGCAATGAGTTCTAGAAACAAACGACTAAGCGCAAAAAAACTTGAAGAATCCACAATAATTTATAAAACATTACATGAAGTTCGTGAGAAATTTAGTTCAACTTCCATAGCAGATTTAAACCTCTTGGTTGCGGAACGATTTTTGCAAAACTCCAACTTGGATTTGGAATATTTCGAAATAGCTAACGAAAAAACCCTTAAAACTGCTAAGCGTAAAAATAAAAGTTCAAAATACAGAGCTTTTATAGCTGCATTTGCGGGCGATGTCCGGCTAATAGATAATATTCCATTAAATTAATACCTTTGCACCATGCAAATACACGTAGTAAAATCTAAAATCCATAGGGTAAAAGTTACCGGCGCCGATCTTAATTACATTGGCAGCATCACTATTGACGAAGATTTAATGGACGCCGCTAACATTATTGAAGGCGAAAAAGTCCAAATTGTAAATAACAACAACGGCGAACGTCTTGAAACGTATGCCATTCCAGGACCCCGTAAAAGTGGCGAAATCACTTTGAACGGTGCAGCTGCCAGACGCGTTGCTCCGGGCGATGTGCTAATTCTAATTACTTATGCACTGATGGAATTGAAAGAAGCCAAAACTTTCAAACCCGCTATGGTTTTCCCAGACGAGGAAACAAACCTACTCCAATAAATTGAGTCGCTCTCTTTCAAAATTTTTGCAGATTGCCTTTCCCTTGGGATTGGGAGTTTTTTTGATATGGTATATATACCAGTCGTTCACACCACAACAACTTGAAGAAACAAAAAAATATTTTGCAGATGCAAACTATGGTTTTGTGCTTCTTTCAGTTGCATTTAGCGTTTTGAGCCATATTTCACGATCGTATCGTTGGAATTTTATGTTGGAACCATTGGGTTATAAAACCAAATTGGCCAATAATTTTATGGCAGTTTCAGTGGCGTATTTAATGAATATTTTTATTCCTAAAAGCGGCGAAGTTTCCCGAGGAATCATTTTAGATAAATATGAAGGGGTGCCTTTTCAAAAAGGATTTGGAACCATTATTTCTGAAAGAGTTGTCGATCTTATTTTTCTTCTATTTTTCACGGCTTTAGCATTGATAATAAAGTTTGATGTGCTATATGATTATGTTCTGGAAAGCATACCGCCATCTATTTTATATTTTCTCATTTTTGGAATTGTTTTGATGGTTATAAGTATTCCATTGTACATTAAATTTTCAAAATCAAACATTAACAAAAAGCTGAAAAATTTCGTAATTGGTTTAAAAGAAGGCGTTTTCAGTATTTTGAAAATGAAGAAGAAAGGTACTTTCCTCTTTCACACATTTATTATTTGGGGGCTTTATTTACTTTCCTTTTATACTGCATTGCACGCGTTGCCCGAAACTGCAAATATTCCTTTCGGAACCATTATCATTACTTTTGTTGTGGGCAGTTTCACCTTTGCCTTTACAAATAGCGGTTTTGGGACCTACCCTGCTGCGGTTGCAGGTATTTTGACGGTTTTTGGCGTTGCCAAAACCGTTGGTGTTGCTTTTGGATGGATTGTTTGGATTTCAAACATATGCTCCATTGTTTTTTTCGGGGTGCTTTCTTTGATTTTATTGCCTCTTTACAATCGCAAACGACTAAAGCTGTAATTTCTTAGATTTTTTTAACTTAAGGAAATCCACAAATTCAAAAATTGTTATCTTTCCGAAGAATAAAAAACCTAACCAATGAAAAAATTTCTAGTATTCGCTATTTGCATTTTCATTCATTACGCCTCTTTTTCCCAAATAATTTACGAAGAATTCAACTCTTCTAAACTTGGCGAATCCCGGAGACTGAAAATCCAACTTCCAAGGAATTATGATGCGAATGTGGAAAAAAAATACCCCATAGTTTTGGTGCTGGATGCCGATTATCTTTTTGAGCCAGTGGCTGGAAACGTTGATTATTTCAGCTATTGGGAAGATATGCCAGAGTCCATTGTTGTAGGAATTATGCAGGGAAATTCCCGTTATGACGATTGCTCCTATGATGACGAAACCTTTATGCCTGGCGAAAAAGGCGCCCAGTTTTTTGAATTTATTGGGCTAGAACTTATTCCATATATTGACAAAAAATACCGCACCGCAAAATTCATCATTGGTGTAGGTCATGATTTTACAGCCAATTTTCTCAACTATTATCTTTTCAAGGATCCACCATTGCTAAATGGATACATTAACTTAAGCCCAGATATGGCTCCTTTGATGGAAGAACGACTTGTAAAGCGAATTCCACAGATACCTGGTAAAATATTTTACTATCTGGCAACGGGAACGGATGACATTAAAGGGTTGATGGAATCTACTGAAGATTTAAACGTTCAGTTAAGCAGTTTAAAAAGTAAATCCTTCAACTATTATTATGACAATTTTGATGGGGCAACCCATTATTCTCTTGGTGGGCGCGGCATTCCAAATGCTTTGGAAAAAATATTCTCAGTTTATAGACCCATCAGCAAAAAAGAATTTTCTGAAGTTTTATTGAAATTAGACACTCCAATTAGTCAATATTTATTAGATAAATATAAAGTGATTGAAGATCTTTTTGGCATAACTAACAATATTCGCGTAAACGATTTTATAGCCACTGCTACTGCTGCAGAAAAGAAGAATCAATGGGAATCGTTGCGTGAAATAGCGACACTTGCAAAAAGACAATATCCAGAGACTGTACTCGGTGATTATTATTTAGGACGTTATTATGAAGAAACTGGAGAACCAAAAAAAGCAATGAAAACCTTCCAAGGAGCTTATGACAAAGAAGAAGTGGATTTTATCACCATTGATAAATTATTGGATAGGGCAGACAAAATTAAAGCCGATTTCGGGTATTAAGCCTATAGTTCTTTAATAGCATTTCTGTGAAGATAAGCCCAACTATTCAGGGTATTGGCAGTATTGGTTTCAAGTTCAAACTTTGTTATTATATTGCTTCTGTGCTTTTCTACGGTGCGTATTGAAATGAAAAGTTTTTCAGCAATTTCACTACTACTCATTTGTTTAGCTACCAATTTCAAAATGGTTTTTTCTGATGAAGTCAAAAGTTTTATTTTTTTAAAATCTTCCGAAATAATTGATAGTGAGGCTGGAGCAAAAGAACGGCTAAAGTATACTTCATTGTTTAATACACATTCAATGCATTCCTCAATTTCGGAAAAAGAGTCTTCTTTTAAAAGATAGCCATTTATTTGTAGTGCTTTGGCTTGAGATATATATTCATTTTCCTTGTGAAATGATAAAATGATAAACTTGGTATCTACTTCTTTTTGTTTGGCCATTTTTATAACTTCAAAGCCTGTTAAAAGTGGCATATCAATATCTAAAAGTGCAAGTGTAGGTCTATGGGTTAAAATAAGTTCCAGAGCTTGCATGCCGTTAGTAGCTTGTCCAGCAATATTAAAATTATTTGCCATGAGTTCATCATTGAGCCCTTTGAGTATCATTGGATGGTCATCTGCTATAACAACGGAAATCTTACTCTTTTCAAGCATTTATATAGGGATAATTAGCGTTATGGTTGTTCCTTTATTAATTTGACTTTTAATATCAATTTTTGAGTGTAAAATTTTTGCCCGCTCCATTAAGGTTTTCATTCCTAGGCTCTCACCAGCTTTTACTTTTTCAGAAAATTCAAAACCTTTTCCATTGTCTGTAATAATAGTTTCAATGGTATTTTTCTTTGCCTCGATAATTACTGAAGCGGCTTTAGCATCAGCATGTTTTACCATATTGTTTAACACTTCTTGAATAATCCTATACAAATGTAAGGATGCTTCTCTGCTTAACAAAGCATCTATATCATCAATTTCATGTGTAAAAAAGATATTTGTATTTGTATCTACCTCGTCAACCATATTTCTAATTGCTGCTGTAGGACCTAAGCGTTCCAATGTTGCGGGATGCAACCCTCTGGAGATTGCTCTTAGTTCTTGCAGTGTATTGCTTGCTAAAGATTCCATTTCTTCGTTTCCAGTGCTCTTTGTTTTTTTGGTTAGAAGCATCAATTTTTGTCCAACGCTGTCGTGTAGCTCGCGTGCTACTCGTGTGCGTTCTTCCTCTTGGGCTTTTATGAGATTGTGTGTGTAAGCTTCATTTCTTTTTTGTTCAGCCTTGGTTTTGAAATAATAAACAATAAAAACACTTATAGAAATAAGGGATAGCAGAGAAACCCAAAAGAACCAATTTTTCCAGAAGGGGACTGTTATCACAAATGAATATTGATAGGGTTGGGTTTGCCAAACACCATCACCATTATCCGCTATAAATTCAAAAGAATATTTGCCAGGAGGTAAGTATGAAAATACCACATTCGGATCATTTGTGGGCTGGGACCATTTGTCAATGTTTCTCAGTCCTTTCATTCTGTATTGATACTGAACATTTTCAGGATTAGTAAATGTTATCGCTTCCATTGAAAAGCTTAAATAGTTTTTTTGATAGGGAAGAACAATGCCTTTGTCCGTTCTGTAAAGACTGTCTTGTAAAGGTTCTGAAAACAGAAGAATTTCCGAAAGACCCAGTTTGGGAGGCTGCGTATTTGGAAGATATGCTTTTTCATTAAAGGCGAGCATTCCGCTGAGTGAAGTGGCTAAAAGGGTTTTGTCTTCGGTAATTAAAAGCGAATTGAAGTCTATGTCATTTTCCAAAAAATGGGACACAGTGGCATATTTTTTTGACACAATGCTATCTTTTTGCAACAAAAGTTCCAAATCAACTTTCAGCAACATGTCTCTGCCAGCCAACCATAAATTTTTTCCGTCAACCTTCAATGCCCGAAATTGTTTTAAGGAGGCAAATCGATTCATCTCAAAAGTCTGAATTTTAAAATCGTCATTCTGTAGGGCTATGTGGTATAACTTCTTTTCGTTACCGGCAAGCACTTCATTTTTATTTATGGCATCCAGACTCCTAAAGTCATTATGTAAAATGGGATGAAGTCCTTTAATAGTATCTGTTTTTTTATCATTCATTTGAAATAACCCGCCTATTTTGCAAAGTATATATCGATCTGCGATAGGCGCAATGGTTATTGATCTTCGGGTTCTTATAAAATAGGTTGAATCTTTTGTCAAAACCTTAATTTTATCTGTACCAAAAAGAAAAGTTTTATTCTGCTCTTTGAATAATAGATTATAATCTCCCTCATCTATTAATCTGGGTCTAGGTTTGCTCTTCGCATACTCAAAAACTGCTGTTTCGGTAGTATAAAGAAGGTTATCATTTGGTGTAACAAATAGGTTCTTTATTGCACCGCTTTTCGTTATGGGCCGAATTTTTTTGTCTTCATCTAATGCAAATATACCGTCATATGTGGCCAGGAGTAAATCCCCGTCCCATTCCGCAATATCATTTACAGATTTTGAGGGCAAACCCTGTGTGTCATCATAAATTTTGAAAGCAGTATCCCTGAACCGTATAAGACCTTCGCCATAACTGGTCATCCAGTGATTGCCTTCAGTATCTTTAATCATTCGGTAAATATATTTGGAAGGAAGACCCCGGGCTTCATTAATGACTTTTAAATCACCCGTTTGCTTATTGAAGATTCCAAAACCATTACCCTCAAAACTTAGATAGAGTTCGTTTTCATTTTCCTCGAGAATTCCATAAACTCGGTTTTCATCAAAATCCTCTTGCTTGAATTTATATTTAGTAAGCTTCCCGTTTGAAATTTTATATAATTCGCCGTAAGCTCCCACCCAAACATCTTTTTTGGCATCCACAAAAACTGAATAGCAAATGTTGTTAATCCCGTCTTTTTCATTGTAAATGTTTTCTATTTTTAATGGATTAAGGGTCATTTTAAAAATACCCTTTTGTGATGAACTTAAGTATAAGGTATTACTGTCATACCAAGCAGCATGCTGAAGTCCTGAGATTTGGTTTTTCTCAGTTCCTTTTAGCAAATACTCCAACTTTCCGTTTTTGTAGGTTACTACGCCTTTTACGAAAATGATATAAATTGTACCATCGCTACCTTCCAAAATATAGGTGGCACTTCCCAAAAAATCAAAATCCACGCCTTTTGGGTTTGTGATTTTTCCGTTTTCAATAATGCTTACACCATTGTCCAGGGTACCAACCCAAATACGACCCTTGCTGTCCTCAAAAATGCTGAAAACAATATTGGAAGCTAACCCATCTTCCGTAGTGTAGTTTTTAAAATTTTTTCCGTTAAAACAACTTATTCCGCCCGTAGTACTTACCCAAATTTTGTTATGGCTATCTTGCATGATAGCATAGGTTTCATTGTTAACCAGTCCTTCTTCCGTTTTATATTTTTTAAATTGGTATCGTTGTGCGGTGGAAACCAAGGAACAAAAACACAATAAAAAAAATGTGAGGAATAAGCGTTTCATTTAGCGAAGGTTTGTACCGTAAATATATTTATTTTAGCGGAACTATTATGGCCAAAACAAAGACAACATTTTTCTGCCAAAACTGTGGCGCCCAATATGCCAAATGGCAAGGGCAATGCAATTCTTGTAAAGAATGGAACACCATTGCCGAAGAAGTAATCCAAAAGGCCGAAAAGGTGAGTTGGAAATCTTCTGAAAGCACTTCCAAAAGAGTTGCCAAACCTCAACGCGTCTCAGAAATTTCAACCCAAGCGGAAGCACGATTGAACACAAAAAACAATGAGCTAAACCGTGTACTTGGCGGTGGTTTGGTTCCCGGTTCGTTAACACTTTTGGGAGGCGAACCCGGAATTGGCAAAAGTACGTTGATGCTTCAGATTGCACTTCAACTTCCATATAAAACGCTCTATGTTTCTGGGGAAGAAAGCGCCCAGCAAATAAAAATGCGTGCAGAACGCATTCAGCCCATTTCTGAAAATTGTTTCATTTTAACTGAAACAAAAACACAAAATATTTTCAGAAATATTGAAGAAATTGAGCCAGATATTGTTGTGATTGATTCTATTCAAACGCTGCACACAGATCATATTGAAAGTACAGCCGGAAGCATTTCACAAATTCGGGAAACTACTGCCGAGCTTATAAAATTCGCAAAGGAAACCGCGACACCAGTTATTTTGATAGGTCATATTACGAAAGATGGAAATATTGCCGGACCCAAAATTTTGGAGCATATGGTTGATACGGTTCTTCAGTTTGAAGGCGATCGAAACCATATTTACAGAATTCTGCGTGCCAATAAAAACCGTTTTGGAAGTACGAATGAATTAGGTATTTACGAAATGCAGGGCAGCGGACTTCGCGAAGTTTCAAACCCTTCGGAAATTTTAATTTCAAAGAATGACGAAGATTTAAGTGGCACCGCAATCTCCGCTACTTTGGAAGGCATGCGCCCGTTGATGATTGAAATTCAGGCATTGGTAAGTAGTGCGGTTTACGGAACGCCACAGCGGAGCGCTACCGGATATAATGCAAAACGTTTAAATATGATTCTTGCCGTTTTGGAAAAGAGGGCAGGCTTCAAACTTGGCGCAAAAGATGTTTTTTTAAATGTAACTGGCGGAATTACCGTTGATGATCCCGCGATTGATTTGGCAGTGGTTGCCGCAGTACTTTCCTCAAATATTGATATTGCAATAGACAAGCGTCTTTGTTTTGCTGCTGAAATTGGTTTAGCGGGAGAAGTTCGCCCAGTAACGCGAGTAGAACAGCGCATTTTAGAAGCCGAAAAACTTGGCTTTACTTCCATTGTTATTTCAAAATACTGCAAAATTCCGAAGAACAATTTTCATATAAACATTATTAAAGTTGCGAAAGTACACGATGTTGTGCACCATCTTTTTGGATAATTGCTTAACTATTTCTGCTATCTTAACAGGGCTATGAAACAATGGATTTTTTTCACTATAATTATTTTGGGAATAAGTATTTTAAGTTGCAAAGAAGAAATTCAAAAAGCAGCTGATGTATTGGTGAAGCCTACTGCGCGTGAAGATTACGAACGTAATTTTTCAAAAAACGATTCGCTATTACTTCGTTGGAAAAATGCTTTTGAAAATTCAAAGCGCGACAGTATTCAAATTACATTGCCGTATTCTGAAAGCGGTGTTTTTTCCGAAGAAAATTTCAATGTTTACAGTTACAATGTTCAGTTGAAAGAAGGAGAGCGCATAATTGTGGAAGTTGAAAAGCAACCCGATTCCGCCTTTGTGTTTGTAGATCTTTTTCAGGCGAAGACAGATTCGCTCAAAATTTTCAAACATTTGAAGAGTTCTCAACACAAAAACGTTACGCTTTCACAGGAAATTGAAACTTCGGGTTTTTATAAAATTATTGTGCAACCAGAAATGAAATTGCAGTTTCCTTTTGTGCTGAAAATTTATACAGAACCGCTTTATGCTTTTCCTGTAAGCGGTGGCGGCAATAAAAATATCCAAGGTTTTTGGGCAGATCCACGCGAAACCGGAAGCCGTTCCCACGAAGGGGTCGATATTTTTGCAGATCGTGGAACGCCTGTTATTGCGGTTACGGATGGCATAGTTGAGTCTACTGGCGAACATGGAATAGGTGGAAAACAGGTTTGGCTCCAGGACACGGTTTTTGGAAAAAGAATATATTATGCACATTTGGATAGCATTGTGGTTTTTGAAGGAGAAAAGTTAAAAATTAGCGATACGATAGGCTTTGTAGGAAATACTGGTAATGCCATAGATCTGCCTCCACATCTTCACTTTGGGATTTATAAATCAAAAGGCCCCGTGAATCCGCTTTCATTCATTAAAAAAACAGAAATCCAACCTAATGAAAAACCTTCGACAGCCGTAAAAGGGGTAACTTTAAAAAACAGGACCAATGTTCGTAAAGGTCCCGCTTCGGTTTATAAAGAATTTGGAAGTGTAGAAAAGAACGACACCCTCATCGTTTTAGGCAAAAACCAAAAATGGTTTCATATACAAACTCCAAATAGTTTAAAAGGTTATGTAAACGAAACCGAGATAAAGCCGCTACCTTCAAATTAACTCTTTAAGGTGCCGGATTCGGAATTTGATTATGAACCTCATCAATTTCCTTTAAAATCTCTTTTGAAAGTGAAATATTGATACTTTCAATGTTTTCCGAAAGTTGCGTAATTGAAGTTGCGCCAATAATCGGGGAGGTTACAAATTGTTTCTGAAGAATAAAAGCTAATGCCATCTTGGCAAAACTTAAATTGTGTTTTTTGGCGATTTCAAAATATTTCTGTGTCGCTTCCACAGCAGGTTTGCTGCTGTAACGACTGTATTGTTTGAATTGATTGATTCGAGAACTTCCATCAGCTTTTCCATTCAAATATTTTCCGGTAAGCGTCCCAAAACCTAAAGGCGAATAGGCCAAATAACCAATATTTTCTCGCTGAAGAATTTCCGAAAGACCTATTTCATCTTTTCGATTTACCAAATTATAAGGATTCTGTACTGAAACAATTTTCAATCTACCTTTTCTTGATTCTTCTATGCAACGCATCACGCCAAAGGGTGTTTCATTCGAAATTCCAATGTGTCGAATTTTTCCAGCTTTTACAAAGTTTTCCAAATCTTCCAAAACTTCAGCAAAATTATCTTCCCAAACTTCGTCTTCTTTATGTGTGTAATCCAGTTGGCCAAAATAATTGGTATTTCGCTCGGGCCAGTGAAGTTGAAATAGATCAATATAATCCGTTTGCAAACGTTTCAAACTTTTATTGATAGCGTCTTCCAAAGATTTTTTACTGAAATCCAACGGCTGTCGAATATGGTCCATCGCACGGCTAGGCCCTGCAATTTTCGTGGCCAAAACCAAGTCTTCTCTATTTTTCCGTTTCGCAAACCAATTGCCGATATAAGTTTCCGTTCTCCCCTGCGTTTTTGGGTTTGCGGGTACTGGATACATTTCTGCGCAATCAATGAAATTGATGCCTTTTTCAATGGCAAAATCGAGCTGTTCGTGGGCTTCGGCTTGGTTGTTTTGCTGGCCCCAAGTCATCGTGCCGAGACAAAGTTTGCTGATTTTTAAATTTGTGTTTGGGAAGGTTGTATATATCATTTTTGGAATTCAAGTTCAACCAAATGCGGGCAATGATCACTATGCATCGCTTCGGGCAAAATCACTGCTCGTTTTAGGTTTTTTAGTAATGGTTCTGAAACCAAATTATAATCTATACGCCAGCCTTTATTGTTGTTACGGGCATTTGCACGGTAGCTCCACCACGTGTAGTTGTCTGGTTCTTTATTGAAATGACGGAAACTATCTATAAAACCACTTTTCATAAATTCATCCAACCATTTTCTTTCCACAGGAAGAAAACCAGAAACGTTTTTATTTCTAACGGGATCGTGAATGTCAATCGCTTCATGGCAAATATTGTAATCGCCACAAATCACCAAATTTGGGATTTCTTTTTTTAGATTGTCAATATATTTCTTAAAGTCGGCCATATAGGTGAGTTTGTGTTCCAATCGGTCCATGTTCGTGCCGCTAGGTAAATACAGACTCATCACGGAAACATCATCAAAATCTACACGAATATTCCGGCCCTCAAAATCCATATATTCAATTCCGGTACCGTATTCTATGTGATTCGGTTTTATTTTTGAAAAAATTGCAACACCGCTGTATCCCTTTTTTATTGCACTGTACCAATAATGATACGGATAACCTGCCTTTTCAATAGCTTCAACTTCTACTTGGTCAAAATTAGCTTTTGTTTCCTGAATGCAGATAACATCAGGGTTCGCAGCTTGTAACCAATCTAAAAAGCCTTTGCGCATTGCGGCGCGTATTCCGTTTACGTTGTAAGAGATTATTTTCATAGGTCATGTCCGCAAAGGCGGGTGTTTTTTCTCTGTGGTTGTTTGTTTTTTTATAGCTAACTCTGCATTATAACTATTTCACAGAGTTTCAAAGAGTGACTCAGAGTTACACGGAGAGTTTGCGTTGCTAAAGTAAATAAGATTGTATTTTTACCCTAAATAATTTCCAAAAGGTTATCATAAAATATCCGACAAAATAAAAACCCAAGTGTTTAGTTTTATAGTTGATGAAGTTATACCTGTCTGTTTTTCTCTTTTTTATTGTAGCCGCTGGCTATTCACAGGATATTACTTCTAATTATAAAGAAAAGAAAGTTGCATTACAAGATACCGTGGTTTTGGATAGCGCGGGTATCAATCCAAAGCGGTTCATTATTCTCGATAAGGAAGGGAACTCTCCAAATCCATTCAGTTACAGGATAGACTTTAAAAAAGGAACTATTATTTTTTCCGAAGAATTGCAACAACAACAGGATTCACTAACCATTCAATACTTGCAATATCCAGGTTTTTTAACGAAGGATTACTTCGCTCTTGACCCAAAAATTATTGTTGAAAATACTGGGCAAATCGACAAGCTATATTCGCTGGACGAAAGCACGAATAAAAATGTGTTTACACCTTTTGACGGCCTGAACACTTCGGGAAGTATTTCGCGAGGGATTACCATAGGAAACAACCAAAACGCAGTAGTAAACAGTGAATTGGATCTTCAAATTACAGGAAAATTGAGTGACAAAGTTTCCATTCGGGCTTCAATTCAAGATGCCAATATTCCCACCCAAGAAGGCGGATATTCGCAGAGTTTAAATGAATTTGATCAAATTTTTATCGAACTTTTTAGTGATAATTGGAACATTCGTGCCGGCGACATCGATCTTCAAAATAACAATAGTTACTTTGGAAGATTTACTAAAAAAGTACAGGGAATCTCCCTAGGAGGAACTTTTAATAATGAAGACGGTTCCAAAATTTCAGCATTCGCATCTGGTGCTTTGGTGCGCGGCGTTTTTTCAAAAAGTGAGTTTATTGGGCAGGAAGGAAACCAAGGTCCTTATAAATTGGTTGGTCCCAATGGCGAACTTTACATTTTGGTTGTTTCTGGGAGCGAGCGGGTATATGTAAATGGTTTGCTCTTAAAACGTGGTGAAAACGAAGATTATGTAATCGATTACAATGCTGGGGAAATAAAATTCAATCCAACCTATCCCATAACCAGCAATATGCGTATTTCGGTGGAATATCAATATACAGATAGAAGTTATACCCGATTCATCGGGTACGGGGGCGGAAATTATACCAGCGAAAACCTAGATTTGGGCGTGTATATTTATTCCGAAAATGATGCAAAAAATCAGCCGCTTCAACAAAATCTTACCGAAGAGCAAGTAGCAATTTTAAAGGCTGCAGGTGATGACAAAGATTTGATGGTTGCGCCTTCCGCAGTGCCGGATACCTATTCTGAAAACAAAATTCTTTACAAAAAGGAAATCATAAACGGAGAAGAAGTCTATGTGTTTTCAAATAGTCCTGAGGATGAACTTTTCAGCGTACGATTTTCGCTGGTGGGCAATAATAATGGCAACTATGTAATTAGCGACAACACGGCCATTAGCCGTATTTTTGAATATGTAGCCCCCGTGAATGGTGTGCTCCAGGGAAATTATGAACCCGTTATAAGGTTGAATGCACCTATAAAAGTGCAGGTTGGTGGTTTAAACGGAAGTTTTCATCCTTCTGAAAAAACGCAAATCGATTTTGAAGTAGCAGGAAGTCAAAACGACCTCAACCTTTTTAGTGATATTGACGATGGTAACAATGACGGATTTGCTGGAAGATTGGCTTTCAAACAACGTGTTTTGACTACTGTGGACACACTTAAAGTTGATGCTTTTGGCTCTTTGGATTTTGTTCAAAAAGATTTCAGAACCATTGAAAGGCTTTATAATATTGAGTTCAATAGAGATTGGAATCTTATAAATCCAAGGGGGAACCAAAGTTTTGTGGTTTCGGGTGTTGCCATTTCACAACCAAAAATTGGCGGCGGACGTTATGAATTTCAAAACTTGAATTATTCAGAAAATTTCAACGGAACACGCCACGTTATCGCTTCAGATTTAAGGTTTAAAAAATTGAAGTTTCTAACCTACGGAAGTTATTTAAACAGCAAAGCCGATTCTATTTCCTCAAAGTTTTTCCGACTAAATAATACAACTACTTATTCTTTTGAAAAAGCGTGGGTGGGTGGCAAAATAGCTTTGGAAGACAACCAAATAAAAGATGTTTCTCACGACAGCATTTCACCCGTAAGTCAAAAATTTAGTGCTTTTGAAGTATTTTCGGGTGTTGGAGATAGTACAAAAGTTTTTGTGGAAGCAGGCTATCAGTTTCGGGTGAATGATAGTGTTCGGAACAACTTACTTCAAAAAGTAAATTCGTCAAATACGTATTTTCTAAAATCAAAACTTATAAATACTGAAAACACGCAACTTTCTGCCTTTGCAAATTACAGAACCTTAAAATACGAACCAAAACCAGGCACGGGTTTTGACCCGAATGATTCGCTTCCGGTAATCATTGACAAGCGTGAAACGGAGCGTTCACTGAACTCTCGGATTATTTATAATCAATCGTTGTTTGATGACGGTGTTCGTTGGAATACTGCTTTGGAGTCTAATAACGGGGTGATTCCTCAGCAGGAATTCACTTATGTGAAAACCGAACCGGGACAGGGTGTTTACACGTGGATAGATTATAATAATAATGGTATCCAAGAACTTGAAGAGTTTGAAATAGCGCAATTTCAAGATCAAGCAGAGTACATTCGGATTTTGCTTCCGAACCAAATATTTTTAAAGATACGACAGAATAAGTTTAGCCAGATTCTCACATTGAATCCTCAAAATTGGTCTAATAAAGAAGGTTTTAAAAAGATGCTTTCGCATTTTTACAACCAAACTTCCTATGTCTTGGACCGGAAAGTGAAAAGAAAAGACGATGGCTTTAACATAAATCCGTTTCAAGATGGTGGCGATGATCAGCTGGGATTGACGTTGAACTTTAGAAATGCATTGTTTTTTAATCGAGGGAAGCAACATTTCACAACGAGTTATACCTATATTTTCACTTCCAGCGATAATCTGCTCGCTGTTGGTTTACAGCGAAATGAACTGGAAAGCCATCAAGTCAATTTCAACCATAAATTTTGGGAAAGTTGGTTGCTGAATTTAAAAGGAGCAATGGGCAGTAGCGAAAGTCTTTCAGAGAATTTTGCTAATAGAAACTATCGTTTGGATTCATATGAATTCAATCCAAAAATTTCCTACCTCTTTAGTCAGCAAGCACGTTTTGATGTGTTTTATGAATTTGCAAACCAAGAAAATCAGTTTTCTGAAATGGAGTCATTGAATCAACAAACGGTTGGTTTTTCATTCGCTTACACCAATGCCGAAAAAATTTCGCTTAACGGAGAGTTCAATTATATTGATAATAAATTTGAAGGAAGTCCTTTTTCGCCAGTGGCTTACCAAATGCTCGAAGGTTTACAGCCGGGAACCAACTTTACCTGGCGTTTGCTTTTCCAAAAGCGGATAACGAAATATTTGGATGCCAATCTTTCTTATTTTGGAAGAAAAAGCGAAACAACAAAAACAGTACATACAGGTAGTATTCAGTTGCGCGCGTATTTTTAATTTTTGTATCTTCATAATTCATTTAAAATAAAACAGAATGTTATTAAAAACAGGACTTGCAATATTTTCGACATTAATCCTTTCTTGTGGCACCACAGAAAAGCAAACCCAAACTACTTCCACTTCTGAAACAACAACTTCAGAAACCACTACAAATACTGAAACCGTAGATCCCCAAAAAATGAGAGGGGAAGGTTATTTATTGGGAACCATTGTATATTCTGATAAAGAAGGCGATTGTCCATACACCATACAAATGCCGGGTGACAAGATGGAATTTTACTATTTGGACCCTATCAATTTGGACGAAGAATTCAAAAAAGACGGACAAAAGGTGTGGATAAAATTCAATGGACTGAGAAGAATGAACCGTTGTGATAAGGCAACACCTGCACAATTAGTCGATATAAAAAAAGGAAGATAAATTAATATCCTCCTTAATAAAATATAGAACTAAACACTTAAAAAATTATGCGGAAAGCCAGTTTTTGAATGAAATGGTTTCCTTCATTTTTTCTGAAATTTCTTCAATTTTTATCCGTTCCTGCTCCATTGTATCTCTATAACGGATTGTCACGGTATTGTCTTCAATAGTTTGGTGATCCACAGTGATACAGAATGGAGTTCCCGCAGCATCTTGGCGACGGTAACGTCTTCCAACGGCATCTTTTTCATCATAAATTACGTTGTAATCCCACTGAAGATCGTCAATGATTTTTTGTGCTATTTCTGGTAAGCCGTCTCTTTTAATCAACGGAAGAACAGCAGCTTTTACAGGTGCTAAAATTGCAGGTAGTTTAAGAACGGTACGAACGCTGCCATCTTCTAAAGTTTCATCTTGAAGCGAATTGCTCAAAACGGCAAGGAACATTCTGTCCAAACCAATAGAAGTTTCAACCACATAGGGCACGTAGCTTTCATTCAGTTCTGGATCGAAAAACTGTAGTTTTTTTCCAGAGAATTTTTCGTGCGCTTTTAAATCAAAATCTGTTCTGGAATGAATTCCTTCCAATTCCTTGAAACCGAAAGGGAAATTAAATTCAATATCTGCAGCGGCATTGGCGTAATGCGCCATTTTTTCATGGTCGTGGAAACGATAATTTTCTGCTCCCATACCTAAAGAAAGATGCCACTTTAAGCGGGTTTCTTTCCAGTATTCGTACCATTTTAATTCCTCGCCCGGGCGAACAAAGAATTGCATTTCCATTTGTTCAAATTCCCGCATCCGAAAAATAAACTGTCGCGCCACTATTTCGTTTCTAAACGCTTTTCCAGTTTGGGCTATTCCGAAAGGAATTTTCATCCTTCCGCTTTTTTGAACGTTTAAAAAGTTCACGAAAATACCTTGGGCAGTTTCTGGGCGAAGGTAAAGATCCATTGCGCTTTCTGCGGAAGCACCCAATTTTGTTCCAAACATAAGGTTGAATTGTCGCACTTCGGTCCAATTTCTTGAACCAGTTTCTGGATCGGCAATTTCAAGCTCTTCAATCAAGGCCTTTACATCTGCCAAATCTTCTTTTTCAAGCGAGCGGGCCATTCTTTCCAAAACGGTCCGTTGTTCTTGCAAATAGCGTACAACGCGAGGGTTTGTAGATATAAATTGTTCTTCGTCAAAACTATCACCAAAGCGACCTTTTGCCTTTTCAATTTCCTTTTGTGCTTTTTGATAGAGCTTTTCAGCATAATCTTCAATCAGTACGTCTGCCCGGTAGCGTTTTTTTGAATCTTTGTTGTCTATCAAAGGATCGTTGAAAGCATCTACGTGGCCAGAAGCCTTCCAAGTTGTGGGATGCATTAAAATTGCGGAATCAATTCCCACAATATTTTGGTGCATATACACCATACTGCGCCACCAATATTCGCGGATGTTTTTCTTAAGTTCTACACCATTTTGTGCATAATCATAAACGGCGCTGAGGCCGTCGTAAATTTCACTGGATGCAAAAATATAACCGTACTCCTTTGCGTGGGAGACTACTTTTTTAAATTGATCGTCGTTGTTTGCCATAGCGCAAAAATAAAAAAACCGCCGTGATAACTTCACGGCGGTTTCATTTATTTTATAAATTACCTACTCTTTATAAAATAAGATTATTTAAGCTCCATTGAGGTTGTAGCAATTTGGTTGGAACCATCAAAAAGATTGATGGTATATCTACCCTCAACAAGATCCATTTCTAAAGCATTTACAAGAATACACACATCAAGTTCGTCATTTTCATAAAAAACATTTGTTGAAGCGCTATAATTAAGATTTTTATCTTCAAATTGTTTCACAGTATTATCACCCATCATTTTGTTTTTTGGGTTTATAACTTGTACGTAAAGAATTCTGTCCCCTTTTTGAGCAATTGCATTTGGAGCTAACGTAAAGCAGGCTCTAATTTTATCAGCACGGCTTGCGCGTTTTGTATCCACAACCTTTCCGCTATTTCTAATAATAACTGCTTCTCCACGTAGGTCTGTAGCTTTTACGATAGAACCTTTTTTGATGGTTTCAGTCATCGCCATATTTTCTTGATTTACGGAATCAACCACCATTCGTGTGTTGGAAAGCTCTGTTGAAGTACTATCGCGTTCCATAGCAAGTTGTTTGTTGGCGGCTATCAAACTGTCTGCACGTTTAAAGAGCATAGTGCGTTCTTGCTTAAGTCTGCCCACTTCGGCTTTATATCTTTCAATTAAACCAATATTAGCTCTTGCATCTTTTACCGAGTCTAGAAGAATTGTAATTCTTTCACGGGCAGCGAGCAAATCTTTATCTTTAAGTTCATTTTCCTTGATTACTTCATCATAATTGGCAATTAACCCTTCCAATTCCTGCTCGATATCTGCTTTTTGCGTTTCAAGATTTGAAATCGTAGATTTATTGTCGTTGAATAATGTTACGGTATATACCGCCAAGGCAATAAGCAAAACAGACAGGACCCCAATAAGGATCTTGAATTTGCCACTGTTGTTTTCGTTTTCAGTACTCATAATTAATAAGTTAAGTTTAGGCGGTAAAAGTAGTTAGGTATTTCTTTAACAAACGTTTACAAAATGGTAAAAATTCTTAAATTATGTTAAATCTACTTTTTCCAAAGGTTTGTGTTGGTTGTAAGGAGCAACTTATTAAGGGAGAAGCGGTGCTTTGTTTGGATTGTATTCATTCACTGCCTATAGCTTCTTTTCATAAAACGGGAAGTGAAGTGTTAAAAGATAAATTCTATGGAAGATTTTTGGTAAAAAATGCCACGGCACTTATTTATTTTCAGAAAAGAGGACTGACACAGGAATTGCTGCATAATTTAAAATATCGTGGAAAGAAGGAAATAAGCTATTTTTTCGGAAAATGGCTGGGGGCAGAACTGGCTGAAAACAATCGATATAAGGAAATAGAAATGGTAATTCCCGTGCCTTTACACAAACAAAAACTGAAAAAGCGTGGCTTTAACCAAGTGGAAGGATTTGGAAAAGAAATTGCTTTGGCCTTAAATGTTCCGTATCGAGATGACATTTTAATAAAAATATCCAAAACGGGATCGCAAGTTTTCAAAACGAGAATACTCCGTTTTGAGGCTGAAGAATTATTCTCCACTCAAAAGTTGGATGAAATCAAAAACAAACACATTTTGTTGGTGGACGATATTATTACCACTGGAGCCACATTGGAAAAATGCGCCTTACAACTTCTGAAAGGTGAAAATATAACTATCAGTATTGCTACAATTGCTGTTGCTTAGCAGTTAATAGTTGTTTGTTAATTGTTATTAGTTCTTTCTTAATGCTTAATTTTGGACTTCTATTTTTTTAAAAATTAAAATTTTGTCCAATAACCGATAACTCTTTCTCTTGAAACACCGCCTCCTTTATATACCCATCGCATTTCTGTTTCTGCTTTCCTTTGCGGATTGCGCAAAAAAAGGAACGCCTTCTGGGGGGCCGCGGGATACCATTCCGCCCATAATAGTTAGGAGCAGCCCAGAAAACTACAGCACAAATTTTACTGGAGACGAAATTGAAATCCGTTTTAACGAATATATTAGGTTGAAGGATTTAACTAAAGAGCTTATCATTTCGCCTCCAATGGAATATACGCCTATCATCACGCCGCTAAGCACTTCAAAAACGTTGAAAATAAAATTGATAGATACTTTAAAACCAAACACAACCTATTCCTTCAACTTTGGGAAGAGTATTGTGGATAATAATGAAGGGAACCAATTTGAGTATTTTAAATATATTTTTTCCACAGGAAGTTATATCGATAGTTTAAAACTTTCCGGAAAAGTGAAAGATGCACAACTTATTTCACCAGAAATCCCCACAACCGTAATGCTTTATGAAGCCAACGAAACTTTTAATGACTCCTTAATTTTTACGGAAAAACCTACATATATAACAGTTACAAAAGATAGTACAGGCACATTTGAACTAAACAATTTAAAGGAAGGAAAATACTTATTGCTCGCTTTAAAAGAAAAAAATAACGACTACACTTTTCAGCCGAAAAACGATAAAATAGGTTTTGTAAGAGAGTTGGTTTCTTTACCTTCAGATTCAACTTATACATTGACACTCTTTAAGGAAATAACTGATTATAAACTTGCAAGACCAAACCATTTGAGTAAAAACCACATTGTTTTTGGTTATGAAGGCTATGCAGATAGTTTGGATGTAAAACTGCTTTCTGAAGTTCCGCAAGATTTTACTTCCACAATTTTTAAAGACGAAAAGAAAGATACGCTTCACTACTGGTTTAAGCCAGCCATTGAAGCCGATTCACTAAATTTTAAGGTTGCAAATGGAAATATAATTGATACTGTCACAGTGCGGATACGGGAACTTTATAAAGATTCGCTAAATATTTCAGCAATAAAAACGGGGGTTTTAAAGTTGAAGGATACCTTTAAATTACGTGCCAACATTCCTTTGGTTTCTTTTGATGCTGAAAAAATTCAAGTAATGGCAAAAGATTCCTCATTGGTTGAAACTACAATTAGACTCAACAAAAAATACAATTGGGCGGAAGTGGTTTTTCCTAAAAAAGAAGAGCAAAGTTACTCCATACAACTATTGCCCGGGGCATTGACAGATTTTTTTGAAAAGTCTAATGATTCACTTCAATATACTATAAACACACGAATAGCATCAGACTACGGAACACTAAACCTTACGTTAATAAATGTAAATCGGTTTCCTATTATTGTACAAATGTTAGATAGCAAGTACAATGTTGTTGCGGATGAATATTTATCCGAGAACAAAACTGTGTTTTTTGACGAACTTTCTCCCGATAAATATTTCCTGAGAATTATTTACGACGATAACCAAAACGGAAGATGGGATACCGGAAGTTTCCTCAACCGAATGGAACCCGAGCGCATTATTTATTATCCAACACAAATAGAGGTACGTGCTAATTGGAGTTTGAACGAGACCTTTATTTTAAAATAAAAAGGTCGCGATCATTTAAAAATTGAAGGTGTTTTCGGTTACTTTCAATGTGCTCTTTTTCCAAAGCAATTGTCTCGGTAAATTCAGTTTCAAAATTAGAAGTTGAAATCTGTTTCCCCAAAACATCGTAAACTGCTGAGTGGCCTATGTATTCGTGGTCATTGCCATCAAATCCCACACGATTTACACCGATGCAATATGTCATGTTTTCAATTGCACGGGCTTGAAGCAATGTGTCCCAAGCAAGGGTACGCACCTTTGGCCAATTTGCAACATAAATCAAAACATCATAATCTACAGTATTTCTTGCCCAAACGGGGAAACGCAAATCGTAACACACCAATGGGCAGATTTTCCAACCTTTATAATCTATAATTAATCGCTCTTTACCGGCGGAATATGTTTCGTTTTCCTTTGCTAAAGTGAAGGTGTGTTTTTTGTCATATTTTTGAAAACTTCCGTCGGGAAATACGAAAAAAAGTCGGTTATAGAAGTTGTTGTTTTCAGAAATAATAACGCTTCCCGTAATTGCGCAATTGTGTTTTTGCGCTTCGGAAATCATCCAATTTAAACTTTCGCCATCATTTTCTTCAGCAAGGTTTTCTGCATTCATTGAAAATCCTGTAGTAAACATTTCGGGAAGCACTATCAAATCTGTTTCGCCATCAATATTTTGAATTTTCTCAGAAAACATACTGCGATTGGCTTCGGCATTTTCCCAATGCAGTTCACTTTGTATGACTGTAATGTTAAGTTTCTTCTTCACATTTAATTTTTTTCGAGCAGTTCTACCATTTCACGGTTTCCCTGTATTTTTGCATGGTCTGAAGCCATCAATCCTCTGTCGTCTTTTATTGAATTATCTGCGCCTTTATCCAAAAGCAATTGTGCAATTCCTTTTCTCCCAAAGGTTGCAGCAAATATTAAAGCTGTGGCGCCATTAAAGTTTTTAATGTTAGGGTCGGCACTATGTTCCAGCAATAATTTAGCAAGATTATCAAAACCTTTAAAACAAACGCCCATTAATGCGGTATTTCCGGAAGCATCCTGTTCATCTATGTTTTGTGGGTGTTTCAAAATAATTTCTGAAATATCATAAAACCCGTAATAGGTTGCGAGCAACAGTGGTGTAGAGCCACGTGCATCTTTTTGAGAAACCAATTCAGGCGAATTTTTCAGAATAGCTGTAACTTCGGAAGAATCTCCCAATCTTATTAAATCAAACAATCTGTCTTTCATGGTTTCATAAAAGTAAAAAAACAGAGCCACATTAATGCAACTCTGTTTGAATTTATAAATTTAAACTGAAATTATTTTAAATCAAAACGATCTAAGTTCATCACCTTATGCCAAGCTGCGACAAAATCGTTCACAAATTTTTCCTTCGAATCTTCGGAGGCATAAACTTCTGCAATTGCACGAAGCTCTGAGTTGGACCCGAAAATCAAGTCGGCTCGTGTGCCGGTCCATTTAAAAGTATCAGAAGCTCTGTGACGACCTTCAAAAACTCGATCGTCATCGCCAATAGCTTTCCAAGTTGTTCCCAAATCGAGAAGATTTACAAAGAAATCATTCGTTAGTGTTTCAGGCTTGTCGGTAAATACCCCGTGATCTGAACCGTCATAATTCGTTTTCAAAACTCGCATTCCACCTACAAGAACCGTCATTTCGGGAACAGTTAAGGTTAATAGTTGCGATTTATCAACCAACAATTCCTCAAAAGAAGCGTGTTGATTGGGCTTCAAATAATTTCTGAAACCATCTGCAGCAGGCTCTAAATGTTTAAAGGAGTCCACATCGGTCTGTTCTTGCGAGGCATCACCACGTCCAGGAGTAAATGGTACCGTAATATTATGTCCAGCAGTTCTGGCAGCTTTTTCAATAGCAGCACATCCGCCTAAAACGATTAAATCTGCCATTGAAACACTTTTATCTCCACTTTGATTGCTGTTGAAATCTTTTTGGATTTCTTCAAGTTTGCCTAAAACTTTAGACAATTGAGAAGGATTATTCACTTCCCAATTTTTCTGAGGTTCCAATCGAATTCGGGCACCATTTGCGCCACCGCGCATATCTGAACCTCTATATGTTGAAGCAGAAGCCCAAGCTGTTGAAACCAATTCAGAAATTGACAAACCTGTGTCAAGTATTCTTCCTTTTAATGAGGCAATATCCTTATCATCAATTAATGTGTGATTAACAGCAGGAATAGGGTCTTGCCAAAGCAATTCTTCTTTTGGTGCTTCTGGTCCTAAATAACGGGAGACTGGCCCCATATCTCTATGTAATAATTTAAACCATGCTCTTGCAAAGGCATCCTCAAATTCAGCTGGGTTATCACGGAAATGTTTTGAGATTTTTAAATAAGCTGGATCGGTTTTTAAAGCAATATCTGCTGTACTCATCATTAAGTCCTGTGTTTTGGAAGGATCGTGCGCCATCGGTGCTTTGTGTGCATTGGAAGCCGCGGTAGGTTTCCACTGGTGTGCGCCGGCGGGGCTTTTGGTCAATTCCCAATCATAATCAAGCAACACTCTAAAATAATCATGGTCCCATTTGTTTGGAACTGGGGTCCAGGCACCCTCCAAACCACTGGTTATGGTATCATCACCAAATCCAGATTTGTAACTATTTATCCAGCCTTTACTTTGATGCTCTATTTCAGCTCCGGCAGGTTCCATGCCTACATATTTTTCAGCATCGCCAGCTCCGTGTGCTTTTCCAAAAGTATGACCTCCAGCAACCAAAGCAACCGTTTCATAGTCGTCCATCGCCATTCTTCCAAAAGTTTCCCGGATGTCGTGCGCTGAGCCCATTGGATCCGGTTCACCATTTGGCCCTTCGGGATTCACATAAATTAATCCCATATGTGCTGCAGCCAAAGGTTTTTCAAGATGGCCTTCTTCATAGCGCTCATCATTTCCTAGCCATTGTGTTTCAGAACCCCAATAAACATCTTGTTCGGGTTCCCAAACATCTTCACGCCCTGCTGCAAAACCGAATGTTTTAAAGCCCATAGACTCCAAAGCCACATTTCCGGCAAGAAGAAGCAAATCTGCCCAAGAGATTTTTTTACCATATTTTTTCTTAATTGGCCAAAGCAGCAATCTGGCTTTATCCAAATTCCCATTGTCAGGCCAGCTATTTAAAGGTGCAAAACGCTGGTTGGCGGTATTTCCACCCCCACGACCGTCAGTCACTCTGTATGTTCCTGCACTGTGCCAAGCCATTCTTATAAAAAGTCCGCCGTAGTGGCCGTAATCTGCGGGCCACCAGTCTTGGGAGTCGGTCATTAAATTTTTTAAATCTCTTTTTAAGGTGTTGTAATCTAGTTTTTCGAATTCCTTTTTATAATTAAAGTCATTCCCCATGGGGTCTGATTTTGTATCCTGTTGCCGAAGCACATTCAGTCGTAAGCTATTCGGCCACCAATCGCTGTTTCTTGTGCCACCACCTGCAACTTGATGTTGCACATTGCCAAAATAAGGGCACTGCGCAGAGCTTTCATTAATTTCCCAAACGTCGCTTGGATTGCCACTGGGGTTTTTGCCTTTGTGAAAGTTTTTATCGTTATTATTTTCCATGATAGAAGAGTTTTAAAGTGTGTGTTACGAAAATAACAATTAAAAATGCTGAAATGTTATAAATCAATCGGTTGTTTTAATCTTTTAATTGATAAAACTTATAGTGCTTACTATAAAAAATAAATTTTTACAATTAAAATTGTTTTAGAATTTGTGCAGCTTCAGCCAAAGTTTCATCTGTTTTTGCAAAGCAAACACGTATTTGTTTAAAATCTTTTTTTCCTTCATTAAAAACGGAAGTAGGGATAGTGGCAATTTTAAATTCCTTCGTAAGTTTTTCCGCGAAAGCGATATCATTTTCATTTGAAATTTCAGAGAAATCAAGCATTTGAAAATAGGTGCCTTTTGAAGGAATTATTTTGAAGTTTGACCCTTTCATTAGATTTAAAAAGAAATCCCGCTTTTGCTGATAGAAATCTGAAAGTTTTAAATAATGGCTTTCATCTTTTAAATAAGTTGCCAGCGCTTTTTGAACAGGATGGTTTACACAAAAGACAACGAATTGATGTACTTTTTGAAATTCTTTCATTAAATTTTCGGGCGCGGCGCAATAACCCATTTTCCAGCCTGTGTTATGAAATGTTTTCCCAAAGGAAGCAGTTATAAAACTTCGTTTTGCCAACGCTTCAAATTTGGAAGCACTTTGATGCACATTGCCATCAAAAATAATGTGCTCGTAAACTTCATCGCTCAAAACCAATAAATCATTTTTCTCAGCTAAATTCTGTAACTGAAGCATATCTTCTTTGGAAAAAAGCATTCCACTTGGGTTATGCGGACTGTTGATGATTATCATTTTCGTCTTCGAAGAAATTTTATCCGAAACTTCTTCCCAATCCACTTTGTAAAAAGGAGGTTTTAGCTGAACGGGAACAATTTTTCCTCCAAATAACTCAACAGTTGGCGCATAACAATCATATGCTGGAGTGAAAATAATTACTTCATCACCTTTGCTAATTGAAGCAGCAATTATAGTGAAAATAGCCTGTGTAGCACCAGCAGTTATTGTGATTTCAGTTTCGGGATTGTAGAAATGATTATGAAGATTTTCAATCTTTTTTGAAATTTCCATCCGAAGTCCGAAGTCGCCGGGCATTGGTGCGTACTGGTTAAAACCGTCGCTCATTGCTTGATCCACCAAAGCATTTAATGCCGGATCGCTCGGAAAATTTGGAAAGCCTTGCGAAAGATTTAGAGCGTTGTGCTCTGCTGCCATTTTACTCATTTTGGCAAAAATGGAGGTTTCTATGTTTGGGAGTTTGGAATTAATCATTTTGTCCTGTGTTTATGTACACCAAAATATCATTGATGCATTTATTGAGATTGTTCTTTATTTCATTGGTCCAAAACCGAAAAACTGTATAGCCCATATCTTCGAGTTGTTTGTTTACTTCTCGGTCGCGCTGCATATTTCGCTCTATTTTTGGAATCCAAAAACCGCGATTGCTTTTTAAGCTTTCTTTTCGATCTGGCCAATTGTAGCCGTGCCAAAATTCGCCATCAATAAAAATGGCAAGTTTATATTTTTGGATAGAAACATCTGGTTTCCCGGGAAGTTTTTTGCTGTCCACACGATAACGGATGCCTTTTTTCCACAGCGCTTTTCGGAAGAGCATTTCTGGCTTTGTATTCTTTCCTCGAATTTTACTCATCATTTTTGAGCGTTTTTTCGTGGTGTAAAAACCAGATTCTTCGTTGAATCTTGGGACTTTTATTTTTTTCTTTTCATAAGTCATTATTCAATTAAAGTATGAATAATCTTTGCTTTGGAAAGTTAAATATTTTCCAACAAAAAACCCTCACAAAAATGCAAGGGTTTCAATCTAAATTGATGAGATTCCCGCCTTCGCGAGAAAAAATTAATATCTGTAATACTCAGGCTTAAATGGCCCTTCAACAGTTACGCCAATATATTCGGCTTGTTCTTCAGAAAGTTCAGTAAGTTCAACCCCAATTTTCTCAAGGTGAAGTTTTGCTACTTTTTCATCCAAATGCTTTGGAAGCATATAAACTTCGTTTTCGTAATTTTCGCCGTTTTTCCAAAGTTCTATTTGAGCTAAAGTTTGGTTTGTAAAACTGTTGCTCATCACAAAACTTGGATGACCAGTTGCGCAACCAAGGTTTACCAAACGTCCTTCAGCCAAAAGAATAATGTCTTTTCCATTAATGGTATATTTGTCCACCTGTGGTTTTATTTCAACTTTTGTGTTTCCATGAGTTTTATTCAACCAAGCAACAGCAATTTCGTTGTCAAAATGCCCAATGTTACAAACGATGGTTTTGTCTTTCATCGCTTCAAAATGCTCAGGACGGATAATATCTTTATTGCCAGTAGTAGTGATAACGATATCGGCTGTTTTTACAACAGTTTCCAATTTTTTCACTTCAAAACCGTCCATTGCAGCCTGTAATGCACAGATTGGATCAATTTCAGTAACAGTAACGATACTTCCAGCGCCTTTAAATGAAGCGGCAGTTCCTTTACCAACATCACCATAGCCACAAACAACTACACGTTTTCCGGCAAGCATTATATCTGTAGCGCGACGTACTGCATCTACTGCACTTTCACGGCAACCGTATTTGTTATCGAATTTACTTTTGGTAACGCTATCGTTAATGTTGATTGCTGGCATTGGTAAAGTACCTTTTTTCATTCGCTCGTAAAGACGGTGAACGCCAGTGGTGGTTTCTTCAGAAATACCTTTTACGCCAGCGGCAAGCTCTGGATATTTATCCAAAACCATATTGGTTAAATCGCCACCATCGTCAAGAATCATATTCAACGGCTTGCGGTCCTCACCAAAGAAAAGCGTTTGCTCAATGCACCAGTTAAATTCCTCTTCGGTCATACCTTTCCAAGCATATACTGGAATTCCAGCGTCGGCAATTGCAGCGGCAGCGTGGTCCTGTGTAGAGAAAATATTGCAAGAGCTCCATGTAACTTCTGCGCCCAAGGCTTTCAAAGTTTCAATAAGGACTGCAGTTTGGATGGTCATGTGAAGACAACCAGCAATACGTGCACCTTTCAAAGGCTGCTCGTTTCCGTATTCTTCACGTAAACTCATAAGCCCCGGCATTTCAGCTTCAGCAAGTTCAATTTCTTTTCTCCCCCAGTCTGCAAGGGAAATATCTTTTACTTTAAACGCCGTATAAGGCACAGTTTTCGTTGACATATTTGTTATATTTATACCCTCAAAAGCGGGCATTTGTTAAAAATAATTTCTTTTTTTCAGTCCGCAAAAGTACACAATATCCTTTAAAAGTTTATGCCACTTTACAAAACTATAACAGTAAATTCTCACACTAAAGTATTCATTTGGAAGATTGAAGAGTCTTTTGAAGCACTTTCTGAAGGCATTCAGCTTACTGATAATTGCGCCAATCGTGTAAATAATATGAAAAGCGATCTCCATCGGAGGGGCTTTATGAGTATTCGGCATTTGATGGCTTTGGAAGGCTATACCGATTACGATTTATATTACGATGAAAATGGAAAGCCGCATTTAACGGACGATAAGCATATTTCCATTACACATTCCTTTAACTTTGCGGCGATAATTATTAGTGATATAGAAGTGGGGATTGATATTGAAATGCAACGTCACAAAATCTTGCGGATTGCACATAAATTCACCCCATTAAAAGCGTATAAGATTTTTGCAAATGAAGATGCTTTAATGCGAAAACTAACTATAGTTTGGTGCGCCAAAGAATCTTTGTATAAAAGTTTTGCCGAAAAAGGGGTAAGCTTTTTGGAGAATATTTATGTGGAAGATTTTATGTTAGACGAAAATAAAACTACTGCAAAGGTGACTTATGAAGATAAACAAGTAAAGTATGATGTAGATTTTCTTGAGTTTGAAGAATTCACTTGTGCCTATGCGCTTATTTCTGAAAAATAGTAAATGGAAGAAAATTTTTATAAAAATCTTCTGAAATCAGTTTCCGAAAAGGAAAAGCAACTTGCCATTTTGATTGACCCCGATAAATTCAATATTTCTGTAACGGCCTCTTTTTTGCAGAAAATCCCAAATGAAGCAACCCATCTTTTTGTAGGCGGAAGTACCGTTGCAAATGGAGAAACCGAAGCCACGGTAAAAGCTTTAAAAGCCAAAACAAGTCTCCCCATTTTTCTATTTCCGGGTGACCATTCCCACATTACGCCCTTTGCCGATGCGCTTTTGTTTTTGACGTTGCTTTCGGGAAGGAATGCAGAATACTTAGTTGGACAGCAGATAAAATCCATTTCGAAATTAAAAAATTCGGTTTTGGAAATTATTTCAACAGGTTATATTTTAATTGATGGCGGAAATGATTCCGCGGTTTCCAAAGTGACAAATACGGAACCTCTTCCGCAGGGAGATATTGAAATGATTGTGAATACAGCTTTGGCGGGACAATTTATGGGCGCAAAATTGATTTATTTGGAAGCGGGCAGCGGCGCAAAATTTCCCGTAAAACCCGAAATCATTTCCGAAGTAAAAAAAGCAATCAGCATTCCATTAATTGTTGGTGGCGGAATAAAAACAGAAGACCAAAAACAAAACGCATACAATGCTGGCGCAGATTTGATTGTTATGGGAACGGCGTTTGAAGATTAAAAAACCTAAAAAATTATGAAAATCTCAGTAGAACTTACCCTCACACCCTTACAGGATGATTACGAACCTGCCATAATCAACTTCATAAAAAACCTTCGAAATTCTGGGCTTACCGTTTTGGAAAATCCGCTTAGCACACAGGTTTATGGAGAATACGATGCCGTAATGAATTTGCTTCATAAGGAAATGAAAGTTGCCTTGGAAGCCGTGGAACGTGGATTACTCTACATAAAAATAGTAAAATCGGATCGCAGCGACTATGAGCCCCATTTTTGATTGGTTTTTTGCGCAATATGCTGATGTTCCAACGCATTTAATTGTATTGGAATTGATTGGAGTATTCTTTGGCTTTTTGAGCGTGTGGTTCAGCAAGCAGGATAATATTTTGGTGTATCCCACTGGAATTATAAGCACAGCTATTTTTGTTTATATTCTTGCAGTTTACGGGCTTTTGGGCGATATGATGATAAACGCCTATTATTTCGCAATGAGTATTTATGGCTGGTATATTTGGACCCGTAAAGTGGACGAAACCCATTATACGCCTATAACCAGAGCCACAAAAACCGAAAACAAACAGTCTGTCTATATTTTTATCGCCACACTCATTTTCGTTTTTGCAGTTTATGAATATTTCGAAAAGTGGAACAATTGGACGGCCTACGTAGATACTGTTACTACTGCCATTTTCTTTGTAGGAATGTGGCTTATGGCGAAAAAGAAACTTGAAAACTGGATATATTGGATTATTGGCGATATCATTTCAGTACCGCTCTATCTTTATAAAGGGCTGGTGTTTACTTCGTTTCAATATCTTTTATTTACTATTATTGCCATTTACGGATACCGCGCTTGGAAAAGAAACCTAAACATACCCGAAACCAGCCTGCTGAGCTCACCAAAGTAGTGCTCTACGGTCCCGAATCTACGGGGAAAACTACTTTGGCCAAACAATTGGCGGAACATTACAATACTTTGTGGGTGCCGGAGTTTATGCGCGATTATCTTCAGAAAAAGTTGGATATTGAAAAAAAATTGGTTGGAAAAGAAGATTTAATTCCCATTGCAAAAGGCCAATTGCAACTTGAAAAGGAAGCTTCACAACAGGTTGAAAATCTGTTGATATGCGATACGAATTTACTTGAATTGAAGGTCTATTCCGAATATTATTACGATGGATTCTGCCCTTCGGAAATAAAGAATGAAGCAACCAAAAACAATTACAGCATCTACCTTTTAACCTATGTTGACACACCTTGGGAAGCAGATGATCTTCGCGACAGACCACACAATCGCCAGGAAATGTTTCGTATTTTCGAGGCCGAATTGAAAAAACACAATTTCCCCTATAAAATTTTAAAGGGAAATGAAGAAGAACGATTTGAAAACGCAGTCAAAATTATTGACGAATTGCTGAAGAAGAAATAAAATGTTTACTGACAAAAACCTACAACAAATAAAGAATCACGGGCTTTCCGAGGCTAAAGTAGCACGACAACTGGAAATTTTCAAAAGAGGAATCTCTTTTGCAAATGTGGTTGAACCAGCTTCGGCGGATAACGGAATTGCAGTATTCTCAGAAACAGAACAACAAAAATTTGTAACTCTTTTTGAAACTGAAAAAAACAAAATCGATTTGCTGAAATTTATTCCAGCTTCCGGGGCGGCTACCCGTATGTTCAAGTTTTTGCATCAGTTTTTAGAGAATTATGATTATAAAAAAGAAGATATCGATACGTTTCTTCTAAAGGAAGAAAACAAAAATTTGAAAATCTTTTTTGATTCAATGGAAAAATTTGCGTTTTCTGCTTTGGTGAAAGAGAAATTGGAAACAAAATATCCCGATTTTGAAAATTTTAAAAAAGGAAAACGGCTTTATTTTTTCGTGCAAGAAATGCTGGAAGAAACGGGGTTGAATTTCAACAACACGCCAAAAGGCCTCGTTCCTTTTCACAAATACGGCGAAAATTACGTTACCGCCTTTGGCGAACAATTATATGAAGCAGCCTTTTATGCAACTTCAAATGGTATTGCCAATTTACATTTTACTGTTTCTGCGGAGCACGAGGAAAAATTCAAAAAACGATATAAAGAAATTCAAGAAACTGTTGAAAATAGAACAGGGGTGAAATTCAATATTTCCTATTCCTTTCAGAAAAAGGAAACCGATACTATTGCAGCAACAAGTGACAACAAAGCATTTTTAGATGAAAATGATGATTTGGTTTTCCGTCCGTCGGGCCACGGGGCTTTACTGGAAAACCTGAATGATGTTGATGCCGACATCATTTTTATTAAAAATATTGACAATGTGGTTTCACAAAATTATGTGGAAACTGTAGCTTTTCAGAAAAAAGTGCTTGCAGGAAAATTGATTTCGCTTCAGCAGAAAATCTTCGAATTTGTGGAAAAACTTCATTCAAAGAATGTTTCGGAAGAAATTTTAAAGCAAGCAGCTACATTTATCTCCGAAGAACTTTTTATAAGTAACACTCCTAGATACAAAGAGGAAATTTTGAAAATACTGGAACGCCCAATCCGCATTTGCGGCGTGGTTGAAAACACGGGTGCCCCGGGCGGCGGACCATTTCTTATAAAAGATAAAAGCGGAAATCTTTCCTATCAAATTGTAGAAATGAGCCAGATTGATAAAAATAACCCGCAACAAAAAGAATTGGTTGACAAAGCCACACATTTCAATCCGGTGGATTTGGTTTGTGGCTTGCGCAATTATAAAGGTAAAAAATATGATTTACTAAAATTTTCTGATCCTGACGCAGGTTTTATTTCGAATAAATCCTATCACGGAAAACCAATTAAGGCATTGGAACTCCCGGGACTTTGGAACGGCGCGATGGCAAATTGGAACACGGTTTTTGTTGAAGTGCCGCTCATCACTTTCAATCCCGTAAAAACGGTAAACGACCTTTTGAACGAAGTACACCAACCAAAATGAAAGCAGAAGTTTTAATTTCTGAATTGAGTTTTAAAGCCATCCGAAGCAGTGGACCAGGTGGACAACACGTAAACAAAACAGCTTCAAAAGCTGAAGTTTCCTTTAATTTGAATACTTCCGCAGCACTTTCGGAGACAGAAAAGGAACGGCTTCGCCAAAAATTATCTTCAAAAATTTCTTCCGAAGGAATTATCACACTTCAATGTGGCGAAACGCGAAGTCAGCATCGCAACAAAACAATCGTTATTGAAAGACTGGTAGAACTGCTTCAGAAAAATTTGAAAGTAGCAAAACCTCGAAAGAAAACAAAACCTTCCAAAGGAGCAATTGAGAGACGTTTGAAATCCAAAAAAGAGAATGCTTTAAAAAAGAAAACTAGAAAACCTCCAGAATTTTGAATTCCCCCTTTGGGGTTAAGGGGCTTTAGTTTATCTTTGCCCGACATCTCAAAGGGGTGCTGATTTTAATTAACAATTGAAAAAGGCTGAGATTATACCCAAAGAACCTGGGCGGGTAATGCTGCCAAGGGATACTAAATAGGAACCCCCTGCAATAATACACGAAGTATTGTTTTCAGGGTTTTTTTATGTAACCATTTAACGAACCAAGAATAACGCCCCTTTTATTCGTATGATTTAAAATTATTACGAATGAAAAAGTTATTGATTTCAGTAGTTTTTACTTCACTCTTTTTAACTGTTTCTGCGCAGGAAACCCCTCAGAAAAAAAAGCAAGATTCCACAGAAATTGAAACACTCGACGAAGTTTTGGTGCAAGCAGTCCGTGTGGAAGCCGATTCTCCAATTACGCATTCAAACCTCGACAAAGAGGAACTTGAAAAACGAAATCTCGGACAGGATATTCCTTATATGCTGAATTATCTCCCGTCGGTTGTCACTACGAGCGATGCCGGCGCTGGCGTTGGTTATACTTATATTCGGGTTCGTGGGAGTGATGCTTCCCGTGTAAATGTTACTTTGAACGGAATTCCGTATAACGACTCCGAAAGCCAAGGTACGTTTTGGGTGAATTTGCCCGATTTCACTTCTTCGGTGCAAAGTCTGCAACTGCAGCGTGGCGTTGGAACTTCAACCAATGGTTCGGGTGCGTTTGGCGCAAGTTTGAATTTGTTAAGCGACGCCGTTTCAAACAATGCCTATGGCGAAATTTCAAATTCCTTCGGAAGTTATAATACACGCAAACACAATGTCAAGTTCAGCACTGGCTTGCTTTCCGAGCATTTTGAATTCGCGGGAAGGTTGTCAACCATTCAATCAGACGGATATATTGACCGAGCCAGTTCCGACTTGAAATCATATTTTTTGCAAGGTGCTTTTGTAAATAGAAATACGTTGGTTAAAGCGCTTGTTTTTGGCGGAAGGGAAGTAACTTATCAATCTTGGAACGGTTTGGAAGATCCCGAAAAACTTGAGAATGATAGAACTTACAACACAGTAGGAATGTATACTGATGAAGATGGTAATATTCAGTTTTATGACAATGAAGTGGACAATTATGCGCAGGATCATTATCAGTTGCTTTGGAACCAACGTTTTAACAACAATTGGAGTACAAATGTTTCTTTCAATTTCACAAAAGGGAAGGGTTATTTTGAGCAATATAAAGAGGATGAAGATTTTGAAACTTATGGTTTTGAACCCATTGAAATTGGCGGAGATACAATCAGCACCACCGATTTAATCCGTCGGCGCTGGCTGGACAATGATTTTTATGCGGCCAATGCAAACGTAAATTACAAAAACAATAAAATTGATTTTACGGGTGGCGCATTTTACAGTTATTATACTGGGAATCATTATGGCGAAGTAATCTGGGCTCGCTACGCCAGCAATTCTGAAATTAGGAATCGTTATTATGAAGGAAATGGTAAAAAAAGTGAATTTACCGTTTTTTCAAAAGCAACTTACAGAATTGACGAGAAATGGAGCGTTTTCGGTGATTTGCAGGGTAGGTTTTTAAATTATAAAACATTGGGAATTACTTCAGATTTGTTACCGTTGAATGTTGATGAAAACTATTCATTTTTCAATCCAAAAGCTGGGTTGACCTATAAATTCAACCTTTCAAACCAATTTTATTTTTCCTACGGAAAAGCGCACCGCGAGCCATCCCGTAACGATTATGAACAGGGAATTGTTACACCCGAAAAATTGGACGATTTTGAACTTGGATGGCGTTTCGCTTCCGAAAAGACAAAGGTCAACACCAATGTTTATTTTATGCACTACAAAGACCAATTAGTGCTTTCAGGTGAGTTAAATGATGTGGGTGCGCCACTGCGCACAAATAGTGGAAAAAGTTACCGTTTGGGGCTAGAGGTAGATGCAGAAATACAACTTTTGAAGAATTTGAGAACCCTCCCAAACTTAGCTTTGAGCACAAATAAAAATATAGATTTTGTAACCTCTCGCGATGGCGAATTAGTGAATTTAGGCAACACCAATATTTCGTTTTCGCCTTCTGTGGTTGCGGGAAATATGTTAGAGTATTCCCCAATTAAGAAATTGCAAATAGGTTTTCTTTCAAAATTTGTAGGCGAGCAGTATATGGGTAACATTGACAGCGAAGTTTCTATATTGGATAGCTATTTCATCAATGACTTGAATATTGTTTACACTTTGGACAATCTTCCGTGGATAAAAGAAGTGGTCTTTTCGGCCTTGGTGAATAATATTTTCAATGTAGAATATATTTCCAACGGCTATTTTTATACCTACGAGGACGATTTTAGTAATCCAGGAACGGTTAGTACTGTTGAAGGCGCTGGCTATTATCCACAGGCCACTATAAACTTTTTATTGGGAGCTACTGTTAAGTTTTAATTGTTATTTTTCAGAACTAATTACTAACATTTATTGTGTTTCCATTGCGCTCGGCGCGATATGATTGCATCGGGTATTTGCTGTCAGGATCTGAAGTATGCCTTCCAAAGTTTATAAGATTATATGAATTTTCATCATTTTGGCAGGGACAGCTTGCAATTGGGCCATTAATTTCCATTCTAGAACAATTACTGGGCACATGGTTTGGATCAGTTAAATCATAAGCAAAATATTGTGTCTCACTAACACAAATTACCACAATACCTTTAATGCCCTGAGAAGTTAAAATGGAATTCCCCGGAAACTTTAATGGGTTGTATTCTGGTAAATTTAAGTTCAAATTCAAATTTACAACTGGATCTGTTAAATATGGATTTCGCTCTTGCTTATCATCTTTTTTTGAACACGATAAGGTTATAAAAACAATTAAAAGGAAGAAGATTTTATTTTTCATCAAAACAATTATATTTGAGTCCGAAATTACAACAAATTACGCAACAAGTAAATTTTTAGTATATTTGTTGAACACATCCCGTCACCGTATGGGATTTTTTCAATTTATTAAAGTGAGTCCCGCCAAGAGTGGGATTTTGTTATATTAAAGAATAGGTATGTTCTGCATACACAAACGATGAAGTTATGAGTAAAGTATCTTATTATACTGCTGAAGGGTTAAAAAAATTGAGGGATGAGTTAGATCAACTGCGCGATGTGGAGCGCCCAAAAGCATCCAATGCAATTGCCGAAGCCCGGGATAAAGGTGATTTGAGCGAAAATGCGGAATATGATGCAGCCAAGGAAGCACAAGGAATGCTGGAAATGCGGATTGCAAAAATGGAGGAAGTGCTAGCAAATGCACGATTGATAGATGAATCGCAACTTGATTTAAGCAAAGTTTTGGTACATAGCACCGTTAAGATAAAAAATCAAAACAACGGTATGGAAATGACCTATAAGTTGGTTGCGCAAAGTGAAGCTGACTTAAAATCCGGAAAAATCTCCGTTGATTCTCCTATTGGTCACGGTTTATTAGGAAAGGAAGTTGGCGAAGTAGCGGAAATAAAAGTGCCAAATGGGGTACTCAAATTTGAAATATTAGAAATCTCAAGAGACTGATTATGGCATCAATTTTCACACAAATAATCGAAGGTGAAATTCCTTGTTACAAAATTGCCGAAGACGACAACTTTATAGCTTTTTTGGATATAAATCCAAATGCAAAGGGACACACGCTCTGTGTTCCAAAAGAAGAAATCGATAAGATTTTTGATATGGGCGAACATATATATTTACAATTAATGCAATTTTCCCGAAAAGTTGCCCTTGCTCTTGAAAAAACCGTTCCTTGCAAACGTGTGGGAATGGCGGTTGTGGGTCTGGAGGTACCGCATGTGCACGTACATCTTATTCCTTTAAATGAAATGGATGATATGCGTTTTACCAAAAAAGTAAAAATGACTTCAGAGGAATTTAAAACTTTGGCCAAAGCGGTTGCTGAAAAATTGAAACCTTAAGAAGGGATTAAAACATAGACTACTGCGGCAACCAGAACAATTGCCACAACAACAGAAATATAAAATAGCGGTTTTACCTTTAAGTATTGTTTATTGGTTTCCGCTATTTTTTTGTTATAGTCAAAAACGCGTTCAATGTCTTCAGTCCAGTTTACAGGGTAAATTATGTTATTGCAGGTGTTGCAATAAAGCGTTTCATCTATTAGAACCGCTGGTTTCCTAAAGAATGGTGTTTCTTTTTCTTCTTGTGTAAAGGTAAATTGAAGACCGTTTTTACCAAAACAGGTTGGGCAGTTATTCTTTAGGTGTGCTGTATGTAGCGTGTGGGTTTTTGAACTCATAGTTAACTTTCGGTCTTTAGCGCAATTTCCATTGTAGTGCCTTGTTTAGGTGCGCTTTTTAGAACGCGAATTTTTCCACTGTGGTACTCCTCAATAATACGTTTTGCTAATGATAAACCCAGCCCCCAACCACGTTTTTTGGTAGTATGGCCTGGGATAAATATCTTTCTGAACTCACCTTTTGTCATACCTTTACCTGTGTCGGTGATATGAACCAACGCGTTTTTTGAATTTTTTTCAATGGAAATAGTTATGGTTCCTTTTCCTTTCATAGCATCTATGCCGTTTTTAACTAAATTTTCAATCGTCCAACTGAAAAGCTGAGGATTCATTTTAACATAAATAGGATTTTCTGGAATATTAAGGTTGAAATTAATCAATTTTGAAGAACGTTTTTGTAAATAATAGTATGTGTTTTTTGTTTCTTCAACCAAATCATGCTGCTCTAGTTTTGGCACCGAACCAATTTTTGAAAAACGGTCTGTGATGGTTTCCAAACGGGAAATGTCTTTTTCAATTTCGGCAATGTATTCTGGATTTACCTTTTCGCTTTTTAAAATTTCGGTCCAACCCACTAAAGAGGAGAGCGGTGTGCCTATTTGGTGTGCCGTTTCCTTTGCCATACCCGCCCAAAGCCTATTCTGTTCGGCAGATTTTGATGTTTTATAAAACAAATAAATAGCTAAAATGAACAGAAAGATTATTATTATTAAAGCGGCAGGGTAGTATTTTAGTTTATTAATAATTGGTGAATTGCCATAATAAATGGTCTGTAGTAATTCGTCTTCGCTTCTTATTTCAATAGGCTCATATTCTGATTTAAATTTTTCAACAAGCTTCTGTTTTTTCTGAAGAGTATTAACTTCTGTAGAATCAAGATTCTTCGCATCATAAATTCCTTCCTTATGCGTATAGAGCAACATTGGGGTACTTGTATTACTCTGTATAACGGTCAAAATCATTTCCCCAACCGTTGGATTTTGAAGAAGGTCATGATAAGCAGCGGCCCAAATCTCCATTTTGGCACGTTCATTAGCTTTCAATTGTTTAAAAAACACAAACGTATTCCACAAAATAAGACTAATAACAATAAGAGAAGCCAAAATAAAACCCCAACGGGAGAGTGATTTGTTGCGCAACATAAAGAATAAATTTTTCCAGCTTGTCTGCTAATAGGCAGGTTTAAATATAAAGCAAATATGTTGATATTATTGTACAATCAAGTTTTTCCAAGCTATAATCTTTGGGTACATTTGCAAGCAATGATTTCTATTGAACCACAGGAACTATCCACCGGAAAACTGCACGGCTACCTTTTAGGCGCGGTATCGCCAAGGCCTATATGCTTTGCAAGCACCATTGACAAAGAAGGAAATGTGAATCTTTCACCTTTCAGCTTTTTTAATGTTTTTAGTGCAAAACCGCCTATTTTGGTTTTTTCGCCGGCTCGGCGCGGGCGCGATAATACTACAAAGCATACTTATGAAAATGTTTTGGAAGTGCCCCAAGTAGTTATAAACATTGTGAATTTTAATATGGTGCAGCAAATGTCGCTTTCTTCTACGGAATATGCCAAAGGAGTCAACGAATTCAAAAAAGCTGGCTTTACTGAACTTGCTTCCGAAATAGTAAAACCCCCGCGTGTTGCCGAAGCTCCCGTTCAATTGGAATGTAAAGTGAACGACGTAATTAAACTCGGTACTGAAGGCGGCGCAGGGAATTTGGTAATTTGTGAAGTAGTAAAACTTCACATAAAAGAAGAAATTTTAGGTAAAGATGGGAGTATTGATCCCTTTAAGATAGATACAATTTCACGGCTTGGCGGCAATTGGTACAGCCGTGCCAAGGCAGGCCTTTTTGAAGTGCCAAAGCCTTTGACAACCCTTGGAATAGGCGTAGATATGCTTCCCGAAGAAATAAAACACAGTAAGGTTTTAACTGGGAATGATTTGGGGATGTTGGGCAACGTAGAAAATTTCCCAAATCCGGAAGAAATTAATACCTTTATAAATACTTCCGAAGAATTGAAGTGGTTGCGGGATGAGGGTAATGGTTTAGAAATACATAAAAAAGCCCAAGACTTTCTTTGCGAAGGTAAAATTGAAGAAGCTTGGAAGGTGCTTTTATGCAGAAAATAGAAGAAGAACAATAAATATTTAAGTAAGAAAATGGAACTACAAGGAAAAATTAAAATGATAGATGAAACCAAAACCTATGGCAATAACGGGTTTCGGAAACGTGAGATGGTAATTACTACCGAAGAGCAATATCCGCAGCATATAATGATTGAGTTTGTGCAGGACAAAACAGATTTACTGAACAGTTATAAAGTAGGCCAAGATGTAAAAGTGAGCATTAACGTCCGCGGTCGCGAATGGGTAAACCCGCAAGGGGAAACCAAATATTTTAACAGCATTCAAGGGTGGCGTATTGAAAACGTCTCACAGACCCCAAATAGTAGCGATATGCCTCCAATGCCGCCAGCTGACGCTTTTGAACCCGCAAACGATTTTAACGAAGAAGAACACGACGATCTTCCCTTTTAATAAGGGCGGTAATTATACCCATAATTAAAATTGGCCTCGAAGAAATCAAATTTTCTTCGGGGTTTTTTTATGCGAAAATTTTTAGCAATTTTGAATGATGCATTATTTAACCGATAAACTTTGGTTTCCAAATCCTGAGGAAGCAAATGCCGATGGCTTGCTCGCCATTGGCGGTGATCTTTCCATGGAGCGCTTGTTGCTGGCGTATAATTCGGGAATTTTTCCATGGTTTGAAGAAGATCAGCCCATTTTGTGGTGGAGCCCGGACCCACGGATGGTTTTGTTTCCCGAAAAATTTAAAGTTTCCAAAAGTCTTCGGAAGACTTTAAACAGTGAAAAATTCAAGATCACTTTTAATCATAATTTTGAAGAAGTTATTGAAAACTGCGCTAATGTTTTGCGGAAAGGCCAGGCGGGAACTTGGATTACGGAAGAAATGCAGGAATCATATATTGCTTTGCACAATGCAGGGCACGCTATTTCTGTTGAGGTTTGGGAAAACGATAAACTGGTCGGTGGACTTTACGGAATAGACCTTCCTGCAGAAAAAAGTGTTTTGTGGCGAAAGTATGTTCAGCTTGGTGAGCGATGCTTCAAAAGTGGCATTTTATCATCTTTCGGAATATGTAAAAAACAAGAGCTATAAGTTTATTGATTGCCAGATTTACAATCAGCACTTGGAGAGTTTGGGGGCGGAGGAGATTGGGAGGGATGAGTTTTTGTGTATGCTTTTTTAAATTTCTATAACTTTTTAGAGTTGAACAAATTAAAATTATATCTTCGTAATCTACAATCCGCTACTCAAATGAAAAATAATTACACAAAATACCTCTTGGTATTGTTGATGGCATTGCAGGTTGCATTTGCCACTTCACAGGAAAAACCAAATCTTCCACACAATCTTACTGAAACAGAGAAGGGTTTAATTTCAGAATTTCAGTTTACAAGTCCACGACTTACGGCACCACCTTCTGGCCCGTGCGAGCCGCTGCAGAGTGGGAAGAGGTGGAATATCTGTTGGTAACTTGGAACCCTTCTTATCCAAATATACTTCGACAAATAGTGCAGGCCGGCGTTCAGGAATGTAAAGTTATGATCACCACGCAAAATCAGGCTTCGGTGTCAAATTACCTGACCACCAATGGTGTTGATATTACCAATGTTACATTTTTAAATGTTCCTTGGAATAGTATCTGGATTCGCGATTATGCTGGGAATACTATCTATTCAAACGATGTGGGCGAACTTGCACTTACCGACTGGATTTACAACCGCCCGCGCCCTAGTGATGATGTGATGCCAATTGCCCATGCCGCACAGGCTGGCATTCCGCTTTACACAACTAATTCAGGCACCAATGATTTAGTAAACACTGGTGGAAATTATATGAGTGACGGTTTGGGCAATGCCTTTGCTTCAAAATTAATTCTGAATGAAAATGCTGCTGGAAACCCTTACGGTGTAAGTGTTAAAACCGAAGCCCAAATAGACGGAATTATGCAAGAATATATGGGCATTAAGCGTTTTGTAAAAATGAATACGCTGCCTTATGATCAAATTCATCATATTGATATGCATATGAAATTGCTAGATGAGGAAACCATTCTTGTAAGCAAATATCCTCCCGGAGTGGCAGATGGCCCACAGATTGAAGCCAACATACAGTATGTTTTGGATAATTTTCAATCGCCTTTTGGAACTCCCTACGAAATTGAATGGATTGACGCACCACCAAGTACAAATGGAAACTATCCAAATACTGGAGGGCCATACAATACATATAGTAATTCGGTTTTCGTTAACAAAACCATTATGGTTCCCACCTACCGCCCTTCAGTTGATGCAGCCTGCATTGGCACAATATGAAGAAATGTTGCCCGGCTATAATGTTGTTGGTATAGACGTTGACAATCCAGGGGAAAATTTAATCAATTCATCTGGGTGCTATTCATTGTATTACGCATACTATTGGCGTTGCAGAACCACTTTGGATTGTGCACCAACCAATTGATGAAGCCGCTTCAGGCAGTACGGTAACGATTGAGGCAATGATAAAGCATATTTCTGGGGTGGCTCAGGCTAAAGTTTTTTGGCGTGAGGAAGGCACTACTAACTATAACGAAGTAGAGATGGCTCCTTCAAACGGAGATAATTGGGCGACTGATTTAACACTCCCAAACACTCCAGTGAATATTGAATATTATATCTGGGCAAGAGCAATTTCCGGTAAAGAATTGAACCGTCCTATTGTGGCCCCAGAAGGATATTGGACAATACAAGTAGAGCTTATTTCAATAGATGAATGGGCGCAAAAACATATTTCAGCTGCCTATCCAAACCCAACTACTGGGAAAGTATTATTTTAATCTGAATGCTATTCAAGGTTCTGTAAAGGTGGAAATTCACAATATTCTGGGTCAAAAATTATATGAAGCAAATGTGGCAAACGGCAACGGAAAAATAACTTTAGACCTTAATCAAAACTGGCAAGGAACGCTATTAATAACCTTTGAAGGCAACTTTGGAAAAATTCATAAAAAAGTTATTAAGCTGTAAATCTTATAAATAAGAAATGATATTTTCTAAAAAAAACCACAATTTTTTGTGGTTTTTTTTGTTTTTTTACAAAGTTAACCTACTCAATCAGCTGTAAACCTACAATACTGCAGTTGCTTGTTTTTTAAATTTCGCCCCAAATGACACTCAAGTCTAACCTACTTGCGTTCCTGCTATTTGCAGGAATTAGCTCCGTTTCCTTTTCACAAAATAGCACCAAAACTGACGTCAATAAAGATATTGATGTTGTTCGCGTTTACGAACAAGTTGTTGAAGAGGGTTATGGCACTCCTTTTATCTATAAAGAATTGGCCAACGCCTATTATTTTAAAAGTGAATATAAAACTGCACTATTGTGGTTTGAAAAGCTTTTTGAAGCTGAAAAGACCAATGATACTGAAGTTTTACAGCATTATAAGCAAACGCTGAAAGCTGTAAAATCTGCAAAAAATTCAAATGCAGTTGTAAAGAATTAGGAAGAATCTTTTTTAACTAAGACGAATTCGGCGAGTAATTTTGTTAAATTTTTACTGTCGCGGCAATATATTGAAAGTTTTTTAGTTTTTTTGAATAACAAACCTCACACATATCTGTATTTTCAGTTGTCAGGTAAAAGTAAAAACTCGATATCCCTAATGATTACAAAGCTTAACTTGATTGCCTTATTTTTATTCGCAAGTATTTCCACCTTTTCTTTTTCACAATCAAAAAAACACAAAACGGATGTCAATAAAGACATTGACGTGGTTCGTGTATATGAGCAAGTAGTAAAAGAAGGATACGGAACACCTTTTATCTACAAAAGATTGGCCACTGCTTATTATTTCAGAAGTGATTATGACAAAGCGGTTTCTTGGTTCCAAAAACTATTTTCTGCAGAGAAAAATAATGATCCTGAACTTGTACATCAATATAATCAAGCTATAAAGGCCGTTACTGCAGTAAATTCAGCGAATTCAGAAAAAAATAATTTTCTGAAATAATCATACCTCGTGAAAGCGGAAGCAATCTTCAATATGGTCGTTCACCATTCCTGTAGCTTGCATATGTGCATAAACCACTGTACTGCCCACAAATTTAAAACCTCGTTTTTTTAGGTCTTTGCTCAAAACATCACTTTCTGCACTTGTGGCAGGTACATCCTTATGTGTTTTCCAGCTATTTTTTATGGGTTTGTTGTTCACAAATCCCCATATATAATCTGTAAAACTCCCGAATTCTTTTTGAATTTCCAGAAAGGCCTGAGCATTTGTAACTGCGGAATGAACTTTTAGTTTATTACGAATAATCCCTTCGTTTTGAAGTAGAGAATCAATTTTTGATTGGTCGTATTTGGCTATTTTTTTATAATCGAAATCATCAAAAGCCTTTCTAAAATTTTTGCGTTTCCGAAGAATGGTAATCCAACTCAATCCCGCCTGAAAGGTTTCCAAAAGTAGAAATTCAAACATCTTTTTATCATCCTTCACGGGTACACCCCATTCTACATCGTGATATTTTACATATAGCGGATCGGTCCCGCACCAACCACAACGTATTGTTTCAGAATTCATACTTGATTATTGTTTATTGATCATAAGTTATTGCTGACCCGGAAAATTAAATGTAATGGTGCCAAGTTGTTGCTCCCTGGAAGCATCGGTATTGAAACGTGCTTGTTTGGAATAATCCAAAGCAGCATCAATCAAACATTCGTTGGAAGTAGTTGAAGCGGTTTTATTATAGGAATTCCTCACAACTTTCCCTAGATTGTTTACCTCTACATTTATAACCACTTTTCCTGAACCAAAACAGGTATAAACAGGATTGGGCAGATCCATATCTTTTCTGTTTACTAATTGATAGCTTATTGTTGTGTTCCTGTTTCCACTTTTCACTACCGCCTCGCCTTCTTTGCCACTTTTACTATTGGAAAACTTCTTCTTTTTTTCTTTTTCAGGTTTTGCCGTGACCGAAGTCCCTCTGACGTTATCACTTTTTGAATTTTCCATGGCATCAATCATTTCCTGAAGTTTGCCCTCGGTAGTTTCTGTAATTTCTTGATCTTCATTTTCTACGGAAGAGATAAACTTTTCGGCTTCGTTGTATGCGCGGTTGGTCTCCACTTTTACAATTTCGGGGGTAAGTGCTGCAATAGCAAGATCTTCAGGCAAAAGTTCCTCGGGAGTTATTACCAAATCGTAAGTTTCTTCATTACTTTCTTCCTGTTCGTTGGAAAGTTTTACGCTATAAAGAAGAAGCACCAAACAGCCCGTGAGCAGCGAAGTGATTAGAAAAGCTCTGTATGAATAATTGAAATTCATTATTGCAAGTACCGAAATTTTCTGCAAAATTCCACAAACCTGCTGAAAATTAAGACTGTATTAGCGATATTTTAACTTGGTAGGGAGTTTACAAAGGCTTCAATACCAACCGCATTCTCAACAGAAAAGTCACCGATTTTTGTTCTTCTTAAAGCTGAAAGATGTGCGCCATTGTTCAAAGCCGTGCCAAAATCATTTGCCAAAGAGCGAATGTAAGTTCCTTTGCTGCAAACAACTCTGAATTCTATTTTTGGAAGTTCAATATTTGTAATTTCAAATTCTGAAATAGTTACAGTTCTGAATGGAATTTCTACTTCTTCACCGCTTCGGGCAAATTCATACAAACGTTTTCCATCTTTTTTCAAAGCCGAAAAAACAGGTGGTTTTTGCTGTATTTCACCTAAAAACTGCTTTGTTGCTTCCTTTATTTTTTCTGAAGTAATTTCTGAAATGTTAAAGGTTTGATCAATTTCAGTTTCCAAATCGTAGCTGGGCGTAGTTGAGCCCAAAGTAAAAGTTCCGGTATATTCTTTTTCCTGAGCTTGAAAAGTGTCGATTTTTTTTGTGAGTTTTCCGGTGCAAATAATCAAAAGTCCCGTAGCCAAAGGATCGAGCGTACCCGCGTGGCCAACTTTTATTTTTTTAATTTCAAAGGATTTTCTAATCAGCCAGCGCACTTTATTCACAACCTGAAACGAAGTCCACTCTAGCGGCTTGTCAATCAAAATTACTTGGCCTTCTTTATATTCTTCGGCAGTCATTAAATTACAGTAAGTTCTTGAATAAAAAAGTGAATCAATAAAACAGCGATTCCAGCAATAATTCTATAGTAACCGAATATTTTAAAACCGTGTTTGCTCAAATAATTGATAAAGGATTTTATAGCAATCAAAGCCACGATAAAACCTACAACGTTTCCAATTATTAGCAGATTTACTTGTTCAGAAGAAAGCTGAAAACCTGCTTCGTAATAATCATAACTTTTTTTTACGGTTGCACCCAGCATCGTCGGAATTGCTAAAAAGAAAGAAAATTCAGCAGCTACAGTTCGTGAAAGTTTTTGGGTCATTCCGCCCACAATACTTGCACCGCTTCTGGAAACTCCAGGAATCATGGCCAAACATTGAAAAAAGCCAATTTTTAAGGCGGTTAAATAAGAAATTTCTGTTTGCTCGCCATCGCCAAACCAATCGTCCACTTTTAGAAGAATAAACCCACCAATTATTAACGAAATAGCAACTGTAATTGGATTTTCCAAAAGGCTGTCAATAAAATCACTTAAAAGCAATCCTAAAAATACGGCAGGAAGAAATGCAACAAAAAGTTTGTAGTAAAAATCCATGCTCTGGAAGAAGCGTTTAAAGTACAAAACCACAACGCTCATAATGGTTCCGAGCTGGATAACAATCGTGAAAAGTTTGGTAAAATCATCGCCTGCAATCCCGAAAAAGGAGGAAGCGATAATCATATGGCCCGTGGAAGAAACGGGTAAAAATTCAGTTAAACCTTCAATAATGGCAAGGACAATGGCTTGTAGCGTATCCACTAATTTTGTTCTTTGCTATCGGGTTTTAATAAAATGGCGTAAACTTCAATGGCAAAACCCAAAAGTACCATTGCAGGAGCTAAACGGATGCGTTGCCAGTTGTATATTGCTGGATTGAAAACGTTGGGATCGTCACTTCCACCGCCAGTCATCAAAATAAAGCCCAATACTATAAACGCCACGCCAATAAGCATGAATTTGTAGTTTTTCTTTTCAAAAACAAATTCTGGTTTAAAATTTTCTTTTCTTTTTTTTTCTCCCATTGCAAAAAAGTTTCAGGTTTTAACCAAATAATTAATAATATAAATCGTCTGTTCGTAAATTCAAAAAGCGTTGTGTGGCTATAAAAGTACTGATCCAAGTTATTAAAACGCCCATTAAAAATATAAATATAAAAAGTACAGCCAAGAGTACAGGATCTGCTAATAACTGCAACTGTGGAAAACTTTGGTTGAGGTAGTAAAGCACCACGCCCATCCCAATCATTGCTACTACCGCACCAATAATTCCTAAACGAACACTTTTCCAAACAAAGGGTTTGCGAATAAATTTCTTAGTTGCCCCAACCATTTGCATTGTTTTAATAGTAAATCTTTTTGCATATATGCTAAGTCTAATACTACTGTTTATGAGCAATACGGCTATAAAAGTGAAAATACCACTGATTAACAAAATCCAAAAACTAATTCGTTTTACGTTTTCGGTAAGTTGTGCAATCAAAGGTTTGTCGTAAATAACATCATCCACAAAATCCTTACTTTTCAGTTCGTTGGTAATTTCCTCCATTTTTCCAGGGGTAACGTAATCTGCCAAAATGTAAACATCGATGCTATTTTGAAGCGGATTTTCACCCAAATATTCTATGAAATTTTCACCCAAGGTTTCTTGATGATCTTTTGCAGCATCCTCTTTGGAAACAAAAGTTGCAGACTTTGTGTATTCGGCCAATGCCAGACTTTGCTTTAATTGTGTGATTTCAACCTCTTTCGCGGTATCTTTCAGAAAAACGGTAATTGCTATTTGTTCCTTAAAATAATCTGCTACTTTTTTTGAATTCAAAACTAACAAACCCAACAAACCTAATAAAAAAAGCACCAGTGAAATACTAATAACCACTGAAAAATAGGAAGAAATCAACCTGCGTTTTTGATATTTTTCAAAAGAAGAACTCATATAATTTGCTGAATTTTGTCGTAAAAATACAAGTAATTTTACATCTTGTGTTAAACAACGCCGAAAGTTTCCAATTTGTTATAATAAGATTAAATTTGAAGAGCCTTAAATTTAATTGCTATCAAAAAAAACCTACTAAAATTCCTGAAAATTTCCCGTCCCGGACTTTGGTTTCCAACAATTTGGATATATATGGTTCCCTTTGAACTTTCTTCCCATTTTTGGGAGAAGCCACTTTTTTGGGTCGGTTTATTTTTTGTTACTTTTCCTTTAAATTTTTTGGTTTACGGTCTTAATGATTTTACTGATGGAAAAGCAGATTCATTAAATCCAAGAAAAGGAAATTATCTCTTCGGAGCACGTTTAAGCAAGAAGCAATTGGCGAATGTGCCACGCTATATCTTTTTTGTAACGACACCTTTTTTGGCATACTTTGCATATGTGGGAGGTAGCGAACTTTTTATATTGTTGTTGTTCATGATAGTTATAAATATCATTTACAATTACAAACCTTTCCGACTCAAAGAACGTCCACCTTTTGAGATTTTAATTCAAGTAGGCTATGTGTTTACGGCACTTTTCAGTATTCAATTGAACAATCTAGAAATGCTTCCATGGCAAACGTTGCTCTATCTGACACTCTTTGCATTTCAAGCGCATATTGCTGGAGAAATCATGGACATTCAACCTGATAAATTAGCAAAAAAGAAAACCACAGCTGTTTTGATTGGCAGAAAAAAGGCGAAGTTTTTAATGCTTTTTCTGCTTTTGTTTGAAGCGTATATACTCAAATTTTGGTTTAATGATTGGGTTTTGTCTAGTTATTTGGCTGCTTTTTCAATGTGGTTAATTTTAGATATTCTTATTTTTTTCAAAGACAAGCCATATACTTTGAAACAAATGAAAATCTTCGGAATCGCAATTAACATTTCTGCAATTCTCTCTATGGTCTGGGTACTTTATTCTGGAAATCTATTACACCCAAATTTTTAAATTATAGGGTTTTACTTCTTCCAATAAACCTTAAATTTGCGGCTCTTTCCACCATTGGAAATAATTTTCAAAAGAAATAAAAGAAGATGAGCAAATATCACTTCAACGAAATAGAAGATAAGTGGCAGGAAATCTGGCGCGACAAAAAAACTTTTAAGGCTGAAAACGATAGCAATAAACCCAAATACTATGTTTTGGATATGTTTCCCTATCCGTCCGGCGCGGGATTGCACGTAGGGCATCCGCTCGGGTATATTGCCAGTGATATTTATGCGCGCTACAAACGCCACCAAGGTTTTAATGTGTTGCATCCACAAGGCTATGATTCATTTGGGCTCCCAGCAGAACAGTATGCAATTCAAACGGGTCAACATCCTGCAAAAACTACGGAAGAAAACATTGCGCGTTACAGAGAGCAATTGGATAAATTAGGTTTTTCATTCGATTGGAGCCGCGAAGTGCGTACCAGCAATCCCGAATATTATAAATGGACGCAGTGGATTTTTATCCAACTTTTTGAAAGTTGGTATGATAAGGATTCTGATAAAGCGCGTTCCATTGAAGAGCTTCGTGGAATTTTCTCTTCCGAAGGAAATGTTCACGTAAACGCAGTATGCGATGAAGGAATTGCACAATTCACAGCTTCAGATTGGCTTGATTTTTCAGAAACCAAAAAGGAGGAAATTCTTCTAAAATATAGATTGACTTATTTGGCCGAAACCGAAGTAAATTGGTGCCCACAATTGGGTACCGTTTTGGCAAATGACGAAGTAGTAAATGGCGTTTCCGAACGTGGCGGCTATCCTGTTGTCCGCAAAAAGATGAAACAATGGAGTATGCGAATTACAGCTTACGCCCAGCGTTTGCTTGACGGACTCGATAAAATAGACTGGCCACAACCGTTGAAAGATTCCCAGACCAATTGGATTGGACGCTCTAAAGGCGCGAGTGTAACTTTCAATGTTAAAGATTACGATGCCAAAATTGACGTATTTACTACACGCCCAGACACAATCTTCGGCGTAAGTTTTATGGTTTTGGCACCGGAGCACGATTTGGTTTCAAAAATTACAACTTCCGAGCAAAAGGAAGCAGTTGAAAATTACATAGAAGCAACTGCAAAACGCAGTGAGCGCGAACGAATGGCCGATGTAAAAACCATTACAGGCGTTTTCACGGGCGCGTATGCAGAGCATCCTTTTTCTGGTGAAGTAATTCCAATTTGGATTGGCGATTACGTTTTGGCAGGTTATGGAACTGGTGCCGTGATGAGCGTTCCTTGTGGCGATCAGCGCGATTATGAATTTGCGAAACACTTCAATCTCCCCATCCCGAATATTTTTATGGATGCCGATATTTCTGAGGAAGCCTATGCCGATAAGGAAAATACAATTATCACCAACAGTGATTTTCTGAATGGTTTAAAATATTCCGAAGCGATGGAGAAAATAATTGCCGCTTTGGAAGAAAAAGGAATTGGAGAAGGAAAGATAAACTACCGTTTGCGCGATGCCGTTTTCAGTCGTCAGCGCTATTGGGGTGAGCCGTTCCCGATTTATTACAAAGATGGAATGCCACAAATTATCCCGACAGAATGTTTGCCGTTGCGCCTTCCCGAAGTTGAAAAATATTTACCCACCGAAGAAGGTGAACCGCCTTTAGGTCGCGCAGATGTTTGGGCATGGAATATTGAAACCAATGAAGTGGTAAGCAATGATTTCATTGACCACAAAACCGTTTTTCCTTTGGAATTGAACACGATGCCAGGTTGGGCGGGAAGCAGTTGGTACTTTTTCAGATATATGGAAGATGAAAGGCGCGATGAGGTTTTTGCCTCAAAAGAAGCATTGAACTACTGGAAAAATGTGGATTTATACATTGGCGGAAGCGAGCACGCCACCGGCCATTTATTGTACAGCCGTTTTTGGGTAAAATTTATGCACGACCGCGGATTGGTACCAGTGGAAGAACCTTTTAAAAAGCTCATAAACCAAGGGATGATTTTGGGGGAGAGTGCGTTTGTTGTACATTGAAGGAGATTAATTAAAGAATGATACTACAAGATAATCTTAAATGAGTTATCTTTAAAAAATTCTCAATTCTCTTGCAAAGAATGAATAACATAAAGATTTAAATAATAGAGCATATGAATTTTTAAACAATAAAGATTCTTATATAAATTCGATGAAATATCGAGTACGTTAGACAATAGACCTTTTATAAACATTCAGTTGATGGAATTTTGGTAATATTCAAATGAATTAGATATCGAAGCTTTCAAAATTGGAGGGAAGAATTTAAAAATTCACGAATTTATAACAGTGAAGAATAATGGCATCATTTCAAAGTTTCCCGCGAAGTAGAAAAAATGTCCAAAAGCAAATACAACGTGGTAAACCCCGATGATATTTGTAACCAATACGGCGCCGATACGTTAAGAATGTACGAAATGTTTCTCGGGCCGCTGGAGCAGGCAAAACCGTGGAACACCGCTGGAATTACGGGCGTGCACGGTTTCCTAAAAAAACTTTGGAAACTCTACCATTCCCCCTTTGAAGGGGGCAAGGGGGATGTTTCCCCATCGCCAGAGCCAAATGATTTTTATGTTTCCGAAGAGTCAGCTTCAAAAGACAGCTTAAAAACACTTCACAAAACCATCAAAAAAGTACAGGAAGATATTGAGAATTTCAGTTTCAATACCTCGGTTTCGTCCTTTATGATTGCGGTGAACGAGCTTTCAGCACAAAGGTGTAATTCACGCGAAATTTTGGAGCCGTTGGCAATTCTTATTTCGCCCTATGCGCCTCACATTGCTGAGGAACTTTGGCAGAAATTGGGTCATTCGGAAAGTATTTCCACAGCACCTTTCCCAAAATTTGAGGAGAAATATTTGGTGGAAAGCACTAAGGAATATCCAATCTCCTTTAACGGAAAAATGCGTTTTACGCTGGAACTTCCGTTGGATATTTCCAAAGAAGAAATAGAATCTGCCGTAATGGCACACGAGAAGACAGCCCAGTATTTAGAGGGCCGAACGCCAAAAAAGGTAATTATCGTACCCGGAAAAATCGTGAATATCGTAGGTTAAAAATTTGCACGCTTTTTGCTTAAATTAGAAGTAAGAATTTAAAAACTAAAAAAATGTTTGGATACTATATAATTGCAGGACTCATCTTTTTGGTGAGTTGGTACGTAAGCCACAAATTGAAAAGTAAGTTTAAGGAATACAGCAAAATCCACCTTCAAAATGGAATGAGCGGAAAGGAAATTGCCGAAAAAATGCTGGCGGATAACGGAATCACCGATGTTGAGGTTATTTCTGTTCCAGGTCAACTGACGGACCATTACGATCCGTCAAAGAAAACGGTGAATTTGAGCGAACCTGTTTATATGCAACGTAACGCAGCTGCGGCAGCGGTTGCAGCCCACGAATGTGGTCACGCTGTGCAACACGCCACGGCATATAGTTGGTTGAAATTGCGTTCAACCATTGTTCCGGCGGTTAGTGTTTCCAGCAAATTTTCCAATTTTGTGATAATGGCTGGTATCATTCTTTTCGCAACTGGTATGGCTATTGGCACTTGGGTTTTCGGGATTGGAATTTTACTTTTTGCAGTGACTACGGCTTTTGCTTTTATTACCCTTCCAGTAGAATTTGACGCTAGCAAGCGTGCTTTGGCTTGGTTAGAAAGTAGCCATATGGTAACGCCACAAGAACACGATGGCGCAAAAGATGCATTAAAATGGGCAGCAAGAACTTATGTAGTTGCAGCACTGGGATCTTTGGCAACTTTGCTATATTTCATCTCCATTTTCTTGGGAAGAAGATAAAATGGTTTAAGATTTTAGATTGACGATTGTTGATTTTTGAATTAAAAACCCGCAAAATATTTGCGGGTTTTTTTGTATTCTATCAACTAAATCATTGCACATTATCTGGATTGTAACCTGCATATACCACTTTTTCTTCATGAAAAATGATTCCGTTTTCTTCTAGTTCTTTTAGAATTGGTTCGTAAACTTCTTTTGCTATTGGAAGTTGAACCCCAGGAGTGGTTATTTCCTCATTTAAAATTTTTAAAGCGGCAATTGCTACGGGAAGTCCAACGCTTTTTGCCATTGCGGTGTAGGTTTGATCTTCACCAATCAATGCCATATGACTATCAATTTGATATTGTTTTCCCTCTAATTCGTAACCAAATTTATGATACATCAGGATCATGTCTTTATCGTGTGGTTCCAAAGTCCATTTGTCTTCCAGAATTTTCTGAAGCCCCATTGCGGGGGTTGCGTCTTTGATTCCCAATTTCTTTTCCTTGGTGAAAAGATCAAGTTCCTCAAGCTTTTCCCACATTAAATCATCTTGTTCTATTTTCAGAGCGTGGCGAAGCTTTAATTCTACTGTATCTGAAGGCGAATAGGGAAGAAAGAGATTCACAAATTCGCGATATGTCATGTTTTCAGAATCTGGAATTGTGTAGCTATCATCAGTCATTCCCAATTGAACAAACATATTCCAAGCACGGCTAAAACCAACGCGACGAATAGTTCCGCGGTATAATGTCAAGATATTTTCCATCCCGTAAATAGATTGATATTGAAGGGAATCTCTATTTGCATAAACTTCAAATTTACCGTAGCCTTCAATATTGATGAATTCGGTTCTTCGGAATAATCTGTGATAAGGTATGAACTTGAATTTACTTTCTTGAATAAATTCTGCAGCGCCACCTTGTCCAGCTAAAATTACATTTCTTGGATTCCAAGTAAATTTATAATTCCAAAGATTATTGTCACTTTCTGGAGCAATCAAACCGCCGCAAAAAGATTCAAAAAGAAGCATTTTTCCGCCTTTTGCACGAATGCGGTCAATCACTTGCATTGCACTCATATGGTCCACTCCAGGATCAAGGCCAATTTCATTCATAAAAACCAATCCTTTAGATTTGGCTTTGTGGTTTAACGAATGCATTTCAGTACTTATATATGATGCAGTTACCATATGTTTTCCAAATTCAATGCAATCACGAGCTACTCCAATATGATAACGTGCAGGAAGCATCGAAATAACCAGATCACTGTTTTCCACTGCTTTTTTTCTTTGTACATCATTAAAAACATCGAGTAAAATTCCACGAGCATTGGGATGTCCTGTAATGAATTTTTGCGCAGATTGGATGGAAATATCACCAATGGTTATAAAAAGGTCTTCCTTTTCGCTTTTATCCAATAAATAGCGGATTAAACTTGAGGCTGATTTTCCTGCGCCGATAATTAATATGTTTCTCATTGGGAGAGTTTTTGTTAACTTTGGAGATAGATTTTGTAAAAGACGAAATTACTAATTCCAAATTTTAAAAATGACGGTTTTTGATAAAAATATAGTCGCAACAGCTTCTTTTCTTACGGCAGTTACAATTGCTATTGGGGCCTTTGGGGCACACGGTTTAAAGAATATGGTGGAAGCCTCTGCATTAATTACATTTGAAACGGGAGTGCGCTATCAAATGTATCATTGTATCGCTATTTTAGTATTGGGATTGGCGCCCTCTATTCCAGAACAAATTAAAAAGACTGTGTTTTGGTTTTTTATTTTAGGAATTATCCTTTTTTCAGGATCTATTTATCTGCTTGCACTTAATGATATCTTACCTTTTAATACCACCAAGATAGGATTTATAACTCCAATTGGAGGTTTGATGTTTATCATCGGCTGGTTTTGGTTTGCATATAAAATGATTGCGTTAAAGAAGCAATAATTGTCTTTTATATTTTCTTCAATCTCTCTAAGATTTGCTACTTTTGTACTCTACAAAATTTAAAAAAGGTATGGTCGATAAAAACCAAGCTACGAAAACGATTTCAGTTGACAAATACGGAATCAAAAACGCAAAAGTTAAATATCAACTTTCTTCTGAAGAACTTCACAGCGAAACTTTGCAAAAAGGACAAGGAGAAGAAGCCGCTAGCGGTGCCTTGGCAGTGAATACTGGAGAATTTACCGGAAGATCCCCTAAAGACAGATTTATTGTAAAAGATGATGTTACACGCGAAAAAGTGTGGTGGGGCAACGTAAACATTCCGTTTCCGCCCGATATGTTTGACGCGCTTTACAACAAGGTTGCTGATTATCTTTCTGGGAAAGAAATTTATGTTCGTGACAGCTATGCTTGTGCTGATGAAAAATACAAACTAAACATCCGGGTTATTACTGAGAACCCTTGGTCTAATATGTTTGCCTACAATATGTTTCTTCGTCCTAATGAGGAAGAATTGGCGTCTTTTGACCCTGAATGGCTCATTGTGAATGCGCCTGGATTTGTAGCAGACCCAGAAATAGATGGTACACGCCAACATAATTTTGCGATATTAAACTTCACAAAAAAAATTGCATTGATTGGTGGTACTGGATATACAGGTGAAATTAAAAAAGGAATTTTTTCAGCCCTTAACTTTATTCTTCCAGTATATAGAAATACAATGCCAATGCATTGCTCTGCAAACGTTGGCGATGATGGCGAAACTGCTATTTTCTTTGGGCTTTCTGGAACTGGAAAAACCACACTTTCAGCTGACCCAGATCGTAAATTGATTGGTGATGACGAACATGGGTGGACTGAAGACAATAAAATCTTCAACTTTGAAGGAGGTTGCTACGCAAAGGTTATAAATCTTTCCGAAGAAAATGAACCTGATATTTACAACGCAATAAAACCAGGGGCAATCCTTGAAAATGTAATAATGGACCAAAACGGTGAAGTTGATTTTGCCGATACTTCCATTACACAGAATACACGGGTAAGTTACCCAATTTATCATATCAACAACATTCAAGTGCCTTCTATTGGCCACAATCCAAAAAATATTTTCTTTTTAACAGCAGATGCTTTCGGTGTTTTACCTCCTATTTCAAAATTGACTCCGGGGCAGGCAGCATATCACTTCATTAGTGGTTATACAGCAAAAGTTGCTGGAACAGAAGAAGGAATCAATGAGCCAACACCAAACTTTTCAGCATGTTTTGGAGCTCCGTTTATGCCACTTCACCCAACAGAATATGCCGAAATGTTAAGTAAGAAAATGAAAACTGCTGGCGTTAATGTTTGGTTGATAAATACAGGATGGACTGGTGGTCCATATGGAGTGGGAAGCCGAATGAAACTAAAATACACCCGCGCAATGATTTCAGCTGCATTGGAAGGAAAATTAAAAGATGTGGAATTTGAGAAACACCCAATTTTCAATCTTATGATGCCAAAATCCTGCCCGAACGTTCCCTCGGAAATATTAAACCCAAAGGAAACTTGGAAAAACAAAAAGGCGTATGATATTCAAGCTAAAGAATTGGCGAACTCATTTAAAGAGAACTTTGCAAAGTTTGAAGCCTATGCAAATGATGAAATTCTTTCTGGTGCTCCTGCTGCTTAATAATTTTAGAATATGCTATAAACAAAAAGGCTTGCCAATTTGGCAAGCCTTTTTTAATTGCAATTAATCAATCTTATTTTTTGTTATTCATTTCCTTGATGTATTTCTCCAAAGCCATTGTCATAGAAGGGGTTTCAGGGGTTGGAGCTTGAATGTCTACGCGCAGACCCTCATCGGTTGCAGCTTTTACCGTTGTATTTCCGAATACGGCTATACGGGTTTCATTTTGTTTAAAATCTGGAAAGTTTTCCAAAAGGGATTGGATTCCACTTGGGCTAAAAAATACCAATATGTCATAATAAACATCACGAAGATCTGACAGGTCACTGATTACTGTTTTGTAAAATGTAGCTTCTTTCCAATCTACTTTTAATTCATTCAAAACTTGTGGAACTTCTGGCTTCAATTTATCTGAAGTTGGAAGCAGGAATTTTTCATTTTTATATTTTTTGATCAAGGGAGCAAGTTCAGAAAAAGTTCTTTTTCCCACGTAAATTTTCCGCTTTCTGTAAACAACATATTTTTGAAGATAATAGGCTACTGCTTCACTCAAACAAAAATATTTCATGGTATCCGGCACCTTAAAACGAAGTTCTTCAGCAATCCGGAAATAATGGTCCACAGAGTTTCGGCTTGTAAGAATAATGGCCGAATATTGGTTAAGATCAACTTTTTGGGCGCGAACATCCTTACCTGAAACGCCTTCCACATGAATGAAAGGGCGGAAATCTATTTTTACTTTTTGCTTTTCGATTAAATCGAAATAGGGAGAGTTTTCAATTTTAGGCTCGGGCTGGGAAACCAAAATAGTTTTCACTTTCATAGATAATCCTAATTTTTATTATAATATCCCACTAAACAAACGTTTTGTAGAGGATAATATAAGGTGCAATTTCAAGTGCGCAAAGATACAAAATAAAATAGAAGAAATTGCTGAATATTAATTTTCCGTTTTTCTTATAACTGTATAACAACGCAATAGCATTTAATGCAAGGGCGCAACCGCCAAAAATGAAAAGTGCGCTTGCTGTTGGGGGATAAACATAAAGGAAAAAAAGGTTGCCCAAAAAAAATAAAATCCCCAAAAAATTACGATAGCTCAGTTTTTGATATAGATAATTGTTAATAATCTCATCCAATGAAAAAATATTTCCAACAATTTTTTCTAAAGAAAATTTTATTAAAATAAACAAACTATAAGCAGTACATATTTGAAGGAATAACCACTTGTTTTTTTGAACTTCAGTAGGGTCAAAAACCTTAAATAGCAAAAAAACAAAAATTGAAACACAAATTATCTGTGCAACGAAAAGCATCATATTGAAAGGATGTTTCAGTTCGTCATTTTTGCCGTGAACGAAAAAATATTGATTGGTTATGGGAAGTAGCGAAAATTCATTAAATCTTTTTGGATAAAAATATTTGGACAACGCAAAAAGAACGAAGCAGGCTACCAACATATAAGCGGCCCAATCGGTTGATAAGATAAGTCTTTCACTGAAATCCACCTTCAATTTTTTTGGTAAAGGTACAGTAAAATAAATTTCCTTTTTGAGCCATGAATTAGATTTTACTTCACATTTATTTATTCAAAAAAGGGTACATTTGCGCTAAAATAGCAGTATGTCCAAGGCGGTAGTGGTGGTGCCAACCTACAATGAAATTGAAAATATAGAGCGGCTGTTGCGTACTGTTTTCTCTTTGCAGCGCGAATTTCATATTTTGGTTGTTGATGATAATTCTCCAGATGGTACTGCGCAGGTAGTTGAAGCAAATCTCAAAACATACCTCAATAAATTATTTATACTCAAACGTACTGAAAAGATTGGTTTGGGCTCCGCCTATATTGCAGGCTTTAAATGGGCTTTGGAAAATGGTTATGATTATATCTTTGAAATGGACGCTGACTTTTCACACAATCCCAATGACTTAATTAGGCTATTTAATGCTTGCCATAAAGAAGGCAATGATATGGCTATTGGGTCGCGGTATGTGAAGGGCGTAAATGTTGTAAACTGGCCCATGGGCCGGGTTTTAATGTCTTGGTTAGCTTCAAAATATGTTCGGTTCATCATGGGTATTGATATATATGATACTACTGCAGGTTTTATTTGTTACCGAAGAAGTGTTTTGGAGAAAATAAATTTAGACAATATTCGTTTTGTGGGCTACGCTTTTCAGATAGAGATGAAGTTTAAAGCGTACATCAGTAAATTTAAGATAAAAGAAGTGCCTGTAATTTTTAGGGATCGAACAAAAGGCGAATCCAAAATGAGTTCGGGTATTATTTCCGAAGCTATTTTTGGGGTTATCGCAATGAAATTTAAAAGTGTATTTAATAGAAAAAGATTTAATGAAGGCAGTTTTAATTAAGAATGCAAATATTGTAAATGAAGGGAAAATCTTTAAAGGCGACGTACTTGTAAAGGACGGGCGCATTGCGGAAATTTCTGAAACCATCAGCATGAAATCTGCCGAAACGAAAGTTATCGATGCAGACGGAAGCTATTTGCTACCTGGAATGATTGACGATCAAGTGCATTTCCGTGAGCCTGGATTAACCCATAAAGCCAATATTGAAACCGAATCAAAAGCAGCAGTGGCGGGAGGAATTACTTCGTTCATTGAAATGCCGAACACTGTTCCCCAAGCCACGACTATTGAATTGCTTGAAGAGAAATTTGAAATTGCCTCCAAAACTTCTTGGGCCAATTATTCCTTTATGTTTGGTGGAACCAATGATAATTTGGATGAAATCTTAAAAGTTGATCCGCAGAAAGTAGCTGGTTTAAAATTATTTTTAGGCTCTTCCACAGGAAATATGTTGGTGGATGATCCCAAAATTCTGGAAGAAATTTTCAGCAAAACCAATTTACTCATTTCTGCCCATTGCGAAGATGAAACGACCATAAAGCAAAATCTTGAAAAATATAAAGCGCAATATGGAGAAGATATTCCAGTAGAACTTCACCCAAAAATTCGTAGCGAGGAAGCTTGTTATATCTCATCTTCAAAAGCAATAAAGCTTGCTGAAAAAACAGGAGCGCGCCTTCATGTTTTTCATCTTTCAACTGAAAAGGAAACGCATCTTTTTAGCAATAAAAAACCACTTTCCGAAAAGAAAATAACGGCTGAGGTTTGCATTCACCATTTATGGTTCACGGATGAGGACTATAAAACGAAAGGCACCAAAATAAAATGGAATCCAGCTGTTAAAGCTCAAAAGGACCGTGATGGATTGCTAAAAGCACTGTTGGAAGATAGAATTGACGTGATTGCGACCGATCACGCACCCCACACTTTAGAAGAAAAAAACAATAAGTACTTGGACGCCCCTTCCGGTGGGCCATTAGTGCAGCACGCAATGGTTGCACTGTTGGAAATGTATCACAAAGGAAAAATTTCATTGGAAAAAATTGTTGAAAAAACCGCTCACAATCCAGCTATTTTATTTCAAATAAAAGAACGGGGCTACATTCGTGAAGGTTACAAAGCAGACTTGGTCTTAATAGATCTCAATTCGCCTTGGACCGTAAAAAAAGAAAATCTGCTCTATAAATGTGGATGGTCACCTTTTGAAGGAACAATCTTTAAATCGCGCATTACACATACATTGGTAAACGGTATTGTGGTTTATGAAAATTCAAAATTCCCCAACAAGAGCAATCCAGAAAGACTTACCTTTAACAGATAATGAAACATTCGATAGTTATTTTAATATTCGCTTTAAGTCTCTTTGGCTGTCAGGATGTAAACAAACCCGAAAAGCCCGAAAATCTTATTGCCAAAGATAAAATGATCGATATACTTACGGAAACCTATTTAGATAATGCCGCTCGAAGTATTGACAATAAATCAATTATTTCAAAAGGAATCAAAATGGATTCGATGGTCTATAAAAATTTTGGGATTGATAGTTTGCAGTTTGCAAAAAGCAATGCGTATTATGCTGCTGATGTGAATGCATATATGGAAATATTTCAGGAAGTTGAGGCAAGGCTTGACACAATTCAGAAAAAAATGGACAGTATTTGGGAAAAAGAGTGGGTTCGAAAAGATAGCATCAAACAGAAGTTGAAAGAGAATAAAGCGACTGCAGAACCAGTAAAGGACAGTTTAATATGATGCGATCCTCTTTTCTTTTGCAATTCTTTCCAAAGTTTTATCAGTTGGTGTAAACTGAAAACTAATTTCTTTTTTTATTTTGGAAGCATCATAAAGTGATGATGTAAACATAGACCGCACGGTAGCTTTTATAAACCTTCTTTTGGTTCTGAAAAGTTTATTTGAAAGCCAATCCATTCCGCTCAGAAAAAACATAAATCTTTTTGATAATTTTTTTGTTGGTGGTTTTTTCCCTAACAAAGGTGCTAGTTTAGAGAGCAGTTCTTTATATGTTACATTTTCGCTAACCAAAATAAATTGCTCGTTTTTTGTTTTAGAATCCATTAGCTGAATCATCACTTTTACCACATCTTGAACATCAACGATACCCATTGCTCCAGAAGGATAAAATGGAACGCCATTGGCTGCCAAAGATACAATAACCCCGCTTCCCCCTGCATCTGGCGAAGTTCCCAAAATAATACCGGGGTTCATAATTACTGCATTCAAACCTTCCTGTGTGCCGCGCCAAACTTCCATTTCGGCACCGTATTTTGTAATGGCGTACACGCTATTTTTTTCGTCAGGGTTCCAGGGAGTTTCTTCGGTAATTAATTGATCGTTTATGTTACTTCCTAAAGTTGCAACCGAACTGACATAACAGAGTTTTTCAACATTATGCGCCAAACTAAGATTTACAATATTTGCCGTGCCTTCAATATTTACTTTTTTAAGTATTTTATATTTTGCAGGGTTAAAAGTTATGAAAGCTGCACAATGATAAACTTTTCTAATATCCTCAAAGGCAATCGTAAGTGCAGGAATTTCTGTAATATTTGCCTCAACCCATTCAATTTTATTGAAAAGTGAATCCACTTCAGAAGTATAAAGAGCAAAAACCTTTTTAACAGAATTAAGATTGCTATTTTTTCTATGGATTGCACGCACCTGCTCGTTTTTCTTCAAAAGAAAATACAAGAGATGGGAACCCACCAAACCCGTACCGCCGGTTACTAATATCATAAAGCGAAAATACTGAAAAGGAAATTGAAATTGAAAGTGAAATCAAAATTCAACTTCTTGAACTTTGCACCTTGAATCTTTAAATGAGAACCCTATCTTTGCAACTTGATATTCCACAGCCTTGGCAGAGGAGTAAAATTTTAAAGAAAATGAAGCTGAAAAATTTCGTTGAAGAACTACAATGGCGAGGCATGATACACGACGTGATGCCTGAAACTGAAACACATCTTATGGAAACAATGCGATCTGCTTATGTGGGCTTTGACCCAACTGCAGACTCTTTGCATATTGGTAATTTGGTTCCTATTATGCTTTTGTCTTTCTATCAACGCTGTGGACATAAACCGATTGCTTTGGTTGGTGGAGCCACTGGAATGATTGGAGATCCTTCTGGAAAAAGTGCCGAACGAAATTTGCTAGACGAAGAAGCACTTCGGCACAATCAGGAATGTGTGAAAAACCAACTTTCACAATTCTTGGATTTTTCTTCAGGAGCAGAAAATGAAGCGGTTTTAGTCAATAATTACGATTGGATGAAGGAGTTTTCGTTTCTGGATTTCATCAGAAACGTGGGCAAGCATATCACCGTGAATTATATGATGGCTAAGGATTCCGTAAAAACCCGTTTGAGTGGTGAAAGTTCCGAAGGGCTTTCTTTTACTGAGTTTACCTATCAATTGATTCAAGGTTATGATTTTCTTCACCTATACAAAAACTTGGACTGTACCCTGCAAATGGGCGGCAGCGATCAATGGGGAAATATTACTACAGGAACTGAACTTGTAAGAAGGATTGCAGGTGGAAAAGGCTATGCATTAACCTGTCCACTTATTACTAAAAGTGATGGTAGTAAGTTTGGAAAAAGTGAAGGCGGAAATGTTTGGTTGGCAGCTAATAGAACTTCTCCATACAAATTCTACCAATATTGGTTAAACACAAGTGATGAAGATGCGGAAAAGTATATAAAGATTTTTACATTTCTAGATAAAGAAACCATTGAAAATCTGGTTTCAGAACACAAGGAAGCACCACATTTGCGATTGCTTCAAAAGCGTTTGGCGCAGGAAGTTACTACAACTGTACATAGTGCTGAAGAGTATGAAAAAGCCGTAAATGCTTCTGAAATTTTGTTTGGAAATTCCACTTCAGAAGATTTGAAAACACTCGACGAAAAAACATTTCTAGATGTTTTTGATGGGGTGCCGCAAGCGGAAATTTTAAAGGTTGAACTGGAAAACGGACTTGACATTATTGGGGCATTGGCCGAAAAAACAGGATTTTTAAAATCCAATGGAGAAGCACGTCGTGCATTAAAGGAAAACTCTATTTCAGTAAATAAAGAAAAAGTTTCTGATGATTTTAAAGTTTCAGAAATTGATTTGATAAACGGAAAATTTATTTTGCTACAACGCGGCAAGAAAAATTATTTTGTAATCAGAGCAGTTTAATTTTTAAGGTATAGAGATCCCACAAAAAAAATCCCCGGCAAAGATTGCGCGGGGATTTTTCAATTAACTAACCAACCAAATTATGAAAAATCATCACTTTTTCACAGTTTATTGGTCGTACACTTCTAGAATAACTTACTCTGAATATTAGTAAATTGTGTTAAATATTTCCCTATAAAACCATCAAATTACAACCGCGGATATCACTAGAATCGAAACGGCCTAAAACCTTAAAAGTGCCATCGGCAAATGTTTTTCCCAAGTCTTGGGTTGCAAGGAAGGAACAGGAGTAGATGTTTGCTAGGTCAATTACATTTATTCCTCCCGTCTTTTCAAAAGTATAGGAAAGCGCATCTTCGGTATCTCGTGTTAAAATTTTCATCCAAGGGGGGCAAGAAAAAAGTCCGTCGCCAATAGAATAGGCTTGGGAGAGAAGCTCCGTCATTCCATATTCGCTATGGATTTTTTTAACGCCGAAACCATCTTTTAAAATTTGGTGCAGTTCCTCTTTTATCATTTCTTTTCGGCGACCTTTCATTCCACCGGTTTCCATTACTATGGTATTTTTTAATTGAAATCTTTTCTTTTCAATTAAATCAAGCAACGCATAGGAAACACCTATCAGGATAGTCTTTTGTCCTTTTTCTTCCAAAAAATTCAACTTTTCAATAAGGGTATCCATCTCATATAAATAGAACCCACTGTTTGGATTTTCGCTTTTTTCGATCAAACTTTCAACCATATAGATCAAGGAAGAGCCATCGCGTTCCAGATAGGAGGGTAATAGGGCCAAAATGGTAAAATCTGAAGGATTTCCGTATTGTTTTTCGAAGGCTTTCAGAAAACTTTTTTCGTATAGTTTTAAATCGGAAACATAATGTTTGCTGGTTATACTTCCTGTGGTGCCGCTGCTCGTAAAGACGATTTGCTCAGATAGATTATCTTTGATTATTTTATTTTTTTTAAAAAAGTGGATAGGAAGAAAAGGGATGTTTTCTATAGTTTTTACTTCGGAAACTTTTGTGTTTAAAAGATTGCAAAAAGTGCGATATACCGAAACATTTTCATACTGAAACCTGAATATTTCCAACGCGAGACGTTCAAAATCTTCGGAAGTAGTAATATTAAAAATTTCTTTTTCCAGCATTTTTTAACATTGAAATTTTACTTCAAAAATAGGGAAATAAAAAAGCTCCTGTCGAAACAGGAGCTTTAAAAATAATTTTTAAAAAAAGGATTACTTAACAACCAACTTCTTGGTAGTTGAGGCTTTCCCTTGCTCGATTTTTAAAATGTAAACACCGCTATTCAAAGCTGAAATGTCTAATCTGTCACTGTTTAAAGTAGTTTTTACAACTTGCTTTCCAAGTATGTCAAAAATCAAAATATTTTTTGCACCGCTTACTTTTGAAGTAATGTTCACATAGCCTTTAGTTGCAGGGTTTGGATAAACCGCAAACTGATCAGCCGTTTGTTCGTTTACACCAATTGTACCATCAAAAGAGATATTATCAAACCAAAAAGATTCTGCACTTGCGTTGGTTCTTCCTTCAAGAACAAGTTGTACTATGCTGTTTGGAAGGGCTGCAGTAATGTTTTGCCATTCCAGAAGGTATTCTCCACTTCCAGGATCAAAAGGAACAAGATCATCAAGATCCATTCCAGTTGAGTTGAAAAGATCAATTTCAGTACTATTTGTAATGTCTCTTACATAGATTCGCAGTCTATCGGATCCTGATGAATTTACAGTACCATCACCTTCGTAATTACCATTGGTTGGAGTGTCATTTATTGATAAAAGAAAATCCAATGATATTGCTCCAGAATTAGCAAGTGTTAAATCTACTGGGTCAAATTCTACAGTCATATTTCCGTCAATGTCGTTCATTTGGTAACCTTTGTCGCCATCAGTAAAAAGAACAGTTGGTGAAGGTGTAAAATCTGTAACACCTACAAAATCTCCATCGGTCAAGCCAACATCTGGAGTGTCGTAAGGTGTGTAAGAAGCATCAAAGCCTATTTCGCCTCCAGCAGTTATAAAATCTACAAGAGGTTCATTAGCATTATTAATAAGGTCATGTGCTACACTAGCATCCCCAGTATCGTTGTATTTTCCAGGAAGGGCATCTGGCTCCTCAAAACTAGTTCCAGCAATTTGGGCAAAAGAAACGGCACCCATCAAAAGAGCCGCAAGTAAAGTAATTTTTTTCATTAGTATTTTTTTTAATTAATATGCAAAGATAAATAAATGTTTGAGTTTTAAAAAGTAGGTTTTCTACATTAATGTTATTTTAACGAAACCATAACCTCTTAGATTTCCAGTTAAAACTAATGTTATTAAAATGTTATTTGAAGGTTAACAATAAACGTGCTAAACTTTACTGAGGTTAAATAATAGTATCTTTGAAATGTTAAAAACACAAATTTTTAATATGAAAAAAAAGGATATTATAATTCTGTTGGTTGATGATGAACCGGATATTCTAGAAATTGTTCGCTACAACCTTACCTCTGAAGGCTACCATGTTGAAATTGCAGAAAACGGGATTGAGGCCATAGACCAGGCCAAAAAGCTAAAACCACACCTCATTATTATGGATGTAATGATGCCAAAAATGGATGGTATTGAAGCTTGCGAAAAAATCAGAAACATTCCAGAACTTTCTGAAACTGTAATTACTTTTTTAACAGCTCGTGGTGAAGATTATTCACAAATGGCTGGGTTTGAAGCTGGGGCTGACGATTATATAACAAAACCTATTAAGCCCAAAATTTTAGTAAGCAAGGTAAAAGCATTGTTACGAAGGTTTAAGGAAGGTGAAGAAGATGAAAAAATAAAAATCGGGAATTTAACCATCAACCGAGAGGAGTACAAAATTTTATTGGGCAAAAAAGAAATGGTTTTGCCGCGAAAGGAATTTGAGCTTTTGGCACTACTTGCTTCAAAACCTGGAAAAGTCTTTAAGCGCGAAGATATTTTGGATATTATTTGGGGCAATGATGTGGTTGTTGGCGGACGCACAATAGACGTACACATAAGAAAGCTTCGTGAAAAAATTGGTGATGAAAAATTTAAAACCGTTAAGGGCGTAGGCTATAAGTTTGTACTTTAGCCATCTATGAAATTCTCTAAAAAATATAATTTTGCTGCTTCAACTGCGCTGCTCATTGCTTTGTTTTCAACCTTGGCGATGGGTTTTTTTAGTTATGGTTTCTTCAAAATTATTTCTGGCTGGTTGTTTGTTTTCTTTTTGGTTTTGTTTCTGCTTTCTTTTTTTATCCTTCAATACCGTGTTGAGAAATTTATTTACTTCCGAATAAATAAAATATATAAAGACGTTCGTATTCTAAATGAAAAGGATTTTCCAAAGCCATCCGTAACCACGAATTTAGAAGAACTTACACGCGAAGTTGAAAATTATGTAAACGTCAAGAAACTTGAAATTGAAACCTTGAACGTTCGTGAAAATTACCGAAAAGAATTCATGGGAAATATTGCCATGAGCTTAAAACCCCATTATTTACTGTTGAAAGCTACATTTTAACTTTGCTAGATGGAGCAATGAAAGATAAGAAAGTTAGGAAAGAATACTTACGGCGTGCTAGCAAAGGTGTCGATAGACTTACCTATATTGTGAAAGAGCTTGATATGATTGCCAAACTGGAAGTGGGAGGCCTTATATTAAAGAAAGAAAGTTTCAACATAGTGGAATTGATTCAGAATATTTTTGATTTGCTGGAAATGAAAGCTCAAAAAAAGGATATCTCTTTGGTTTTTGACAAAGAATATCCCACTGCAATATTGGTGTACGCTGATCGGGAAAGAATTGAGCACGTGTTGACCAACTTAGTTGTGAATTCCATAAAATATGGAAAACGGTATGGAACCTCTGAGATAAGCATTGAAAATATAATTAAAAACAAAGTACTAATCCGTGTTGCCGATAACGGTGAAGGAATTTTAGAGGAAAATATTTCTCGAATTTTTGAACGCTTTTACCGGGTTGACAAAAGTGGCTCTCGAAAAGAAGGCGGAAGCGGTTTGGGTCTTTCCATCGTTAAACATATTGTTGAAGCCCATAACGAAAAAATATACGTGGAAAGCCAGATTGGTATTGGGTCTGAGTTTTCATTCACCCTCGAAAAGGGAAAATAACTCAGTAAAATTTACTGGTTTTTGTGATACCATTTTCAATCCCTTATAAATAGAAATCTTGTTGAGTTTTTTCAATTTAAATTTATCCTGTTTGCAGGAAGGAACAATCCCAAGATTTTTTAAACGCTTTGCCAGATATTCCTGTTCATACTGCCCGGGTGTGGGGATGAAAAATGCTTTTTTTTCGAGCACTGCTAAATCCATAATTGTAGAGTAGCCAGAGCGAGAAATTACAATTTCGCTTTTGTTTAGAATGTCTTCAAGTTCATCAGTCGTCATAAAGTTCACCATTTTGATATTTTCAAAATTTACCCACTTTTGTTCCGTTTCGATTATTCCCCGAACTAATAAAATTTTCTTGTTACTTTTTTTTAATGTCTTTTTAAGTTTCTCTTCAAAAATAGACCTCTGTGGTTCAGGTCCAGAAAGTAAAACCAAGATATCTATGGTTATTGGAAACTCCTTTTTTTCCATTCGGCTTAAAACACCAATGTATTTTATTGGGAATGGCTCATGCTTTAAATGGCCGAGTTTTCCACTGAGGTTCATCACAACAACATCAGTATCTGGCACCCAGCAAGCATCAAACTTCCTAATAATTCTTTGATGTATCTTACTGCTAAAGCAGGAAGTATTCCCCGTTAAAACATTCAATTGGTGCGTGATATAAACGGAAGGTATTTTTGAATTTCTTATACCAAACCGGTTGTCGCTAATAATTCCGTGGATTTTTCCTTCTGCAATGAGCTTTTCTACAATTCTTTTTTCTGCAGAAATTGTCCTTTGTATTTGTGGAAGTTTCAACACCATTTTGCATTTAAAATAACTTCCTTTTTTTGGATATGTAATATTATATGAAGGCAATTCCAAAGATTCCAATTCTGGAAACTCTTTTTGTAGAAGAAAAAGCGCCCCCCCGTCTGAAGCTAATAAGACTTCAAAGCCATTATTAAGCAATGCACGAATTATTGGTATACAGCGTGTCGCGTGGCCAAGTCCCCAATGCAAAGGGGCTACCAAAATGGTCTTCTTTTTCAGCATAAAAACAAAGGTAGCAATAATTGCAGCAGTAGTATATTTCCTTAATTTTACCGAAAATTAAAATTTTGGGAAGCAAAAACAAATTGAGGCGTTTTAGGGAAAATGAAACTTTCTCAAACGTTGTACAGCCCTCACGCGAGGAAGTATTAAGCGATACACTGAAACTGAAGGGAAATTGGCGAAAAAATTTCTTCAAAAATAATAACCCTTTAGTTTTGGAATTGGGCTGTGGCAAAGGTGAATATTCCGTGAACCTTGCAAAAGCGTATCCCGAAATAAATTTTTTAGGAATAGACATTAAAGGGGCCCGTTTTTGGCGTGGTGCAAAAAACGCATTGGAAGAAAAGCTTAATAACGTAGGTTTTTTGCGTACCCAAATTGAACTTGTGGACCACCTTTTTGAAGAAAATGAAGTAGATGAAATTTGGATCACCTTCCCAGACCCACAAATAAAATACAAACGCACCAAACACCGTTTGACCAACGCTGATTTTCTTCAGAAATACAAAAAAATCCTAAAACCAGATGGGTTTGTTCATCTTAAAACTGATAGCGAATTTATGCACGGCTATACCCTTGGGCTGCTTCATGGCTTGGATGAAATGATTGAATATGCGCACCACGATGTTTACGGTAGTGAAGGTGCTCCTGATGCTGTGACCTCGATTCAAACTTTTTATGAAAAGCAATATCTTGAAATTGGCAAGAAGATAACTTACATAGGGTTTAAATTCCGTTAGTTATAAATTCAGTATATTCACACAAACAACCGCCATAAATGGCAATATTTTACAATTTACTTATAGGTTTTTTAGGGTCATTTATTGGGGTGCTCCCTCCAGGTTTGATAAATATGTATACCGCCAAAATAAGTATGAAAGAAGGTAGAAAAAGAGCCTTTCTTTTTTCGTTAGGGGTCTGTATTACAGTAATGCTACAAACATACATTGCACTCATTCTTGCCCGTTATATTGGCAAGCACCCAGATGTGGTTAGCATGCTTCAAAAAGTAGCTTTAGGCATATTTATAAGTCTTACTATTTACTTCATATTTATAGCGAAGGACACACGCAGGGAAATTCGCGATCCCCATGAAAATTCCAAAAGAAATCGTTTCTTTTTAGGGATTTTTATCGCAATGCTAAACATCTTGCCAATCCCTTATTGGATTTATCTAAGCATAACATTTTCAGCTTTTGGGATGTTTACTTTTTCACAACCTGAACTTGGGATAGCTGCAGTGGCATCTGGATTGGGTACCTATGTTAGTCTAGCGCTATATGTGCAATTTTTTAGACCTAAAGAACATTCGCAAAAATTGAGTCTAAACATGAATTATGTAATAGGCATTGTTACTGCTGCTATTTCCGTAATAACCTTTTTGAAAATTTTAAAGGAAATTTAAAAATGGCTAACGGATTTTTTGAAAATGTCTATCAAGTAGCTGCACTCATACCTTACGGAAGGGTTACCACTTATGGAGCAATCGCAAACTATTTAGGTGCTACTGGAAGTGCCAGAATGGTAGGCTGGGCTATGAACGGAAGCAAAAACAAAGACGTTCCCGCACATAGGGTAGTGAACAGAAACGGGTTACTTACTGGCAAACATCACTTTCAAGGAACAAATTTAATGCAGCAACTTTTGGAAAGTGAGGGAATTGAAGTGGTTGATAACAAAATCCAGAATTTTGAAAAACTTTTTTGGGACCCGATGAAGGAGCTTTGAAGAGGAAATTTATTTCGATTTTGGCGCTCCTAATTTAGAATTTATTCCCGCCTATCCCTTTAAAATCCAAATCTTAAAGAGTATATTTGCACTTTAGAATGAATCTAAATATTACAATTAAACAATGAGCATTTCAAAACAAGATATCCTGAAAGCCTTAGGAAATATTACTGTTTCAGGCGAAGGAAGAAATATGGTAGAGAGTGGTGCTGTGCAAAATGTAGTAACTTTTGCAGACGAAATTATAGTGGATTTGAAACTTTCCACACCAGCACTTCACATAAAAAAAAGAGCTGAGGCAGATATTATCAAAACCATTCACGAAAAAGTGGATGCCAATGCCAAAGTGCAAGTAAACATAAAGGTGGAGGCACCCGCAAAACCTCAGAACCCAAATTTGATAAAAGGAAAACCAATTCCTGGAGTTCAAAATATTGTCGCCGTGGCTTCTGGAAAAGGAGGCGTTGGTAAATCAACGGTTACAGCAAATTTGGCAGTTACACTTTCCAAAATGGGTTTCAAAGTTGGTATTTTAGATGCCGATATTTATGGTCCGTCAATCCCGATTATGTTCGACGTCGCATTGGAAAAGCCACTTTCAGTAAATATTGACGGCAAAAGTAAAATGAAACCGGTTGAAAACTACGGCATAAAGATTCTTTCCATCGGATTTTTCACTCAACCTGATCAGGCCGTTATTTGGCGTGGACCAATGGCTGCAAAAGCCTTGAACCAGCTTATTTTCGATGCAGCATGGGGAGAGTTGGATTTTATGTTGATAGACCTTCCGCCTGGAACTGGAGATATTCATTTGAGCATTATGCAGTCATTGCCAATCACGGGAGCGGTTGTAGTCAGTACACCTCAAGCCGTTGCATTGGCTGATGCTCGAAAAGGAGTTGCAATGTTTCGTCAAGAAAATATTGATGTTCCGGTTTTGGGAATTATTGAAAACATGTCCTATTTCACCCCTGCTGAACTTCCTGAAAATAAATATTATATCTTTGGGAAAGAGGGTGCTAAGCATTTGGCTGAAGATTTGGAAGTTCCATTTTTAGGTGAGGTCCCCTTAGTGCAGAGCATACGCGAAGCAGGTGATGCGGGAAGACCAGCAGCATTGCAAACGGCAAGCCCAATAGAGGAAGCCTTTGGAGCAATCACTAAAAATGTTGTTGAAGAAACCGTACGCAGAAACGAAAAGCTTCCAGCAACGGAAGCAATAAAAATTACAACAATGGCAGGTTGCAGCGCCGTAAAAAAATAATATGACAACGAAAGAGCTTACGGCAAAAGTTGAGGAGGCATTGGCTGAGATCCGTCCATTTCTTCAGAACGATGGTGGCGACATTTCACTTGTTTCTATTGAAGAAAACAAAGTGGTAAATGTTCAATTATTAGGTGCTTGTGTGGGCTGCTCTGTAAACCAAATGACACTTAAAAGTGGTGTAGAAATGACCATTAAAAAATATGCACCTCAAATTGAAAAAGTTGTAAGTGTTTCACATTATTGACAACCGTCATTTTTTTAAATCAATTTCAAAACTATTTTTGAACTCAATAAAGAAATAGTATTACATGGTAAAAACAGATATTCTCATTATCGGTGCTGGGCCTACGGGTCTTTTCGCCGTTTTTGAAGCAGGATTACTAAAATTAAAATGCCATTTAATTGATGCACTTCCGCAAGCTGGCGGACAGTGCACAGAAATATACCCTAAAAAGCCTATTTATGATATACCAGGTTTTCCAGAAGTTTTGGCTGGTGATTTGGTAAACAATTTGATGAAACAAATTGAACCCTTTCAGCCTGGATTTACCTTAGGCGAACGAGCTGATACTATTGAAAAATTAGAAGATGGCTCTTTCATAGTAACAACAGATAAAGGCACAAAACATCATGCTCCTATTGTTGCAATTGCTGGTGGATTAGGTAGTTTCGAACCTCGAAAGCCTCCTATTACTAATCTCTTGGATTTTGAAAATAAAGGCGTGGAATACATTATTCGCGACCCCGAAATGTATCGAAATAAAAATATTGTAATTTCTGGTGGTGGAGACTCTGCTTTAGATTGGAGCATTTTTTTGACCGATGTTGCTAAAAGCGTGACCTTGGTTCACCGAAGAAACGAATTCCGCGGTGCTTTGGATAGCGTTGAAAAGGTTCAAGAGTTAAAAAACCTTGGAAAGATTGAATTGATAACCCCTGCCGAAGTGATTGGTCTAGTAGGAAATAATGGTCTTGAAGAACTAGTAATAAAACAAGGCGCTGAAGTTTTTAACCGTGAATGTGACCATTTTATTCCATTGTTTGGCTTATCGCCAAAGCTTGGACCAATAGCCGATTGGGGACTTGAAATAGAAAAAAATGCAATTAAGGTGGATAACACTTTAGATTATCAAACCAACATTCCCGGAATCTACGCCATTGGTGATGTTAATACATATCCCGGAAAACTAAAACTAATTCTTTGCGGTTTTCACGAGGCCACATTGATGTGCCAAAGCGCGTACCAACGTATATTCCCTGATAAACGTTACGTTATGAAATACACTACTGTTGGAGGTGTTGAAGGCTTTGACGGCAGTAAAAAAGAAGCTCCAAAGGCGGTAATTAAATCTATTGACTAGTAAATAATGACCGACATCAAAATTACTATCATAGATCGCCAAGGTGTAAAACATGAAGTTGACGCACCAACAGATATGAATATGAACCTAATGGAAATAGTTCGTTCATACGAATTAGCTCCCGAGGGAACTATAGGCATTTGCGGTGGAATGGCTATGTGTGCATCTTGCCAATGTTACGTTTTAAGCGATCACGAACTTCCCGAAATGAGTAATGATGAAGATTTAATGCTTTCCGAAGCTTTTAATGTGAAAGAAAACAGTCGTCTTGGCTGCCAGATTTTTATAAAAGATGAGCTCAACGGATTAGAAGTAGAATTGGCTCCCGAAGTTTAGCGGATCATTTCGGAAAACTTCATAAACATTTTTTCCGCTGACTATCATTCAGTTTTATAATCCATCAGCTTTTGCGGTCCTTCCAATAACACACGTTGCACTTTAAGCGTGCCGTCTTCAGTTGTAGAAATCTGCCATTTTATAAGAGAGATTTCGCCATTTTCAATTTCCAGTCCAGTAATACTTCGCGGATGCACACAACTTCCGTCATTAAAAAGAGCAATGTCACCAGGTTCAGGAAAACGCGGTCGATGCGTATGCCCAATAATGGTAAAAACATTTTTGTTTTCAACGATCCAACGTTTTGTTCTTCGTTCTACTTTTATAAGCTCTTTATAATTTTTTGCTGGGCTAGTTGGGTCTCCAATGCCAAAAACTTGTAATTGCCGCCACAGTACCCGCACCATAAAACGATTGAATTTCCAACACACATAGTTCATCCAATCTGCTTGATGGCCGTGCATCATGAAAATTTCCTGCCCAGTTTTTTCGTGTTCCAAGATAAGGCCTTCGGTAAATTTGATTCCGGGGAATAACGGTGCGTCCTTTCCGGTTATTTTGTCGAAATAGGTAAAAAGTGTTTTCTCAACAAACTTTTGATTCAAATAAACCATATCATGGTCGCCCACTATTCTGTAAAGCCTATTTTCTGAGTAAAATAATTTCATCAATTCATACACATTTTGATGTGCCTCAAAAATGTCCTTAAAAAATAGGTTCTCCCAAAGCTCATCTCCATCACCAACTTCACAGTATGTGAAACCATTTTTGTAATAATTTTGTAACGCATGAAAGTATATGTTTCTGTTGTTGGCAAAGTCGTCCGCAAAGCTGTTGTCACCGCGATGGCAATCGCTGAAAATAATGAATTTTGAATCATTGTTGAATGAAATCCGTCGGGCTGTTTGGTAGGCACGATACATTCTAGTTTTTGAAGACATGCGTCAATTGTTTTCAGAAAGATACAACTTGCTCTAGAAACAAAAAAGGCCTCGATTAAACGAAACCTTTTTTAAAATTTATTTTGAAAATTATTTATTGAAAGGCATTCAGTCCTGTAATATCCAATCCGGTAATCAACAAGTGAATATCATGTGTGCCTTCATAAGTAATAACGCTTTCAAGATTCATAGAATGGCGCATAATGCTGTATTCGCCAGTAATTCCCATTCCACCCAACATTTGTCTTGCTTCTCTGGCTATATTGATTGCCATATCTACATTGTTGCGTTTCGCCATAGAAATCTGGGCTGAGGTAGCCTTGCCCTCATTTCGCAAAACGCCAACACGCCAAGCTAACAGTTGAGCTTTGGTGATTTCTGTAATCATTTCGGCAAGTTTTTTCTGCTGAAGTTGGAATTGTCCAATGGGTTTTCCAAATTGAATTCTTTCTTTTGAATAACGAAGTGCCGTATCATAGCAATCCATCGCTGCTCCAATGGCTCCCCAAGCGATTCCATAACGCGCGGAATCAAGACAGCCAAGCGGTGCGCCCAATCCAGATTTGTTTGGAAGCAAATTTTCCTTGGGAACTTTTACGTTATCAAAAATAAGTTCACCAGTTGCCGAAGCACGAAGTGACCATTTGTTGTGAGTTTCCGGTGTTGAAAAACCTTCCATGCCACGCTCCACAATCAAGCCGTGGATTCTACCTTCCTCATTTTTTGCCCAAACTACGGCAACCTGAGCAAAAGGAGCATTGCTGATCCACATTTTGGCGCCGTTCAAAAGATAGTGGTCGCCTTTGTCTTTAAAGTTAGTAGTCATTCCGCCGGGATTACTTCCGTGGTCTGGCTCAGTCAATCCGAAACAACCCATCCATTCGCCAGAAGCGAGTTTTGGTAAATATTTTTTTCGTTGTTCTTCGTTCCCGTATTTCCAGATAGGATACATAACCAATGAAGATTGAACGGAAGCCGTACTGCGAACGCCACTATCACCGCGCTCAATTTCCTGCATGATTAATCCGTATGAAATTTGATCAAGCCCAGCACCGCCGTACTCCTCAGGAATGTAAGGACCAAAAGCGCCAATTTCGGCAAGACCGCTAATTATCTGTTCTGGAAATTCTGCCTTTTGAGCGTATTCTTCTATAATGGGAGATACGTCGCGCTTTACCCAATCACGGGCGGCTTGGCGTACCAATTTATGTTCTTCGGAAAGTAATTCGTCAAGATTGTAATAATCGGGAGCTTCGAATAAATCTGGTTTCATCTATAAGTATTTAAAAGGAATACAAATGTAGAAATCACAAGCTTAAAGACCTACATTTTCAAGTAAAAATCCTGTACAAGATTTTGGTAATCTTCGGTATAATCATGCCTTGAATTTTCAATAGTGAGATTTTCAATTTTTGGCGAAATTTTTTCAAATGAAAACTCAAGCATGCTTCTTTTTTCTTCGGAAGTTTCAGTACCGCGAACTCTGCAAATTCTATTCGGAAAAAGATTTACTTCCGAAGCCATTTTGATAAATTTTTCCTCTTCTTTTCGTGGAATGATTAGAGCAAAAATACCTTCGTCAGAAAGTAAAAGCGAAGCGCTTTCAATCAATTCATCAAAAGGAAGCGCATCGTTAAAACGAGCCAATTCTCGAGGAATAGAAATAATTTTCTCCCCTTTCAGGGGAGATGCCGCAGGCAGAGGGGGAGAATAAAATGGGGGGTTGGAAATGATAAGGTCATATTTGTCCTCAATTTCTTCCACAAACTCTTCCAAAGAAGCGTGATAACAAAAGAGCCGGTCACCCCAAGGGGAATTTTCAAAATTATCAACGCACTGTTCGTAAGCGTTTTCATCAATTTCAAGGGCGTCAATCAATTCGGCATTGGAACGTTGTGCCAATTGTAAACCGATAATTCCTGTGCCGGCACCAATATCCAAAATCGAAAAAGGATTGTTTTTTAAAGAAACCCAAGCGCCGAGCAAAACTCCGTCCGTGCCAATTTTCATTGCACAGCGGTCTTGTTCAACAGTGAATTTTTTAAATTTGAAAGGTTTGTTCATTTAATTCTGAATTCTGAATTCTAAATTCAGAATTATAAATACATTTCTATCAATCCAGCCGGTACATCAAGAAGAATTGTTTTATTTTCCCGATCCACTTTTTTTATGAAATGATCAATCATCGGAATCAAAATTTGTTTTCCGTCTCTATCTATTTCAAATAAAGCTTGTGATGTAGTGTCGTTAACACCAGTAATTTTTCCAATTTTTCCAAAAGACGCGTCTTCAGCAGTAAAACCAATGATTTCGTGATAGTAGAATTTGTTGCCAGAAAGTTTTGGAAGAAATTCCAATGGAAGGTATAGATGTGCACCAATCAGGGCATCCGCTTCTGCTTCGTTTTTTACATCTTCAAAACGGACACGTAGGAGTTCACTTTTGTGTAGTGAACTTTCTTCAATAAAAAATGGAATCAGATTTTTGCGTTGTTCCACAAAAACCGATTCCATTTCAGTAAAAAGTTCGGGTTCGTCTGTATCAAGTTTGATAAGTAGTTCTCCCTTAAAGCTATATTTCCTAACGATTTTGCCCAAGTAGAAGCAATTCTCCTTTTGCATCGTTCTGAAATTTATGCTTTTTTCTCTTCGTCCTCTGTAGCTTCAGTGGAAGAGGATCTTCTTCTTCTTCTCTTTAGCTTCTTCTACAGGAGCTTCAGTAGCTTTTTCAGTTTCAGCTTTCGCTTCTTCTGCAACTTCATCAATAGTTTTAGCAGTTTCTTCTACAGGAACTTCCGTGGTAGCTTCTGTTTCTTCAACAACTTCTTCTGCAGGAGCGGCAGCGGCAGCGGCATCAGCGGCACGTTTTTCGCTTACAGCTTTTTCAGCAGCAAGTTTTTCAGCTTTGGCTTTATCCTTAGCTTCAGAAAGAGTCGCTTTCTTGTGATCGATTGTCCCTTTTTTAGACTCTAACCACTCGTTAAATTTTGCTTCAGCTTGCTCTTCGGTCAAAGCACCTTTACGAACACCACCAGCAAGGTGGTTTTTCATTAAAGCTCCTTTATAAGAAAGAATAGCACGGGCAGTATCTGTAGGTTGTGCTCCGTTTTGAAGCCATTTTACAGCGCTGTCCACATCAAGGTCAATCTGTGCAGGGTTTGTTGTTGGATTGTAAAATCCTAATTTTTCAAGAAATTTACCATCTCTTTTACTGCGGCTATCCGCAGCGATAATCCAGAAATAAGGCTTACCTTTCTTTCCGTGTCTTTGTAGTCTGATTTTTACAGGCATGTTTAAATTAATTTTTGGGGTTCCCGACCCCGGTTATAATTAAGGACGGCAAAGATAGTATATTTTCTTTTTGAAATTCAATCAATTAAAGTATTTATTTTACATTTGTCAAAACCCCTAAATAAACCTTAACCGATGAAAAATATTCTATTTGTTCTTTTGGCCGCATTGTTACTTATTTCATGTGATGATATACAAACCAATGATGTTGCTTTGCAAGCCAATATTGATAATAACCTTTACAGGTCTACCGATGCACGTGCAGCTTTAAATGAAGACGGCAGTCTTACCATTCAAGGGTTTACGGATGAGCAATCGCTTACATTAAATCTTTCACGCTTGGCTGAAGGAAATTTTACTATCGCAGAAGGACTCCCTAATTATGCGATTTATGAAGATATTGGCGGGAGTATTTATACAACCAGGCCTAATGGGGAAGGTGTGGTAACTATTTCATCAGTAAACGAAGCAAACAAGACCATTTCGGGAACTTTCAATTTTAATGCTTTTCTTCCGGGGATTGACACAATATATGTTTCAAAAGGAGCTTTGAACAATGTTTCTTATTCAGGTGGCGATATTACAGATCCATCCAATGCGGGAACTTTTAGTGCCAAAGTTGACGGCAATCAGTTTTTGCCAATAACCGTAACTTCTCGCAACACGGGTAACACCATCATAACTTCGGGGAGTACTGCAAATTCTACTATATTGATTTCCGTAACCGCTGGTGTGGAACCTGGTCAATACACTTTACCAAGAGGAGGTTTTGCAGCTAAATACCAAGGCGTTAATGGCCCGGAGACTACTGCCGAAGGTTTGGTAAATATTCTTGAGCACGATACTACCGCAAAAACCATAAAGGGTACCTTTTCCTTTATCACAGACAGAACGGAAATTACAGAAGGCCAGTTTGATGTTGCATATTAAATAATGATTTTATGCAAAGATCCACTTCAAAGGTTAAACCTTGTTAAATTCAACTAAACTTAGGTTAATAATTTGTTGAACGCCTTTATTCATGCTATGTTAGGATATATCCGAATGAAGTTAAACAGTTGTCTTTAGAGGAATGATAATGATGATGAAAAAATAACTGTATAATTTAAAACGTAAGAATATGAAGTTTACTGAAAAAATGACGAACAAATTAAACGAACTGTTAGAGAAAAATTATGACGCTGAAAAGGGTTATAAAAAAGCAGCAGAAAATGTTGAGAATACACAACTGAAGCAATTCTTTAACGAACAAGCTCAAAAAAGAAATAGTTTTGGTCACGAAATAAAAACCGAGATAAGAAACTATGGTGAAACTCCTGATAAAGGTGGAAGCACAACTGGAGCATTGCACCGCACATGGATGGACATCGAGACTGCGTTTTCTTCAAATGACGAAGAGACCATTTTAAAAGAAGTTCAAAAAGGTGAAAAAGCTGCCGTAGAAGAATATAATGAAGTGATTGAAGATACTACATTGCCTCCTACAACGCAGAAAATTTTAACTAACCAGCGTGATACAATTAACAACGCGTGCGAAAGTGCCAAAAATTTTGAAGCTGTAGTCGCTTAATAAATAAACTTTCAAAAAGAAGAAAAAAACCGTCCTTGGATTATTTCAAGGACGGTTTTTTATTGTGAACAACTACTAATAATTTTACTTCCCAAAAGCGTGAGGTTTTTCTATTTTTACCTACTTAGTTTAAAGCTCAACAATCGTTAATCTGCAATCAAAAATCCAATGTATTTAATCTTCGATACCGAAACAACAGGTCTGCCCAAGCGCTTTAACGCTCCCGTGAGTGATAGCGATAACTGGCCTCGCTGTATCCAGATTGCTTGGCAGTTGCACGATGAAATGGGAAATTTGATTGAGCATCAAGATTATTTGGTGCAACCAGAAGGGTTTAACATTCCTTTTGATGCAGAAAAAATCCACGGGATTTCTACAGAATTGGCAACTAAAGAAGGAATTTCTTTAGAAGAAGTAGCTGAAAAATTTCAAGCTGCGCTTTTAAAAACAAAGTTCATTGTTGGTCAGAATGTAGGATTTGATGTAAATATAATGGGCGCGGAATTTTTCCGATTGGGATTAGAAAATCCATTACCCAAAATGAAGGTTTTGGATACTTGTACCGAAACTACCGCACAAATGTGCCAAATTTCTGGTGGCCGTGGCGGGAAATTTAAATTGCCAACATTAACGGAACTTCACGAATTTCTATTTAACGAACCTTTCGCCGAAGCACACAATGCAACTGCAGATGTTGAGGCAACTACACGGTGTTTTCTCGAATTGGTTCGTCGTCAGATTTTTACGAAGGAAGAGCTTGATGTACAGCCGGATTATTTCGAAAATTTTTCCAAGGAAAATCCGCAGATCATTCAACTCATTGGGTTGGAGCATATCAACCTCAAAAAAGCTTCGGAAAGAATACGGAAGCAAATGCAGGCCGCTTCAGAAATAGAGGAAATTTCATCAGATGAAATTAAAGAAAACGTTGAAACGCTTGAAGATGCGCCATTTGTGCACCTTCACAACCACTCACAGTTTTCAATTTTGCAATCCACATCCAGCACTTTAGATTTGGTGAATGCTGCCGTTGAAAATAATATGCCAGCTGTAGCAATTACGGATTCGGGTAATATGATGGGTGCATTTCATTTTGTGCAGGCCGTTTCCAATTACAATAAAGCACTTGCAGATTTACCAAAAAATGATGAAGAAGAACCTTCGGCAAAACCAATAAAAGCAATTGTTGGGTGCGAATTTTTTGTCTGCGAAGACCATTTAAATAAAAACCATAAAGATAATGGTTATCAAATTGTAATGCTTGCCAAAAACAAAAACGGTTATCATAATTTGGCAAAAATGGCCTCCATTGCTTATACCGAGGGATTTTATTATGTGCCGCGGATTGATAAAAACATTGTCGAAAAATACAAAGAAGACATTATTGTTTTAACGGGAAGCCTTTACGGCGAAGTGCCCGGAAAAATATTGAATATAGGAGAAAACCAAGCTGAGGAAGCATTACTTTGGTGGAAAGAACAATTTGGCGAAGATGTTTATGTGGAAATTATGCGTCATGATCAAGAAGACGAAAAGCGCGTTAATGATGTGTTGGTTGAAATGGCAAAACGGAATAATGTTAAAATCATAGCCTGCAACAATACCTATTATATAAACAAAGAAGATGCTAACGCCCATGATATTTTGCTCTGTGTAAAAGATGGTGAAAAACAAGCTACACCTATTGGCCGTGGTCGGGGTTATCGCTATGGTTTACCAAACCAAGAATATTATTTCAAGTCGCAGGACGAAATGAAGTCCTTGTTTAAAGATCTTCCAGAAGCAATTTTGAATATTGAGGAAGTAGTTTCAAAAATTGAGCCTTACACTTTGCATCGTGATGTATTGCTTCCCAATTTTGGCATTCCTAAATCATTTTTGAATTCAGAAGATGTTGATGGAGGCAAACGAGGGGAAAATGCCTATCTACGCTATTTAACTTATGAAGGAGCAAAAAAACGTTATCCTGAATTAATAGAGGTTTCTTATGAAGCTTTGACCGATTCCGAAATACCTGAAAATGCTTCAGAACGGGTAAAGGAAATTAAACAACGACTCGATTTTGAACTTGGAGTAATTGCAAATACAGGTTATCCCGGCTACTTTTTGATTGTACAGGATTTCATTGCCGAAGCCAGAAAAATGGATGTTTCCGTGGGTCCGGGTCGTGGTTCTGCGGCAGGAAGTGCCGTGGCGTATTGTTTGGGAATCACGAATATCTGCCCTATAAAGTACGATTTGCTTTTTGAGCGTTTCCTAAATCCAGATCGTGTGAGTATGCCAGATATCGATATCGATTTTGATGATGAAGGCCGAAGCAAAGTGATGGATTACGTAATCAATAAATACGGAAGCAACCAAGTAGCACAGATTATAACATACGGAACCATGGCTGCAAAATCTTCCATTCGCGATACTGCTCGAGTTTTGGATTTGCCTTTGAATGAAGCCGATAGAATTTCGAAATTGATTCCGAACATGACCAAACTGAACAAAATTTTCGGTTTGAGCGATGCGGAATTGCGAAGCCGTTTCCGCAGCGATGAACTTCCAAAAGTAAACGAACTTTTAAATCTTTCCGAAGGAAGTGATCTTGAGGCGCAAACAATAAATCAGGCAAAAATCTTAGAAGGCTCCGTTCGGAATACTGGAATTCATGCTTGTGGAGTAATTATTACGCCCAGTGACATTACCGATTTCGTTCCTGTTGCTACTGCAAAAGATTCAGATTTATACGTTACCCAATTTGATAACTCGGTGGTGGAAAGTGCGGGATTGCTGAAAATGGATTTCTTGGGGTTGAAAACTTTGACGCTTAATAAAAGACACGGTAAAACTCGTAAAGCACAAACACAACATTGATCTCGATCCGGATGTTTTTCCGCTGGATGATGAAAAAACCTATGAGCTTTTCCAAAGAGGAGAAACAGTTGGGATTTTTCAGTATGAATCTGCAGGAATGCAAAAGTATATGAAGGAATTGAAGCCCACGGTATTTGCAGATTTGATTGCGATGAACGCACTGTACCGCCCAGGCCCGATGGAATACATTCCCAGTTTTGTAAGAAGAAAACACGGCGAGGAAGAAATTGAATACGATCTTTCCGCAATGGAAGAATATTTAAAAGAAACATACGGAATTACGGTTTATCAGGAGCAAGTGATGCTATTGTCGCAGAAACTGGCGGGTTTCACAAAAGGTGAAGCCGACGTATTACGAAAGGCGATGGGTAAAAAACAAAAATCGGTTCTCGATAAAATGAAGCCGCAATTTGTTGCCCAAGCTTCAGAAAAAGGCCACGATGCAGAAAAGCTTGAAAAAATCTGGAAAGATTGGGAAGCTTTTGCTAGTTACGCTTTCAATAAATCCCATTCCACTTGTTATGCTTGGATTGCCTATCAAACGGCCTATTTAAAAGCACATTATCCCGCAGAATATATGGCGGCGGTGCTTAGTAATAATATGAGTGACATAAAACAGGTACTTTTTTTATGGACGAATGCAAGCGCATGGGCCTTACGGTTTTGGGTCCTGATGTCAACGAATCCTTTCATAAATTTACGGTTAACGATCAAGGCGCCATCCGTTTTGGGATGGGCGCCGTAAAAGGTGTTGGAAGCAGTGCCGTAGCAACGATTGTTGAACACAGAAAAGATGGAAAATACAAATCAGTTTTCGATTTGGCAAAGCGAATCGATTTGCGTTCCGCAAATAAAAAAGCATTTGAAAATTTAGCATTGGCGGGAGGTTTCGATAGTTTTGACACGCACCGCGCGCAATATTTTCACGATGATGGCGATGGCGTGATGTTTATTGAAAAAGTATTACGTTATGCCGCAAAATATCAAGAAACACAAAATTCTTCACAAGTGAGTCTTTTTGGCGATGCAAGTGAAGTGCAAATTCCCGAACCCGAAGTTCCACCATGTGAGGAATGGGGAACCATGAAAAAACTAAAACAGGAACGCGAAGTGGTGGGAGTATATATTTCTGGTCATCCATTGGATGATTTTAAAATTGAAATGAAAAGTTTCACCAATTGCAAGGTTTCACATTTTAATCATTTGGAAGATTATCTCAATAAGGAAATGTGTTTTGGTGGAGTCGTGAGCGATGTACAGCACAGAGAATCAAAAGCCGGAAAGGGTTGGGCAATTTTTACTGTTGAAGATTATGAGGATAGTTATGACTTCAAAATTTTTGGCGAAGAGTATTTAAAATGGCGCCATTTCTTGGTTCCGAATAGCTTTATTTATGGGCGTGTATTTGTGAAAGAAGGTTGGACCAATCGTGATACAGGTAAAAAAGGCGAACCACGGCTTCAGTATAACAGCATCCAATTGCTTCACGATGTGATGGAAACCCACGGAAAAAAATTAACGCTTACAATTCCTTTAAACGAATTGAAAGAAGGAAAAATCAATTCACTTAAAAATCTTGTAAAAACCCATAAAGGAGAAAAACAGCTGTTTTTTGTTGTTTATGAAAACGAAGAAAAGATCCATCTTACCATGCCCAGCAGGAAACATAAAATCAATATTTCAAAGGAATTGCTGGATGAATTGGAACGAGAGCAGTTGAGTTATAAGTTGAATTAACAATAGAAATAATCAATACTAACATTTCCTAAACATATATTAACACACAAAGGTTTCGCGAAAAATTGATTACTTTTGTAATATCATTAAAAAACAAAGATTATGGCATTAGAAATAACAGACGCAACATTTGAAGAAACGGTTTTAAAAAGTGACAAACCCGTATTGGTTGACTTTTGGGCAGCCTGGTGCGGACCTTGCCGAATGGTAGGGCCCATCATTGAAGAAATAAGAAAAGAATACGACGGCAAAGCTGTGGTAGGAAAAGTAGATGTGGATGCAAACCAAGAGTTTGCCGCAAAATATGGAGTACGTAACATTCCAACTGTTTTGGTTTTCCAAAATGGCGAAGTAGTAGGCCGTCAAGTAGGTGTTGCTCCTAAAAATGTTTACGCTGAAGCTATTGATTCGCTTTTGTAAAATATTTTGATTAAGAAAAATTAAACTACAAAAGGCTTGGCATATTGCTAGGCCTTTTGTTATTTTAGTGCTAAGTCCAATCAAGAAAATACTATGGAAAAAACAAATAAAGTACAAGATAAAATAGATGGCAAATTACTAGAGGAACGCAAAGTCTTCCTTTGGGGAATGGTGGATGATAAAAGTGCACGCCACGTTGTGGACAGACTGATGTATCTGGACGCATTGAGCCATGATGAAATTAAATTCTACATAAACAGTCCGGGGGGATATGTTACTTCGGGGTTTTCAATTTATGATACCATTAAGAGTATAAAAAGTCCAGTTTCAACCATTTGTACCGGTTTGGCAGCATCAATGGGAAGTATTTTACTTTCCGCTGGTGAAAAGGGAAAACGATTTATTCAGCCACATGCACGTGTAATGATCCACCAACCTAGTGGTGGAGCTCGTGGTGTTGCTAGTGATATTGAAATTACTGCTCAGGAAATTTTAAAAACAAAGGAGATAAGCGCACGAATTTTAGCTGAAAATTGCGGTCAAAATTTTGAAAAAGTAATGAAAGATTTTAATCGTGACCATTGGATGGACGCTGAAGAATCCGTTGCATACGGAATTGTGGATAAAATTCAAAAATAGTTATGAGCTCAGAGTTATGAAATTATTTCCTATATAAGCATAACTCATAACTCATAACCCGAAAAATGCATATAGAAAAAGAAATAAACGAAATTACGGGTTTTAAAAACCTGGAGCTGCTTGCAAAACAAGTGGTAGAAGGCTTTATTTCTGGACTTCATAAAAGTCCGTTTCACGGTTTTTCTGCTGAATTTGCCGAACATAAAATCTACAACAACGGCGAAAGTACCAAGCATATAGACTGGAAACTGTTTGCAAAAACTGATAAACTTTACACCAAACGTTACGAAGAAGAAACAAACCTGCGTTGCCATTTAATTGTGGACAACAGCAGTTCGATGCACTATCCAAAGCTTAAACAATTCAATATAAATTCATTAAACAAAATAGGGTTTTCAGTTTTGGCTTCCGCAGCAATCATGAATTTGATGAAACGTCAGCGCGATGCTGTGGGGTTAAGCGTTTATAGTGATGAATACGAATTTTATGCCTCGGAAAAGGGAAGTGAACGCCACCACCAAATGCTGCTTCAAAAATTAAATGAAGCCTTGCTCTCTTCAAAAGAAAAAACCGAAACCAAAACCTACGAACACCTTCACTTAATTGCTGAAAAGTTGAAGCGTAGATCTCTTGTTTTCCTTTTTACCGATATGTTTCAAAGTGATGCTGAAGCAGAAAAACTTTTTGAGGCGCTTCAGCATTTAAAATACAACAAGCACGAAGTAATTTTATTTCACACTTTTGATAAAAAACGAGAGGTTAATTTCGATTTCAACAATCGACCCAAGCGTTTTGTTGATGTTGAAACAGGTGAATTTGTAAATCTGTATGCAGATAATATTAAAGAACAATATGAAAAAGGGGTGCAGGAGTATTTTAAGGAGCTTCAATTGCGCTGCGCACAATACAGAATAAAGTATGTCCTGTCTGACATCAATGAAAGTTTTAATAAGATTTTGACTACCTATTTAGTGGAGCGGCAGAAGTTTGGATAAAAACTTTTATTTTTTAAAAAAATAGTTTGCGAAAATGAAATGGAGTGGTATATTTGCCACCGCTTAATACGGCAAGGGAGCAATCCTAAAATGTATGGTAACAATTTTTCACTATGCCCAACTGTTGTTGGGGTCCGCCGAAAGGTAGATTGAAAAACTTGGTCTGGTAGTTCAGTTGGTTAGAATACCTGCCTGTCACGCAGGGGGTCGCGAGTTCGAGTCTCGTCCAGACCGCAACAAGATGTTGTGTTGAGTCACTTAGAAAGTGGCTTGTGGTTTAGAAATAGACCGATGAGAAGCTTATCCATATGGATGGGCTTTTTTTGTTTTTAATAGTGCCTTCTAAAAGTTCAATTTCAAATAAAATTCAAAAATATAGCGCTTACTTTTTAACTTGAAAACATTCTCTTTTCAAGTTTTTTATGTATTATGGTTGTTTATTATTAATTTGGACACTTCTTAAAAAAAATTAAACAACTATGACCGATCTAGAAATAGCAAAAACAATAGAACTAAAAAATATTACCTCTATTGCTAAAAAACTAGGATTAAATCCTGATGATATAGAAATGTATGGGAAGTATAAAGCCAAACTTCCTCTTTCTAAAATTGATTTGAAAAAAGCAGCAAAGAGCAATCTAATCTTGGTAACCGCTATTTCCCCAACACCGGCTGGTGAAGGAAAAACTACCATGTCTATTGGCCTTTCCGAGGGATTGAATCAATTGGGAAAGAAAACAGTGGTGGTTCTTAGAGAACCTTCATTGGGCCCCGTTTTTGGAATAAAAGGAGGCGCAACAGGAGGTGGCTATTCACAAGTACTGCCCATGGAGGATATCAACCTGCATTTTACGGGCGATTTTTCTGCCATTGAAAAGGCACATAATTTACTTTCCGCCGTAATCGACAATAATATTCAAAGTAGAACAAATTCCCTTGGTATCGACGCCCGAACGGTTACGTGGAAACGTGTGATGGATATGAACGACCGTTCCCTGCGCAATATTGTTATTGGGCTTGGAGGAACTACCTCCGGAGTGCCAAGGGAGACAGGTTTCGATATTACTGCCGCATCAGAGATTATGGCCATTTTATGCCTGGCAAATGACATGGAAGACTTGAAAAAGCGCATGGGGTCCATCTTTATAGGCTATACTATGGATCGCAAACCAGTGTACGCGCGTGAGTTAAAAGTGGAAGGCGCTATGGCGGCCCTACTAAAGGATGCAATTAAACCAAATTTAGTACAGACCATAGAAGGGAATCCGGCTATTATTCACGGGGGACCCTTTGCGAACATCGCACAGGGAACAAATTCTGTGATTGCAACCCGCATGGGAATGACTTTAGGCGATTATACCGTTACCGAAGCTGGTTTTGGAGCCGATTTGGGTGCCGAAAAATTTCTGGATATAAAATGTCAAAGCGCGGGCCTTGCTCCAAAAGCAGTGGTGATTACTACTACTATTAGAGCCCTTAAATATCACGGAGGCGCCGATTTAAAATCGTTGACCGAACCCAATGTGGATGCCTTGCTAAATGGAATTCCAAATCTTGAAAAGCACTTGGAGAATGTGCGTCAATTCAATATTATTCCTGTTATTGCTATCAATAAATTTTTAACCGATAGCGATGAAGAGATTGCCGCTATAGAAGCATTCGCAAAAAAGAATAATGTTCGGGTGGCACTTGCAGAAGTTTGGGCTAAAGGAGGAAAAGGGGCACTGGATTTAGCGAAACAAATTGTTGAGGTTGTGGAATCGGGAGAATCCAACTTTAAACCCCTTTATAGCTGGGATATGGATATGACGTCAAAAATTGAAACCATAGCCACTAAAATATACGGAGCCAAGAGTGTTGATTATAGTGCAGTAGCACGCAAAAACCTGAGAACGATAACGGCTTTAGGGCTAGACCATTTACCTGTTTGTATTGCAAAAACCCAAAAATCACTGTCAGACGATCCAACGCTAATAGGCCGTCCAAGAGATTTCACCATTACCATTCGGGAAATTGAAATCGCAGCGGGAGCGGGTTTTGTAGTACCAATTACAGGCGATATGATGCGTATGCCAGGGCTTCCTGCGCATCCTGCTTCAGAAAATATTAATATCGATAATGAAGGAAATATTACTGGGCTATTTTAAATTGAAGCTTAGTAAACCCATTCTTCCATCCGCATTTTAACACTAGCATCCGTTATTTTCCTTTAAATTTGGGTACCGGATCCTTTTATGTAAAAAATACCATGGCAACAAGGAAATATGAAGGCAGTAAATTTGAAATGGAAGCTTCACAAAAAATTGTGGACTGGCTTACTGTTGAAGAAGCACTTCAGATAGATATTAATAATACCCCTTTCACTGTTTCCATGAGAACACCCGGCGAAGATGAAAATCTGGTTCGTGGCTTATTGCATTCGGAAGGAATCATAAACGATGTGAATTTTATTCCCGAAATTGTTCTGAAAAAAGAGAATGACGAAGGGGTGGTAACCATCGTTAATGTTACTATTCCTAAGGATAAATTAGGGGAAGGATATTCCAATAGTCGCAGCCTTTTATCGGTTTCTTCTTGCGGAATCTGTGGGAAAACAGAATTAGAAGATCTCGCCTTTGCTGGAAGCCCCATAGCTGACGACCAAAAAATTGATATGGAGTTAATCCATCAGTTATTTGAAAAAATGAACACCTTTCAGTCAGACTTTAAATTGTCTGGTGGAACGCATGCAGCCGCTGCTTTTACCATAGACGGTAAGTTGTTGTGTTCTATGGAAGATATTGGAAGACACAATGCAGTAGATAAGGTAGTAGGGAAAATAATCAACTCAAAAAAGCTACATGAAGCTAAGATAATTACCGTTAGTGGTAGGATTTCCTATGAGATAGTGATTAAATGTTTTAAGGCAAGAATCCCATTTTTAGCAGCCGTTTCGGCACCATCATCGCTTGCGGTAGATTACGCTAAGGAATTAGGGATTACCTTGTTTGCTTTTTGCAGAGGGGAAAGGGCAACCTGTTACTCCAATGCACATCGCACGAAATTAAATAAACAAAATAGTAAAGCCAGTTAATGATATGTCCGATAATTTAAGTGAGCTACTAGGTAGAAAATCAGTAGAAGAAAGTCTTTTTAGTAAGTTAGGAGAACTGGCAAAACCCACTGGATCTCCTAGTGAGGAAGCACTGGCTAAATTGGCCGACGAATTCCTGATCGGGAAAGCAAATGCCTACGGAACAGCTAGTTTTTACGATTTTCTTAAACCCGAAAATAAAGGCAAGGAAGTGTATGTTTGTAACGGAACGGCTTGCGTTTGTGCGGGAACACAAGAAAACGTAATTGAAAACCTTGAAACGAATTTCAAAAAAAATCAGATTGGTCATATGACCTGCCTAGGCAGATGCCACGAAAATAGCGCCTTCCATTATAAAGGGAAAAACTATTCGGGTAATGCCATAGGAAAGTTGGATAAAATTCTGGAGGCCAAAGAACCCTTGAATTCTGATTTCTATACGGTAAAAGCTTCTGGAGCAGCTATCTTAACTGCCCCATTTACTGATATTGCGCAGTACTACAAACCATTTAAGGAAGCATTAAAAAAAGATTCGTCAGCAATTTTGGAAGAAATTAAACTGTCCAATCTGCGGGGACGTGGAGGGGCAGGTTTTCCTATGGGAATGAAACTGGAGTTTTGCCGAAATGAGAAGAATGACACCAAATTTATCATCTGCAATGCCGATGAAGGTGATCCGGGTGCCTATTCCGATCGCTATTTGTTGGAGGAACGACCTCATTCGGTTTTATTTGGAATGCTCATCGCAGGATATGTAGCCCATGCCAGTTATGGTATTGTATACATCCGCGCAGAATATCCCGAGTCCGTAAAGATTGTTCAGGACGCCAT